>NZ_JBVIMX010000009.1:335287-367709 GCF_055579625.1 Streptomyces sp. NPDC032721 | reverse complement strand
GGCCGGAGGGTTCGGCTCCGCCGGGGGCCGCCCCCTTGCCCGCCCGTTCCGCCCCCGGGGGGCGGCCCCGCCGCCCAAGGGGGCGGGGGCGTAGGGCGGCTTCGCCGCCCAGGGGGGCTCGGGCGTAGGCGGCTCCGCCGCCGGGGGGCGGGGCGGTTAGGGGCGCGGGGAACTGCGCGGCCAGCCGCGACGTAGCCGCACGCCTCCACTCACCCCGGACGGGCTGCCACCTCGGGTCTGGGGCGCAGCCCCAGCAGTCCCCCACCCACCCCCGGGGTCCGGGGCGGAGCCCCGGTTCGGGAAGGGGCGGGGTGGGGAATGGCCCCGCGCAGCGGACCTCGGCGGGATTGCCAAAGTTCTTTCATATATGGCGGGTTGAGGTGCCCCCGCGTCAAGAGGTCGGTACAGGGAGAGGTGTGTCGATGTCGTAGAGGCCCGAGTCGAAGTGGTTCAGGGCGTGGCGGACCGCGCCAAGAGCGACCGCCCGCTCCCCCAGCACCGAGATCGCCAGCTCGGGCGGTTCGAGACAGAGCGGATCCAGATGCCTCCGCAACGGCTCCACCAGCACGTCCCCGGACCGCGAAAGCCCCCCGCCCACCACCACCAACGCCGGATCCACCGTCAGGACCAACGCCGCGATCCCCTCCGCCAGATCGTGCGCGTACTGCTCCACCGCCCAACGGGCAGCAGGATCCCCGTCCCTGGCCCGCCCGAAGACGTGTTCCGCCACCTCCTGCGGCAGCGTCCCCTCCGGCAGCCCCGGGCACCCCGCCAGGTGCGACGGCGCCCGGTGCCACCCCACCAGCGGCAACGCGCCTATCTCCCCGGCCGCCCCGCGCCGCCCCCGGTGCATCCGACCGTCGATCAGCATGCCCGCCCCGGTCCGCACGCCGGACAGGACGAAGACCAGGTCAGTGACGTCCCGCGCCAGACCGGTCCAACTCTCCGCCAGCGCGGCCAGGTTGCAGTCGTTCTCCACCAGGACCGGGCAGCGGAACCCGGCGCCCAGCTCGGCGGCGAGGTCCACACCCACCCAGTCGGGCAGCCCCACGCACAGCCGCACCACCCCGTCCGCCGTGACGACTCCGGTGGTGCCCACGCACACGGCGGCGACCTCCTCGGCCGCCAACCCGGCTTCCTTCAGGGCCTCTTCGATGACCGCCCGCGTACCGTCGAGCCGCTCGTCCCGTCCGCAGCCGGCGTCCACCGGACGCGTACGCGCGGTCACCACCGTGCCGTCCAGCGCGGCCACCGTGGCGCGCACGCTGTACGAGCCGATGTCGACGCCGAGGACATGGCTGCCTCTGGCGTGGAACGCCACCAGCCGGGCAGGACGCCCCATCTGCCCTGTTTCGGGCGGGAGTTCCTTGAGCCAGCCCGTGGCCAGCAGCTCCTCCACCAGGCTCTCCACGGTGGGCCGGGACAGGCCCGCCCGCCGGGAGAGTTCGGTGAGGCTGGTCGGGCCCTCGTCACGCACCGTGCGCAGGGTCGTGACCAGGTTGATCCGGCGCAAGCGCGAGGTATCGCCTCCGTGCTGAGTCAAAACGTCACCGCGTTCTCCCTTGACAGCTTCTGTATGGAGAAATAAAAACAGTCTTCATTAGTAACTGGCAAGCAACTCACCCATCAGAAGAGCCAGTTCGCCCCGCTCGGAACCAGAACCAGAACCAGAGCCAGAACCAGACCCGTATCCGGAAATCGGAAGAGGAACATTCATGGTCACACTCGCCGTCATCGGCGCGGGGCTGCGCGGGCAGAGTTACGCCCGCCGCGCCCTGGAGACCGGGCGGGCCGAGGTCGTCGCGGTGGCCGAGCCCGACCCCGTCCGCCGCCGCGCGATGGCCGAGGAGCATGACGTACCGGCCGACCGGGTCTTCACCGACTGGCGGGAGCTGCTCGCGCGGGACCGTCTCGCGGACGCGGTGATCGTGGCCACCCAGGACCGGATGCACCGCGAACCCGCCGTCCGGGCGGCCGAGTTGGGGTACGACATCCTGCTGGAGAAGCCGATGGCGCACCGCGAGGACGAGGCGCGGACCATCGCCGACGCGGCGGCCAGGCACGGCGTCCTGCTCGCCGTGTGCCACGTCATGCGCTACACCCCGTACACCGCCGCCCTCAAGGAACTGATCGACAGCGGCCGGATCGGTACGGTCGTGAACATCCAGCACCTGGAGCAGATCGGCTGGTGGCACCAGGCGCACTCCTTCGTGCGCGGCAACTGGCGCCGCGAGGACGAGTCGGCGCCGATGCTGCTCGCCAAGGCCTGCCACGACCTCGACTGGATCACGTACGTCAAGGGCGAACTGCCGGTACGGGTCAGCTCGTTCGGCGCGCTCACCCACTTCCGTCCGGAGCAGCGCCCCGATGGCGCGACCGACTCCTGTCTGACCTGCCCCGTCGAGCGCGGCTGCGCGTACTCCGCCAAGCGGATCTACCTGGGCTGCCTCGGCGATCCGGAGAAGGAGTTCTGGCCGCTGTCGGCGGTGACCGGGGCCCGTACGGAGGCGGGCGTGCTCGCCGCGCTGGCGGACGGCCCTTACGGCAGATGTGCGTACGCCGGCGGGAACGACGTGCTGGACAACCAGGTGGTGAGCCTGGAGTTCGCCGACGGTACGAACGCGACCTGCACGGTCACCGCGTTCGCCGCGCTGGAGCACCGCAAGACGCGGATCTTCGGCACGCTCGGCTCGGTCGAGGGCGACGGGGTGACCCTGCGCGTGCACGACTTCCTCACGGACACGGTGACGGTCGTCGAGACGGGCGCCGGGGCGGACGCCTCGGCGGCGACCGGGCACGGCGGCGGGGACGCGACGATGTTCGACGCGTTCGTCGACGCCGTCGGGAAGCAGGACCCCTCGCTGGTCCTGACCAGCGGATACGAGAGCCTCGCCACGCACCGGGTGGTGTGGGCGGCGGAACGGGCACGGCGCACGGGAACCGTGGTCGCGCTCGACCCGCGCACGTGACCCGCGCACGTAACCCGCACACGTAATCCCACCCCGGCAGCGCACCCCGGCACCACACCTCCTTCGACGAAAGGCTCCCTCACCATGCGCAAGTTGACGGCCGTCCTGACCGTGGGCGCACTCGCCCTGAGCGTGGGCGCGTGCGGCAAGAAGAACAGCGGCGGGGACAGCGGCGCCTCGGCCGCCAAGGAGCTGGTCTACCGCTCCTCCTGGGGTGCGGACGAGCCGCAGGGCAAGGCCATCAAGGCGCTCTTCGACGACTTCGCGAAGGAGACCGGGGCCAAGGTCGACGTGAAGTTCGTCGGCCGCAAGGGCAACGACAACCTGGCGACCGAGATGGCGGCGGGCCAGGGCCCGGACCTGTTCGACACCTCCACCGACACCATCGACCGGTTCGCGGCGCAGAACCTGGCCGCGCCGCTCGATGACGTACTGAAGAAGCAGGTGCCCGGCGAGGGCAAGCCGGTGTCCGACGTTCTGTCCCAGGCGGTGCGCGGCGCGTCCAGCACGGACAAGGGGCTGGCCTTCGTACCGCACACGGTGATCTCGACGGCGGTGTGGTTCGACGCGGCCAAGCACCCGGTGAAGACGCCCAGGAGCTGGGAGGAGTTCGTCGCGTACCTGACGGAGGCGAAGAAGGCGGGGCGCACCCCGATCGGCCAGGACGGCACGATCAACTTCTACAACGTCTACTGGTTCTACAGCGCGCTGGTACGGGCGAACGGCGAGGGCAGCATGAAGGCGCTCGCCACCGACCCGGCGGCCTGGGACAGGCCCGAGGTGCTTGCGGCGGCGAAAAGGGTGGAGCAGCTCGCGAAGGGCGGCTACTTCCAGAAGGACTTCATGGCCACCAAGTTCCCGGCGGCGCAGGACAGTTGGGCGCAGGGCAAGTACGACCTGAACATCAACGGCACCTGGCTGGCCGGTGAGACCAAGCCCAAGCTGGCCGCCGACGCCAAGGTGACGTCCTTCCAGCTCCCGGTGGGCGGCAAGGACTCGGTGGAGGTCGGCACGCTCGGCTGGGGCGTGAACGCCAAGGGCCACAACCCGGACACCGCGAAGGAGTTCCTGGCCTTCGCGCTGAAGAAGAAGTACGCGCAGGCCATGTCGGAGAGCGCGCTGAGCATCCCGGCGCGCGATGACGTGCCCGCTCCGGCGCATCTGGCCGGGATACAGAAGGACGTGGCCGACGCGAAGGCCACGCACCGGACGTACGACGGGGCCGCGGCCGACCAGAAGTGGTGGAACGACGTGTTCCTGCCGATCGACGACAAGCTGGTCTCGGGGAAGTCGGACGCCGCGGCGTTCATCAAGGACGGCAAGGCCGCGACGGCCGCGTACCTGAAGAACAAGAGCTGACGGGATGGGTACGAGCACATTGGCCGTCGACGGCCCGGCCGGGGAAGCGGAACACCGGGCTCCCACCGACGGGTCCGAGTCCGGCTCCGGGTCCGGGTCCGCACCGTACGAACCACACAAGAGGAAGGGCAAGCTCCGTCCTGCCCGCGAGCGCGCCTTCTGGCCCTTCCTCCTCCCTGCCCTGATCGGCTACAGCCTGCTCTTCGTGCTGCCCGCGCTGTACGGGTTCTGGGTCAGCCTGAACAAATGGGCGGGCCCGGGCTCCGAGATGGAGTGGCGTGGGCTCGCCAACTACACGGCGCTGCTGGAGAACGACGCGTTCCGCACCTCCTTCGTCAACACCTTCGTACTGGCGCTGGCGGGCGGGATCGCGGTCTTCGGCTTCACCTTCCTGTCGATGGTGGTGCTGCGGCAGGCGAAGGGCCGGGGGTTCATCCGGTCCGTGGTCTTCCTCCCCATGATCATTTCGATGATCGCGGTGGGCGCGGCGATCGGCTTCCTGCTCAACCCGGGCGGCGCGGTCAACACCGTCTTCGGCTGGGTGGGGCTGGATCCGCAGCCGTGGCTGGGCCCGGACATGGTGTTCCGGTGCGTGATCGGGGGTCTGGTGTGGTCGAGCACCGGCTTCTACGTGGCGCTGATGATGTCGGCGGCGGACTCGATCCCGCCGTACCTCTACGAGGACGCGAAGCTGATCGGCGCGACCAGGTGGGAGCAGTTCCGCTACATCACGCTCCCCCTGACCTGGGACGTCTTCGCGGTGTGCGCGGTGCTCTGGGTGGTGAACAGCCTGAAGGTGTTCGAGATCGTGATCGCCTTCACGACGGCGGGGACGCCGGGCAGTCCGCCGTTGCAGGCGCGGACGGTGGCGGTGCAGCAGTTCCTGTCGGTGACCAACAACGGCGGGGCGCCGGAGCTGGGTTCGGCTGCGGCGATGGGCGTGTTCGTACTGATCGTGACGACGGTGCTGGTGTGGCTGACCCGTCGAATCACCCGTCGTGAGCGAGTGGAGCTGTCGTGAGTACCTCCGTGAGGACCTCCGTGAGTACGTCGATGACGTCCGGCTCGATCTGGTCGCCGCGCCGCCTGTTGGGGGACTTCCTCGTCCCCCGGGCCACGTCGCTCGCGCTCTGGGCGTGGGTGGCCTTCAACCTCGCCCTGGTGGGCTGGGTCGGCATCCAGTCGCTCAAGGAGTCGGGGGAGGTCTGGCTGTCCCCGTTCGGGCTGCCGGACAGTCCGCAGTGGAGCAACTACGGCACCGCGTGGAAGGCGGCCGGCTTCTCCTCGGCCGCGCTCACCAGCACGGCACTCACTCTGGTCGGCTCGCTGCTCATCGTGGCGCTGGCGGCCCCGGCGGCGTACGTCCTGACCCGCTCCACCCGCCGTGTGGCGGGCCCGCTGACCGGGTACTTCGCGATGGGTATGAGCATCCCCCTCCAGACGGTCGTGATCCCGATCGTCGTCATCAAGCTCTCGGTCAGCAGCTTCATGATCGACTGGGTGACGGGCTGGTGGGACAACCGCATCACGCTGCTGGTCTTCCAGGTCGTCCTGTCCCTCCCCTTCACGGTCTTCGTCCTGACCGGCTATCTGCGCTCGCTGCCGCGGGAGATCGAGGAGGCCGCCGAGCTGGACGGTGCGGGGCCGGTACGCGCGTTCGTCCAGGTGGTCGTGCCCATCGCCCGCCCGGCCATGACCACGGTCCTGGTCCTCAACGTCATCGGCCTCTGGAACGAGACCCTGCTCGCCCTCCTGATCACCCCGCTCCCGGAGGAACGGACGCTGCCCGCCGCCCTGCTGAGCCTGTACGGCAGCATGCAGTACAGCTCCGACTGGGGCGCGCTCTTCGCGGGCATCACGATCCTGGTGTACCCGATGATCGTGCTCTACCTGTGGCTGGGCAGGCGGATCGTGGAGGGCATGACGGCGGGAATCGGCAAGTAAGAGGAGCCAGGTGATGGGAACGTCCAGGATGCACACGCGACGCGCGATGCTCGGGGCAGGAGTGGGGCTGCCGTTGGCGGCGGTGGCGGGGTGCGGGTCGCAGACGCACTCCGGGGAGTCGGCCACCCCTTCCGCATCCGCATCCGACTCTGCTTCGGCTTCGGCTTCGGCCTCCGGGGGTCCGGCGAAGACCACCGCGCAGCACACCGCCCGCTTCGCCGCCCTCGAACGCACCCACGGCGCCAGGCTCGGCCTGTACGCCCTGGACACCGGCAGCGGTGCCACGCTGGTCCACCGGCCTGACGACCGGTTCGCCTTCTGCTCCACCTTCAAGGCGCTCGTGTCGGCGGCCGTCCTGGACAAGCTCCCGGTCGGCCGTCTCGACGAGCGCGTCATGTACACCCGGGACGAGATCCTCCCCCACTCCCCCGTGACCGAGAAGCACGTCGGCACCGGGATGACCGTCCGCGCGCTCATGGACGCCGCGATCCGCCACAGCGACAACGCCGCGGGCAACCTGCTGCTGCGCAAGGCCGGCGGCCCTTCCGGACTGACCTCGTACTTCCGCGAGCTCGGCGATTCCGTCAGCCGGATGGACCAGTACGAGCCGGACCTCAACAGCAACCGCCCGGGCGACCCGCGCGACACCACGACCCCGAGTGCCGTCGCCGGTGCCCTGCGCGAACTGGTGCTCGGTGACGCGCTGCCCGCCGAGAAGCGCGCCCTGCTGGACGACTGGCTGCTGCGCACCGCCACCGGCCGGCAGCGGATCCTGGCGGGAGTGCCCAGGACCTGGACCGTCGCCCACAAGACCGGAACCGGCGATTACGGGCGGGCCAACGACATCGCGGTCCTGCGTCCGCCGAAGGGTTCCGCCGCCTCCCCCGTGGTCCTGGCGATCCTGACGGACCGCCCCGGGGCCGAGGCGGAGCCGAAGGAGGCGCTGATCGCCGAGGCGGCGCGGTACGCGTTCTCCGTACTGGTGCCGGATCACACATAGAGCCGCCAGAACGAACACGGAAATGTTCAATCGAACATTCCTGTGTTAGAAATGGGGCATGGGAGTCGCCAATCGCCTTGACCTGACCCTGCGCCTGGTGCAGGGCTCCGACCGGGTTTCCGTGTCCGAGCTCGCGCACCGGCTCGGGGTGTCCGAGATGACCGTCCGCCGTGACCTGGCCGAACTGGAGCGCCAGGGCCTGGTCAAACGGGTGCACGGCGGCGCGGTCGCCACCCGGGCACGGGAGGACGGCGCCGGGTTCACGGCCCGCGAGCCGTGGCAGTCCGCCACCAAGGACCGGCTCGGACGGGCGGTCGCCGAGTTGATCGAACCCGGCTCGCGGGTGCTGCTCGACGCGGGCACCACGACCGTGCACGTCGCCGAGCACCTCGCGGCGCGGGCCCCGCTCACCGTGGCGGTGCTGAGCATTCAGGCCGCGGTACGTCTCGCCGACCGGCCCGGCATCGAGTTGCTGGTGGTGGGCGGGCGGTCGCGGCCCGGCGAGCGGTCACTGGTGGGCCCGCTGGCACTCCGTACGCTCGAAGCCCTCGCGTTCGACTGCTTCGTGATGTCGATCGGCGGTGTGCACGGCGAGCACGGCTGGTCGGAGTTCTCGCTGGACGACGCGGCGGTCAAACAGGCCGGACTGGCGCAGTCGGCACGCACGGTGGCGGTCGCGGACGCGACGAAGCTGGGGGTCCGCTCCTTCAGCAGGGTCGCCGCCCCCGACGCGGTCGGCACCTTCGTCACCGACACCGCCGCCGAGGACGCGGCCACCCACCCGCACGGCCCGGAAACCCTCGCGGCGCTACGGAAGGCGGGCGTGCGGACGCTGCTCGCCTGACGCCAACCACACTCATTCGCACAGGAGTTGACCGAACACCCATGAAGAACACCGCACCCGGCCCGCTGATGATCCTCGTCGCCGGGCCGTACAGATCCGGCACCGGCGACGACCCCGCCAAGCTGCACGCGAACGTCACCGCCATGAACGAGACCGCGCTCACCCTCTTCCGTGCCGGCCATCTCCCGGTCACCGGCGAGGCGTTGGCGCTGCCGCTTCTGGAGACGGCCGGCAGTTCCGGCCCCGGCGACGCCCTCTACGACGAGATCTTCCACCCGGTCGCGGAACGCCTGCTGGCCCGCTGCGACGCCGTGCTGCGGATCGGCGGCCCCTCCGAGGGCGCGGACCGGATGGTGGCACAGGCCCGCTCGCAGGGCGCGGCGGTCTACACGAACCTCGCGGAGATCCCGGAGATCACGGAGGCCGGCGCCCGATGAGCACGGAAAGCACTGTCGGCACTGTCGGCACCCCCGGCATCGACATACCCGACCGCCGGGGCCGCACCGCCCTCGACTCCCACGGCCGCGACCTGACCGGCAACCCCGACGTCCGCGTCCGGGACGTGGAGGTGCTGTCCTGCGACTGGTACGTACTGCGCAAGACCACCTTCGACTTCCGGCACAGCGACGGGAGTTGGAGCCGCGAGCAGCGCGAGACGTACGACCGGGGCGACGGCGCGACGATCCTGCTGTACGACCCGGAGCGCGCGACCGTACTCCTCACCCGGCAGTTCCGGCTGCCCGCGTACGTCAACGGCCACCCCGACGGCATGCTCGTCGAAACGGCCGCGGGGCTGCTCGACGGGCACGGCCCCGAGGAGGCGATCCGGCGCGAGGCCGCCGAGGAGACCGGCCACACGGTCGGCACCCCGCAGCGCGTCTTCGAGGTCTATATGAGCCCCGGCTCGGTCACCGAACGCCTGCACTTCTTCGCCGCCCCGTACGACCGCTCCACCGCCACCTCGGCGGGCGGCGGCGTGGCCGCCGAGGGCGAGGACATCACGGTCCTGGAGCTGCCCTTCACCGAGGCCCTGCGGCGCGTCAGGACGGGCGAGATCGCCGACGCGAAGACCATCATGCTGCTCCAGTGGGCAGCACTGGACGGCCCGTTCGCCCACTAGCCCGTTCGCCCACCAGCCCCTTCTCTCACCGGCCCCTCGTTCCGTCACGGGCCCGTGACGCCGTCGATGCTCTCCCTGATGAGGTCGGCGTGGCCGTTGTGGCGGGCGTACTCCTCGATCATGTGGACCACGATCCAGCGCAGCGAGACGGTGTCGGTGCCCGCTCGGGCGGCCTCCTGCGGGGTGAAGCGGCCGGAGTCGTCCAGGGCTGCACCGGCGACGACCGCACGGCTGCGCTCGACCTCCGCCCGCCAGGCGTCCAGCGCTTCGGGCAGGCCGCCCGGGGTGTCGTCCTCGTCCAGCGCGAAGCCGCCGTCCGCACCGCCCACCTCCGCGAGGGAAACGTCCGCACCGCTGAACACCCGCTGGAACCAGTTGCGTTCGACCCGGGTGAGGTGCCGGACCAGACCGAGCATCGTGACCGCCGACGGCGCCACGGCGGCCGTCCTCGCCTGTACGTCGTCGAGACCCTCGCACTTGAAGGCGAGAGTGGCCCGGTGAAACTCCAACCAGCCCTCCAGCATGGCGCGTTCGTCGGCGTGCGCTTCCGGTACGGGACGTCCGTCGGGAGTCGTCTTCATGCGTGACAGCCTCGCACGCGACCAGGGCGCCCGGACAAAGGTCCGGGCATTGTCAGACCTCCCGGTTACCTTGTCCCCATGGCTGAATACGTGTTGGTGGCAGGAGCTTGGCTGGGTTCGTGGGCCTGGGAGGAAGTGGTGGCCGGGCTGCGTGCCGCCGGGCACGGAGCGCATGCGGTGACGCTCTCCGGGCTGGCGGAGAAGCGGGACGCCGAGGGGGCCGGTGCCGTGGGGCAGCAGACCCATGTGCGGGACATCGTCGAGGAGATCGAGCGGCTCGATCTGCGCGAGGTGGTGCTGGTCGGGCACAGCTATTCCGGCATCCCCGTCGGTCAGGCCGCCGAGCGGATCGGTGACCGGCTGGCGAGGGTGGTGTTCGTCGACGCCTGTGTGCCGACGGACGGGGAGGCGTTCGTGCCGGCCGAACCGGACCCGCGCCGGGCGCCGTTGGTGAAGGCGATATCGGAGAACGGCGGTTTCTGGCCGCCGGCGACCGCGGCCGAGTGCGCGGACCAGGACCTGAGCGAGGAGCAGCTCGCCCGGTTCCTGGGCGGGGCGACACGGCACCCGGGCAGCACACTGCTCGAACCGGCGGAGCTGGCCGGGTGGTTGGGCGAGATTCCGGCGACGTACGTCAAGTGCCTGCTCGACTGGCCCGAACCGGACGAGAATGTGGTGGAGCTGCTGAAGAGCGAGCGGTGGGAGCTGGTGGAGATGAACACCGGGCACTGGCCGATGTTCTCCCGTCCGCAGGAGTTGGTGGAGGTGCTCCTGGCGCCCCTGGCTCGTTAGAAGGGCTGCGGAAGGGCGCTCCCCGGCCTACGATCCCCCTCATGCTGATTCGTCACGTACTGCGAATGATCATTGCCTTTGCCGTGATCCTTGCGCTGGGGGTGGTTCAGGGCGGGGTGAGCGCCGCGAGGGCTGGTGAGGTCGGGCCGGGCTCCGACCCCGGTTCCGGCGCCGGTGCTGGTGCCGGTGCTGGTTCCGGGCGGCAGTTGCTCTTCTACAACCATGCGTACGGGGTGATGGACCGGGCCACGGCCGATGCCGTCGAACACTCCGCGTACCTGCGGAAGTTCGCCGACTTCGAGGTCCGTACGACGACGGGTTCCGGCGGGCAGACCTGGACCGGCCGGTACCTGATGGGCCGCGAGACGTACATGGAGCTGTTCGGCGTCGGCGACCTGCCCGGGAAGGACGGAACCCTCGGCTCCGCCGGGATGGGGATCTCGACCGAGCGGGACGGCGACCTGGACACGGTGATCCAGCGGCTGCGGGACGGCGGGATCAGCGATCCGCTGCTGTTCCAGCAGACGCGGGACTTCGGCGACGGGATTCCGGTGCCGTGGTTCGACGCCGTGTTCACCACCGGGGAGTACGACCTCTTCGGCACCTGGGGAATGGAGTACCGGCCGGAGTACTTCGCCGACCCGCGCGGAAAGACCGGGCCCGCCCGCTACCCCGGTGACGTCGGCCGGGACCGCTACCTCCGGGACGACTACCGCACCCGTCTGATGCGCGACCTGACGTCGATCCGCATCGCGGTCACCCCGCGCGACCTGGCCAATACGGTGCCGCTGCTGAAGGCGGGCGGGTTCACCGTACGGGAGACGCCGGGCGGCGGGGCGGTTGCCAGGGGTGGCACGACCACGATCAGGTTCGATGCCGTCCCCCTCGACAAGGTGGGCCTGCGCCAGGTCGACTTCGTACTGAACCGGGCGGTCCCGTACCGGCACGTCGAGAAGCTCGGCAACTCGACGCTGGTCGTGGGCCCCGGCAAGCACGCGGTGTGGACGTTCGCAGGCAGGTAGTCCGATGGCGGTGCCGGTGCCGTCGGCCGCTCTAGCCGAACATCACGCTGTGCGGCACCGGTGAAGTCGTCACCGTTCACGTTCACGTAGTGCAGTGTCACCCGACGGGATTGTGGGTTTGGCGAATTCGGCGGGCTTCCCGGTCGATGGCCCAGGCGTCGGCCACCGGGCCCAGGTGGCTCAGTTTGTCGGGGTTGCCCAGGCCCCGGAGGGTCTGGATCCGGCCGTCGACCACATCGAGGACGATGACGTTCAGGACCTTGCCGTCGCGGTCGCGGAGGATCGCGCCCGGCTGGCCGTTGACCTCGCACGGTTCGCACGTGACGTCGATCCGCCACAGCAGCGGGAACGCCGCGCCCAGCAGCCGCGCCACGTTCTGCGCGCCCACCACGGTCCTGGCCAGCCGGGGCGCCTTGCCGCCGCTGTCCCCGACCAGTTGTACGTCGGCGGCCAGCAGACTTTGCAGACCGCCCACGTCACCGTCCTTCAACGCGTCGAAGAAGCGCGTCGCCAGCTCCCGCCGCTCCCGCCCGTCCGCGGCGAACCTCGGCCGCCCGTCCCGCACGTGCCGGCGCGCCCGTACGACGAGCTGGCGGCAGGCGGACTCCGAACGCCCCACCGCCTCGGCCACCTCGTCGAACCCGAAGCCGAACACCTCGCGCAGCACGAACGCCGCCCGCTCCAGCGGGCTGAGCCGCTCCAGCAGCACCAGCGCCGCCATCGACACGGACTCGGCCAGCTCCGCCGCCCGCGCCGGGTCCTGGTACGGGTCGCTCAGCAGGGGCTCGGGGAACCACGGCCCGACGTACTCCTCCCGCCGCACCCGCGCGGAGCGCAGTACGTCGATGGAGAGCCGGGTCACCGCGGCGGACAGGAACGCCTTCGCCGACACGGGTTCGGTCGCCGAGGCGTCGTAGCGGAGCCAGGTCTCCTGGACGGCGTCCTCGGCCTCGCCCACGCTGCCCAGGATCCGGTACGCGATCGAGAACAGCAGTGGCCGCAGCTCCTCGAACTCCTCGACCTTGCTCACGCCGCGCCCTCTTCCCCGAACCCCTGGATCACCCGAAACCGTCGGTGGCAGGGTAACCGGCCCCTGCTCAGTGGAACTGACCGGCCACGTAACCTCCTGCGGGCGTCTGGGCGATGATGTTCAACCGGTTCGCCGTGTTCATGAATGCGACCAGGGTCACCAGGCTGGTGAGCTGCTCGCCGTCGTAGTGCTTGGCGGCCCTCTCCCACACCTCCTGGCTGACCCCGCCCGCGCCGTCCGCCACCCGCGTGCCCTGCTCCGCCAGTTCCAGCGCGGCGCGTTCGGCCTCGGTGAAGACGGTGGCCTCCCGCCAGGCCGCCACCAGGTGCAGCCGTACCGCCGTCTCGCCCGCGGCGGTGGCGTCCTTGGTGTGCATGTCGATGCAGGCCGCGCAGCCGTTGATCTGGCTGACGCGCAGGGCCACCAGTTCCTGGACATCGGCGGGCAGCGTCGATTCCTTGAGTACCCGGCCCGCTGCCATGAAGTGCTTGAAGGCCTTGCCCGCGGTCTGGCTGGCGAAGTAGTCGAGTCGCGCTTCCATGGTGTGCTCCTTCGTGTTCGTACGGGGTCCGTACGAGGTCCTCAACGGCTGCCTACGTCCCCTGAGACGAGGTAGCCCGAGCCCCTGTGACACGGAAGGATGTGACCTGGGTCTCCGATGCGCTCCTCACTCCATCAGGAAGACCTGCTCCGCCCGCGCCCACCACTCCCCCGGTGCCGCCTCCGGCACCCGCTCCTGGAGCGGGTCGGTCAGTTTCCACCACTCCTGGGTGGCCTCGTCCTCGGCCAGTACGGCGAGATCGGCGGCGAGGTCCGTGCCGTGGTACTCGTAGTAGCTGAACAGCCGGTCGCCCAGCAGATGGATCGAGTAGTTGGCGATGTTGCTCGCACGCAGCCGGGCGAGCACCGGCTCGGGCACCGCCTCGTGCAACTTCCGGTATTCCGCGACCTTTTCGGGGACGACCCGAATGACCTGCGCGATCCGCTCCATGCAAGATCACCTCCTGGGCGCGAAGTTATCGGAAAAGGGTCAGGCGCGGAAGCGAGCGGGCTGCCGCCGCAGGTACACCGCCCAGGTGACCGCCAGGCACAGCACGTAGTACGCGAGGAAGGCGAGGTACGCCGCGTCGCCCGTGCCCTCCGTCAGGAAGGACTGGCGGAACGCGATGTTCACCAGCACTCCGCCCAGCGCGCCGACCGCGCCCGCGATGCCGATCACGGCACTGGAGCGGCGGCGGGAGCGCCCCTCCGCCTCCGCCGGGTCGGCCCCCGCCGCCGTTTCGCGGGCGGCCCGAGCGTGGAAGATGCCGGGGATCATCTTGTACGTCGAGCCGTTGCCGATGCCGCTGAAGACGAAGAGCGCGACGAATCCGGTCAGGAAGAGCGGCAGCGAGCCCGACTTCGAGGCGAGGAGCACGAGGAGCGCGCCGGCCGCCATGGCCACGAAGTTCCAGAAGGTGACGCGCGCCCCGCCCCACCGGTCGGCCATCGCGCCGCCCACGGGCCGGATCAGGGACCCGAGCAGCGGCCCGAGGAAGGTCAGGTAGGCGGCGCTGACCGCCGTCGGGAAGTCGGCGTGGAACTGCACCAGCAGCACCTGCCCGAAGGCGAATCCGAAGCCGATGAAGGAGCCGAAGGTGCCGATGTAGAGGACGGACATCACCCAGGTGTGCGGCTCCCGGGCGGCCTCCCTGAGGGCGCCCCGGTCGTTGCGCAGGGCCGGGAGGTTGTCCATGCGCAGGGCGGCGGCGAGTGCGGCGACGACGATGAGCGGTACGTAGATCAGCGGCACCAGCCGGGGGTGCGCGGCACCGGCGGTGGCCAGGACGAGGAGCCCGAGGAGCTGTACGGCGGGTACGCCGAGGTTCCCGCCGCCCGCGTTGATGCCGAGGGCACGGCCCTTGAGGTGCTGGGGGTAGAAGGCGTTGATGTTCGCCATCGAGGAGGCGAAGTTGCCCCCGCCGATGCCCGCGACGGCGGCGACGACCAGGAGCGTGGTGTACGAGACCCCGGGTTCGAGCACGTACGCGGTGAGCAGCGCGGGGAGGAGCAGCGCCAGGGCACTGATCACCGTCCAGTTGCGCCCGCCGAAGACGGCGACGGCGAAGGTGTACGGGAGCCGGAGGGCCGCGCCGAGCAGGGTGGGGACGGCGGTCAGCACGAACTTCCCGGCCGGGTCGATGCCGTACTCGGGCCCGAGGAAGAGCACGAGGACGGACCACAGGCTCCAGACGGAGAAGCCGATGTGCTCGGAGAGTACGGAGAAGACGAGGTTGCGGCGGGCGATGGCGGCGCCGGTGGCGGACCAGAACGCGGGATCCTCCGGCCGCCACTCGTCGATGGGCGGACGGGACTTGGGTGGGGACTGGGGGGTGCGGAGGGTGCTGGTCATGGGTGTGGCTTCCGCCTAACTGGGAGGGTGAGGAGCCGGGGGCAGCTAGCCGAGCGGCCGGGGGCAGCTAGTCGAGCGGCCGGGTGCGGACCGGCCAGACCGGGAGGGTTGCCGGGGTTCCGTCCGGGGCCGTCTCCTCGTCCAGGCAGGTTCCCGTCCGGAGGTCGAAGGCCTGTTTGTACATCGGGGAGAGCACCACCGGGACGCCGTCGCGGGTGCCGAGCAGGCCTCGGGAGATGACGTGGGCGCCGCTGAAGGGGTCGCGGTTGCCGACCGCGTGCACCGTTCCGGCGCGGTCCCGGTAGAGGGCGATCTGGTGGTCGCCGACCAGTGCGGCGACTCCGCGGCCCGGGATCAGGAGGTCGTACGGGCAGACGGCGTCCCAGCCGTCCCCCGTGTCCACCTCGACCATGAGGAGAGCGCCCGCAGTGGTGCTCACAGCGGCCGTACTCACAGCAGTGGTGCTCATGCGAGAGTCCTCACTTCCAGGGTCGGGCCCGCCACCAGCGCGTCCGCCGGGCGGATCTGGTCGCGTTCGGGGACGAAGCGGATGGTCGGGTCGGGGGTTCCGGGGGCGTTCACGAACGAGACGAAGCGGGCGAGGCGTTCCGGGTCGTCGAGGGTGGCCCGCCATTCGTCCTCGTACGCCGAGACGTGGCGGCCCATCAGTTCGTCGAGGTCGGCGCAGATGCCGAGGGAGTCGTCCACGACGACCGCCCGCAGGTGGTCGAGGCCGCCCTCCATGCGTTCGATCCACGGGGCGGTCCGCTCCAGGCGGTCGGCGGTGCGGACGTAGAACATCAGGAAGCGGTCGATGGTGCGGAGCAGGGTCTCGCGGTCGGCGTCGACCAGCAGCAGGTCCGCGTGGCGCGGGGTCATGCCGCCGTTGCCGCCGACGTAGAGGTTCCAGCCGGCCGAGGTGGCGATCACGCCGAAGTCCTTGCTCTGCGCCTCCGCGCACTCGCGCGCGCAGCCGCTGACGGCGGACTTCAGCTTGTGGGGGGCGCGCAACCCCCGGTAGCGGAGCTCCAGTTCGATGGCGAGGGCGACCGAGTCCTGGACGCCGTAGCGGCACCAGGTCTGGCCGACGCAGGACTTCACCGTACGGAGCGACTTTCCGTAGGCGTGGCCCGACTCGAAGCCCGCGTCGACCAAGCGCCGCCAGATCAGCGGGAGTTGGTCGACCGAGGCGCCGAACATGTCGATGCGCTGGCCGCCGGTGATCTTCGTGTAGAGGCCGAAGTCGCGGGCGATCTCGCCGATGGTGATGAGCCCGGCGGGGGTGACCTCGCCGCCGGGGATGCGCGGGACGACCGAGTAGGAGCCGTTGCGCTGGAGGTTGGCGAGGAAGTGGTCGTTGGTGTCCTGGAGGGCGGCCTGTTCGCCGTCCAGGATGTGTCCGGAGACGGCGTCGCCGAGGGCGGGGCTGAGGGAGGCGAGGACCGAGCCGACGACCGGCTTGCAGATCTCACAGCCCTCGCTGCCCGCCTTCCCCTCCTGCCCGTGTTCGGCGATGAGCTGGGCGAAGGTGGTGATGCGCCTGACCCGTACGATCTCGTAGAGCTCGGCGCGGGTGTGGGCGAAGTGTTCACAGAGACCGGTGGCCAACTCCACGCCCTGAGCGGTGAGTTCGTCCGCGACGAGGGTGCCGAGGAGTTTTACGCAGGACCCGCAGCCGGTGCCCGCGCGGGTGCACTTCTTCACGGCGGGGACGTCCGCGCACCCGCCGTCGGCGACGGCGGCGCGGATGGCGCCCTTGGTGACGTTGTGGCAGGAGCAGACCACCGCGTCGTCGGGCAGCGCGATCGGTCCCGGCGCCGCTCCGATCGACGAGGGCAGCACCAGCTGCTCGGGCGGGGCGGTCAGCGGGGCGCCGCTCAGGGCGAGCGGCCTCAGCAGGTCGTACGACTCGGTGTCGCCGACCAGGACGCCGCCAAGGAGCACCCCGTCGGCGCCGATGACCAGCTTCTTGTAGACGCCCTCGCGGCTGTTGGCGTAGAGGACTTCGAGGGCGCCCTCGGTGGTGCCCTGCGCATCGCCGAAGGAGGCGACGTCCACGCCGAGCAGCTTGAGCTTGGTGGAGAGGTCGGCGCCGGTGAAGGAGCCCTCGCCGCCGGTGAGTTGACCGGCGACCGCCTCGGCCATCGCATAGCCGGGCGCCACCAGCCCGTACACCCGTCCGTCGGCCGCGAGCGCGCACTCGCCGATCGCCCAGACGGCCGGGTCCTCGGTCCGGCAGGCCTCGTCGACCACGATGCCACCGCGCTGGCCGACCGGCAGGCCGCAGTCTCGGGCGAGCTGGTCGCGGGGGCGCACGCCCGCCGAGAAGACCACGAGGTCGGTGTCGAGGGTCGCCCCGTTCGAGAGCACCATGCCCCGCACGGCGCCGTCGGAGTCGGTCTCGACGGTCTGGGTGCCGGCCCCCGTGTGCACGGTGACGCCCAACTCCTGGATCTTGTCCTGGAGTACGGCACCGCCGCCCTCGTCCACCTGAAGGGCCATCAGCCGGGGGGCGAACTCGACGACGTGCGTGTCGAGCCCCATCGCCCGCAGCGCGCCCGCCGCCTCCAGACCGAGCAGCCCGCCGCCCACGACCGCGCCCACCCGGGCGGTGTCGGCGGCGGCCCGGATCGCCTCCAGGTCCTCGATGGTGCGGTAGACGAAGCAGCCTTCCGCGTCGTGCCCCGGCACCGGCGGCACGAAGGGGTACGAGCCGGTGGCCAGGACGAGGGCGTCGTACCCGAAGACCTCGCCGGAGCGGGAGGTCACGGTCCTGGCCGCCCTGTCGATCGTCTCGGCGGGGTCGCCGAGCCGCAGGTCGATGTCGTACTTGGTACCGAAATCGGCGTCCCACATGGAGAGTTCGTCGGCGGTGGTGCCGGAGAACCAGGAGGTGAGGTGGACCCGGTCGTAGGCCGGGCGCGGCTCCTCGGCGAGCACGGTGACCTGCCAGCGGGAGGTCCCGTCCCGCTCGGCGAACGCCTCCAGGAAGCGCTGGCCGACCATTCCGTGGCCGACGAGCACCAGGCGGCGGCCCGCCGCCTCCGTCGCGGCTGCTTCTTTCTCCGTCACGGACGTCACAGAGTGGCTCCTTCGGCTTCGATGGGTGTGAGCAGATCGAGGGGGCTCGGCGGCAGCGGCTCGCCCCTCTCGTAGGTACGGGTGAGTTCGCCCACGGCGGTGAGGTCGCCGACGAGGATCGCGCCGACGAGCCGGTCGCCGCGCATCACGAGCTTCTTGTACGAGCCGTAGGCCCCGCGCGTGCCGTCGGCGAGCCGCAGCGCGTCCCCGTCGGTGTCCGCGACCTCGCCGAACGCGGCGATCTCCAGGGCCCCGGCGGTGAGCCGGGCGAAGCCCGAAGCCCCGGGGCCCGAAGTCCCGGTGTACGTGGCGTCCGGTGCGGCGCCCGAGAGCCGGGCGGCCAGTACGTCGGCCTGCGCCCACGCCGGTCCGGTCAGCCCGTGCACGGCGCCCCGGTGTTCGGTGCAGTCGCCGATGGCGTACACACCGGGCGCCGAGGTGGCGAGGGTGTCGTCGACGACAACGCCGCGCCGCACCTCGATCCCGGCGGCGCGGGCAAGACCGGTGCGGGGGCGGACCCCGCAGGCCAGGACGACGAGGTCGCAGTCGAGTACGTGGCCGCTGGCGAGGGCGACCCCGGTCACCGCGCGGTCGCCGCGCAGGGCGCGGGCCCGGTTGCCGGTGTAGACGGCAGCGCCCATGCCTT
Source organism: Streptomyces sp. NPDC032721 (assembly GCF_055579625.1). NCBI lineage: Bacteria > Bacillati > Actinomycetota > Actinomycetes > Kitasatosporales > Streptomycetaceae > Streptomyces > Streptomyces sp. NPDC032721. The sequence goes on along the minus strand of NZ_JBVIMX010000009.1, from coordinate 348,929 downwards.
CCAGGGCGCGCCGGACGGTGGCACCGGCCTCCTCGTCGAGATGACGTTCCATCAGGTGTGGTGCCTGGTGCACGACTTCGACGGGAATGCCGAGGGCGGCGAGTGCGCGGGCGGCGCTGACACCGAGTACCCCGCCGCCGATGACGACGGCGCGCCGGGCGTCGGTGGCGGCCTCGGCGAGGCGTACGCAGTCGGCGAGCGACCGGAAGGCGTGCACCCCGTCCTTGAGCTCGCGGCCGGACTTGGCGTTCCCAGGCATGTCCGGTCCCGTGCTGTGCAGGTGGCGGATCGGGGGCAGTACGGGGTTCGCCCCAGTGGCGAGGACGAGGCGGTCGTACGAGGCGGACTCGCCCGTGTCCGTCCGCAGCGTCCGGTCCGCCGTGTCCAGGGCCACGACCTCCGTGCCCGTACGGACGAGGGCTCCACCGGCCGGGAGCGCGAGGGCGTCCGGGGTGTAGCGGCCGTCCAGTACTCCGGCGAGGAGGGCGCGGTTGTACGGGGCGTACGACTCGTGGCCGTACAGCGTGAACTCCAGTGCCCCCTCAGGCGCTTGGGCCATTGCCTGCCGGGCGAGCCGGGCGGCTGCCATGCCCGCGCCGACCACTGCCACTCGTACCGGCCCGGTCATGCCTTCTCCACCTTCACTGCGCACACCTTGAACTCCGGCATCCGCGACGTCGGGTCGAGCGCCGCGTTGGTGAGGGAGTTCGCCCGGCCCTCGCCCGCCCAGTGGAACGGCATGAACACCGTGTCCGGCCGGATTCCCCCGGTCACCCGCGCGGGTGCGGTGGCCCGTCCGCGCCGGCTGGTCACGGCGAGCAACTCGCCCTCCGCCACTCCCAGTCGGGCCGCGAGACGCGGGTGCAGCTCGACGAAGGGGCCGGGTGCGGCACCGTTCAGCTCGGGGGTGCGGCGGGTCTGGGCGCCGCTCTGGTACTGGGCGAGGACCCGCCCGGTGGTGAGGTACAGCGGGTAGTCGGCGTCCGGCTCCTCGGCTGCGGGCCGGTGCGAGACGTCGGCGAAGCGGGCCCGCCCGTCGGGGGTGGCGAACCGGTCGAGGAAGAGGCGCGGGGTGCCGGGGTGAGGATCAGCCCCCTCGCCTGCACCAGCATCCGTCCCCTCGCCCGCACCGGCCTCCGTCCCCTCCCCCGCACCCGCCGGGCACGGCCAGAAAACCCCCTCCTCCTCCCGTATCCGCCCGTAGCTGATGCCCGAGTAGTCCGCCTGGCCGCCCGCCGAGGCCTCGCGCAGTTCCGCGAAGACCTCCTCCGGGTCGTACGGGAAGCCCTTCTCGTGCCCGAGCCTGGCCGCCAGTTCGTGCAGGATGTGCAGGTCCGAGCGGACCTGCCCCGGCGGGCGCACCGCCGCCTGGCGGAGGATGACGCGGCCCTCCAGGTTGGTCATGGTGCCGGTCTCCTCCGCCCACTGGGCCGACGGCAGTACGACGTCGGCGAGCGCGGCGGTCTCGGAGAGGACCACGTCGCAGACCACCAGGGTGTCCAGGGCCCGCACCCGCTCGGTGACGTGGCGGGCGTTCGGTGCGGAGACGACCGGGTTGGAGCCCATCAGGAGCAGCGACCTGACCCCGCCCTCGGTCCCCAGCGCGTCCAGGAGCTCGTACGCGGAGACGCCGGGCCCCGGCAGGTCCGCCGGGTCGACTCCCCAGACCCGCGCCACGTGTGCGCGTGCCGCCGGGTCCGTGATCGACCGGTAGCCGGGCAACTGGTCGGCCTTCTGGCCGTGTTCGCGCCCGCCCTGCCCGTTGCCCTGCCCGGTCAGACATCCGTAGCCGGACAGCGGGCGCCCGGCCCGGCCCGTCGCCAGGCACAGGTTGATCCACGCGCCGACGGTGTCGACGCCCTTGCTCTGCTGTTCGGGGCCGCGCGCGGTCAGCACCATCCCGGATCCGGCGGCCACGAACAGCTCGACGGTGCGCCGCAGTTGGGCCACCGGCACCCCGGTCAGGGTCTCGACGCGCTCCGGCCAGTGCGCCATCGCGGCGGCCCGCGCGTCCTCGTACCCGCTCGTACGGGCGGCCACGAACTCCTCGTCGACGTGTCCGCCCGCGATCACCAGGTGCAGCAGCCCCAGTGCGAGCGCCAGGTCGGTGCCGGGCATCGGGGCCAGGTGGAGGTCGGCCAGCTCGGCGGTCCTGGTGCGGCGCGGGTCGACGACGATCAGCTTCCCGCCCGCCTCCCGCATCTCGCGCAGATAGCGGACGGCGGGCGGCATCGTGTCGGCGAGGTTGCTGCCGACGAGGATCACGCAGCCGGTGCGCGCCACGTCCGCCAGGGGGAAGGGGAGGCCCCGGTCGAGGCCGAAGGCGGCCTTGTGCGCGGCGGCTGCGGAGGACATGCAGAAGCGGCCGTTGTAGTCGATGTGCGCCGTACGCAATGCGACGCGGGCGAACTTGCCGAGCAGGTACGCCTTTTCGTTGGTGAGCCCGCCGCCGCCGAACACGCCGACCGCGTCGCGCCCGTACCGGCCGGCCGTCGTGCGGAAGGCCGCCGCGACCCGGTCCAGGGCCTCGTCCCAGCCGGCCTCGCGCAGCGGGCCGCCCTTGTCGTCCCGTACGAGAGGGGTGGTGAGCCGGACACCCGGCGCGAGGACGGCGGCGGCGTTGTGGCCCTTGCCGCACAAGGCTCCCCGGTTCACCGGGAATTCGGGGCGCTCGACGATCTCCACGGGCCGGGCGGCCGATCCGGTGGCGCGCAGCCGCATCCCGCACTGCAGGGAGCAGTACGGACAGTGGGTGTCGGCGGGGGAGGCAGGGGCGGCGGCCGGGCTGCCTGCTGGGGCCGCCGGAGCCACCGGGAGCGTCGTCGGGGTCGCGTTCATGGGCCACACCGTGCCCGCGCGGCGTTACGCGCCCGCATCCCGTGCGTTGCGCGGACGGTACGTATCGCTCACTTCCCGCAGGTCAGCGTGCGAGGGCCAGGACACACGCCCGTATCGCGGGGCGGCTCTACTCTCACGTCGGCGAGACGCGTCCGTAACAGCGGCTTAACAACGTTCGGCCAGTGTCGGCGCATGACAGCAGCACTGCCCACCCCGCCCGTTCCGCCCGAGGGCCCACTGGTCGGACTGACGGTGGGCGTGACCGCCGACCGCCGCCGCGACGAGCTCGAAACCCTGCTCCGGCGCCGAGGCGCGCGGATCGTTTCCGCGCCCGCCCTGCGGATCGTGCCGCTGGACGACGACGCCCGCGTACGGCAGGCGACCGAGGAGTGCCTGGCGGCGCCGCTGGACTACGTGGTCGCGACCACCGGTGTCGGCTGGCGCGGCTGGATCAGCGCGGCGGAGGGGTGGGGGACGGGCACCGCGCTCGTCGACGCCTGCCGGACGGCGACGGTGATCAGCCGGGGCCCGAAGGCGACGGGCGCGATCCGGGCGTCCGGGCTGCGGGAGAGTTACGCGCCCGCTTCCGAGGCGGTCGACGAGCTGCTGGAGTGGCTGCTCGGCCAGGACCTGACCGGGCGCCGCGTCGCCGTCCAGGAACACGGGGCAGCACTCCCGGAGTTCACCGCCGCGCTGCGCGCACGCGGCGCGGAGGTGGTGGAGGTGCCGGTCTACCGGTGGGGTCCGGCCGCCGACCCGGAAGCGGTGCAGCGGCTGGTGGAAGCGACGGTACGGGGCGAGGTGCACGCGCTGCCCTTCACCAGTGCTCCGGCGATCGACGCGTTCCTCGGGGCGGCGGAGGAGTCGGGCCGACGCGAGGAGCTTCTCACCGCGATGCGCACGACCGTGCTCGCGGCCTGCATAGGCCCGGTCTGCGCCCGCCCGCTGCTCGCGGCGGACGTGCCGTGCGTCTGGCCGGAACGCGGCAGGCTCGGCTCCCTGGTACGCACCCTCGACCAGCAGCTCCCGGGCCTGCACCGCCGCCAACTCCCCCACGAGGGCGACTGGTTGACCCTCCAGGGCACAGCGGTCTCCGGCACCGCCGGCACCGTCCACCTCACCCCCCTCCCGGCCGCGATCCTGCGCGCGCTGGCGGAACGCCCCGGCACCGTCCTGAGCCGCGCCGAACTCCTGCGCAGGGCCTGGCCCGCCGAACCCGACTCCCCGCGCCCGACGGACGAGCACACGGTGGAGGCGGCGGTGGCCCGGCTGCGGTCGGCCCTGGGCCCGTACTCCTCCCTCGTCCGTACGGTGACGAAGCGGGGCTACCGGCTGGCGGTGGACCCGAGGTGACACCGGACATACCGGGGCCGCCGAAGGCCCGGACCCTCCTCGCCGTGGCGCACGGCACGCGGGACCCCGCCGGGACCGCGACCACCGAGGCACTCATCGCCAGGGTGCGCGAACTGCGCCCGGAACTGCGGGTGTTGCTGGCGTACGTCGATGTGGCACGCCCGAGCCTCGGGGAGGTGCTGGCGGGACTCTCCGGCGAGGTGGTGCTCGTACCCCTACTTCTCGGCACGGGCTATCACATCCGGGTCGACATTCCTGCGGCACTGGCCGAGGCCCCACAGGTGCGGGCGCGGATCGCGGACGCGCTGGGCCCGGACCCGCTGCTCGCCCAGGCGCTGGCCGACCGGCTGGAACAGGTACGGGCGCCCGCCACCGGGCCGGTGGTGCTCGCCTCGGCCGGATCCTCCGACCCGAGGTCGCAGCGGGACACCGCCGAGATGGCGGAGCTGCTGACCCACCGTCTGGGGCGCCCTGCGGTCCCGTCCTACCTGTGCGGCGGCTCCCCCACGCCTGCGGAGGCGGTGGCGGCGCTGCGGGCGCAGGGCCACGAGGACGTGACGGTGTCGACGTACCTGATGACCCCGGGGTTCTTCGCGCGCAGGGCGGCGGCAGCGGCTGCGGGGGCCGGTTCGGTGACGTCGGCGCCGCTCGGGACCCATGAGGCGGTGGCCCGGCTGATCCTGGCACGGTACGACGCCGCACCGGCCCTGCCGGAAGCGGCCGTTGCCGTCGGCCACTCGGCTCACTGACGCCCGTACGCCGCCCAACGGCCGAGGGCGAACCCGTCGCCCGCCCGCCGGACCTCCACCGCGCCCGCGCCCGCGAAGTGGGCGGGCACGACCAACTCGCGTTCGTCCGCCGCGCGTTCGAGGACGCGGCGTCGGCTGGCCACCGCCTGCTCCTGGTCCAGGCAGAAGCAGCTGTTGCAGGAGGGCGCGAGTATCTGCGCCGGGCTGTGCAGGAGGTCGCCGACGAAGACCGCCCGGTCGCCCCCGGACGCGAGGCGCAGTACGGACGAGCCGGGGGTGTGGCCGGGTGCGGATTCCAGGGTGAGGTGTGCGTCGATGCGGTATCCGCTGCTCCCGTCGCTGTCCCCGTCCCACAGGACGGACTGGCCGGCCCGGTGGACGGGCGCGATGCTGTCCTCGTAGAGCAGCCGGTCGTCCGGCTGGCGGCCGTTGCCGTAGCCGTTCTCCGGACCGAAGTGGAAGTCGTCCGCAGCCGGGATCAGGTACTGGGCGTTCGGGAACATCGGCCGCCAACCGCCGTCCGCCGCCGTGGTGTTCCAGCCGACGTGGTCGGCGTGGAGGTGGGTGTTGACGACGACGTCGACATCCTCGGGCCGGACTCCGGCACGGGCCAGTGCGTCGGGGAAGTCCCCCTGCATGTGATGGAAGTGCGGATTGTTGGGCCGCTCACGGCCGTTGCCCACTCCGGTGTCGATCAGTACGGTCCGCCCCTGGCTGCGCAGGACCCACGACTGGAGCGCCATGACGGCCCTGTCGCTCCCGGGGTCCCAGTGCGCGGGGGCCAGCCGGTCCGCGTTGTCCTGCCACAGCGCGGCGTCGGAACCGGGGACCAGGGTGCGTGCGGGGGCGAAGGGGGTCTGCCATTCGACGACCCGGATGACCTCGACGTCGCCGAGCACGAAGCGCTGGGTGCTCGGGTCGGTGGCCTCGGGTTGTGCGATGTCCTCGGTCGTACTCGTGTCCATGTCCATGACCTTGATGCTAGGAAGCACGATCGAGCGTCTCAATGCCTCATCAACTCATGAAGATACGCAGTCGTCTCATGCACGACACCCTGGCCCGGATACCCTGACCCGATGGACGTGGTGAGCGACGCAGTCTCGGCCGTACGCATCGGGCGGCCCTCCTCGAACCGGGTGCGGGTCGGCGGGAGTTGGTGCACGCGGCTCGACCCGTACGACGGTGCGGGCTTCCACGTCGTACTGGAGGGCAACTGCTGGCTGCTCCCCGACTCCGGCGCGCCGGTCTCGCTCCGCCCGGGCGACCTGGTGCTGCTGCCGCACGGCACGGGGCACGTGATCGCCGACTCCCCCGCCGACGCGGCGACCGTGGCAGCGGCGCTGCCGTTCGAGCGGTGGCTCGACAGGAGGGACGCGCACCGGCCCCGGGACGGCTCGGGCGAGGTGGAGATGCTGTGCGGCAAGTACCGTCTCGACCGCCGTGGCGCGCACCCGCTGATGCGCGAACTGCCCACGGTCGTCCATGTACCGAACCGGGTGGGCGACCACCCCGAACTCCGTTCGGTCATCGACCTGTTGGGCAACGAGGTGGGCGCGCGGGGGCCGGGCTCCTGCATCGCCGTACCCAGCCTGCTCGATCTGCTGCTGGTCTACACGATCCGGGTGTGGACGACCCGGGGCAGCGGCACCTGGCCGGCCGTACTGGGCGACCCGGTGGTGGCCGACGCCCTGCGCGCACTGCACACCGACCCGGCCGCCCCTTGGACCGTCGACCGGCTGGCCGCCGAGACGGGAGTCTCCCGCGCGACGCTGGCCCGCCGCTTCACCACCCTGGTCGGACGCCCGCCGATGGCGTACCTGACCTGGTGGCGGCTGACCTCGGCCGCCGCCCTGCTCCGCGACACCCCGGACCCTCTGGCCACGGTCGCCCGCCAGGTCGGCTACGGAACCCCGTACGCCCTCTCCCACGCCTTCAGCAGGCAGTTCGGCACCACGCCGGGCCAGTACCGGGCGACGGCGGGAGCTCCGGCTCCGGGCTAGGGCCGCTCCCCCCAGGGCCGGACACGGCCGACGACGAACGTGTCGTACGAGCCGTACGTCTCGCCGGCCCCCTCGGGCGCGCGTACCGCCGCGAGCACCCCCTCGTGGATCTCCCGGTGCACGAGCCACCGGGTGCCGGCGGCCGCTCCCCCCGCGCCGTCCCCGTCGGTGAACCCGAGGATCACCCGCCGGAAGCGGTGTTCGCGGAACGCCGGGGGAACCTCTGGGGCCGGCCCCGCCGGATCGGCCGCCGAGCTGCCCACGACCTCCACCACGAGCGCGTCTTTCGCCAGCACCTCGGCCAGGGCCGGGTACACCGCCGCCCGTTGGGGCGTACGGACCCACAGGACCGCGATCCGGAAGAGCCCCGTCTCGCGGACCGCGCCGCGCAGCGCGCTCCTCAACTCCCGTACGCCTGACGCGTAGTCGACCGGAAGCGGGACGACGTACCCGGCCCCCTCGCAGGACTCCGCGAGCGCGGCGAGGGCCTGTTTCCCGCGGGCGAGCACCGCCGTCGGGTGCCCGTCCGCGGCCAGGGCGGTGACGACGCCCGCGAGCATTCCGGTGCCGCCGACCACGAGGGCCGGGGTTCCTCTTCGTTGAGCGGTTGACCTTGACATGGTGACAAGGTTTTCACTGTGGTCAAGGAGGTGGTCCCGATGGCCATGGCACAGCAGGACACGGCGCGCGCACTCCGCGCTCTGGAGGACGACCGCGAGTCGGTGCGGTTGCGGGCGGCGCTCGCGGTCGGGACGCACCCTGACCTGCGGTTCGTCGACAAGCTCATCGAGCGGTGCGCGATCGAGCCGGGGTTCTACGTACGCGAGACGCTCACCTGGGCGCTCACCCGGCACCCCTCGTCCGCGACCGTCCCCGCCCTCGTCGGCGAGGTCCGCTCGCAGCGGAACCAGGCGCGGAGCCAGGCCCTGCACACCCTGTCCAAGATCGGGGACCGGCAGGCGTGGCCGGTGATCACGCGGGCGCTGCTGGCCGATCCGGACGACGAGGTGGCCCGGAGCGCCTGGCGGGCGGCGGTCGTGCTCGTACCGGAGGGCGAGGAGGCGGAGTTGGCCGGCGTACTGGTGACGCAGCTCGGGCGGGGCGAGCGGGAGACCCGGCTCAGCCTGAGCCGGGCGCTGATCGCGCTCGGTGACATGATGCTGCCCGCGCTGCGGCGGATCGCGGCGACCGACCAGGACCCGCTCGTACGTCAGCACGCGCTGGCCACGGAGCGGCTGTTCCACGACCCGGACGCCGGATTCGAGTTCGCGATCGAGGAGGCCAAGCGTGTCGCGGTGCTCGGCGGACCGGGGCAGGAAGGAGCAGGGTAGGCGGATGTTGATCGGTGAGGTGGCACGGCGGTCCGGGGTCAGCGCCCGCATGCTCAGGCATTACGAGTCGCTCGGCCTGGTCCGGCCGAGCGGGCGGACCGGGGGCGGCTACCGCGAGTACTCCGGCGAGGACATCCGGCGGATCTTCCACATCGAGAGCCTGCGTTCGCTGGGGCTCTCGCTGCGGGACGTCGGGCGGGCGCTGGACGATCCCGGCTTCACGCCCTCGGAGCTCGTCGACGGCCTCGTACGGCAGACGCAGGAGCGCATCGCGGCCGAGACGGCGCTGCTGACGCGGCTGCGGCGGCTGGGGGCTGCCGAACCGGCCGGGTGGGAGGACGCGCTGCAGATCGTGGCGCTGCTCCAGGCGCTGGGGTCGGAGAGCCCGGCGAAGCGGCAGCGGGCGGCGCTGTCCTCAGCACAGCCCTCGCCACAGCCCTCGGCACAGTCCTCGGCGCTGTCGGACGAAGAGGCTCCGGTGCCGCTGCCGGTGGAAGCGCTGGTCGAGGCCGTGCTGAGCGAGACGGACCCGAATGTCGCCGGAGCCCTCCGCTGGGCCCTGGCGCAGTCGGGCGCCGCCGGACTGCCCCTCCTGGCCGAGGGCCTCGCCTCGCCGGACGCCGAGGTCGGGAAGCGGGCCGTCGAGTCGATCGCCGAGATCCCGGACGACGGCGCGACCGCCCTGCTGCGCGATGCCCTCACCCACCCCGACGCCACGATCCGCAACAACGCGGCGCTGGCGCTTGGGCCGCGCGGCGTGGACGACGCGGTCGGGACCCTCGTGGACATGGTGGTCGCGGGGACGAGCGACGTCGCCGCCGCCGACGCCCTGGGCGCGCTGGCGGGCCGTCCGCGAGCGGCGGATAGGATCGCCAGCACACTCGTTGACCGTCTCGCCCACGACACCGTCGAACCGTCCGCCCGCCGGCGGCTCACCGAGGCGCTCGCGGACATCCCGGGAAGCACGGCCTCACGTGCCCTCGCAGATCTCTCGCACGACGACGATCGTGCCGTTGCGCTGACCGCGGCATACATTCGGACGCTGCGCGACGCGCGATGACACGCTCCTCGCGTCGGAGTGCACGTTCCACCGTCATGCCCTGCTGTCCCGATGTCCCGCACGTTCGATCACGAGGAGTACGCGGTGTCCACGAACCCGGCGTCCGCAAACCCGGTGCCCACGATCCGGTGGACCGAGGGCGACACCGAACTGTCCGCCCCCTGGCACTCCGAGAGCGCCACCCCGCCCCCCGCCCGGGTCGCCGTCGCGGACGACCGGACGAAGGCCGACGCCGCCTACAAGCTGGCCTGCGAGGGTACGACGCTGCTGTGGCGCGGCGACTTCCACAACGCGCGCCAGCTGCTCCAGGCCATGCGCCGCCGCATCGAACGCAAGGCTCCGCCCACCGGCGACACCCCGGCCGAGTCCTTCCACCTGCACCGCCGGGCCCGCAACCACCGCGCCCGCGTCCTGGGCAAGCTCCTGGTCCTGCTGGAGGACGACCACTCCCTCGCGCTGCGCCGGGCCCCCGACGTACGCCGGGCGTGCGACGAGGCGTACGGTCCCGCGACCGGGCCCAAGGCGGTCTCGCTCACGGAGCTGCTGGGCGTGATCGGCGCGCAGCAGTGGCGCGAGAAGGGCGTGGAGATCGCGGCGCTCGGCGCGCGCATCCACCCGTACTACGGTGTGTTCTCCCCGGTCAGGGGCGAGTACGTGGACCTGGTCGCGCGCACCCCGCTACCCGGGCGGGCGAGCGGGAGCACCGACAGCACCGGCACTCGTACTCCCCGTACCGCCTTCGACCTCGGCACGGGCACCGGCGTGCTCGCCGCCGTCCTCGCGAACCGGGGCTTCGACCGGGTCGCGGCCACCGACATCAACCCCCGCGCGCTGGCCTGCGCCCGCGACAACATCGGCCGGCTGCACCTCGCCGACCGCGTCGACGTCACAGGACCCGCCCTGTACCCCGAGGGCGACGGCCGCGCCGATCTGGTCGTCTGCAACCCGCCGTGGCTCCCCGCCCGCCCGACCTCCTCCGTCGAGCAGGGCGTCTACGACACCAACAGCGACATGCTGCACGGCTTCCTGAACGGTCTGACCGCCCGTCTGAACCCGGGCGGCGAGGGCTGGCTCATCCTCTCGGACCTCGCCGAACACCTCGGCCTGCGGACCCGCGACGAGCTCCTGACCGTCATCGGGGCAGCGGGCCTGGAGGTCCTGGAGCGCATCGACACCAGGCCGGAACACCCGCGCGCCAAGGACGCCGACGACCCGCTGCACGCCGCGCGCGCGGCGGAGGTCACTTCGCTGTGGCGTCTGGCAGCCCGCTGAGCGCAGGCCGTCCCACCGGTACCTGCGCCGGGTCGTCCAGCACCGCGTCCCGGGCGAAGAGTGCCGCGCCGCGCAGTGTCGCCTCCTCGCCGAGGCTGCCGAGCACGGGCAGCGGGGTCATGGCCGGGGCGAGGGCGCGGCGGCGTTCCAGGCGGGAGAGGACGGCGCGCTCCAGCCAGGGGTACCAGGTGGCCAGGTAGCCGCCGAGCACCACTTCGTCGACGTCCAGGATCGAGGTGACGCCGAGGATGGCGGCGCCCAGGGCCTCGCCCGCCGCGTCGAGGGCGGCCACCGCGCGGGGGTCGTCGGCGCGCAGGGCCAGGTCGAGTGCGGCGAGTGCGGCGTCCTTGCCGGAGCGCTGGAGCGTGCCGGACAGGCCCGCCGCCGCGACGAGGGTTTCGGGGCCCGCGTAGATGGCGAGGCAGCCCCGGGCGCCGCAGTCGCAGGGCGGTCCTTCGAGGGAGAGCGGGAGGTGGCCGGGTTCGCCCGCCAGGCCGTGGCTGCCGCCGTGGATACGGCCCTCGCTGACGAAGCCGCCGCCGACGCCGGTGTCGGCCTTGAAGTAGGCCATGCCGTGCGGGGGTCGGCCGACCTGGCGGGCTGCCAGGGAGTGGTACTCGGCGAGGGCCGCCATGTTCGCGTCGTTGACCACAACAAGGGGGACGGGGGAGACGTCCGGCGCTCCGGGAAGGCACGCCCCGATGAGCGCGCCCAGGTCGACAGGCCCCTGCCAGCCGAAGTCCGTCGCGGCGGCCACCGTGTGCGAGGCGTCCGAGGTGACCGGGCCAGCCATCGCGACCACCACCTGCGACAGGTGCGCCCCGGACACCGAACGCGCCGCGTCCCCCGCCCGGCCGACCGCTTCCGCGACCGCGGCGGCGAGCGCCGGGGGGTCGCCCTTGGGGGCGTGGTGGGCGACCGACTCCTCGGTGACGACCGTGCCCGCCAGGTCGGTGACCTGGGTACGCAGCCGCTCCAGACTGATCTGTACGGCGATGGCCGTGACGCGCTCGGGAACGAGCTGGAGCTGCCGCTGCGGACGCCCCCGGCGGCCGGACTGAGTGGTCCCCGCCTCGCACACCAGACCGCGTTCCGTGAGGTCGGCGACCAGGGCGGTCACGGAGGCGTGCACCAGACCGGTGGCGGCGGCGACCTGCGTACGGGAGCAGGGTCCGGCCAGTGCGATGTGGCGCAGGACGCGGGCGAGGTTGTGACGTCGTACGGCGGCGGAGTCGGTCGGCCGGGGAGCGGAGTCGGCGGGCTTGGGGGGCACAGGGCGATTCTGCCTCCTCGGCGGAGGGCTCGGCCGCTCGGCGTGGCGTACACCACCTTTTATTTCAAGCATTGACATAAATGGTGAATCGACCGGAACCTACTGTCCCGACCTCCCTTTGCACCAGGAGAGCCAGCAGATGACGACCCCCGACCTCCGCCCCACCGTCCGCACGACACTCGGCCCCGTCCGGGGCGAGCGGCGCGCCTCCGGTGACCGCTTCCTCGGGATTCCGTACGCCAAGCCGCCCGTCGGCGAGCTGCGGTTCGCCGCGCCGGTCGCGCCGGAGCCGTGGACGGAGCCGCTGGACGCGACGGCGTACGGCCCGACCGCGCAGCGCCGGCAGTTCGCCGAGGTCACGACGATCCCGGAGCCGACGATCCCGGGGGCCGGCACCCTCAACCTGAACGTGTTCACCCCGGACGCGACCGCAGGGACGGCGCTGCCGGTCCTGGTCTGGATCCACGGCGGCGGCTTCGTCGCGGGCTCGGCCGCCAGCCCGTGGTACGACGGGGCCACCTTCAACCGCGACGGCGTGGTCCTCGTCTCGCTCGGCTACCGGCTCGGCATCGAGGGCTTCCTGCACCTGGACGACGCGCCCGACAACCGTGGGGTGCGCGACTGGATCGCCGCGCTGGAGTGGGTGCGGGAGAACATCGCGGCGTTCGGCGGGGACCCGTCGAAGGTGACCGTCGGGGGGCAGTCGGCGGGCGGCGGCGCCGTACAGACGCTGCTGGCGACGCCGTCGGCGAAGGGGCTGTTCCGGGCGGGGATCTCGATGTCGGGTGCGGTGCTCGATCCGCAGGACAGGGAGATGGGCCTGAGGGTGTCGAAGCTGTTCACCGCCCGCACGGGGCTGCCGGCCACGGCTGCCGCGCTCCGCGACCTGCCGGACGAGGAGATCCTCGCCCTCCAGGACACGCTGGGCGCTCCCGGCCCGGACAGCGAGGGCATCCCGATGCTGAGCCTCGCGCCGTTCGCCGACGGGGAGCTGATCCCGCAGCCGGTGCCGCAGGCGCTGGCGGAGGCACGGACGGCGAGCACCGGGGTGCCGCTGATGCTGGGCTTCACCCGGGACGAATTCAACGCGATCCCGTTCGACGCGAGCACCACGGAGGGGGACGTACGGGGCATGCTCGCGGGGGCCGGCCTGGACGAGGCGCGCAGCGACGCGTTCCTCGCGCTGCACCCGGACAAGAGCCCGGCCCAGCAGATGCCGCAGGTGATCACGGACATCACGTTCCGGGGCCCTTCGCTGACGATTGCCGAGGCGCGCGCGGAACACGAACTCCCCACCTGGCTCTACCACTTCGTCTGGGAGAGCCGGGCGGCCCCGCTCACGGGCATGTCGTACCACTGCCTGGACCTCCCGTTCGCGTTCGACCACCTGAACACCGAGGAGGCCACGGAGGGCGTGGCGGCGGCAACGGGCCCGAACCCGCCCCAGGCGCTGGCGGACGCGATGCACGGGGCATGGGTGAACTTCATCCACGACCTGGACCCGGGGAAGGAGTGGCCGCGCTATACGCGTGAGTCGCGGGAGACGCGGGTGTGGGACACGGAGCCGCGGATCACCCCGGACGCACTGTGCGCGGAACGCGCGATCTGGGTCCGCCAACTGGGCTGAGCAGGTGGCGAACCCGGCCACGGCCGGTGGTCACAGTGCGGGTGTGATCGTGGCTGGCCGCGGAGGTTCCCCCCCCCCCCCCCCCCCCAGGGGGGGGGGAAACGATTTAAGAAAACACCCCCCCCCCCACACCTCTCGC
>NZ_JBVIMX010000009.1:0-335277 GCF_055579625.1 Streptomyces sp. NPDC032721 | reverse complement strand
CAAGGTGTGGGTGTGGTCGGGGCTGGCCGCGCAGTTCCCCGCGCCCCTGAGTACTCAGGGGCGCGGGGAACTGCGCGAGCAACCCACCCCCACCCGCACACTTCGCGCGCCACACCCCTACGCCTCCCCCACCACCAGCGCCGCCGCATCGTCCGAAAGCCTCCCCCCGGAGTGGTGAGCAAGCCCGGTCAGTACGGCGTCCCTGACCGCGGTCGGGCAAGGCCCGAGCCCCTGGGCGTGCAGCGTGCGCGCGGGATCGTAGAACTCCTTCGCCCCGTTGCGCGCCTCGGTCACACCGTCGGTGACGGCCAGCAGCGAAGCCCCCGGCGGCAGGATCCTGGTGACGGCCCCGAGGGGTTCGGGCCCGGTGCGGAGCTGGTCGAAGAGGCCGAGCAGCGTCCCGGGCGGGAGCGCCAGTTCCCTGGCCCCGTCCTGGTCGACCTGCCACGGCAGTACGTGACCGCAGTTGACGAACCGCAGCCGCCCCCCTGGATGCGCCTCGACGATGAGCGCGGTGGCGAACCGGTGGTCCCCCGTCGCCCGCTGCCGCCGCGCGAGCGACCGGTCCATCCAGCGGGCGATCGCCGCCGGGTCCTCCTCGCGTTCGGCGGCCTCGCGGAACGCCCCGAGCAGGGTGACCGTCGCGTCGACCGCCGCGAGCCCCTTCCCCGCCACGTCGCCCAGGACGATGCGCAGTCCGTACGGCGTTTCCAGGGCCTCGTAGAAGTCGCCGCCGACCAGGGCGTCGTACTCCGCCGCCTGGTAGAAGCCGGACACCCGGTAGCCGCCGAGCCGGGGCGGAATCGGCCGCAGCACCGCCCGCTGCACCCCGCCCGCCAGGGAGCGCATGTGCTGGATGCGTTGCTCACTGCGCCGTCTGGCCACGGAACCCAGGGCACTGGCGATGGTCACACCGCACATGGCGATGCAGGTGGTGAGCGGCCCGATGCCGAAGCGGGTCGGCGGATCGAGCCAGAGGAACCCCAGTTGGGAGAGCCAGGCGAGCACCCCGGACAGCGCCACCGCCCGCCAGCCGTGCGCGAGCGCCACGAGCGGCGGCACCGCGGCGAGTACGGGGCTGAACCGGAGTTCGTTGCTGGTGAGCACTTCGGCGAGGACCGCCGCGAGCCAGACCGCCCAGGGCAGCAGCGACAGCGGTCGGGACACCCGCGCGTGCTCGCCCTGATCGGCGAGGAACGGACTGGAGAAGCGTGAAGGCATGGAACGAGCCCTAGGACGGCAGGCCGGTGGTCGGGCCTTTCATCCTGACCGTCAGACCCCCTTGGGGCATGGGCCGTTCGCCCCTACCAAGGCGGGTCCTTGGACCTGTTCTGCCACTCCGGTTCTGCCGCTCCCGTCAGGGCAGCCGCAGGTCCGTGCAGCCGCGCTGCCGTGCCGCGTCCGTGGCGAACGCCTTGAGGGCGGCGCTCTGGAAGGCCGGGGAGGACTCCCGGACCGGGTGCTCGTCCGCCGCCGTGTCGTACGCCCGCCACATCAGGAAGAGGGCGCGCTCGGTGGAGCCGGGGCAGCGGGCGGTGGCCCAGGACGCCCAGCGGCTGCCCGTGCCCGGCCCGAACCGCGGGTCGGTCCCGGCGTCCAGCCGCAGTGGCGCGGCGGCGGGGCCCAGGGAGTCGCGGAAGGCCTTCGCGTGCGGCCCGTACGTCGCGGAGAACCCGTACCCGATCTTGTTCCGGGGGGTCAGCAGGAAGCAGTCGGCCAGCGGGGCGTTCGGCTGGGCGGCGGATTCCGTGAACCTGGGGGTGCCGGCCCGCGCGGCGGCGGCCGCCAGGGGGCGCAGCGGGGCGCAGGTCCCCTTCGCCCCACTGAGCGCGGCGCTCGCGGCGCTCACGGCGGGCTCACCGTAGGCCTTCGTATCGGGGTCCGGGGCGACGGCCGCGATCTCCGGACCGCCGGGCCCCTCCGGCCCCTTGGCGCTGTCCGGAACCTCGCAGCCGAACTCCTCCGCCGACCTCAGCGCGGACCGTACGGCGACCTGGGCCAGGGCGGGCCGGAGTGCGTCGGCGGTCCGCTTGTCCGGACCGGAGCCGGTGGAGGAGCCCTTGGCGTGGACGACGAGGCTGTCGTTCGTACGGTTGGCGCAGGGCAGCACCACCGAGACCTCGTCCCCCGATTCGTACCGGGCCAGCACTGCGGGCCAGCCGCTCAGCGGGGCGGCGCTGCCGCCCCCGCCGGTCAGGTCGGAGCGGCCGTGGAAGAGCGTGTGGCGCACGGCCTGGCTGCCCCGGCGGACGTCGATGTCCAGCGCCGTACGGTCGTCGTCGCGGGACATCACCGCGCACTCGGCGAGGCTGCCGGGCGTATCGGCCAGGTAGGTGGTCTCGCCCCAGTCCTTGCCGTCGAGGAAGTCGTCGAGCGAGTCCGGGTCCACCGCGCCGCCGCAGATGCTCGCCAGCCGCCACCGGTCGTACGTACCGGAGAAGTAGAGGATTCCGGCGGCGAGCAGGAGGAGGACGAGGGCGCCGACGGCGGTCTTCCCCCAGCGGGTGCGGTGTGCGGTGACGGGCATGAGGGTGGTTCGTTCCGCTCTGGTGGTACGAGTGGTGCGGGTGGTACTCGGGAGGCGGGTGCCGTCAGAAGTCCGACCTCAGCGGCTGCAGTCCGGCCAGTCGCCCCTCCTGGTGCTTGGCCTGGCCCAGGCCGACGAGGACCCGTACGAAGTCGTCGTCCGCCTTGTGCCCGTTGCCCTTCGCCCATTCGACGACCATCCCGTCGACCTCCCGCTGTCCGGCGGTGAAGAGCTTGGAGTTGGCCTCGGTGGCCTCCAGGTTGGCCTCCGCGACGCGGTCCTTGGTGGCCTCGTAGGACCAGAAGTCGACCACCCTGTTGGCGATGTCGCCGGTCGGGCCGAACGCCGGTGAGATCGACGCGCCGTACGCCGCCGGGACGAAGGTGAGGACGGCGCCCGAGGTCGTGGTGAGCGCGTGGTTGAAGTCGTTGGCCCACTGGGTGGCCTTGAAGCGGTCGTCGAAGACGACGTCCGACCGTACGCCGTCGTAGGCGCCGAGGGCCGCCGCGGCCTCCTGGATGCGGGCCTTGGTGGTGTTGTCGTTGGTGTCGTTCGGCAT
The DNA here is from genome assembly GCF_055579625.1 of Streptomyces sp. NPDC032721. Lineage (NCBI taxonomy): Bacteria > Bacillati > Actinomycetota > Actinomycetes > Kitasatosporales > Streptomycetaceae > Streptomyces > Streptomyces sp. NPDC032721. The sequence continues at coordinate 332,191 of NZ_JBVIMX010000009.1, read as the reverse complement.
GCTCGTGAAGGTGTCCTGGGCGAACTGCTTCTCGGCGCGGTACATCTGGGCGAATGCCTCCGGGTCGTCCGCGACGCCCCGCATGACCTTCATCAGCTGATCGTGGGGGACGGACATGCGGGTGGTGCCGTCGTCCTTCCAGACGCCGTCCTTGCCGTTGACGGTGTCGTTGTCCCTGCCGAGGATCTCGTGCAGGTCGCCCGTGTAGTCGGTGAGCATGTTGGACATGGGCCGCTGGAGGTTGTCCGGGAGCTTCTCGGCGTGCTTGGTGTCGTTCAGGACGCTGATGGTCTCGTGCATGACGCGGGCCTGCCCGTCGCTGTGCTTGCCCATCGGGTGCTCGGTGCCCGGTGCGTAACCGGTGGCGGCGGATTCGAGCGCGGCCCCGAGTCCGGCGCGTACGTCGCTCCCGGCGATGTCCTTGCCCGCGACCTCGGCCTTGTAGTACTCGGTCGTGTTGACCTGGTTCCAGTCCCGCTTGTCGAGCAGGTAGGTGAGGTTGTCGTTCTTGCGGTCCGGGCCGGGGTCGAGGTAGGAGGTGGCGGCGGCCGGGTCCTTGGACATGACGCCGAGGATGCCGTCGAGGGGGTCGTGGGCGAACCAGCTGTCGTTCTCGCCGGTCTTCTTGTTGTCGCCGAAGTCGCCGTGCAGGTCCCAGATGTCCGGGTCGCCGCCCTTGCTCTTGTCCTCGGCCCTGCGGATGTCGTTGGCCGTGTCGTGGAGGAACTTGTCGGAGTAGTCGCCGCCCTGCCGCATGAGGGTGACCAGGCTCTGGTACCCGCGGGCCTGCTGGCCGTGGCCCTGGCCGACGGCGACCTTGTCGCCGGTGACGTCGAGGTCGTACTGCTTGACGCCGGCCGACTGCATCTGTGTACGGAAGTTCCGGTAGAACGCCGAGTCGGTGTCCTGGGTGGCGGTGGAGAGGGTGGTCGCCAGGCCCTTCTGGAGGCCGAGGTAGTCCTTCTTGTCGGCGCCGCCGGAGTGGCCCTGGTCGGTGAGGGAGTTGTTGAGCTGGAGGGTGCCCTCGGCGCCGAGGCCGGTGAGGAGCCGCTGGCTGAACTCCCTGTTCTTGCCGTTGTCGCGGAAGGAGCGCTCGGCCTCGGCGAGGTCGGCGTCGGTGGCCTTGCCGGAGTTGATGCGTCCGGCGATGTCCTTGAGTGCGTCGGCCTCGTACTTCTCGATGTCGCCGCCGGCCTTGGCGTTGAAGCCCTGGCCGTCGAGGGGGTTGGCGTCGACGGTGACGGCGTTGAAGGCGATCTCGGCGCCCTTGTCGGCGTCGTTGACAGCGCGGACCGCCTGGTCGAGGCGCGTCTGCCAGGAGTTGACGGCCTTGTGCATGCTCTGCTCGTAGTCGGGGTCGTGGCGCAGGGCGTTGCGTTCGGCGGCGGTCAGTTTGTCGAAGTCGTAGGTGACGACCCCCTGGTCCGAGACCTTCATCCCGGCCTCGATCGCCTCCTGCCTGGCCGTCTGGAGCTTGCCGCGCAGGGAGACGAACTGGGTGTGCGCGTCCCGCAGCAGATCGGCCACCGCCTTGGCCTCGGTCTGCGCGGCCTGGAACTCCTTGAGGGTGACGTCAAAGCGGTCGCCGGCCGACAGGGCGCTCAGCCCCTGCCAGGACTGTCCCAGGGAGATGCCGTGCACCTCACGCCGGTACGCCGCCTCCTGCTTCTTGAACTCCGCCGCCATGCCGTCCCAGCGGGTGGCGGCGGTGGTGAGCGCGGAGAGCTCGGTGGTCAGGATCTCGTGGTACGTCGGCATGATCTCCCCGTTGCGGTGCGGCGGTGCGGTTGAGCAGTACGTACGCAGGTGGTGCGCGGGTACGTGTGCGTCAGAGGCGGTCGAGCGGGGACGGGGGCCGGATCTGGCCGCCCACTCCGAGGTCGTCGCTCCGGAACAGCAGGTTCGTGCTGCGCAGTGCGCTCTTCTCCGAACCCAGCCGGCCCATCAGGCCCTTGACCTGCGAATCCCAGGCCGTGTGTGCCTTCTTGACGGCCGCCGCCAGCAGCCACCCGTGCCCGTCCTTGGCGCCGAGCGCCTTGACCAGCGCACCGGTCTCGGTGTCCGCGTGGTCGCCCGCCTTGCGGGTGTCGGGCTCGATGTGCTGCTCGATGGCGTTGGCGGCGGCCTTCTTCTGCGCCGGGGACGACGCCAGTCGCTGCTGCCCTCCGCCCAGCAGGTAGGGCGAACCGAGGTTGCCCTGCCCGCCGGGCGCGACGGGGCCGACCGGCCCCGCCCCCGTGTCGCCCACTGTCATGCCGTCGCCCTCTCCCCTGCTCGTTCCCGCTCGTTCCCGCTTGTTACGTGTACGGGTCATGCGTAGGCCCCCCACCTAACAAGGTGAAAGTTCGGGTGAAGGGGAGGTCCCGAGCAGGCCTGACACCCAAATGTGAAGATCCCTTGCAGGTGACGGTGCGGTTCGCACGGGGGCGTGCGGTTCACATGGGGTAGGACCGCAGCCGAACCTCACCTTCCGGCCACGCCTCGGCCCCGCGCAGGGGGTGCCACATGGTGTGCAGGGGCATCACGAGGGGGCCTTCGGGCTGTTCCACGTGGACCTCGCGGGTCACGGGGCGCCAGCCGAGCTTCTCGTACAGGGGGACAAGTGGCGGCCGGCAGAAGAGGATCGCCCGCTCCGGGCCCAGTGTGCGGGCGTGCTCCAGGGCCGCGCCGACCACCTGCCGGGCCAGCCCCCGGCCCCGTACGTCGGGGGCGACGGCGACGCCGCCCACACCCACCGCCTCCGTGTCGAGGCCGCCGATCGTCAGGGGCAGGCGCAGCAGCCCCGCGTGGGCGACGAGGCGGCCGTCGTCGGTCCGGACGACGCCGAAGTGCTCCTCCTTGGGGAGCCACGTCAGGCCGGTGTCCGCGACGCCGAAGGGGTCGGGGGCGTCGCCGAGTATGCGGGCGAGGTCGGTCCTGTCGTACGAGGGGAGGCGTACGGCGGCGTAGTCGCCGGTGCTTCCGGTGCTGTTGCTGTTGGTGCTGGTCTCATCGGTCATGGCGCCATGATCGCGCAGGCGTTCGCGGTGATCGCGGCGGCTTCGGCACGGACGGCAATCAGAGGGTCCGTCAATAAACCCTCCCGCCCAATTCCCCTCCCCCTGAAAGCATTTCCCATGAAAGGGAAAAGAAGTACGGCGAGGTCTTGATCAACGAGCGCGTTGATCATACCTTCATCAACTGTTCAGCGATTCGCGGGACATTCATGGAGCCAGCAGCACGCCACCCCCACAAGGGGCACCGGTGTGCCCAATTACGCCCCATATAAAGGGGAGACAGGGAGCAGGAAAATGAAGGTTCTGTTTGCCATCCGCAATGCCATCGCCTCGGAGAAGAGCCTCAAGGCGAGCGCTTGGTACATCTGGTACTAGGACGCCCCCGGGCCCGCCCCCGCCATTGCGCGGGGGCGGGCCCGCCGCCCGTAGGAGCCGGCTCTCTCGGAGACCTCACCATGACGCAGCCTTCACGCCCGCAACTCCCGGAACGCCCGGAACACCTGGAACACCCCCGCCCCTCCGGCGCCCCGCACCCCGCCACCACGCGAACCACCCTGTTCGCGCCACGACTTGCCGCTCTGCTGCGGGACCACCGGGGCAAGGACGTGTTCCGGCTGGAGCCCGACACGATCGGTGTCGCCGGGCACGAACTGGCCGACCGGATCCTGTCCGCCCGCAAGGCGACCGAGACGGAGCGGCCCACCTTCAAGCCGCTGCAGGGGCGTTCGATCGCACCTGCCGAGGCGGCTTCGGTGATGCGGACCGTCGGCCGTGACGTACGCGAGGGACTGAAGAAACCACTGCCGGAGAACGTGGACCTTTCCGGGCCGTGGCCGATTACCGGCCACATGTTTCTCCGGGATCTGATCCTGGGTGACGACCCCTATCGGCTGCGTATTCTCATGAGCCGGAATCTCGAATTGACGACCAAACTCACCTGGTCCGTGATAGCCGCGGGCGCGGCCTTCCCACGCCCGTTCAAAGTGCGCAACGGTGCGCGCCCGGGGGCCGAACTGACCTCTCTCGCCCGTATGGTGACCGAGGCCACCGGGTACCACGACCGCCGCTATGCGATGGGCATGTACCGGCGGGCGGCGGCCCCCGTGTGCTTCACCGTCTCGACCCTGGTGGCGAACGCGCTGTGGCTGGGCTCGCCGTTCGACGAGGCCACCTCGAACCGGAACATCCTCTACGAGGCCATGCGGCTGCTGCCGCCCTCGTGGAACATGCTGCGCAACGCCTCTCCGGAGTACCCCGGCTTCGACCCGGCGATCGGCCCCGGCGACGACATCCTCGTACTGCCGCTGCTCTCGCACCGGGACCCGGCCCTGTGGGATGCCCCGGACGAGTTCCGCCCGGAACGCTGGGACGCGCTCGACCCCGACACCGCGCCCGGCTTCCTCGGCTTCGGCCACGGCTCCGAACGCTGCTGGGGCCGGCACGCGGTCATGCCGCTCGCCGAACTCCTGCTGGACCTGCTGCGCCGCGACGGGCTGACGGTCAGCCCCGACCAGAAGTCGGCGAAGGTGCCGCTGGCGGGTCTGCTCGGGGTGGACGAGGTACGGGTGACGAGGGAGCGAAGTGCCGCCCGCACCCCCTGAAGCCACGACCACGACCATCGGCACGGACTTCTTCTCCCACCAGCACGAGAGCTACCGCCACTTCCGTGAGACCGGCGGCGGGGTGCACAAGGTCCGCTTCCCCGGCGACGCGGCGCTGGAGGGCTGGCTGATCACCGGTCACGCCGAGTGCCGGGCCGCGCTCGCCGACCCACGGCTGCGCAAGGACGGCGCGACCGAACGGTTCGCCCGCCACATCGGCATGCCGGTGCCGGACGGAAAGGGCAGCAGCGGCAACGGCCCCGGCCGCGCGCTCACCGCGCACATGCTCAACTCCGACCCGCCCGTCCACACCCGGCTCCGCAAGATCGTGCAGGGGGCGTTCACCGCGCGCCGCACCGCCGCCCTGAGACCCCGCGTCGAGGCGCACGTCACGGCGCTGCTGGACGCATGGGACGAGGAGGGCGCGGACGAGATCGAGCTGATCGGCCGGTTCGCGCTGCCGCTGCCGCTGGCCGTCATCCTCGATCTGTTCGGCGCACCGTACGAGAGCCATGACCGGATCCGCGTACGGAGCAGCGCGCAGCCCGCCGACAGCGAGGTCTCCGTACGGACCGCCGAGTCGCTCCTCGCCCACCTCCGCACCCTCGTCGCGGAGAAGCGCGCGCGCCCCGCCGACGACCTGCTCTCCGATCTGATCGCCGCGCAGGACGACGACGGCGGCCGGCTCTCCGAGGACGAGGTCACCTCGATGGTGTTCCTGCTGGCGGTGGCCGGTCATCAGACCACCGTCAACCTCGTCGCCAACGGCTTCCACACCCTCTTCCGCCACCCCGGCCAGCTCGCCGCGCTGCGCGCCGATCCGTCGCTGGTACGTGGCCTGGTCGAGGAAGTGCTGCGCTACGAGAGCCCGTCCGCCGTCGCTTCGCTGCGCTACACCGCCGAGCCGGTGACGATCGCGGGCACGACGATCCCGGCGGGCGAGTTCGTCCAGATCGCCCTGCTGGCCGCCAACCGCGATCCAGCCGTCTTCGCGGACCCCGACCGCTTCGACCTCACCCGTGACGCCTCCCGTCACCTGGCGTTCGGCCACGGCATCCACCACTGCCTGGGGGCCCAACTGGCCAGGCTCCAGGCGGAGATCGCCTTCACGCACGTACTGCGCCGCTACCCGGACCTGCGTGCGGACGGCCACCCGTCCTGGCAGCCCAACCCCCGCCACCGAGGCCTGCTCAGTCTGCCGGTACGGCTGCGCGCGTGAGGCTCAGAGGGCCCAGGGGCCCCAGGAGGCTCAGGCCTGCTCGTCGGCCGCCGCCACCGTCTCCTCCGACACCCACGCCAGGTAGGCCGGGCTGCCCGCAGCGACGGGTACGGCGATGATCTCCGGGGTGTCGTAGTCGTGCAGCTCTCCGATGCGCGCCGTGAGCCGGTCCACGAGGTCGGCGCGCGTCTTGAAGTCCACGCGCCACTCCTGGGCCCGCTCCACCCGCCCCTCCCACCGGTACACCGAGGCGACCGGAAGGACCTGGGCACAGGCGGCCAACCGCTCGTCGACCGCGCGGGCGGCAAGGGCGTGGGCCTTGTCCTCGGCGTCGGTGGTCGTGGTGAGCACGGCGTGCGCGGTGTGCGCGGCGGAAGCGGAGGACGGAGTCATGCCACGAGCGTACGCACGGACATGCACTCGCACCCCCTCCCCCACCGCGGCCAAATTCGCGCGCCCACCGGGGATCCCGCCGAGTACCTTCCCCGAATGGACCCGACACCGCCGCGCGGCCGCACCTCCCGCCCCACTGCTCACCCCACTCCCCTCCAGGCCGAATTCCGCGACCCCCTCCTGGTCCAGGTCTACGACGCCCAGGCGCTCTGGTCGTACGACGACGACCTCTTCCTCGCCCTCGTCGACGAGACCCCGCACCCCCGGACCACACCCCTGCGGGTCCTGGACCTCGGCTGCGGTACGGGCCGGTTCACGCTGGCCCTGGCCGCCGCGGGCCACGAGGTCACCGGAGTCGACCCGGCACCCGCCTCCCTGGCCGCCGCGCGCGCCAAACCCGGTGCGGAGAAAGTGAGTTGGCTGCCGGGAACCTCTGCCGCGCTCCCCGCTTCCGCCGCCTTCGACGTGGCCGTCATGACCAGCCACGTGGCGCAGTTCTTCGTCGAGGACGAGGACTGGGCGCGCACCCTGGCCGACCTGCGGCGCGCCCTCGTGCCAGGGGGCCGGCTCGTCTTCGAGACCCGCGATCCGGCGGACCGCCGCTGGGAACGCTGGAACCCGGTCGACTCACGGCACAGCGTCGTCACCGCCGAAGGACGCACAGTCGAGGTCTGGACGGAGGTGACCGAGGTCCGCGACGCGGCGGTGAGCTTCACCCACCACTACACCTGGGCCGACGACGGCACGGAACTGTTGAGCACGGCCACCCTCCGCTTCCGCTCCGAGGAGGAGATCCGCACATCCCTGGCCACCGCGGGCTTCGGGGTCGAGCGGATCTACGGAGGGTGGCGGCGCGAGCCGGTCGGCGCGGGCGACGGCGAGTTCATCGTGATCTCGCACGCACTACAAGAAGACGTACGGAACGACGGCGACGGACGGAAGGCGATATGAACCCGATCCAGGTGAGGCCGATGCGGGAGAGCGACCTCCCGTCCGCCGAGCACGCGTCCGGGGTGACGTTCCTGGAGGGCGACCGGCGCAGCAGAAGGGCGTACGAACCCGAGCCCGAGCCGCGTACGGCGGCGCAGTCCGCGCAGTGGATCGCCAGGATGGGCCACTTCCTCGCGACGGACCCGGACGGCTGCTGGGTGGCCGTCCGCGACGACGAGGTGGTCGGCTTCGCGCTCTCGCAGAACCGGGGCCCGCTCTGGCTGCTGATCACGTACGGGGTGCTGCCCGGCCTCCAGGGCAAGGGAATCGGCACACGCCTGATGGACGCCGTACTGACGCACGGCGGTGACCGGCAGGGCATGTTCATCTCGACCGTGCACCCGGCGGCGACCCGCAGGTACTGGCAGGCCGGGTTCGCGCTCCAGCCGCTGATGTCGCTGAGCGGCACCGTCGACCGGGCCGCCCTCCCGGAGGTCACGGGTCTTGACGAGGGCACGGCCGACGACCTCGCGTGGATGGACCTGCTGGACGAGGGCCTGCGCGGGGCCGGGCACGGCCCCGACCACCACCACATGCACGCATCGCACCGCCTGATCGTGTCCCGCGACACGGAAGGCCGCCGGGGCTACGCCTACACGGACAACAACGGCACAGCGCTCCTCCTGGCCGCCCAACACCCGCACAGCGCACAGCAGTTGCTCTGGGAGATCCTGGCCTCATCGCCGGACGGCCGCGCCGCGGTACCGCCCGTGATCACCGCGGCGAACCAGTGGGCACTGGAGGTCGGCTTCGCGGCCGGGCTCGAACTGGGCCAGGACGGTTACCTGGCGCTGCGCGGCATGACGACCCCGGCCCCGTACCTCCCGAGCGGCCGCGTCCTCTGACCGACCACACCTGACCAGCGCGTTCACCGAAAACCCACTCGCGAAGATCCACAACCCCCGGTAGAAAGAGCCCCCATGAGCACCCTGACCTCCCCCCAGGACTTCGTCCGCGCCACCCTCGAACTCGACGAAGCCGTACTGCGCCCGTGGAGCAGCACGGACATCGACGACCCGGCCACGATGGCCGCCCTGATAGCCGCCTCGGCCGATCCGCAGCTCGCCCTGTGGAACCCCCTCCCCGCCACCGACCACGACGCCGCGAAGAAGTGGGTGGAGGTCCGCGACAAGGCCTGGAACGCCGGAACCGTCGCCACTTTCGCCCTGGTCGAGAACCCCAAGAACACCGAGGCCGCCGAGGACACTGACGCCCCGGGCCTGCTGGGCACCATCACCGTCCGCTGGGTCGACCGCTCCGACGGCCTCGCGATGATCGGCTACTGGCTGCTGCCCGCCGCCCGGGGCCGGGGCCTGGCCACCAGGGCGACCACCGCCGCGGCCGACTGGGCGTTCGCCACGGCGGGCGTCCGCCGCCTCGAACTCGCCCACGCCGTGGAGAACGAACCCTCCTGCCGCGTCGCCGAACGCTGCGCCTTCCCCGCCGAGGGCACCCTCCGCGCCTCGTTCCGCTTCGGCGACGGCGAGTACCACGACGAACACCTCCACGCCCGCCTGGCCACGGACCCCCGGCCGGCGGGCCTGCCCGAGCAGCGCTGAGCTACGGGTTCGCGGTGGCGACCGCCGCCGCGTAGCCCTCGCGCACGGCGATGTCCGTGAGTTGCCAGCCAGGGATGGTTCCTGGCTCAGGGGTGGTGCCCACGTAGGTGGCGTCGAGGGGTACGGCGAGGCCTGTTCCTGTTCCCTTGAGGTAGGCCTCCTTGCGGCACCAGCAGCGGCCGAACGCGGTCAGGCGGGCCGCGTCGTCCGTGGCGAGGTCGGTGAGTTCGGCGCGTTCGCGGGGGTGCAGGACGCCGGACACCTCGTCCGCCTGGGCGGTGTCGGTGAGCAGCTCGACGTCGATGCCGACCGTGGTCTGGGCGAAGGCGAGGAGCACCAGGTCGCCGCTGTGCGAGAGCGAGAAGTGGAAGCCGTCCGCGTCGGGCACGTAGGGGCGGCCGTGCGGCTCGGGGCACAGGGGGCAGGGTTCGCGGCCCAGGACGATGTCGCCGGGAGCCCGGTCGAGGTAGGCGGCGAGGAGATGGCGGAGCCCGATGTGGGCGGCGGCGTACCGGTCCTTGTCGGCACTCCTGCGGAAGGCGGCATACCGGGCCCGCTCGTCGGGGTCCAGCAGGGAGAGCGAACTGTCGGCCGTTCCGGCGACGTACTCGGGGCCGTCCAACTGCCAGATGTCCGCACCCTGCTGCGGGAGCGAGAGCCTTCCCTCGTACGGCCCGGGATACAGACTGCGCGGGGAAGGAGGAGCTTGCGACGACATCGGGACGGAGCCTCTCCGATCAAACACACGACATAACCCCCCACCTTAATCACGCCACCCCCCTCAAACACCGACCCCCACCCCCTCGGGCGGCGGGGCCGCCTCTACGCCCTAGCCCCTCGGGCGGCGGGGCCGCCACTACCCCCACCCCCCAGCCCCCTCGGGCGGGCGGAGCCGCCCCTACCCCGCCCGCCCCCTTGGGCGGCGGGGCCGCCCCCCGGGGGCGGAACGGGCGGGCAAGGGGGCGGCCCCCGGCGGAGCCGAACACCCCGACCCCGCCCCACCTCCGCCATGGCCCCTAGCCCGCCGGAAATACCGCCGCGCCCCCCGTCACAGCCAGACCGCCCGGTCCGTACCCCAACTGCTCACGGACCGCGACCAGTTGCCCGGCGAACCCTCATAGCTCACAGCCGGCAACGCATGATCGAGCTTGCCGTACGGCGACTCGGCCGTCGCCATCCAACGCCGGAGGTCATCACCACCCCCGTCCCCGTCCCCGTCCCCGTCCCCGACAGCCCCCTCACCCAGCCCACCCATGAGCCACGCCGCCGTCCCCGCCAGCGAGTACCGCAAGTGCCGCCCCAACCCGTCCCCCTGACGCTTAGTCAGCGCACGCAGCACACCACCCGCGACCAAATACCCCGTACCGTGATCCAGCGCCTGCGCCGGCAGCGCCCCCGGCCGTCCCTCCGCCCCCTCGATCGCGGCGATCCCCGTCCCCACCTGTACGAGACTGTCGAAGCCGCGCCGCCCCGCCCACGGCCCGTCCGCCCACCCCCAGGCGCACAGTTGGGCCACGACGAGACCGGGACGGCGCTCCCACAGGGCTTCCGGGGCCAGGCCCAGACGGTCCAGGGTGCCCGGCCGGTACCCGGTCAGTACGACGTCGGCGGAGGCGAGCAACTCCTCGAAGGTCTCGCTGTCGTGAGGTGCCGCGAGGTCGAGGAGCGTGGAGCGTTTGCCCATGCCGGTGTCGGTGTGGGTGTCGGCGTCCTCGCGGAGGCGGGGCGAGTCGATGCGCAGTACGTCGGCGCCGAGGAGCGCGAGGGTGCGTGCCGCGACCGGTCCGGCCAGTACGCGCGTGAGGTCGAGGACCCGTACGCCCGCCGCCGGAAGCGAGGCGTCGGCCAGTCGCCCCGCCCCGCCACCGGGGCTGGTGCGCCTCTCGACCAGCGGCAGGTCGGGCACACCCCCGCCCGCCGCCCGGCCAAGCTCCGGCGCGGGCGCCACCGCCACCGCCAGCCCGCCCGCCTCGTACACCGCTTCCTGCACCTGGTACGCCGTGCGCGTCCGCAACTCGGCGGCGAGCACCTCGGCCAGTGCGTGGTCGTCGCGCGTCCCGTCGTCCGGGATGCCGAGGGCCGCGAGCAGGCGGGCGCGGTGGTGCGGATAGTTGGCGTGCGTGCGGACCCAGCTGTCCGCGGTGCGCCAGAAGCCGGAGAGCGGGGCGAAGTTGGTCGGTGCGCGGCCGTCGATACGGAGCACGCGCTCGCTGAGGAAGGCGGCGGCGACGGCGCCTTCCGACACCCGTACGTCGGGCACCGCACCCCCAGTAGCCCCGGAACCCCCGCGTTCCGCCGCGAGCTCGGCGGCGGCCAGCGAGCAGGCCCCCACCGTGGCACGCGCCAACTCCCGTACCCGCAGCCGGGCTTGGAGCACATCCCCCGCGTCCCGCTCGTACGACACCTTCGTCACGAGGTCGGGCCGCCCGCCGAGGGCGGTCCAGGCGTGGGCGGTCGGGGCGTCTCCGTAACCATCGCTGTTCGTCATCGGCCCAGCATGCAGCACCCGGGCGGCGCTGGACGGGCGGTGTGATCCAGATATCACGGCGGGAGCGGAGCTCAACTGCCGCTCTACTGCCGAGCAGAGGCAAAGCAGGAGGTCAGGTGCCCTTTCCGTACTCAACTTATAGCCTGCCGGGGGGCTTGCGGCAAGGCCCTGGGGGTGCCGCAGAATCACCGGCCTAAGCAAAAGCAGAACCAGAACCAGAACCAGAACGACGGAAGTGAGAACCGCGAAGTGCGTGTGTTGTTGTCGACGTATGGGGCACGTGGGAGCGTCGAGCCGATGGTGGCGCTCGCGAGGGAACTGCGGGCGCTCGGGGCGGAGGTGCGCGTGTGCGTGCCGCCGGACGCGGAGTTCGTGGAGCTGTTCGCCGGGGACGGGATGACGGTGGTGCCGGTCGGGGCGCCGGTGCGGCCGTTGGTGGGGTCGGTGAAGCCGGGGTCGGCGGCGGGGCTCGCGGAGCGGGTCGCCGCGTTGGTGGCGGCGCAGTTCGAGACGGTGGCCGAGGTGGCGGAGGGGTGTGACGCGCTGGTGGTGACCGGTCCGTTGCCGGTCGCGGCGGGCGGGCGCTCGGTGGCCGACAAGCTGGGCATCCGCTATGTGCATGCCAGTCACCAGCCGATCAGCATGCCTTCGGCGCACCAGCCGCCGCCCGCGCGGCGGGGCCGTCCGTTGCCGGCCGGGGTGTCCGACAACCGTGAGCTGTGGGAGATCGACGCCAGGAACGCGAACGAGATGTTCGGCGAGGTCATCAACGCCCACCGGGCGGCGGTCGGCCTGCCGCCGGTGGACGACGTCCGCGGCTACGCCTTCACCGAGCGGCCGTGGCTGGCGACGGATCCGGTGCTGAGCCCCTGGCCGGAGACTCCGCGCTCTGAGTCCCTGGGTCTTGACGTCGTGCAGACGGGTGCGTGGATCAGGGACGACGAACGTCCGCTCCCCGACGACCTGTTGACCTTCCTGGAGGCCGGTGCTCCGCCGGTGTACGTGGGCTTCGGCAGCATGCCCACGCCTGCCCTGAAGGACGTCGGCAGGGCGGCCGTCGAGGCGATCCGCGCGCAGGGCCGCCGAGTGGTGCTCTCCCGTGGCTGGGCGGGTCTGGAACCGGCCGACGACCACCACGACGACTGCTTCGTCGTCGGCGAGGTCAACCAGCGGGCGCTGTTCGACCGGGTGGCCGCCGCCGTGCACCACGGCAGCGCGAGCACCACGACGACGGCCACCCTGGCCGGTACGCCACAGGTGGTGGTGGCCCAGGGTGGCGACCAGCCGTACTGGGCGGGCAGGGTGGCCGAGTTGGGGGTCGGAGTGGCGCACGGCGGCCCGGAGGGGGAGGTGCCGGCGCCGACCCCGACCGTCGAGTCCCTGTCGGCGGCCCTTGAGGTGGCCCTGGACCCGGCGACGCGTGAGCGGGCCCGGGAGGTGGCGGGCGGGGTCCGTGCCGACGGGGCGGCGGTGGCGGCGAAGTTGCTGCTGGAGGAGATCGCCCGGCCGGTCGACGCGACGGCGGGTCCGGGTCCGGTTCCGAGCCAGAGCGTCAGGTGAAGGTCACCGCCGGGTAGGCCAGCAGCATCCACGCGCCGAAACCGAGTTTGAGCAGCGCGTCGACCACGCCCAGCGCGCGGACCGGCGCCGCCTTGGCCACGTACAGCCCGATCAGTGCGTTGGCCGAGGTGGCGACGCCCAGGACGGTCATCAACGGGCCGTGGGCGAGGCCCATGAGGAGGAAGTGCAGGCCGACCACGAACAGGATGGTCAGGATGAGGGTCCGTTCGCTCCCCTGCGGCTCCTGGTTCTGCTGAGTCTGTTGACTCTGCTGAGTCTGCTGCTGCTTCTGATAGCGGCTGATGACCAGGTAGATCAGGCCCATTTCGAGGACGAACGAGGCGACCAGTCCCGCGATCTGGACGAAGGTCGGCGATCCGATCGACGGGAGCAACGCGCTCAGCCCGCTCGCGACGAACCCCGCCACTCCACCGCCGATGGCGAACGGGATCCACCTGCTCTGGAAGACCCAGCCGAGCAGGAACCCGAGCCCCACACAGAGGAGGAAGAGGCCGCCGCCTCGGATGAGGGGGTACGGGTGGTCCTGCGCGGCCCCGGCTGCGAGCGAGGTGAGGAGTGCGGGGGCGTTCATCGCCCGAACCCGGGGGCCGTGTGGGCCATGTGACCGTTCATGAGGTCAACTTATCTTCCTGGGACAGGACTTCACCGGTGTGCAGTACCCGGAACCCGGACGGTGCCGCCGGGTCCCGGTCGGCCACCTGGACGGGCGCCCAGGTCCACTGCCACACACTGATCCCCGGCGTACGCGAGAACCTGATCCGGCCACGCGTGCCCTCGACCGCGACACCCGCCCAGGCCTCGGCGAGGCTCACACCCTCCGAGCCCTCAGCGCCCTCAGCGCCCTCAGCGCCCTCCGCACCGTACGAACTCAGGACGTCCGCCAGCACCGCGATCGTGTCGTACCCCTCGAAGGCGACGAACGAGGGCTCCTCGCCCAGCCGTTCGCCGAGCACCTTCCCGACCCGCGCACCGAGTGGCGTCGGCCGTTCGGGCAAGTAGCGCAGGAACGGGACCCCCGCCCCCTCCTCGCCCAACAGCTCTGCCCAGTCGGCGAGTTCGGGCTGTCCGGCCGGGGCGCCCAGCAGGACATCGGCGAGGCGGGCGTCACGGCGTACCGCGCGGACGATCGGTACCGCGGGCTCCGGGTGGCCGACCAGGAGGAGGAGCGCGGTCGCGCCGCTGTCGGCGAGCGCGTCGCACAGCGCCTCGGGGTCCCGTGTGCGCGTGCCGAGTTCGACGACGGTGCCGCCGCTCGGCGCCAGGCACTCCCGCAGGATGCGGGTCCCGGACTCCCAGTAGACGCTCGGCTGGGTGGCCACGGCGATACGGGTGTGGCCCGCGCCCCGCAGGAAGTCCGCGTATATTCGCCAGCCGCGCGACTGCGGCGGGGACAGCCGGGCGACCCGGTCCGTCGGCTGCTCGGTGAGCGCGTCGAACACCGCCGACGAGCAGAGGTACGGCAGCCCGAGGGCATCGGCCCTGGTCGCGACGGTGCGGGCGACGACGCTGTGGTACTCCCCCGCCAGGGCTGCCACGCCGAGACCGGCCAGTTCGTCCACGGCGGCCTCGGCCCGCGCGGGGTCGGCCGCGGTGTCCCGGACCAGCAGCTCCAGCGGTCTGCCGCCGACCCCGCCCGCGTCATTGACCTCGTGCACGGCGAGTTCGAGGCCGGCGAGCAGATGGCGGCCCGCTCCTGCCCAGCCGGGACGGGTCAGTGGAACGAGGGCGCCGATCCGCAGGGGCGCAAGTGACGTGTCCATGTGCATGTGCATGGATCACAGGGTGGCACGGCCCAGCAGCGCGTCGAAGAAGTTTTCGCGCGCTGCGGCGTCCGCCGCGAACCGCAGGCTCATCCGGTGGTCGGCCGTCGGGAACACCAGCCGGGTGTACCGCGCGTCCGACGAGGCGAGGGCGTCGTCGACCGCTTCCGTGACCGCCGGTGGGATCACCGCGTCGACGGCCGGGGTCGCGAGGACCGCACGGACGGTGGCGGGCAACTGCCGGAAGACGTCCAGGGCGGGGGACTTCCGCCAGCTGTCGGGCGTACGGATGATCTCCGTGAAGCCCGCCCCGAACCGGACGGGCCACGCCCGGGCCCCGTACACCGCGGGCGCCCCGAGCCCGATCGCGGCGACCCGCGACCCGTAGTGCGCGGCCAGGTCCGCGACGGTCTGGCCGCTCATGCTGAAGCCCACGAGGAGGAGGCGGGACCCTGCGGTGGCGTGGTGGTCGATGAGGGTCCGGGCCTGCTCGAAGCGGCGTTCCAGGCTGAGTTCGGCGAGCTGTCCGGTGCTGGCGCCGTGGCCGGAGAAGTCGAGGGCGAGGGCACGGTGGCCGAGGGCGGCGAGGTGGGTGGCGAGAAGGGCGGGGCTCTGTTTGTCGCCGTTCCCGGCGCCGTGGAGGAGTACGGCGGTGAGGTCGGACGGGGGCTCCTGGGCGGGAGCGGCTTCCGCGCAGCTGAGGAGTTCGCCGTCGCAGGCGAGGGTGAACTCCCGTACGGAGAAGGCCACTTCTTCGGGTCGCGGCCTCGCCGCCTCCGGTACTTCTGCCGTGCCGGTCATATGGTCCTGGCCCTCCGAGGACGTAGGAGCGAGCACCGCCCGGCCCGGGCGGGCCGCACGGCATCCACGGTACGTACGACATCCGTCTCGCACACCCGCCTAGACTCGGCCGGATGATCAACGCCGAACAGCCCGTCGCACCCGACCCCGCCGAACCCCACCCCGCCGTGCCCGATGCCGTCGCACCCGTGGTCGTCGCCCCCTCCCCCGCCTGGCAGGCGCAGGGCCTCGCGCTCGTCGCCGAAGTGCGTGCCGCGCTCGCGCCCCTGGCCGTGCGCGTCGAGCACATCGGCAGTACCGCGATCCCCGGCATGGCGGCCAAGCCGGTCTTCGACCTCCAGGTCGGTGTCGCGGACCTGGAGGAGGCCGAGCGGGCGTTCGCGGCGCCGCTCGCCTCGCTGGGCTTCGAGCTCTCCCGCCACCGGCACGACCACGTACCCGCCGGGCTCGACGACGACCCGCAGGAGTGGACGAAGCGGCTGTGGACGCGCCGGGCCGGTCAGGAGTCGGCGCCGCCCGCCGCCGAGGTGCCGCCCGCCGTCGAGGCGCCGCCCGCCGTCAATCTGCACGTACGCCGCCTGGGCTCGCCCAACGAGCGGCTCGCGCTGCTCTTCCGGGACTGGTTCCGCGCCCACCCGGAGGCGGTCCCCGCGTACGCCCGCTTCAAGCAGCTCCTCGCGGGGGCGGTCGACGACACCGGGGTGTACGCCGACGTGAAGGACCCGGTCGTCGACCTCGTGGTCACGGTCGCGGAACCGTGGGCCGCCGCCACGGGGTGGGCGCCGTACGGTCGTTGAACGACGCCCGGTAGGCGCGCGGGCTGGTGGTGAGGCGGGACGCGAAGTGCTGGCGCATGGTGACCTCGCTGCCGAAGCCGGCCCGGCGGGCGACCTCGGGCATGGCCAGGTCGGTGCGTTCGAGGAGCTTCTGGGCCGCCGCGATGCGCTGGTCGAGCAGCCAGCTGAGCGGGCTGGTGCCGGTGGCGGCGGTGAAGTGGCGGGCGAAGGAGCGCGGGGACATTCCGGCGCGGGCGGCCAGGGCTGCGACGGTGAAGGGCTCGTGCAGATGGGCGAGTGCGTACGCGCGCACCTCGGCCAGGGCGTCCGCGTCGCGGTCCGTGCGCGGGGTGGGGCGCTCGATGAACTGCGCCTGCGAGCCGGTCCTGAACGGGGCGGTGACCATGTGGCGGGCGATGGTCGCGGCGGCCTCGGCGCCGTGCCTGCTGCGTACGAGGTGCAGACAGAGGTCGATGCCGGCGGCGGTGCCCGCGGCGGTCCAGATGTTGCCGTCCTCGATGAACAGCGCGTCGGGTTCCACCCGTACCCGTGGATGGCGTGCGACGAGCAGGTCGACGAGGTTCCAGTGGGTGAGGGCGCGGCGGCCGTCGAGGAGCCCCGCCTGGGCGAGGGTGAAGGCGCCGCCGCACATGGCGGCGATGGTGGTGCCGCGTGCGTGGGCGCGGCGCAGTGCGTCAAGCAGCGGCTTCGGGGCGGGAGTTGTCAGGTCGTCCAGCCCGGGTACGAGGATCAGTTCCGCGCGGTCCAGCCAGCGCAGGGTGCGGTCCGGGGTGAGGGTGAGCCCGCCGCGCATCGGCACCGGGGCGGGGCTCACGGCGATCCGGCGCAGGTCGAAGGCGGGCACCTGACGGTCGGTCCGGTCCACGCCCCACACCTCCGAGATCACGGTCACGTCGAAGGCGCGGATGCCGGGGAAGGCGAGCATGGCGACGGGGTGGGGGGACGGAAACGCGGGGGAAGGCGCTGGGGAGGGCGCTGGGGATACTGGCGGCACATTGGCAGTAAACCATCGGTCGTTGACTTCTGGATGCCTGGGGGAAGTGCCCCGGCAACGACAGCATGGGGCCATGGACAACGAAGCGAACACAGAAGCGAGCACAGAAGCGAGCACAGGCGCGAACCCGGACGTCGCGGGAAACGCCGCACTCGTCGTCATCGACGTACAGAAGGGCTTCGAGGACGAGGAGTTCTGGGGGCTGCGCAACAACCCCGCCGCTGACGAGAACATCGCCGAACTCATCACCGCCTGGCAGGAGACCGGCCGCCCCGTCGTCTTCGTACGGCACGACGCGACCACGCCCGACACCCCGTTACGACCCGGCCGGCCGGGCAACGACTTCAAGGACTACGTGGAGGCGCGGCGGGAACTCGGCGGCGGCGGGCCGGAGCTGCTGATCACCAAGACCGTGAACTCCGTCTTCTACGGGACCCCCGACCTGGACGCCTGGTTCAAGCAGGAGGGCATCACCCAGTTCGTGGTGGCCGGGATCCAGACCAACATGTGTGCGGAGATCACGGCCCGGATGGGCGGCAACCTCGGCTACCAGGTGCTGTTCCCGCTGGACGCCACGCACACCTTCGAGCTGAAGGGTCCGTTCGGCTGGCGGCAGTCGGCCGACGAACTGGCCCGCTCGACGGCGATCTCCCTGCACGGCGGCAAGTTCGCCCGGATCGTGACGACGGCGGACCTGCTCGCGGCGGTCAGGGGATAGCCCACCGGCAAACCCAAGTACGAAGGGTTCGGGGAGAAACCGGCCCGGTACGGCATTTCGGTGCCGCCCGGCTGGTTGTATTCGGGGTACGTGGTCGAACTCCTCGCCGCCCGCCCTCCACCGGTGGCGCACCAAGGCGCGGAGCAACGGGTGGGGGGCAGGGTGAGCAGCAGCATGCGTGACGAACTCGACGGCACCGAGCGCCTGTTGGCCCGCCCGTCCCCCGGCTCACCGACCGTCCGCGCCCTCGGCCGGAGGGACCGGGAGGGACTGAAGGGACCGAAGGAGCCACCTACCGCGGCCTCCGAAGACCCGGCCGGGGCTCCGGACGGGGCTCCGGGCGGGAGACCGGCCGAGGACCCGCCCGCCGTCGCACCCGCCGTCGCACCCACACCCGCACCCCGTGTCCTCGCCCTCCACCCCTCCCGCAACGCCCCGGACCAGCCGGACCAGGTGCCCTTCTGGCACGTCACGCTCAACGTTTCCGGCCCCACGGTCGCCCTCGCCCTCGTACGCGACGCCCTGGAGCAACTGGCGCAGGACGCACCCTTCCTCCTGCACGCCCGCTACGGGGCCACCCGCGCCGAGCTCCGCTACTGGGCCAACGCCGCCCACCTGCCCGGGGTCATCGAATCGGCGCTGCGGCTCTGGCTGGACCACCGCAAGCGCACGGCCCTGGGCGCATGGGCGGTCACGGGCATCGAGGTCATCGACAGCGACTCCTACCGGCAGCGCATGGCGGACGGCGGCCACAGCGCCGTCGGCGTCACCTGACCTCCTCCGGATTCACGGCGTCGGGGACGAGGACCCCGTCTCGCGCTTGGCCGCGTAACGACGGGCCTTCGTGCGGTTGCCGCAGACGCGCATCGAGCGCGAGCGGCGGCTGCGGTTCTTCGAGGTGTCCCAGAAGACCCAGGCGCAGTTGTGCTCCGCGCAGCGCTTGAGCCGGGCGATGTCTCCGGTGATGCCGATCTCGGTCCAGGCGATGGAGATCTCCGCCAATGCCCGCCGGACCGGGGGCAGTTCGGGCGACGGCTCCAGGGCCGGGTCCGGGCTGTCCGCGTGCAGGCCCAGGGCCTCGCGGATGCCGCCGCGCAGGTGTGGGCGGTCGCGACGGCCGCGTTCCTCGGCGACATGGGCGGCACCCTGTGGTCCCTCAACGCCCGGCTCATCTCGCAGAACATCGTGCCGGACGCCCTGATGGGCCGCTACAGCAGCACGGCCCGGCTGCTCAGCTGGGGCGGCATGCCGGTGGGCGCGGCGCTGATCGGGGTGCTCGCCGAGTGGCTCGGCACCCGGACCGCGTTCCTCGTCTTCGCGCTGGCGGTGGCCGCCACGGTCCCGCCCTTCCTCCGCAACGTCACGAAGGCGGAGCTAGGCAAGGACGCCTGAGCCCCTGAGCGCAGCGGTCCAGCCGTCGCGCGCCGCCCGCCACTCCTCCCCGCACCCGGCGGCCCGGGCGGCGGGGAGCAGTCGTGCCGGGGGCGCCGTGAGTTCCGGGTGGCGGGCGGGGGCGGCCCCGTACACGTAGCACCGCATCGCGGCGGCCCGCTCCCGGTCGGTGGCGTGCTCGTCGTCCGCCGCCTCCTCGTACACCTCGGAGGACACCTGCCAGGTCTCGGCCGCCGCGAGCAGCTGCCGCTCGCCGCTCTCCCCCTTGCGCAGCAGCATCAGGGCGGCGAAACGGTCTGCGGCGTCCTCCTCGTCACCGGGGACTTCGAGCCCGAGCACGTCGATGAGGGCATGGGCGGACTCGTGGTGCAGCGATTCGAGGAGTACGGAGCGCACCGCATCGTCGTCGGTGGGACGGCGGCCGGACTCCCGGAAGAGCTCGCGGGTTTCCGAGACCTCGTCGTAGCAGACCTCGATGCGGCGGGCCCCGGGATCGTACGAAGGCCCCTCCCCCGCACAGGACTTGACGACGAGCGGCACCGGCTCGCGCGTTCCCCAGCGTACGAATCCGGCGAGCGCGGCGGCGGCCTCCTCGACGGTCCGCCCGGCGCGCAGGAAACCGGCGTCGCGCCGGTCGGCGGCGTTCGCGGGGGCTTCGTACCGGACGGAGAGCACGGGGCGGGGCGGCTTCGACGGCTGGGGCGGCTGGGGCGGCTGGGGCGACCGCGACGGCTGCTGGCAGGCGGAGACGGTGGCGGCCAGCACGATCGCCACGACCGGGACCCGCCGCAGACGGCCACGGAACCAGCCGGTCCGGCCGGTCCGCCCGCCCCGTCCACCCCTTTTCTCACCTTCGCCCGAAAACATGTACCCATCTTCGCTCACGCAGGAGAAGCAGGGAGAAGCAGGGAGAAGGGTGATGCCCCACGGCCTGGGGGGGGTGGCCGTGGGGCATCCTGGGTGCCGACAAGCGGGGGGGGTGCCTGCCAGGCTCGGGTCGATGGTGCTTCTGCCCTGCCTTCGGGAGGGCATTCACCCCGAACCCGAGAAACTTTCCACCAATTCTCAGCGGCAGACGGAGACGTCGTCGGCGGTGCCCGGGAGGGCGGCCGCGCGGGTGTCGTCGAAGTTGGTCACGAAGGCCTGGAAGACGGCGGCGTTGTTGATCCGGACCATCGCCTCGTCGTTGTCGCGCAGGGCCGGGCCGCTCCAGTTGTGGCTGCCGGTGAAGACCAGCTTCTCGCGGGCGCCCGCGTACATTCCGTCGATCATGAGGTTCTTGGAGTGCACGATGCGGTTCGGGGTCTTCGCGCCCTGGTCGTTGTCGTCGTCGTGCTGTTGACACGCTCCTCAGGCTGAAGCCCAGGGATTCTGGCCGTCCCCGCCTGTGGCTGTGCCGCTATGTGGCACGGCGGTGGGCAGGGATTCCATGGCTTCCTGTTTCTTGACGCTGTGCCCGAACGGGTTCGGGTCTCACCGGCGCTCCGCAGGCTGTGACCGCCAGTCCGGCGGCCGTGATGACGTTCTTCGAGGCGTTATGGTCACGGTCGTGGACCGCCCCGCAGGCGGGGCAGGTCCATTCCCGGATGTGGAGGGGTTTGGGTCCGTCGCGGTGTCCGCAGGCGGAGCAGATCTGGCTGGTCGGCTCGAACCGGCCGATCTTGACGAAGACCCGTCCGTACCGGGCCGCTTTGTATTCGAGCATGGTGACGAACTGGGCCCAGCCCGCGTCGTGGACACTCTTGGCCAGATGGGTACGCGCGAGTCCGTTCACCGCCAGGTCCTCCACCGCGATCGCTTGGTTCTCGCGAATCAGCTTCGTGGACAACTGGTGGTGAAACTCCTTGCGCGCGTCGGCCACCTTCGCGTGGACGCGGGCGACTTTCAGACGGGCCTTGGCCCGGTTTTTCGACCCCTTCTCCTTACGGGACAGGCTCCGTTGGGCCCTCTTCAGCTTCTTCTCTGCCCGCCGCAGAAACCTCGGCGACGCGATCTTCGTGCCATCCGACAGCACCGCGAAGTGCGTCAGCCCGAGGTCGATCCCGACCGCACTGGTGGGGTCGGGGGCCTCCCACCGAGTGTGGTCGGTGTCCGGGTCGGTATTAACGACGAAGGAAGCGAAGTACCGGCCCGCCGCATCCTTGATCACGGTCACACTGGACGGGACTGCGGGCAGCACCCTCGACCAGGTCACCTTCAGCTCGCCGATCTTCGGCAGTGCCAGCCGCCCCCGGTGAGTGATCCTCCAGCGGGCGTTGGCGGTGAACCGGATCGCCTGCCTGGCATCCTTACGGGACTTGAAGCGCGGTGCCCGCCCCTTCGGCCCCTTACGGGCACCGTTGAGGGAGGCGAAGAAGTTTCGGTACGCGGTCTCCACGTCCCGCAAAGCTTGCTGGAGCACGACGGAAGAGACCTCGCCGAGCCAGGCCCGCTCGGGGGTGGTCTTCGCCTGGGTGATCAGCCGCTGCGAAAGCACGGCCCCGCTCGGGTAGAACTCGCCCGCCGCGTGCGCGGCCCGCCGGGCCCGGACAGCGTCGTTAAACACCACCCTGGCGCACCCGAACGCCCGTCCCAGCGCGGTGCGCTGGCCCGGCTCGGGGTGCACACGGAAGGTGTACCGAAGCTGCATACGCCGAGCGTACGAGTACCGCACGCCCGGTGTCGCGGGGAACATGCGTTCCCTGTTCCACGGACCGCACCCTCCCCCCCCCCGCACCTGAGGGGCCCCGGCGGCAACGTGTGGTCGTTCGCCGTCGCCGAGGGAGAGGCCGAGGTGTCCGAAGCCACGGCCGCCCCGGGTGACGCGGTCGGGCAGGAACTGCTCGCAATGCTCCCGCAGGCCGCACGCCCGCAGGGCGCGGAAGCGGACGCGTTCCTGGCCCAGCAGGTCGCCGAGGAGCGGGTGGTGATCCGCCTGAAGGTGAACCGGCTGTACGGAACGGCCCTCGACATCGACGGCTGACCCGACCGATCGACGCCCGACCCGGTCAGCCGGCCTCCGGACAGCCGGGCCGCGGCGCGGCCGGTACCGCCGCCCGCCGCCCCGACCCCCGCGCCTCGCCGGCTCAGACAGCTCGGGCCGTGGCAAGGTGCGTCCTGAGGGAGAAGCCCTCCTTCATCGCGTCGGTCGGGGTCAACTCCGTGTTGAGACTGAGGAGTTGGCGGGCCGACAGGTGGTCGGCCGGGCGGTTGACGGACTCGACTGCGAGCAGGGTCGCGCCGCCGAAGAGGAGCACCGAGAAGGAGTCGGATCCGTCTTCGCCCACCACGACTTCGGAGTCGTGTTCCTCGTCGAGTCCCGCGATCTGCAGCGTCGTCGAGAACTGGTCGCTCCAGAACCAGGGCGTTTCGTCGTAAGGACGGGGCGCCCCGGTCAGCCGTTCGGCGACCAGCCGGGCGTGGCCGACGGCGTTCTGCACCGATTCGAGCCGCAGCCGGTTCCCGGAGCGCAGGTGCGGGAAGGCCGCGCAGTCCCCGATGGCCGAGATGTGCGGGTCGCCGGTCAGCAGCCGGGCGTCGACGGCGATGCCACCGCTGACCTTCAGCCCGGCCGCCGCCGCCAGCTCCGTGCGCGGGGTGACGCCGACACCGGTCAGCACCAGGTCGGCGGGGAGTCGGCTCCCGTCGGCCAGTTCCACCGCACTCACGCCACCTCGGCCATTGCCGTGCACGGCCGCGACACCCCGGCCGAACAGCAGCCGGGTGCCCGCCTCGCGGTGCAGCCGGACGAAGTGCTCGGCGGTGCGCGCCGACACGGCTCGTACGAGCGCACGCTCCGCCGCCTCGACGACGGTCACCTCACACCCCAACCCCCGTGCCACGGCGGCGAATTCAAGCCCGATGAACCCGGCCCCCACCACCACCGCACGCCGCGCCCCGGCGAGGGTGGCCCGCAGTGCGGCGGCGTCCTGGGCGGTGCGCAGGGTGTGCACACCGCGCAGGCCCGCACCCGGCACGTCGAGGGTGCGCGGCCGGGCGCCGGTGGCCAGGACGAGATGGCCGTAGTCGTACTGGGAGCCGTCGGCGAGGCGGACCGTGCGGGTGGTGCGGTCGATGGCCGTCACGGTGCCGCCGACCAGGTCGATCGCCTTGCGCCCGTAGTACGTCACCGGCCGCAGCCACAGCTGTGCCTCGTCGGCCTCGCCCTTGAGGTACGCCTTGGACAGCGGCGGGCGCTCGTACGGGAGGGTGTCCTCGGCGCTGATCAGGGTGACGCGGCCCCGGTAGCCGCGTTCGCGCAGGGAGGCCGCCGTCTGGTGGCCTCCCTGTCCGGCGCCGACGATGACGACGGAGTCGGGGTGGGGATGGAGGTGGGGGTGGGGGTGGGGGTGAGGGTGAGGTGCGGGCATCAGTTCTGCCGCTCCGGGAGGTGGACGATGAGGCCGTCCATGGGTTCGGCGACCTTGAGCTGGCAGCTCAGGCGGCTGGACGGACGGCGTTCGGCCACGGTGAAGTCGAGCATGTAGTCCTCGGCGGGGCCCGGCCTGGCATCGGCCGGGGGCAGCTTGTCGAGGGTCGACTCGTCCACGTAGACGTGGCAGGTGGCGCACTGGGCGTTGCCGCCGCACTGGGCGACGATGCCGTCGATGTCGTTGAGGACGGCGCCGCGCATGACGCTCGTACCGAGGGGGACCTCGGCCGTGCTCTCGGTGCCGTCGAGGGCGATGTACGTGATTTTGGGCATGCCGGAACTCCTGCCGGAAATCGGAGCGGACTCCGAGGAGAAGAAGATGAGGAGGGTGCCGCCCGGCAGTTGGTGGGGGACGCGACACCCCTGCCAACTCGCCTTCACCGGCCCGCCGTTCATGAGGACACGCGACGGTCCTTGGCCGGGGGTGCGGCAGCGCGGTGGAGCGTACCAGAGGAATTCCCGGCGCCGCCAGGACGGCTCAGTGCCGGTCCGTGCCGTCGGGCCGTTCGGACGGTACGTGGGGGCGGGGGCCGCGCGGATCGGGGAGGCGGTGGGTCATGAAGGGGATCGCGGCGACGAACTCGCGGAATTTCAGCGCGGCTTCGGAGAGGTAGCTGTCCCGGTTCCACACCAGGGTGAGCACCCGGTGGCAGCCCGGCGCCGCCACCCGCACCCAGCCGACGGGGACGAAGTACGTAGTGCCGGCCCTGCGGGACATCGCGGGGATCAGGCCGATGCCGAGCCCCGCACTGATCATGTCCTGGATGGCGGCCGGTTCGTTTCCCTCGCAGGACAGCCGGAACGGCAGCCCCTCGGCCGCGAACAGCCGGTCGAGCAGGGTGCGTTGCCAGTGTCCGGTACGGGTCGAGACGAACGGCTCGTCGGCGATCTCGCGGATCGTGACGCTCTCCCTTCCGTCCAGCCAGTGCCCGCGCGGCACCGCGAGCAGCACCTCCTCACGGGCGAGCTCGATCGAATCGAGGTCGGGACCGGCCAGTGGCTGCGAGGCGACGCAGAAGTCGACCTCTCCTGCCCGGAGTTGGCGCTCCATCTCGGCCGCGTTGGACTGGAAGAGGCGGACTTCGGCGCGGGGGTGGGCGGCCCGGAAGCTGCCGAGGGCGTGGGTGATCGTCAGGAGGGTCTCGGAGGCGACGCTGACCTGTCCGAGCCCGGAGTCGCGGGCGTCGCGCAGGGCCCGGCGGCCGTCGTCGAGTTCGCTCAGGGCGCGGTCGACATGGCGCAGGAACATCTCGCCGTACTGGTTGAGCCGGATGCGGCGGCCCTGCCGGTCGAAGAGCTGGGAGCCGAGTTCGGACTCCAGGCGGGCGATGGTGCGGCTGACCGACGGCTGGGCGACGCGCAGTTCCTCGGCGGCCCGGCTGATGTGCTCGTACCGGGCCACGACCTGGAAATAGCGCAGCTGCAACAGGTCCATACCCGCCCTCCACCTCTACTCATGCCTTCCGGGTCATCGTCACATGGCAGAACCGGTCTTGGAACGCATAAGCAATTCTCCCTACGGTTTTCCACGAGGTCACCGCACGGACGGACGGGACGCGACACCGGCCATCCGTACACGCGAAGCGACGACCCCACTCCGATTTCCTCCTCTTTCGATTCCCAGTCCCTTCAGTCCCCCAGTCCCTCCCGTTCTCCGGTTCCTCCCGTTCTCCCGTCCCTCCCGTCCCCCAGAAAGGCCGTCCCATGAGTGCTGCGGATCTGGCCCGACTCCAGTTCGCGGCCACGACCGGTATCCACTGGCTGTTCGTGATCCTCACCATGGGCCTCGTCCCGCTGGTGGCGATCATGCACACCCGGGCCGCGTTCGCCCGTGATCCCGCCAAGAGAGCCCTACGGGAGCGGCGGACCCGCTTCTGGGGTCAGCTGTACCTCATCAACTACGCGGTCGGCATCGTCACCGGCCTGGTCATGGAGTTCCAGTTCGGGCTGAGCTGGAGCGGGCTGAGCAAGTTCGCGGGCAATGTCTTCGGTGCCCCGCTGGCCCTGGAAACCCTCATCGCCTTCTTCGCGGAATCCACCTTCCTCGGAATGTGGATCTTCGGCTGGGGCCGGCTGCGCCAGGGCGTGCACGTCACGCTCATCTGGCTGGTCGCCCTGACCGCGTCCGCCTCCGCGTACTGGATCACGGTCGCCAACGGTTTCATGCAGCACCCCGTCGGCTACGAAGTCCGCGACGGCGTCGCCTACTTGACCGACTTCGCGGCGATGCTCACCAACCCCAACGCCCTCCTCGCGCTCGCCCACATCACCCTCGCCGCGCTGACCACGGGCGGCGTCTTCGTCGCCGGGATCAGCGCCTGGCACTTCCTCGGGCGCACCAAGGACACCGAGCTGTTCCGGGGTTCGCTGCGGCTGGGGGTGTGGGTGGCGGCGGTCGCCTCGTTCTTCGTGGTCGTCGTCGGCGACATGCAGTTCCCGCTGATCGAAGAGTTCCAGCCGATGAAGATGGCGATCGCCGAGGGCCGGGACGTCGCGGAGGTGCAGGCGCAGCTGGTCCAGCAGTACGGGCCGGGCAACTACGTGCCCCCGGAGTCCTGGCTGCGGATCTCGCTGGACTCGATGACGATCATCGGCAACACGGTGTCCACGATCACCCTCCTCGCCGCGCTCCTGCTCTGGAAGGACTGGCTGGTGCGGTGGCGTCCGCTGGTGTGGCTGATGGTGGCGATGGTCCCGTTCCCGTTCATCGCCTCGATCGGCGGCTGGGTCTTCCGGGAGGTCGGGCGCCAACCCTGGCTGATTTACGGGGAGTTGAAGGTCGAGGACGCGCTCTCCCAGGTGAGCCGGCTGTCGCTGGCGGTGTCCTGCGCCGCGTTCATCGCCATCTTCGTCGGCCTGGCGGTGACGAACTGGACGCTCCTCACGCGCTTCGCCCGCCGAGGCCCGGACGCCGTGCAACTGGGGGCGCCGGAACCGCCGGAGGGCGACGACGCACCCGGGGCCGACCCGCGCGACAAGCAGCCGATCGCGACCTACTGACACCGCCCACCCCCCGGCCCCCATTCGACTGAAAGTAGAGCGAGATGAGTCTGGAGACCCTCTGGCTGGCCCTCCTCGGCCTGCTTCTCGCCGGGTACTTCGTACTCGGCGGCTACGACTACGGCGTACAGATGCTGCACCCCTTCCTACGCGCGCGGAACGACGGCCCGCCTCCCCCGTCCTCCCCGACCTCCCCGTCCTCCCGGAACGCGGCCCTCGACGCCATGGCGCCCTTCTTCCTGGGCAACGAGGTCTGGCTGGTGGCGTTCACGGGCGTCCTGTTCGGGGCGTTCCCGCACCTGGAGGGCGCCTTCCTGTCCGGTCTGTATCCGCTGATCGTGGCGATTCTGGTGGGCCTGGTGCTGGGCAACGCCGCGATCCAGCTGCGCGGCCGGACCCACGGCGTGCGGGGGCGCCGGTGGTGGGACGCGCTGATCGTGTTCGGCGGGCTGCTGCCCGCCCTGTGCTGGGGCCTGGTGCTGGGCCTGCTGCTGCACGGGGTGCCGCGCCGGGCCGACGGGAGCTTCCACATCGGGTTCGGGGAGGTGTTCACACCGTTCGTACTGGCCTGTGGGATGACCTCCGTGCTGCTCTTCGCGGCGCACGGGGCGGCCTTCGTGGCCCTGCGCGCGGAACCCGAACTGGCAAGCAGAGCACGGAAGTTGGGTGCACAGCTGCTTCGCGCGACGGGTGCCGCAGCCGCCCTCCCGCTGCTGCTGACGCTCTTCGGGGCGGGTGCCTCGATGACGAATCGCGGGGTGTCGGCGGTGCTGGCCGGGGTGTTCGCGGTGGCACTGGGGGCCGGCTGGTGGTGCCTGGTGCGCGGGCACCGGCGGGCGGGGTTCACGGTCACTGCCGTCGCGTCCGCGCTGCCGGTGCTGCTGGTGGGGGCGGGCCACTACCCGTACGTCCTGATCAGCTCGGCGGGCGCCGGGTTGACGCTCCAGCACGCGGTCACGGACGGGGTGACGTTGAAGATCCTGTCCGCGTTCGGGATCGTGGTGGTGCCGGTGATCCTCGCGTACCAGGCGTGGAGCTGGTGGGCGTTCCGGGGGCGGACGGGGCTCCGCCACCCCAGCTACTTCTGAGCAGTCCGGGGTGGCGGCCGTACCGGTCGAGGGCCTCGCGCGGGATCAGCCGAACTGGCCGGGCTGGTAGTCGCCCGCCGGCTGCTGGTTGATGACGTTCACCCGGTTGTAGGCGTTGATCAGGGCGATCAGACCCACCAGGGCGGCGAGCTGGTCCTCGTCGAAGTGCTTGGCCGCGTTCGCCCACACCTCGTCCGTGACGCCGCCCGCCGCGTCGGCGATACGGGTGCCCTGCTCGGTCAGTTCCAGCGCGGCCCGCTCGGCGTCCGTGAAGACGGTGGCCTCGCGCCAGGCGGCGATCAGGTTGAGCCGCACCGGGGTCTCCCCTGCGTGCGTCGCGTCCTTGGTGTGCATGTCGAGGCACATGCCGCAGCCGTTGATCTGGCTGGCTCGGATCTTCACCAGTTCCTGCGTGGTCATCGGCAGGCCCGACTCCGACAGGACCTTCCCGGCCGCGTTGAAGTGCTTGACGAGCTTGCCGGCGATCGCGTTTCCGAAGAGGTTCATCCGGGCTTCCATGGTGGGCTCCTCCGCCGTTGTCATGTGGCTGCGACTGTCATGTGGTGACAACCCTTTGACGGACCGGCCGGCGAGGATGTGACACGGGCGGACGTGACCTGAGTCACAGATCGGCCCGAAGGTGCGGTCCCCGGGCCGAGGCGAGTGTGCGCTCAGGGACGCAACACCACCTTCCCGGGCGCGTGCCCCCCGTCGCTGATCTCGTGCGCCTTCACCGCCCGCGCCAGCGGCAGCACCTCCGACACCCGCAGGGTCAGCGCTCCCTCCGCCACCAGACGCGCCTGTTCGGCCAGGTCCGGCCGCCGGTCCTCCTTGTGGTCGTGGGAGAAGGGCACCCCGTGCTCCGCCGCGTGGAAGTCCCCGACGGTGATGACGCGGTCGGTGGTGCCGCCGCGCAGCTCGATCGAGTCCGGCAGCGCGCCCTGTCCCGCGACGTCGAAGACCGCGTCGATGCCCTGCGGAGCCACCTCGCGGACCCGCCCCACGAGTCCTTCGCCGTACGTGACCGGGGTCGCGCCGAGTTCCTTCAGATACGCGTGGTTGGCGGCCGACGCGGTGCCGACGACCGTCGCGCCGAGTGCCACCGCGAGCTGTACGGCGAACGAGCCGACCGCCCCCGCCGCCCCGTTGATCAGCAGTGTCTCCCCGGCCGCGAGCCCCAGTTCGTCCAGTACGCGCTGGGCGGTCTCGCCCGCGATGGGCAGCGAGGCAGCCTGCTCCCACGACAGTCCGGCGGGCTTGTGCACGAAGGTGGTGGAGAGGGTGTACTCGGCGTACGCGCCGGTGTCCGCCCAGCCCAGCACCTCGTCGCCGACCGCGAACCCGGTGACGCCCTCGCCGATCTCGTCGACAACGCCCGCCACATCAAGCCCGGGCACGAACGGGAACTCGATCGGGAAGTTCTCCTGAAGCAGACCGGCCCGGATCTTGCCGTCGACCGGGTTCACACCGATCGCCGCCACCTTGAGGCGCACCTGCCCCGGCCCGGCGTGCACCTCGGGCACGGTGGCCGGCTTCAGCACCTCGGGCCCGCCGAACTCCTCGAAAATGATCGCTTCCATGGGCATTCCATTCCTCGCAGTCCCACGACTCTGTCCCGCCACTCGGCGGGTCCCCCTCAGCCTGGCCCGCCGCCGCCGCAGGCCCGGCCGTCCCTTCGGACAGTTCCGCCTGTCCGAAGGGACGGGGGCGTCCGGCCGCCACCTGTACGTACGCTGGCTCCATGCAGGAGACCCGCCGTTTCGCCGCCGTCCCGGAGCCGCACGTCCTCGGCCCGGCCACCGATGCCCTCTCCCTCGCCGCGGGGATCCTCGCGGGCCCGCTCCCCGAGCTCCAGCGGCGGCTGTCCGGCGTCCTGCGCGACCTGGTCCCGCACCGCGCGTCCGCCTCGCTCTCCGCGCACTGTGCGCACTCGCCCTTCAAGGCGTTCGGGGAGGAAGCCCTCGCCGCGCGCGTCACCGCCGGGGAGCTCGACGTCCTGGTCGACACCGTCCGGCCGGGCCTGCCCTGGCAGGGGAGCGCCACGTTCGCGGGCGCGGAGCACCCGGTGCTCGCCGTCAGCAGCACCAAGGGCCACACCGCGGGCGCGACCACCGGGCACACCGCCGAGCACCCCGTCACCGGCGGCCCCCGCCCGACCCTGCTCGTCCTCGTACGGCCCGCCCCCGCGCCCCTCCTCGCTACCGGGGCCCTCGACCTCGTACAGGCACTGTGGGACCTGACGACGGCCCATCTGGACCGGGTGGCGACCGAGGCGCCGCCGGGGCTGATGCTCCAGTCGCGGGCGGTGGCGGGTGAACGCGCCCGTGCCATCGCCGAGTTGAGCGAGACGCACACGGCCGCGCTGACCGGGCTGCTGGGCGTGCTGCGCAGCCGCACCCTGGACGACGCTTCGGCACGCGCGCGTGCCACCAGTCTCGCGGTGGACTCCCTGGTGGAACTGCGTGCGGTCGCGGAACGGGACCAGGCCCTCACCGAGGAGAGTGCCCGCCGCGCCTTCGACCGGCTCGCCGAGTCACTGCACCCGCTGCTGCGGCACGGCCCGGCCCGCCTCGAACTGGCGCCGCCCTCGGAGGACCGGCAACTGCCCGCCGACGTGGCGCGGACAGCGCGGGCGGTGGTGCGCGCGGTGCTGCTCGCCGTACTGGAGCAGGAACCGGTGCGGCGGGTGCAGGTGGGCTGGCAGGTGGACGCGGCGACGGCCGAACTGCGGGCGACGGTACGGGACGACGGCCCCGGCACGCTCGCCCCCGAGGCGTTCGCGGTGCGCAGGGTCGGCGAACGGCTGGCCGCGCTCGGCGGCCGGCTGGCGGTGGACGCGGTGCCCGGCTGGGGCACCACGGTGACGATGACCCTGCCCCTGGGTGCACCCGAGGTCCCGGCCACCGATCCGCTCTCGGCGCTCGGGGCACGGGAGTTGGAGGTGCTGGCCGCGCTGACCAGGGGGCAGCGCAACCGGGCCATCGCCGAGGCGCTGCACATCAGCGAGTCGACGGTGAAGTTCCACGTCACCAACATCCTGAGCAAACTGGACGTGAGCACGCGAGGCGAGGCGGCGGCACTGGCACGCACGCTGAGGGTGGTGGCCTGAGACGGACGCGGGGCCCTGTGCCTCGACGACTACGCCTCCACCCCTTCCGCCCCTTCCACCCCTGCCACGCAGCACCGTACGAAGTCCCGTACGACCGGGTTGTCGTCGTCCGCCGGGGACCACGCGACGCCCACCGTTGACGGGCCGACCCCGCTGAGCGGGCGGTAGACGATGCCGGGCCTGGCGTAGTAGCGGGCGGCGGACTCGGGGGCGAGGGCGATTCCGTAGCCGTTGGCGATCGCGCTGAGCCATTCGTCGGGCTGGTCGGTGACGGCTCCGATACGGACCGGCCTGCCGTCCCGCTCCTCGGCACCCACCCAGTGGTCGTGCCACGCCCCCGTCTCGGGCGGTGCCGCCACCACGGGCTCGTCCCAGAGCTCCCGGAACGCGAGGGGTTCGTCCGCCCCGCCTGCGGCCAGCGGATGCCCGGCCGCCATCGCCACCCACCTCGGCTCGGCGAACAACTCCCGTACCCGCAGGTCCTCCTGGCCCGGGAACGGCATCCGCAGCAACGCCACATCGGCATCCCCGCCGGCGAGCCCGGCCGTCGGGTCGGACCAGCGCGCCTGCCGCATCTCGGTCCGCCACCCCGGCCGCAGCCGCCGGAACTCCGCGACGATGCCCTCGGTCGCCTCGTTCGCGGCACTCGCCAGGAACCCGATCCGCAGCACCCGCGCCGCCCGCCCGGCCGCACCGCGCAGCTCGCGCACCACCGCGTCCCAGTCACCGAGGAGCGCGGGCGCCCGCTCGGCGAGCGCCTGTCCGGCTTCGGTGAGCGCCATGCCGGACCGGGAACGGATGAAAAGCAACTCCCCCACCAATGCTTCGAGTTGCTTGACCTGTTTGGTCAGCGCGGGCTGGGACACGTACAGGCGTCCGGCGGCCCGGGTGAGGCTGCCCTCCTCGGCGACCGCGACGAAGCAGCGGAGCAGGCGGGTGTCCACGTCGACCATGCCGTCAGGTTATAGAAGGAGGTATTGGACGCCAAGCGGACTCCGCACCAGGCTCGTGAGGAGAACCTTCCTCGCCCCCACTTCCCCTACGGAGGCCGCCGTGCACACCGCGTACGTCGTCGTCACCATCCTCACGATCCTGGCCAACGTCGCCGTCGCCGCCACCGACTTCACCAAGGCGCCCTGGGTACTGGCCAATTCGTCCGAGGTGCACGTCCCGGCCTCCTGGATCCCCTGGCTCGCCACCCTCAAGGCGGCGGGTGCCGTCGGCCTCCTCGTCGGTCTGCTGGGGTACCGCCCGCTGGGGGTGGCCGCCGCGATCGGTCTGGTCCTGTTCTTCACCGGCGCGGTGGCCACGCACGTCCACCGGCGCGTGTTCCACAACATCGCCTTTCCGGTGACGTACTTCGCCCTCGCGGTCGCGTCGTTGGCGCTGGTGCTCGCGGTCGGCTGATGTCGCTGCCACCCAGGCTGCAGGTAGCTGAAGGCGGCACGCGCCCACTAGGCTCCTGATAAGCGACCGCTCAGCGGGCGTTTCGAGTTGTTCGCGACATTCGAGACGGGAGCAGCCCTTGCCGGTCATAGATGCGTGGATGCAGCACCCCACCGTCCGCCACCAGAACCACGAGATGCTCGAATCGTTGCGCCGCTGGACCGGGCTCGGCCTGCTGGCAGAACCACCGCCGGTGAAGACGACGGTCGAGGCGATGGACGCCGCCGGCGTCGAGATCGGACTGTCCTCCGCCTGGTACGGGCCCCAGGGCGCGCTGATCAGCAACGACGAGGTGGCCGAGTTCGTCGCGCAGTCCGACGGGCGGCTGCGCGGGGTCGCGGGCGCCGATCTGACCCGCCCGGTGCAGGCGGTGCGCGAGCTGCGCCGGGCCGTCGACGACCTCGGCTTCGTCGCACTGCGCCTGGTGCCGTGGCTGTGGCAGCTGCCGCCCACCGACCGCCTGTACTACCCGCTGTACGCGGCCTGCGTCGACCTCGGCATCCCGTTCTGCACCCAGGTCGGCCACACCGGCCCGCTGCGCCCCTCGGAGACCGGCCGCCCCATCCCGTACGTCGACCAGATCGCCCTGGACTTCCCGGAGTTGACGATCGTGTGCGGGCACATCGGCTACCCGTGGACGACCGAGATGATCGCCGTCGCCGACAAGCACGTCAATGTGTACATCGACACGAGCGCGTACGCGGTCCGCCGCTACCCGAGCGAACTGGTGGAGTACCTGCGCGGCCGGGGCCGCCGCAAGGTCATGTTCGGCTCGAACTATCCGATGCTCACGCCGACCCGGGCCCTGGAGCACCTGGAGGAGCTCCAACTCGACGACGAGGCGAGCGAGTTGTTCCTGCACGGCAATGCGCGACGGGTCTTCCGCCTCTGACGTTCGGCGTTCGGCGTTCGGCGTTCGGCGTTCGGCGGAGTACCCACTCCCACCTGCGCGAATATCCCTCGCCCGGCTCCTCCCGCCCCCCTATCCTCGCCACATGACAACTCCGCCGCTCCACCCGCCCAAGCCCGTCCCCGGTGACCGGGTCGCCGTCCTCTCGCCCTCCTCGGGGCTGGCCGGGATCCTCCCGTTGCCGTACGAGCTCGGGCTGGAGCGGCTGCGGAAGGAGTTCGGGCTGGAGCCGGTCGAGTACCCGGCGACGCGGAAGTGGGAGTCCACGCCGCAGGAGCGGGCCGACGACATCCACGCGGCGTTCGCCGATCCGACGGTCAAGGCGGTGATCGCGAGCATCGGCGGCAGCGACCAGATCACCGTACTGCCGCTCCTCGACCGGGAGTTGA
The DNA here is from genome assembly GCF_055579625.1 of Streptomyces sp. NPDC032721. Taxonomy (NCBI): domain Bacteria; kingdom Bacillati; phylum Actinomycetota; class Actinomycetes; order Kitasatosporales; family Streptomycetaceae; genus Streptomyces; species Streptomyces sp. NPDC032721. The sequence goes on along the minus strand of NZ_JBVIMX010000009.1, from coordinate 298,549 downwards.
TCCGCGCGAACCCGAAGCCCTTCTTCGGCTACAGCGACAACACCAACCTCCTCCTGGCCCTCCGCAACCTGGGCATGGTCAGCTATCACGGCGCCAGCGTGATGGTCGAGCTCGGCCGCCCCGGCGCCCTGGCCCCGTTGACCGCCGACTCACTGCGCGCGGCGCTCTTCACCCACGGCCCGTACGAACTCCGGCCCGCCGACCGCTTCCGCGACATCGACCGCGACTGGGCCGACCCCGCCACCTTCGACGCCGAACCCGAGACCCGCCCCGGCGCGGGCTGGACCTGGCACGGTCCGGAGAAGGTGGTCGAAGGGCTCGCCTGGGGCGGGAACCTGGAGATCCTGTCCGACCTGCTGATGGCCGACCGCGAGATCGAGCGCGATCCGGCGGCGTACGAGGGCGGCGTCCTCTTCCTCGAAACGTCCGAGGAACTCCCCTCCGCCGAAGCGGTCTTCCGCATCCTGCGCGCCATGGGCGAACGCGGCATCCTCGCCCGTTTCCCCGCCCTGCTGATGGCCCGCCCCAAGACCTGGTCCCTCGACCGCCCCAACTCCCCCGAGGAGAGCGCGGCCTACGCGTCGCAGCAGCGCGAGGCGGTGCTGCGCGCCCTGGCCGCGTACGCCCCGAAGACCCTCGTCGTCCTCGACGTGGACTTCGGTCACACCGATCCGCAGGTGGTGATCCCGTACGGCGGCGAGGTACGGGTGGACGGCGTGCGGCGCCGGATCACGGTCACGTACTGAAGTCACGGACTGAACGCGAAGGGGCTGCCGAGCGGTTCGGCAGCCCCTTCGTACGTCCTCGGACCCAGGTCAGCCGGTCTTGCTGTCCTTCTCCGCGTTCTTCTCCTTGAGGCGCACCGTTTCCTTGCGGACCTCGGACTGGGTGGCGCGCTCCTTCTGGAGCCACTCCGGGTTCTCGTCCTTGATCGCGTCGATCTGCTCGGTGGTGAGCGCCTCGGTCACGCCGCCACGGGCGAGGCCGGAGATGGAGACGCCGAGCTTGTTCGCGACGACCGGGCGGGGGTGCGGGCCGTTGGCGCGCAGGTCCTGGAGCCACTGGGGCGGCTCGGCCTGGAGCGCGGTCAGCTCGGCGCGCGAAACGACACCCTCCTGGAACTCTGCGGGGGTGGCTTCGAGATACACACCCAGCTTCTTCGCCGCGGTGGCGGGCTTCATGGTCTGGGTGCTCTGGTGCGACGTCATGGTCCAAGGGTATCGAGCATGTGCGCCATCGCTGACCACACCGCCGGGCGGCGTCCCTGGCCACGGCCGGTAATCTGGCCGGGTGACAGGCTCGGAAGCACCCTCCTCAGCATCAGCGGAAGCAACGGCGACAGCGGCGGCGGAATCGTCGAAGCCTTCGTTCCGGCTCGCGTACGTCCCGGGCGTGACGCCCACCAAGTGGGTGCGGATCTGGCACGAGCGGCTGCCCGACGTGGCGCTGACCCTGGTCGCGGCGGCCCCCGCCGAGGCGTTCGGTCTGCTGCGGGAGGGCGGCGCCGACGCCGGTTTCGTACGCCTGCCGGTCGACGACCGTACGACGCTGAGCGCGATCCCCCTCTACACCGAGACCACGGTCGTCGTGATCCCCAAGGACCACGCGATCACGTCCGTCGAGGAGGTCTCGGTGACGGAGCTCGCCGAGGAACTCGTACTGCATCCGCTGGACGACACCCTCGGCTGGGAGCAGCAGCACCCGCCGGGCCTGCCCGCCAACGAGCGCCCGGAGACGACCGCCGACGCGATCGAACTGGTCGCTGCGGGCGTCGGCCTGCTGGTCGTGCCGCAGTCGCTGGCCCGTCTCCACCACCGCAAGGACCTCACGTACCGGACGCTGACCGGCACCGACGAGGTCCCGGTTCCCGAGTCGCGGATCGCGCTGTCGTGGCCGCTGAGCGAGAGCGGGGAGCCGCCGGAGCTGGTGGAGCACTTCATCGGGATCGTCCGGGGCCGCACGGTGAACAGCACGCGGGGTCCGTCGCTGCCGGCGGCCCAGCAGACCTCGCAGAAGTCGCAGAAGTCCGGGAAGAAGGGCAGGTCCGGCGACTCCGCCAAGGCCAAGCCCGCCGCGGGCAAGTCGGCGGGCCGGGGCGCGCGGGGCTCGGGCACCGGTACCAAGGGCGGCAAGGCCGTGGCCCGCAACCACACCAAGGGCAGTGCCAAGGGCGGCCAGGGCGGGAACCGCCGGGGCAAGCAGGGCCGCTGACGCTGACCGGCCGCCCGGCCCGCACCCCCGTAGCCCGGCCGCACCCCCGCAGCCCGGCCCGCGCCCCCTCAGCCCAGTCCGACCCCCCGCAGGACCACGAAGAGTCCCACCGCCGCGTTGACCGCCGAGAGCGTCGAGGCCGCCGTGCCCGCCGCCGCCACCAGCGCGGCGATCCCCGCCCAGGTGAGGCCCGGCGGCCATCCTCCGGCCGGTGGTACGGGGCCCAGCAGTGCCGCCACCCGGCGCGGCACGGGGCCCGCCTCGGCGAAGGCCGCCAGCCCGGTGAAGGCGGGGGGCCCGGCGTTCCCTCCCCGGCCGGCCATCAGTGCCGCCTTGCCCACCGCACGGGCCGTGGTGCGCCGGTCGCCGGTCGCGCGGGCGGCCTCCTCGTCGGCCCAGCGCTCGGTGCCGTACCCGACCGCCCCGCGCAACGGGCGCAGCAGCGGATTCGCGCAGGCCGCCAGCCGTACCAGGAGGAGCAGCCGGTGGTGGCGCCCGGTGAGGTGGGCGCGTTCATGGGCGAGGAGGGCGTGGCGTTCGTCGTCGGTGAGGGCGGCGAGCATCCCGGTGGACACCAGGATGCGTCCGCTCCGGGAGGCGCCCCGGCCCGGCAGCGCGTAGGCGTACGGGCTCTCGTCGCTGAGCACCGCGACCTCGGAGGCCGTACGCAGCCCCGCCAGCGCGCGGTGTGCCCGCGCCCGGTACCGGCGGTCGCGGTACAGCGCGACGGTCCATGCCGACACCACCGCCGCCAGCGCGCCGATCGACACCTTCCCCGCGATCTCGTCGTAGGGCACCGCCGCCCGCACCTCCGGGTCCGACCAGCTGTCGGGCAGCGGGTTGCCGGGCAGTTGGGCGGTGCCGACCACGACCAGGAGACAGAGGCAGACGGTGCTGCACACGGCGAGGATCACGGCCACGGCGGTGAGCAGCCGGGCTGCGGTACGCGGGTGCAGGTGCTGCTCGGCGAGCCGGGCGATCGGCAGGGCGGTGAGCGGCAGGATCAACGGCAGAAAGACGAAAACACCCACTTCGGCTCAGCGCCCCGGACCTTCGGACCCGCTGTCGTCCGCTTCGGCGTCCCCTTCACCTTCACCGAGCAGCGCCCGCAGCAGCCGCTCGTCCTCCGGCGAGAGCGCCGATACGAAGCTGGACAGCACGGCGTCCCTGTCGTCCTGCTTGTCGAGCAGCTTGCGCATCCGGAGGGCCACCAGCCCGGCGCCGTCCGCGACGGGCGTCCACTCGAAGGACCGCCCGGCGCGGGTACGGGTGACGGCGCCCTTGTCGTAGAGCCTGGTGAGGATCGTGATGACGGTGGTGTACGCGAGACCGCCGCCGAGGCGCTCCTGCACCCACGCCGCGGTCACCGGTCCGGTGGCGGCCCCGAGCACGGACAGCACCTGTGCCTCCAGCTCGCCCTGGCCCCGCCTGCGGTCGCGCGGACGCGAACCCTCCGTGCTGCCCGTGCCGTCGGTCATGCGCGGCATCCCCTCACTACTCCTGCTCACGAAGGGGCATCGTACTCAGACCGGACGGGAGCCAGCTTGGCACCGATATTGGCACCATGAAATGCCAGACTGTCTTGGGGTGACGCCATAGTGATGCCACACTGGCACTACGGGGTGAGGCCGTACCGGCCCGGGCCCCTCCATGCCTTTTGCTCTGGATCTTGGAGGACACATGCGACACGAATCGACGACCGAACCGGAGACCGCGCCGACCGCCGAACCGGTGACCGAGCCGGTGACCATCCCCACCGGGCGCGACGCCGGCTGCCCCTTCTCCCCGGCCGCCGGGCTCGGCGAGCTGCGCGAGCAGGACCCGCTGGTGCGGATGCGGTACCCGGACGGGCACGAGGGGTGGCTGGCCACCGGTTACTCCACGGTGCGGTCGATATTCGCCGATCCCCGGTTCAGCTCGCGCTACGAACTGCTCCACTACCCCTTCGCCGACATCGGCCAGCTGCCGCCCGCGCCGGTCGGCGACATGACCGGCATGGACGCCCCCGAGCACACCCGCTACCGGAAGCTGCTGATCAGCAGGTTCACGGTCCGCCGGATGCGTGAACTGACCGAGCGGGCCGAGCAGATCGCCGACGAGTACCTGGACGCGATGGAGCGCGAGGGCGGCCCGGTGGACCTGCTGGAGGCGTTCGCGCAGCCGATCCCCGCGCTGATGATCTGCGAGCTGCTCGGTGTTCCGAGCGAGGACCGGGACAAGTTCCAGCGCTGGGCGACCATCATGATCACCAAGGGCTCCGACGTGGTGGCGATGGGCGACGCGCTCGCCGCGCTCCAGGCGTACATGAGCGACCTGGTCACCGCCAAGCGTGCGAACCCCACCGACGACATGCTCAGCGACCTCACCACCACCGACCTCACCCACGAGGAACTCACCGGCATCAGCGCCTTCCTGCTCGGCGCGGGCCTCGAAACCACCGCGAACATGCTCTCCCTGGGTACGTTCGCCCTGCTGAGCAACCCGGACCAGCTGGCCGCCCTGCGCGAGGACCCGGAACTGGCCCCGCAGGCCGTGGAGGAGCTGATGCGCTATCTGACCATCGCGCACACCACCGTCAAGTCCGCACTGGAGGACGTCGAGCTGGACGGCAAGGTCATCAAGGCCGGTGAGTCGGTGACCATGTCCATGGAGTCGGCCAACCGCGACCCGCTGCGCTTCCCGGACCCGGACTCCCTCGACCTGCACCGCAAGGCCACCGGCCATCTGGGCTTCGGCCACGGCATCCACCAGTGCCTGGGCCAGCAACTGGCCCGCGTCGAGATGCAGGTGGCGCTCCCCGCCCTGGTCAGGCGCTTCCCGAGCCTGCGTCTGGCCGTACGTCCCGACGAGGTTCCGCTGCGCACCGGAGCCTCCATCTTCGGGGTGGAGAGCCTCATGGTGACCTGGGACGAGGCCTGATCCGATGAGTACGGAGATACGGGTCGACCGGGGCCGCTGCGTGGGTGCCGGGATGTGCGCCCTGACCGCACCCGAGGTGTTCGACCAGGACGTCGAGGAGGGCCTGGTCCTCCTGCTCCGCTCCCGGCTGCCGGAGGAGGACCCGGACGTGGAGGCCGTGCACGAGGCCACGGTCATGTGTCCGGCGCAGGCGATTTCGGTGGAGTGAACCGGTGGGGCGCCAGGATTGACCGGGCGCCCCACCTCACCACGCCACTCCACCTCACCACGCGCCGCCCCGCGCCACCGTCGCCACCGCGCCCAGTGCGAGCGCCGCGGCCAGCCACATCACCGCCGTGACCCCGGCACCGTCCGCCACCAGTCCGCCCGCCGAAGCGCCCAGCGCGATGGCCCCGTTGAAGACGCCGACGAACAGCGCCGACACCGCCTCCCTCGCCTCGGGGGCGGCGTCCAGCAGCCAGCTCTGGGTGCTCACCGACACACCTCCGTACGTCAGCCCCCACACCGCCATCAGCACGCCCGCCACGATCAGCGACCCGCCCGTGGCCGGCAGCAGCAGGACCATGAGCAGGGCGGTCCCGGCGAGTGCCGCGCCGATCGTCAGGACCGTACGGCGCGGGGAGCGGGCGGCCCCCGCTCCGGCGAGGAAGTTCCCGGCCACACCGGCCACCCCGTACACCAGGAGCAGCGTGCCGATCGTGCCCGGGCTCGCCCCGGAGACGGATTCCAGCACCGGGCGGACATAGGTGTACGCGGCGAAGTGCCCGGTCACCAGGAACGCGACGACGAACAGCCCGGTCCGCACCCGCGCGGTGCGGGCCAGCCGCAGCACACCGCCCAGCGCGAGCGTCCGCTCCGCGGGGAGCCGGGGCAGGAGCAGAGCCAACGCGACGAGGACAACGAACCCGAGGCCCGCCGCCGCGAGGAACGCCGTGCGCCAGCCCGCCAGTTCACCGAGGTACGTGCCCGCGGGTACGCCCAGTACGGAGGCGACGGCGATGCCGCTGAATACGAGGGCGGTCGCCGCAGGCACGGACCTCGCGGGCACCAGCCGTACCGCGAGCCCCGCCGCTATCGCCCACACCCCGCCCATCCCGATGCCCACCAGCACGCGTGCCGCGATCATGACGCCGTAGTCGGGCGCCCAGGCGGCGGCGAGGTTCCCGGCCACGAGCACGGCCAGCAGTGCGCACAGGACGGCGCGCCGGTCGAACCGCCCGAGAAGGGAGGTCAGCAGGGGCGAGGAGAGGGCCGCGACGAGCCCGGTGACGGTGAGGGTGAACCCGGCGAGCCCGTCCGACACCCGCAGCGAACCGCCCATCGGCGTCAACAGCCCGACGGGCAGCATCTCGGAGGTGACCACGGCGAAGGTGCCGACAGCCAGCGCGCCGACCCCCAACCACCCGCGCCACACCGGAAGTTGACGCCCCACACCGCGCACTGACACACCGGCTTGCACAAGATCTCTCATGCCCCCCAGCCAACCCACCGCACCGCCCCGGAACAACGGCGAACCCCTCACCCTTCTATGAGCAGAGCTCATCAATCCGACCACAGAAGCAATCCGCAGAAACACGGGAGTCAGCGATGTCCGCCCTGGAAGCACGCGAGCTGGAAGCGTTCCTCGCGCTCGCCGAGGAACTGCACTTCGGGCGCACCGCCGAGCGCCTCCACCTCTCCCAGAGCCGCGTCAGCCAGCTGCTCCGCTCGCTGGAGGGCCGGGTCGGCGCGCGCCTGGTGGACCGCACCAGCCGCCGGGCCGCCCTCACCCCGCTCGGCAGCCAGTTGTACGAGGCGTCCCGGCCCGCGTACGACGCACTGCTCACCGCACTCGACGACGTACGCACCGCAGCCCGGGGCACCACGGGCACCCTGCGCATCGGCTTCCAGGGCACGGCCAACGACCACGTCATGAGCGCGCTGACCCTCTTTCGCCGCCAACACCCGGACACCGTCACGGAGTTGGTGGAGATCCCGTTCTCCGACCCGTTCGGCGCGCTGCACCGGCACGAGGTCGACACGGCAGCCGTCCTGCTCCCGGTCGACGAGCCCGAACTCGTCGTGGGCCGGGTCTTCTCGCGCCGCCCCCAGACCCTCGCGCTCCCCTCCCACCACCCCTTCGCCCGCCGCCCCCGCCTGACCGCCGAGGACCTGGCCCGCTGCTCCCTCATCGGCGCCACCAGCACCCACGCCCCTGAGTACTGGCGCCACGCCCAGGCCCCCGCCACCACACCCGGCGGCCTCCCCATCCCACCCGGCCCCACGGTCAACACGCTCCAGGAGGGCCTGGCCCAGGTCCAGGCGGACCGTGGCGCGATGCTGCTGTGCCGCCCCTCGTCGGAGTACTACCGGCACCGCGCGCTCACCTTCGTACCGGTGGACGGGCTGCCGGAGTCACAGCTGGGACTGGTGTGGCACCGAAGCCGCGAGACGGCCAGGACACGGGCGTTCGCGGAGGCGCTCGGGGAGGCGGCCGAGGAAGCGGCCGAGGAGCTGTGACGGGTGGCGGATCCTTGGCGGGGCCGCCCTACCCCCGCCCGCCCGGGACCCGCTCCAGCACCCGCAACAGCGGCCCGAGCAGCTTCAGCGCCCACGCCTGACTCCTGGTGGACTCCGCAGCAGCCCCACCCGAGCCCGCGTACTGCTCCCTCTCCCTCAGCAACCCCACCGCCCTCCGCAGCACCGTCAGTGACCCCAGCACCAGCCGTGGGCTCGGCCGCAGGGACAGCACCTTCCCCACCTGCCCCGCCAGCCCCGGCCACTGCAACTGGGACGAGAGCAGCGCGCCCGCCCTGATCGCGGCCGTCACGGCAGCCCGGTTGGCCGGGAGGTGTTCGCGGAGGAGGTCGACCAGCGGGCGGGCCACCGTCGACTCCACTTCGGCCTCCGGCACACCCAGCCCCAGGGCGACGGCACGCGTCATATCGGCGACGGCCTCTTCGTGCCGCCGGGCATAGGCCCGTACGATGCTGCGCCCCATGAGGCACCACGCCCATTGCGACCGCAGGTCCAGCGCGCGCGTGAACTCGCCTTCCGCAAGGTCGAGTTGACCGGCCTCCCAGGCCAGCCAGCCACGCATCGCGAACACCTGCCCCGTCGGATCGCCGAGCTCCGCAGCCCGGTCGAGGTCCGCCATGGCCTCGGCGTCCCGCCCGTACGGTCCACCCGGCCCCCGTCCCGGTCCCTGCCCCAGTCCCGGTCCCGGCCCCAGCGCGTGCAGTGCCCACGCCCGGACCGTGTACGGCCAGCCGGTCTCCCACGGTTCCTCGCCCCGGTAGCCGCTCCGCTCCTCGACGGTCAGCGCCCGCTCGATCTCCACCAGCGCGTCGGCGGGCCGTCCGAGGTCGAGCAGCAGCGCCGCCAGGTACGCCGGATACCACCCGCCCCGCCCCTCGGCCTCTCCCAGCTCGACCGCCCGCCGCATCGCCCGCTCGGCCTCGTCCCACCTCCCCAGGCTCTCCAGGTTCCGCGACCGCTCCACATGGGCCGGCGCGTGCTCGGGGTCCATCGTCAGCACCCGCTCCGCGTCCTCCAACGCCTCCTGGGAGAAGCCCTGTTGGCGACGTGCGTACGCCCGGTTGATGTACGCCCACTTCTGCCCGGGGTCCAGCTCGATCGCCCGGTCCAGGTCCTCGGCGGCCGCGGTCCGGTTCCCCGCCCTCAGCTGTACGTATCCCCGGAAGGCGTGGTGCACGGCCCGGTCGGGCTCGGCCGCGATCACCTCGCTCCACGCCGTCAGCGCCTCGGGGAAGCGGTCGGTGTCCGTGAGGGAGAGGGCCAGCAGGGCCAGCGCGTCCGTGGCACCGGGGTCGATGGCGAGCGCCGCCCGGCAGTCGGCGAGGGACTGCTCGTACCGTTCGGCGTTCCGGTGCATCCGTGCCCGTACGACATGGGCCCTGACCCTCCCGGCACGGCTCGGCCCGGGACGGGAGCCGGCACCGGGCCCGTCGAGCAAGGCACCGAGCGCCACATCCGCCGCATCCGTCGCACCCGCCGCGTCCGTAGCCCCCTCCTCCCGCGCCCCGCCCCCCAGCAGCCGCCGTCCCCACTCCGCGAGCCCGTCCTCCCCCGCGTCCTCCCCCGCCTGTACGAGGAGCTGGGCCCAGCGGCGTACCGTCCCCGCGCCCTGCTCGCACGCTTCCGCCACCTCGGCGAGCGCGTCGGGCAGGGTGCGCAGCGGCGCGGCGCACAGCAGGTGGTACGTCTCGCCCGCCCGCTGCTCGCGCCACTGGGCGTCCGCCCACCACTCGCCCTCCGGCAGCCCCTCCTCGCGCCGTTCCCGGCCCGCCCCGAACATCGCGGCGAGCGTCTCGTGCGCCTGCCGCCAGCGCGCGGGCGACTGGGTGCGCTGGAGCCGCAGCATGGGGGTCCGTACGACCTCGTGGTAGCGGCACCGGCCGCCCCGGTCCGTGACGAACGCCAGCCGCCGCACCCATGCGTACTGCTCGGCCGCCGCCTGGGGCACGACGGCCCGGAAGACGTCCTCGTCGAACTGGAGCGGCAGCGCGCAGGCGAGCGCGGCCGCCCGCCGCGCGGGGTCGTTCTCCCACTTCAGGAAGCGTTCCACGGCCGTACCCGACGGATCGTCCACGGCCTCGGCGGACCCCGGCCGCGCCTGGGCGAGGGTGTGCACGAGAACGGGCAGCCCGCCGGAGAGCCGCAGCACCACCTCGACGACGTGCTCGTCCGCGATGCCCTGGAGCGCCAGCAGCGACCGCGCCTCCTCCTCCGTGAAGACTTCGAGGGGCACTTCGGTCACCAGGTCCAGCCAGTCGCCCCAGCAGCGTGCGTCCAGGCGCCCCTGTCCGGACAGGACCAACTGCACGTTGGCGGGCAGCAGGCCGTGCACGTCGCCGAAGGCGATGTCGCGGAGCCAGCCGTCGAGGGCGGGTCCGGTCCGCTCGTACACGTCGAAGAACAGCACCACCCAGGGGCGTTTGCGGGCCGTCTCCGCCAGTTCCTCCAGGAAGACGGGCGTCAGGCTGCGCACCGGGTCCATCACCAGGCGTACGTCGTCGTGCGAGCGCAGCCGGGCGCCGAGCGCGGCCCGCAGCCGGTCGGCGCCCTGGGCGAGCTGCTGGGGGTCGACGGCCCCGGCGATGGCACCGACGCCGGGCACCATGCCGAGGCCGACGAGGCCGACCTGGGCGGCGACGACCGAGGAGGGAGAAGCAGCCGGGGGAACGGCCACCGGGCCACCCTCCCCCGCCAACTGGCCATCGGCGCACCCGTGTTGTCCTACCTGCCGACCCCCCGGCACGGCCTGCGGGGTCTGCGAGGTCTGCGCGCTCTGCACCTCCTGCACCCGCTGCCGGTAAGCCCCGAGCAGCTTCCCGAACCGCCGGAACTCCGCACCCTGCCGCCCGAGCCGCTCGGCGATGGCCTCCATGGCCTCGACGGGGCTGTGCACGGCGTCGTCGACGTACGCGCAGACGGTGTCGCGGTGCGCCCGCGCGACCTCCTCCCACTGCCGGACGAGCGAGGTCTTGCCGACGCCGGCATTGCCCCGGACGTGGAAGAGGAAGCGGAACTCGTCGTCCGCCGGGTCCCGCTCAAGGTTCTCCCGGAATCCGCTCATCTCGGCCCGCCGCCCGACGAACCCGCTCCGCCTGCGGCGCTGCGTCAACTCCTGTCGGGACAACGGACGTTCGGCCATCACGGACCACCCCCGAAGCCAGTATGGGCGCCCACGCACTCGCGCGGGGAAACACGGGGAACACGGGACGGACGGCGAGCCCCGCTCGTCCGATCAGGGCCAGCGATGACCAGCTTCGTGCAGCTTGCTCAGGGCCGTGTGATCGTTCGCCACGAGAACCTGCGCCAGCCGAGCCGCGACCGCGACCACCTCACCCCAACCCGGCGAATCCAGGTAGACCTCGTCACGGGCACCGGCCCCGACCGAGTCCTGCACCACGCCGTAGGCGACACCGAGCCGCGCCATCAGCTCGACCTCCTCCTCGGTCCGCAGACACTGCCCCAGCCAGGGCGAGGGATCGCGCGCATCGCAGAAGTCGTCGAAGAGGACGTGGACGGTGTGATCGAGATCCTCGAACTCACCGGGGTCGAGCCACACCTCCCGCTGCCACGCCGGGCTGGCGAGCGCCACGACAGCGGGCACGACATGGAGGCGGTAGTAGGGCAGAGCAATGCCGTGATCGATCACCCGCCGACAGTACTCACCGGTGGCGGCCGCACGGCACTACCCTGGAGCCGCATGATCGTATGGCTCAACGGGACCCACGGTGCGGGCAAGACGACGACCAGTGCGCTCGTGCAGCAACTGCTTCCGGATTCAAGGGTGTTCGACGCCGAGAAGGTCGGTGAGACGCTCATGGACATCTCGCCGGGGCTGCCCGCGACGGACAACTTCCAGCACTGGCCACCGTGGCGCCCGCTCGTGGTCGAGACCGCGCGTCGGGTGCTCGACTACACCGGCGGCATCCTGGTGGTGCCCATGACCGTCCTGGTCGAGGAGTACTGGCGCGAGATCAGCGAGGGTCTGGCCCGATACGGCGTCCCCGTACGGCACTTCGTTCTTCACGCGGACCAGGAGACCCTTCGCGGGCGTATCGCGGGCGACATGGTCCTCGGACCGAACTCCCCCTTCCGCCTCCAGCACCTGGAGCCCTACGCCGAGGCGGCCCGCACCTGGCTGCACGACGCGGCCGAGGTCGTCGACACCACCCACCTCACGCCCGGGGAAGCCGCCCTGCGGATCGCGGAGGCGGTCAAGGGGGACGAGGACCGTGCCTGATCACCGCAGCTGACCACCGCAGCTGATCACCGCGCACGATCCGTGCGGCGGGTGGCGGTGGCGGGAATCGTCATGTTCGTGTCCTTGCCGCCATGGGGAGATGTGGCCACGATGGACGGGTGAGCACCCAGCGCATCGTCTTCGCCGTCTTTCCGGACTTCCAGATCCTCGACCTGACCGGACCTCATGAGGTATTCACCCAGGCCGCACGCCTCACCGGAGGCGTCGTCCTCGAAACGGTGGCCGCCGCGCCCGGTCCTGTTCCGTCGAGCGGCGGTCTCGCGGTCTCCCCGACACTGACGATCGACGAGTACGGCGAGGACGACGAGTACGGCCAGGACGCCAGGCCGGTGGACACGCTCGTCGCCGTGGGCGGCACGGGTGTTCACCGGGCCTGCGAGGACACGCGCTTCGTCGACTGGTTCGCCAGGACCGCCCACCGGGCCCGCCGTACCGCCGCGGTGTGCAGCGGCGCCTTCCTGCTGGGCGCCGCCGGGCTCCTCGACGGGCGGCACGCGGTCACTCACTGGTCCCGCTGCGACCAGTTGGCCGAGCGGTATCCGCAGGTCACGGTCGACCCCGACCCGATCTTCGTCCGGGACGGCGAGGTGTGGACCTCGGCCGGGATCACCGCGGGCATGGACCTCGCGCTCGCCATGACCGAGGACGACCACGGACCCGAGGTGTCCCGCGCCATCGCCCGCCAGATGGTGATGTTCGTCCAACGACCCGGAGGGCAGGCGCAGTTCAGCGCCCAGCTCGCCGCCCAGCGACCGGGGCGGGCACCGTTGCGCGAGGTCCTCGACTGGATCGCCGACCACCCCGACGGCGAACTCGGCGTGGCCGCCCTCGCGGCGCGCGCCGCGATGAGCGAACGCAACTTCACCCGCGTCTTCCGTGCGGAGACCGGCCGCACCCCCGCCGCGTACGTCGAGAGCACCCGCATCGAGGCCGCCAGAAGGCTCCTGGAAACCACCTCCGCCACCCTGGAATCGGTGGCGCACGACTGTGGCTTCGGCACCGTCGAGACCCTGCACCGCAACTTCAAACGAACGCTCCAGGTCACCCCCGGCGAGTACCGCAAGCACTTCTCCGCCCACACCGCCGCCGTCCGACAGCGGCGGTAGCCACCTCCGAAAGGCACTCCCATGCGCATCGTCATCCCGCTCTTCGACGGATTCACCGCGCTCGACGTCGTCGGCCCGTACGAGATCCTCCGCATGCTGCCGGATTCCGACGTCGTCTTCGCCGCAGCCGATCCGGGCGCCTGCGCGGACGGCGAGGGGCTGCTCCACCTCCTCGCGACGGCCTCCTTCCGGGAGGTCACGGAAGCCGACGTCCTCCTGGTGCCCGGTGGTCCCGGCGCACGTCGCGGCCTCACCGACGAGTCGCTGCTCGACTGGATCCGTCACCTCCACACCACCACCACGTGGACCACCTCGGTGTGCACCGGCTCCTTGCTGCTCGGCGCGGCCGGCCTGCTCGACGGGCTGGAGGCCACCACGCACTGGGGGGCCGTCGACACCCTGGAGTCGTACGGCGCCACCTACACGGCACGTCGCGTCGTGGAGCAGCCGGGCGGCATCGTCACCGCCGCCGGGGTGTCCTCGGGCATCGACATGGCCCTGCGGCTGGCGGAACTGACCGCGGGACGGGTCGCCGCCGAGGCGTTCCAGCTCGCCATCGAGTACGACCCCGAGCCTCCCTTCGACTCCGGCTCGTACGCCAAGGCGTCCCGGGAAGCGAAGCAGTACCTGGCGACCCGCCCGCGCCGCACGGCCCGGCCCAAGTCCGTATCCGCATAGGGGCGCATTCCTGAGCCCGGTCCCACGCGGCGCTCTGCGCGCCTCACGCGCCCAGGCGGGTCGCTCCCGTCTGCCGGCGGTAGCCGCCGGGGGCCAGGCCGTACGCCCGCTTGAAGGCCTTGGCGAAGGCGAACTCCGAGCCGTATCCCGCGCGCGTGGCGACCGCCGTGAGCGGGGTGTCGGATTCGCGGAGCAGGCGTGCGGCGGTGGTCATGCGCCAGTGGGTGAGGTACGACATCGGGGGTTCGCCGACCAGTGTGGCGAACCGGCGGGCGAAGGCGGCGCGGGACAGTCCCGCGCGTTCGGCGAGGGACTCGACCGTCCACTGGGCGGCGGGGTCGTCGTGCATCGCGGCCAGGGCGGGCGCCACGGCCGGGTCGGCCAGCGCCGCCGCCCAGCCGTCGACGGCCGCCGGGGCCTCGTCGTCGAGCCAGGCCCGCAGGATGTACAGCAGCAGCGAGTCGATCAGCGAGGGCACTATGCCGTCCGAGCCGATCCTCGGGTTCTCCAGTTCGGCTCCGAGCAGCTGGACCGCCGCGCTGAGCTCCGGGTGGCTGCCGTGCCGGGTCTGGAGGTGGATGACTTCGGGGAGCCGGCGCACCAAGGGGTGCGGGCGGCTCTGGTCGAGGTCGTAACTGCCGCACAGCAGCCGGGTCTCGGGTCCTTCGCCGCCGAGGCGGAGCGCGCCGATCGGTGAACGGTCCGAGTGGCCCAGGTTCCATTCGAGCTGCTTGTCCCCGGGGTCGACGGGCGGGGTGGAGGGGTGGTCGGAGAGGATGTGGCCGCCGCCGCCACGGAGGAAGACCACGTCTCCGGGGCTGAGCGGGAGCGGTTCGGGGAAGGACCCGCCCTCCGGGGTCAGCCAGCAGGTTCCGTACAGCACCACGTGGAAGCTCGCGCCCAGCACGGGCGGCAGCCGCAGGCCCCAGGGGGCGCGGCCGATGGTCCGTACGGACGCCGGACTGCCGGTGCGCATCGAGGCCAGTGCCTCGGTGAGGATGTCCATGCGGCCTCGCCCTCCCTGGTGCGGTTCTTGTTCGTCGTTGGCGTTGACGTTGGTGGCGTTGGCGGTGGCGGTGGCGTCAGACCGTCAGCACAATCTTGCCTTGTACGTGTCCCGTGGCGACCAACTCGTGCGCCTTGCCCACCTCCGCCAGCGGGAAGGTCTCCGATACGTGCGGGTGGATGCGGCCCGCGTCGATCAGTTCGGCGATCGCTTCGAGCGCCGCGTAGTCGGGCTCGACCGAGACGCCGATGAATAGCTTGCCCTCCGCTTCCGTACGGGCGGCCAGGTCCTGATCGCCGTGCTCCATGATGCTGATGAGTGCGCCGCCGGGGCGCAGCACGCCGAGCGACCGGGCGCCCTGGGCCATCGAGTCGAACACCACGTCGACGTCCCGGACGACCTCGGTGAAGTCGGTGGTCCTGTAGTCGATCACCTCGTCCGCGCCGATACGGGTGAGGAAGTCGTGCCGGCCCGCGCCGGCGATGCCGATCACGTGGGCGCCGCGCGCCTTGGCGATCTGCACCGCGAAGTGGCCGACCCCGCCCGCCGCGCGCTGGACCAGTACGCGGTCGCCCTCCTTGACGGCCGCCGCCTGGACGAGGCCCTGCCAGGCGGTGAGTGCCGCGAGGGGGACGGCCGCGGCGTGCACGTGGTCGATCGAGGCGGGCTTGCGGGCGAGTTGGCGGGAGGGGGCGGCGACGTACTCGGCGTAGGCGTTGGCGGCGCGGGGGAAGAACGGCATCCCGTAGACCTCGTCCCCCACCGCGAACCTGGCGCCGGGGGCCGCTTCCTCGACCACTCCCGAGATGTCCCAGCCGACGCCGAACGGCGGGTCGCCGAGCACGGGGTACTGACCGGACCTGACGGCCACGTCCGCCGGGTTGATCCCACTGGCACGCACCCTGACGAGGACCTCCCCGGGCAGCGGCACCGGCCGCTCACGCTCCACGAGCTCAAGGACTTCGGGGCCGCCGAAGGACTTCTGGATGATCGCGCGCACGACAACTCCCTGAATTGGTTCGGATCGAGGCTGATGTCCTCAACCCTAGGAAGTCCGGACGAGCCTCTGAATGGCCTTCCGTCTCGCCCACATGTCCATTCGTCTCACCGGACGTCCTTCTGGGGCAGGCACGCCCCGGGTCCGCTGTGATGGCTGCTCGGGCTGTGCGGGCTGTGCAGGTCGAGGAACATCAGCACCTCGTCCCGGTCGTCGCCGCCCCCGCCCGGGGCGAACCGCAGCGCGCGCGGCCAGCGCCCTACCTCCCGCCAGCCGTGCCGGGCGTAGAAGGTCTCCAGTCCGACCCCGCCGCGCGCGGCCAAGTGGAGCTGCTCCAGGCCCATTTCGTCGCGGGCGATCCGGTGGACCTCCGCCATGAGGAAGGCTCCGTGGCCGTGCCCCCGTACGGCCGGGTGGGTCTGGACGTGGTGAAGGGTGCCCCAGTGCGCGGTCAGTGGGGACGACGGGTCGCGGCGGATGTTCAGCCAGCCGACGAGTCCGTCCGAGGTGTACCCGGTGTCCTGGGTCGTCACGGTGAGGATGCGGCCGGCCTCCGGTGCGAGCGAACCGGCGAGCGCGTCGACGGCCGCGACCGCCTGCTCCCGGTCGATCGGCGGGAAGGGAAAACCTGCCGCCCCGCCGGAGTTGGTGACCTCGGTCCAGCAGGCGGCGAGGGACTGCCGCACGGTGGGGGTGAGCTCGTCCGGCGAGGTGAACTGGTGGAGGGTGGCGGGGCTGTTCGGCATCCCGGGATCCTCGCACCTGGCACTGACAGCACCGCTGCCGGGTGCGGCGGCTACCCCGTGCGGCGGGCACCACATGCGGCGGCTGGCATGATCGGCCCTCATGGATGACTGGTTCCGGCAGGCAGGGCACGGCGTACGTTTCGAGTGGGGGCCTGCGGGGGCCGAGCGGCTGGCGCCGGACGTGGCGTGTCTGGTGGTCGTCGACGTGCTGTCGTTCACCACGGCGGTGGGCGTCGCGGTGGAGGCCGGGACCCGGGTCTACCCCTACCGGTGGCGCGACGGGACCGCCGCCGGGTACGCCGCCGAACTGGGCGCCGACCTGGCGGTGGGGCGCCGCATGGTCACCGGGACGACCCCGTGGACGCTCTCCCCGGCCGCCCTGCGCGAGGCGCCCTTCACTCCCAGGCTGGTGCTCCCCTCCCCCAACGGGTCGGCCATCGCCGCAGCCGCCGGTGACTCCACCGTCGTCGCGGCCTCCCTGCGGAACGCCGCCGCCGTGGGCCGATGGCTCGCGGTACGGGGGTACGGGCGGGCCTCCCGCCCGGTCGGCGTCATCGCCTCGGGCGAACGCTGGCCCGACGGCAGCCTGCGCCCCGCTCTGGAGGACCTGCTCGGCGCCGGAGCGGTGATCGCGGCGCTGCGGGAACACCTACCGGAACCGGGCTCCCTCTCCCCCGAGGCCACGGCAGCCGCCGCCGCGTACACGGCGATGCCCGATATCGGCGAGGCCCTCGCCACCTGCTCCTCCGGACGGGAGCTGACCGAGGGCGGGTTCGCCCAGGACGTCGCCGTGGCAAGGGAGTTGGACACCAGCGAGGCCGTCCCGCTGCTGAGCGAAGGTGCCTTCACCGCATGACGCCGCAGAGCAATGAAGGGCAGGCGGGCTTCGCGCTGCCGCGAGGTGCGACGGGCTTCTTCCGCCCGGCGGACGGCCCGCTTCCGGAGGTCGACCTCCGGCTCTTCCGTACCGCGCTGCACGCGGCCGCCCGCGCCGCCGGTGGCGAGGTCGGGGAGGTGGAGGAGCAGGCCTATCCCCGTACCTTCCACGCCGCGTCGGTCACCGATGGCGCGGGCGAGCGCATCGTCCTGTGCCACGCCCACCACCCATGGATCGCGTTCGCCGGGCAACGCCGCGACTGGTACACCGACCAGTTCCTCGCGCCGCCGCCGTGGGCCCGCGCCTTCACCGACGCGGGGTTCACGGTGCTCACGCACGGGCAACTGACCATGCCGCTCACCGAAGTCGACACCGCGCCACTCACCCGGGGCGAGTGGCGCGAGGTCCGCCTCTACGGCATCACCACGCTGGGTGGAGTGCTCTTCAACGCCTGGGACTGACGGGCGGAAGGGTCAGAGTCAGAGGATGAAGACGCTTTGGGCCGTCTCGGTGTGGTACGTCTCCCCGGGGTAGACCAGCCATTCGACCTGCCCCGTGCAGTTCGGCCCGCTGTGGACCTCGGCGATGGCGTCGGTGTGGTTGGTGACGGACGACGGGAACCAGTCGACCGCGTAGCAGCCGCTCGGGTCGTCGTACTCGCTGCCGTTGATGCTCAGGGTCCCGCTGGCCGCGTAGGCGGTGTTCGAGACGGCGAGCACGAGCGCCAGAGCCGTCCCGGCAGCCCCCAGAGCCGTTGCCATACGTCGCATCACGTGCGTACCTCTTTCCCTCGCTGTGGTTGCCCTACGCAACACACAAGGCACACACGGTAGTCGACCGTAGCGGTTTGTGACCAGATGGCCCTTTTCCCACCCCGCCTTCGCCTGCCTACCGCTCCACCTTCGCCTTCGCCTACTGCTCCGCCTTCCCCGCCTCCAGCGCCACCTCCTCCAGCTTCTGCCGGTACTCGACCCACGAAAGGCCCTCGGCCGGTGGCATGTTCTCGTTGTCGTGCTGGAGACCGGCGGCTCCGTCGATGAGTTCGCGGACGATGTCGGCGTGGCCGCCGTGCCGGTTGGTCTCGGCGAGCATGTGGATCAGGATGCGGTGCAGGGTCACCTCGTTGCGCTCCGCCGGCCAGTGCGGGACGCGGCCGAGGGAGTCCCAGTCCAGGGCCTCGATGGTGGCGTCGGAGTGGGCGCAGGCTTTGCGGTAGAGACTGGTGATGTACTCACGGGACTCGTCGGCCTTCGCCCACATGTCGACGGTGGGGTCCTCGTCGAACTCCTCGGTCCAGGGCATCGGTTCGGCGAAGGGCCGCCCGAAGGTGTCGCCGAAGTACCCGGCCTCGCAGCCCGCCAGGTGCTTGAGCAGGCCAAGGAGGTTGGTGCCGGTCGGCGTGAGCGGGCGGCGCGCGTCGTACTCCGACAGCCCTTCGACCTTCCACAACAGGGCTTCCCTGGCGGACTTGAGGTAGTGGTGCAGGTCTTGCTTGGGGTCCGGTTGCGTCATGTGCGACACCCTCCCATCCGCCACTGACAATCGGCATACCCGAGCACCCGAGCACCCGAGCACCCGAGCACCCGAGCACCCGAATACCTGTATACGGGTGTTACGGTTTCCGGCATGCCGCTGAAAGCCGTGGACAACCCGTTGGCCCTTCGCCTCCTGGGGCTGCTCGTCGAGCGCCCCATGCACACGTACGCGCTCGGAACCGAGCTCAACAGGCGCTATCCGCACGTACGAGCCCGCAGCGGCTCGCTCTACACGCTCACCACCTCGCTGATCGACGCGGGCTGGATCGCCCCTACCGGGACCGAGCAGGCCGGGAACCGCCCCGCCCGCACCGTGTACGCGCTCACGCCCCAGGGGTGGCAGGCGTTCCGAGAGCGGGTCGGGCGGCAGGTGCGCGAGGCCAAGGTGGAGACCTCGGCGTTCGTGGACGCGCTGGCCTACCTGGGGGCGCTCGGCCGGGAGGAGGCCGTGGCCGCGCTGCGGGAGCGGGTCGGCTCGCTCGACGCGCAGATCGAGGCGCTCGCCACGGCGGCGGACGAGGCGGGGGCCGGTGGGGTTCCGGAACTCTTCATGGTCGAGACCGCGTTCGTCGGCCACCAGCTGCGCTCCGAGTCCGACTGGATCCGGAACCTGATCGCCCGTATCGCCGACGGCAGCCTGCCGTGGCCAGCAGAGGAAGGCCCCCAGAAATGAGTACGAGCACAGACGGCTCCCTCACCTTCGGCATCTACGCCGCCGGCCAGGTCAGCAAGATCTTCGGCATCCCCGACGACCCCCGCTCGATCGACCTCCTCGTCGACGGGCTGCGCCCCGGCGGCCAACTCCCCTTCCTCGTCCGCGAGTACATCCACTTCCTCGGGCAGAGCCCCGACCCCGAGAAGGTGAAGGCCCTCCGGCCCGAGGAGACGATGACCGCCCTGACCATGCCCGACGCCTGGTACACCGAGCACGGCCGTGAACTGGACCTGGTCCTCAGCTACTTGCCCGAGACCGAGGACATCGACGGCTGGCTGGACTTCATCACGCGCGCCGTCCGCCGCTACGGCCCGATCGTCCGGCACCTCCAGGTCACCCTCGAACCCAACTTCCCCGTCCCGTGGATCGACGGCAGCTCCCCCGGCGCCGTCACCGCTCTCGTACGCGGCACCGCGCACGCCCGCCGCACGCTGGACGCCGCGGGCCTGGGCCACGTACGGATCGGGTTCTCGGTGGCCGAGCCCGCCGAATGGCTGGGCGGCGACGACGAGTTCTGGGCGCGGCTCGCCGCCGTACCGGCCGGGGAGTTCGCCGCGTACGTCGACTACGTGGGGCTCGGCCTCTACCCGGACGCCTTCTCCCCGACCCCGTACGAACACCTCGCGCCCATGGTCGAGCACGCCCTCACCCATCTGCGCACGGTCAGCCTCCCGCCGCTCGGCCTGCGCCCCGGCACGCCGATCCGAATCTGCGAGAACGGCACCCCGACCACCCCCGACCGCACCCCGCAGGAGCAGGCGGCGCGCCTGGAATCCATGATCCGTACGATCGCGTCGGCCGCCGCCCGCCACCACATCACCCACTACGAGCTCTTCGGCCTCCGCGACGCCGACTCCGCGAACCCCGAGGCGGTGGCCCGATTCGGCCTGACCACCAGCGACTACCGCCCGAAGCCCGCGTACGAGACGTACCGCACGCTCATCACCGAACTCGGCCGGGCCCGGCCGGTCCGCTGACCACGCTGACCGGCCGGGCTCACCCGACTCAGGGAACCAGGACGATCTTCCCGCGCACGCGCCCGGTCTCGCTCAGGTCGTGTGCCTTGGCGGCCTGGTCCAGCGGGAGCGTCTCGGCGATCGTGGGGCGTACGCCGTGCTCGTCGACCAGTGCGGCGAACGCGGTCAGCACGGCGGGGGTCGGGTCGAGGAAGAACTCCACGAAGCGCACACCGAGTTCAGCGGCGCGCGCGGTGACCTCGGTGCGGTCCACGCCGACGCCGACGACGTCCACGAGGATGCCGCCCGGCTTGAGGGTGGCGAGCGAGCGGGGGCCGTAGTCGTTGCTGATCGTGTCCAGGACCGCGTCGATGTCGCGCAGCGTGGAGAAGTCCTCGGCCGTGTAGTCGATCAGCTCGTCGGCGCCGAGCCCGCGCAGGTAGTCGTGCTTGGCGGCGCTGGCGGTACCGATGACGTACGCGCCCCTGGCCTTGGCTATCTGCACGGCGAGGTGACCGACCCCGCCCGCCGCGCCGTGGATCAGCACGCGCTGGCCCGGCTGCACGTCGGACAGGGTGATCAGGGCCTGGTAGGCGGTGAATCCGGAGATGGGCAGGGCCGCGGAACCGACGTGGTCAAGGGTCCGGGGCTTGGCGGCGACACGGTCCTCGGCCACCACGACGTGCTCCGCGTGGCTGCCGTGCGGCGGCGTGGTCCAGCCGTAGACCTCCTCGCCCACCGCGCACCGGGTCACGCCTTCTCCGACGCGCTCGACGGTGCCGCTGAACTCGTGGCCCAGGACGTAGGGCGGCGGCCCGAAGAAGTCGACCTTGCCGATCCGGACCTTCCAGTCCGCCGGATTCATGCCGGTGGCCAGAACGCGCACCAGCACCTCGCCGGGACCCGGCACGGGAACGGGCACTTCGGCCACTTCCAGCACGTCGGAGGTGCCGGTGGTTCTCTGGGTGATCACTCTTGTGGTCGTCATGGGGCTCCTTCTTGACGATCTTGGATTGACTGCCTACCAATGGGAGCGGCACGCGGGTGGCCCTGGCCGAGCCGGGCGAGCGCGGCGCTCAGCCGTGCCTCGCGGGTCTGCGGTGTCAGCGCCTGCAGCAGCGGGAGGATCAGCTGGTACGCGGCGGTCCTGTCCAGCTCCTCGAACGCCGCCTTCGCCATGGGATCGGCCTCCAGTGCCGCCGCGAGGTCGGGCGGCACCACCGCGTTGCGCTGGGACTCGTACGCCTTGGTCCACCGTCCGTCCGCCTGTGCCCTGCGCACCTCCGCGAGGCCGGGCTCACGCATCCGTCCTGCGGCGAGCAGGGCGGCGACCTTGTCCACGTTCACCTGGGACCAGAGGCTGCGGGGGCGGCGCGGCACGTACTTCTGGAGGTAGTGCCGGGCGTCGAGGGAGCGGCGCTGGCCGGAGATCCAGCCGAAGCACAGGCCGATGTCGACGAGTTCGTCGTCGGTGACCGAGGGGATGCCGGAGTTCTTCTTGCCGACCTTGACCCAAATGCCTTCGGTGCGTGGGTGGTTGGTCTCCAGCCAGCTCTCGAAGGCCGCTCCGTCGGCGAAGGCGACGACCTCGACGCCGTCGATCTCGTTCGTCATGCGGTGAGACTAGCGCGGTCAAGGTGTGCGGACGCTGACCAGGCCCGTTTCGTACGCGGCCACCACCGCCTGTGCCCGGTCGCGGAGTTGGAGCTTGGCGAGGACGCGGCCGACGTGGGTCTTCACGGTGGCTTCGGAGAGGTGGAGGCGGGTGGCGAGTTCGGCGTTGCTCAGGCCCTGGGCGAGGAG
Organism: Streptomyces sp. NPDC032721; assembly: GCF_055579625.1. Classification (NCBI taxonomy): domain Bacteria; kingdom Bacillati; phylum Actinomycetota; class Actinomycetes; order Kitasatosporales; family Streptomycetaceae; genus Streptomyces; species Streptomyces sp. NPDC032721. Next base: position 276,225 of record NZ_JBVIMX010000009.1, on the reverse strand, counting down.
GCGGAGGACCTCCAGTTCGCGCGGGGTCAGGGACTCCAGGTCGCGGTGCAGGCCGGGGGCGGGGGCGGTGCGGGCGTGGCGTTCGACGAGGCGGCGGGTGATGGCCGGGGCGAGCAGGGCGTCGCCGGTGCGGACCAGGCGGACGGCGGCCACCAGGTGTTCGGCGGTGACGTCCTTGAGGAGGAAGCCGCTGGCTCCGGCGGTCAGGGCCGCGTAGACGAGGTCGTCGAGGTCGAAGGTGGTGAGCATGATGATGCGGGGGTCGGGGGTCTCGTCCTCATTGGCGTGGGCGTCGGCGCCGGGCCCGGTGGCCAGGATGCGGCGGGTGGCCTCCAGGCCGTCCATCTCCGGCATGCGGATGTCCATCAGCACGACGTCGGGGCGGGTGCGGCGGACCGCTTCGACGGCTTCCAGGCCGTTGGCCGCCTCGGCGACGACGTCGATGCCGTCGGCCATCAGGATCATGCGGAAGCCGGTGCGTACGAGCGCCTGGTCGTCGGCGATCAGCACGCGTACGGGGGCGGCGGCGGTCACGGGGTCTCCAGACGTGCCACGGACGGCATCAGGGGGATGTGGGCGCGCACCTGGTAGCCGCCGGTGAGCCGGCGGCCGGTGTGCAGGGTGCCGTCGTAGATGGCGAGGCGTTCGCGCAGGCCGGTCAGGCCACGACCGTTGCCGTCGGCCGAGGCGGCGGAGGGGGTGCCTCCGGTGTCGGTTATCCGTACGCCGATGTGGTCGTCCGCGTACTCGACGGTGACGGTCGCGCGGGCGCCGGTGGCGTGCTTGACGGTGTTTGTGAGGGCTTCCTGTACGACGCGGTAGGCGGCGAGGCCGATGCCGGAGGGGACCTCGCGGGGGGTGCCTGTGGTGGTCAGGGTGACGGGCAGGCCGGTGCTCCGTACCCCTGTGACCAGGGATTCGAGCTGGTCGAGGCCGGGTTGGGGGGCGAGTTCGGTCGTCGTCGTCACGGTGTCGTCGTCCGCGTTCATGGTGAGCAGGCCCATGGTGTGACGCAGCTCGGCCAGCGCGGCGCGGCCCGCCGCCTCGACGGCGAGGAGGGCTTCGCGGGCCTGGTCGGGGGCGAGGTCCATGACCTTGCGGGCGGCGCCGGCCTGGATGGTCATCATGCTGACGTTGTGGGTGACCACGTCGTGGAGCTCGCGGGCGATCCGGGAGCGCTCCTGTTCGGCCGCGCGGCGCAGCTTCTCGGCCTGTTCGCGCTGGAGCGCGGCCATCAGCTCCTGGCTCTCGGCGGTACGGAGCTTCCAGGCGCGCAGCCCGTGTGCGGCGATGATCAGCGGGATGAGGATGAGCAGGGGCACGTACTGGGTGGGCACGGTGGGCGGCACCGTGCTCACGCCCCAGACGCGGGTGCGGTCGTCCATCCCGACCACGAACACGGTCACCGGCAGCCCGGCCAGGGCGAGGATGCGGTACGGGCTGTAGACGGCGGCGGTGTAGGCGGCGACGACGACGGCGTAGAAGGTGAGCCGCATGGCGTCGTCGGGCGCCAGCGCGGTGGCGAGGGTGACGGTGCACAGCACGGCGAGCGGGTACCTGCGTCGCACCGCGAGCGGCGCGCACGCCAGCACGGAGAGCACGACCGCGGCGACCAGACTGCCGGTCTCACCGGGCCTGCCGAACGGCCCGATGGACTGCCCGGACTCGTGCACGAGGGTCGCGCCGCGATGGACCGCCCAGGGCAGGACGCTGATCCCGACGCAGGCCGCCAGGACCGCGTCGAACACCATGCTGCGACGGGTGGGCGGGGGGAAGGGGACGGTGGCGGGCCGGATGAGCAGCGCGAACCCGTGCCGTACGTGAGAGGCGAGCGCGCGGGGCGCGACGAGAGCCAGGAGCACGCGCAGCCGGGCGGACAGGGTGGCCGCGCGGGCGGACAGCGTGGCGGCACGGACTGGCTCCGCCGGCCCGCTCACCGGTACATCGCTCATCGCGCCATTGTCGCGCGCGCGTTTCCCGTGGCACATCCGCCTCGGGGCTCAACGGCGTACGCCTGACGACTACTTCCTGAGGATGACCCCGGGCGGGCTCGCCCGCGCGCCGTACCGGAAATGGGCCCGGGCGGCGACGCGGTGCCGGGGGCGGCGCTCCTAGTTTCGGAGGGGGCCGCCGGTCGGGCCCGCCCCTCCACCCACCCACATCCCCCTGAACAACGGGAGTCCTCATGTCCAGCACGCCGGTGATCGAGCTGTGCGAGGTGGGTCGTCGGTACGACGACGGTCCGCCCGCGCTCCAGCACGCCTCCCTAACGGTGCGGCCCGGTGAGGCCGTGGCGATTCTCGGGCCCTCCGGGAGCGGCAAGTCCACTCTGCTCAACCTGATCGCGGGGCTCGACCGGCCCGACGAGGGAACGGTGACCGTGGACGGGGTGCGGGTCGACGGGCTCGGGGAGGCGGGGGCGGCGCGGTTCCGGCGGGCGAAGATCGGCATGGTGTTCCAGTTCTTCCATCTGCTCGACGATCTGAGCGTGGCCGACAACGTGGCACTGCCCGCCCAACTGGCGGGCACCGCAAGGACGGTAGCGCTCCGGCGGGCGGCCGAGCTGCTGGAGGACCTCGGGATCGACCGGCACGCCCGCGCCTTTCCGGGGACGCTCTCCGGGGGCCAGCGGCAGCGCGTCGCCGTGGCGCGCGCTCTGATGAACCGGCCGCCGCTCCTGCTCGCCGACGAACCCACCGGCGCCCTGGACTCGGCGTCCGGCGAGGACGTCAGCCGGTTGCTGCGCGAACTGCACGCCGAGGGGCAGACCATCGTCCTCGTCACGCACGACCTCGCACTGGCCAGGTCCTGCACGGGCCGTACGGTCGAGCTGGTCGACGGCCGGATCGCAGCGGACACCCGTCACGCGAACCCCGACAACTCCCTTTCCGGGAGCGTCCGTTGAGCGCATTGGGCAAGGTGGTCCGCTCCGGGGTCGGCCGTCGCCGGGTGCCGACCTTCGTGATCGTCCTGGCCACGCTGATGACGACGGCCGCGTCGATCCTCGCGGGGTCGCTGCTCGTGGCGTCCAGCGGTCCTTTCACGGACGCCTTCGCGCGGCAGCACGGGGCCCATCTGACCGTGCAGTACGCGGCCGGGTCCGTCTCCGACGCACGGCTCGGCGCCACGGCCGGTGCCTCCGGCGTCGCGGGCGCGGCCGGACCGTTCCGTACGGTGACTCTCACCCCACGCTCCGAGGGTCCCGAACTCGGCCCGCCCGCACTGCCGTTGACGGTGGTGGGACGGGACGGCCCCAGGAGCGGCGCGGACGGTGGAGTCGACGACCTCGCCCTGACCGGCGGCCGCTGGGCCACCCGCCCCGGTGAGATCGTCCTGGCCGGTGGCGCCGAACGCCTCGCCGGGCAGGAGCCGGGCCGAGGGCCGGGCCAGGAGCCGGGCCAGGGGCTGCGGCTCGGCTTCCCCGACCTGCCGGGGAAGCCGGTGCTCACGGTGGTCGGCACGGCCCGTTCGGTGACCGGGAGCGCGGACGCCTGGGTGACTCCCGGGCAGCTCGCCGCCCTCACCCCGCCCGGCCGGGACGGCGGCCGTCAGATGCTCTACCGCTTCACCGGCGCCGACACCGCCGCGCAGGTCGACGCGGGCCGCCGGACGGTGACCGAAGGGCTGCCCGCGCGGGCGGTCTCCGGGACGCGGTCCTGGCTCACCGTGAAGCAGTCCGCCGAGCGCGACACCGCGCTGTACGTCCCGTTCCTGACGGCGTTCGGCACGCTCGGCCTGGTGATGTCGGTGCTGATCGTCGGCAATGTGGTCGCGGCCACGGTCGGCTCGGGCACCCGCCGCATCGGCGTTCTCAAGGCGATCGGATTCACTCCCGCCCAGGTGGTACGGGCCTACATCGGTCAGGCCCTGCTCCCGGCCTCGATCGGCACCGCGCTCGGGGTGCTGGTCGGCCATCTGCTCGCCCTCCCGGTGCTCGCGGAGGCCGAAGAGGCTTACCGGACCGCCGGGTTGGGCGTGGAGCCGTGGGTCGACGCGGCGGTGGTGGGGGGCGTGCTCGGGCTGACGGCGGCGACCGCGTGGGCGAGTGCGGCGCGGGCGGGCCGGCTGCGTACCGTCGAAGCCCTGTCCGTGGGACGCACCCCACGGCCGGGGCGCGGTCGGCGGGCGGCCGGACTGGCCGCGCGGCTGCCGGTGCCACGGGCGGTCGGGCTCGGACTCGCCAGGCCGTTCGCCCGGCCGGGGCGGGCGCTGGCGATGTGCGCGGCGATCGTGTTCGGGGCCACCGCGGTGACGTTCACGGTGGGGCTCGGCTCCTCGCTCCAGGAGATCATGGCCGCCAGGGAGCACGCCGCGGCCGACGTCACCATCGACGTACGAGAGCCGGGAGGCCCCGGGCAGCGCGGCGACGGTCCCCCGCCCGGGCCCTCGGCGCCCGCCGACGGCACCCACCGGGCCGATCCCACCCGGGCCATCGCCGCCCAGCCCGGCACCCGGGCGTACTACAGCCAGGCCAACGGCTACGCCGCGATCGCCGGAACCTCCGGTTCCACCAAGGTCGTCGGCTTCACCGGTGACGCCTCCTGGGGCGGCTACACCATGGTCTCGGGACGCTGGCTCGCCCGGCCCGGCGAAGCCGTCGTACCGACCGGGCTGCTGACCGCGACCGGCAAGCGGATCGGCGACACCCTCACGCTCAACGGCCGGGCGGGGGCGGTCACCGTACGCCTCGTGGGCGAGCTGCTGGACCCCCGCTACGACGGCATGCAGGTCTTCACCGACCTCGCAACGCTGAAACCCGCCGAACCGGACCTGACCCCGGTCACCCACCACATCGCGCTCAAGCCCGATACCAGCAGGGAGAGTTACACCGAGGCCGTGAACAAGGACCTGTCCCCGCTGGGCCTCACCGCCCGGATCGGCGGCGCCGAAGGCGGCAGCTCGATGGTCGTCACGCTCAACGTCCTGTCCGGGTTCCTCACCGTGATGCTGGTCGCCGTGGCGGCACTGGGCGTACTCAACAGCGTGGTGCTCGACACGCGTGAACGGGTCCGCGAACTCGGCACGTACAAGGCACTCGGCATGACCCCGCGCCAGACGATCGCCCTGGTCCTCACCTCGGTGACGGCGACCGGACTGATCGGGGGCGCGCTCGGCGTGCCGCTGGGGACGGCGCTGCACGGCTGGATCGTGCCGGCGATGGGCGAGAGCGTGGGCCTGCGCTTCCCCGCGAGCGTACTGGCGGTGTACGGGGCACCGGAGTTGGCCCTGCTGGGACTCGGCGGCCTGGCCATCGCGACGGTGGGCGCGCTGCTCCCGGCGGGGTGGGCGGCGCGGACGCGGACGGCGGTGGCGTTGAGGACGGAGTAGAGGGGGTGGGGAGCGGGGGCGTGCGGGGTGGGGACGCGTGGTCAGCGCCCCCCATGCCACACGCCCCCATCCCACACGCCCCACACGCCCCTCGCCTCAGCGGGCGGCAGCCTCCGCCAGCAGGCCCGGCAGGGCACGCATGTCGTCGAACACGACCGTGGACGGGCCCGTCAGGCGGGACGCCGGGGTCAGGCCGCCGCAGTAGCCGAAGGAGCGCATTCCGGCTGCGTGGGCGGCCTGGATTCCGTACGCGCTGTCCTCGATCACCACGCACCTCGCGGGGTCCACGCCCATCGAGCGGGCCGCGTGCAGGAAGAGGTCGGGGGCGGGCTTGCCCGTGGGGACGTCCTGGGCGCTGAAGACGCGGCCCTCGAAGTGGTCGGTGAGGGAGGTGGTGGCGAGGTCGCGCCGGATGCCCTCGTGGTCGCCGTTGGAGGCGACGCACTTGGGGGTGGTGAGGGAGTCAAGGAGCTCCGGGATGCCGTCGACGGCGGTCAGTCCGGCCGCGAAGGCGGCTTCGTACCAGGGCTCGTACGCCGAGTGCCAGCCCTTCTCCAGCGGGCGGCCGAGCCGCTTCTCCACCGCCGCCGTGTAGACCTCGGCGGACGAGCCCACGAACTGCTCGATGATCTCCGCCGGGGTGAAGCTGATCCCCAGGTCCGCCATGATCCGTGCGTCCACCTCGACGCAGATGCGCTCACTGTCGACGAGTACGCCGTCGCAGTCGAATATCACCAGTTCAACAGGGTTGGCCGTCATGATCGGCAGGGTACCGGGACAGCCCGGTGGGCTGTCCCGGCCCCTCACCTCAGGCGCGGCAGCGCAGCATCTCGAACGGCGGGTTGGCGCGGTAGTCCGCCCAGAAGTCCTCGCCGAACTCGCGCAGTCCGGCCTCGGACACCTCCAGCTTCACCCACGTCAGCTCGCTGAACCCGGCCGCCCGCAGCGCCGTCTCGTGGGCGTCGCGGCGCGGGAGGGTGGCCAGGAAGGAGACCGGCGGTTCGAGGAACGCCGTGGTCCGTACGCGCGGTCCCACCTCGACCTCCTCACCGGCCAGTTCGCTGCGGAACCCGTACTTCTCGGGGGTCGGGCCCGCGAAGTCGAAGTCGGGCGACTGGTTGAGCACGTAGAACTCGCCCCCGGGCCTGAGGTTCTGGTGCACGGCGCGGCACATCCGCTCCATGGTGGCGGCGTCCTGCGCGTAGTTGAGCATGTGGACGCCCAGCGCCACGTCGAAGGGCTCAGCCAGCGGCGGGAGTCCGGCCACGTCGGCGACCTCGTAGCGCACGCCCAGCGGGTCGCGCTCCTCCAACTGCTTGGACACGGCGATCATTTCGCCGGAGATGTCGACGCCGAGCACGTCGGCGGCGCCGCGCCGCTTGAGCTCCCTGCTGTAGAAGCCGGTTCCGGACGCGAGGTCGAGTACGGACTTGCCGCGAACGTCCCCCACCAGGGCCAGAAATCCGGGCACCGCCACGTACTGCTCCAGCGGCAGGCCCTTGAACCCCTCGTACGCCTCACCGATCTCGTCGTACTGCTGCACGCTCATGGTGCGGTCCTCCCGTGTGCTTCTGCGCTCGTGGTACGTCTGCGGGCTTACGGCGGGCAGTCTTCCCGCTGCCGCGCCGACCGCCGTACTGGCAAAAGACACAAAGATCCGGCCCCCGTCCGGGTTTTCGCGTACGGACGATCGCACGGACCTTGCCGGGCCCGTGGCTCAGGCCGACCGGCGCGCCACGATGACGTTCTCGGTGACCGTCGCCGTCTGCCCCTCGGGTCCGGTCGCGGTCCGCTGCGGCGCGTCGCACCGTACGACCTGCCAGGCGCCGTCCGTCTCCGTCAGTCGCAGCGAGTCCAACACCTCCTGGGGCGTGGGGAATTGGAGCTCCGAGCCGTCCTCGGGGCGCCAGGACCAGGGGGCCGTCGATGCGTGTTCCAGCAGGACGAGCAGACCGCCCGGGGCCACCGCACCGGCGGCCCGGCGGAGCACCTGCTCGCGGGGGATCTCGACCGGGGTGTGGAAGTAGCTGGCGGTGACCAGGTCGTAGGTCCCGTCGGGGAAGGACTCCGCCAGGTCGTGGCGGGCCGGGTGCACCCGGGCGCCGAGCCCGGCGGCCTCGGCGCGGTCGGCGACCCGGCCGAGGGCGGTCCCGGACACGTCGACGGCGGTGACGTCCCAGCCCAGCCCGGCGAGCCAGAGCGCGTCGCCGCCGTGACCGCAGCCCAGGTCGAGGGCGGTTCCCGGGACCGGGGAGAGGCCAGTGAGCAGTTCGGCCAGGACGGCGTTGGGCTTGGTGCCCCACTGGGGGGAGACGTTCGTGGAGTACTGGTTCTCCCAGAAGGCGGCGGATTCGCTGGTGGCAGCAGTCATGGCGGGTCGTGACCTTTCGAGCCGTACGGGTGGACAAGCGGACGAGCAGACGTGCGGTACACCGACGACACTGCGGGCTCCCCCGCTCCCCTTGCAAAGCCTCATGCCGTTTCGGCAACCTGAGGGCATGAGCCCCGCCAAGAAGCAGGACGTACTGGACGCGGTCGGACCACGCCTGCGCGAGCTCCGGCACCGGCACGCCCTGACCCTCGCCGAGCTGGCCGAGCGGACCGGCATCAACGAGAGCACCCTGTCCCGGCTGGAGGGCGGCACCCGCAAACCGACCCTGGAACTGCTCCTCCCCCTTGCGGAGGTGTACGCGGTCCCCCTCGACGAACTCGTCGGCGCGCCCCGCACCGGCGACCCGCGCATCCACCTGCGCCCGGTCACCCGTGACGGCAGGACGTTCATCCCGCTCAGCAGGCCCGGCGGCGTACAGGCCCACAAACTGCTGATCCCGCCCGACCCTGACGCCCGGCCCACCCCGAAGACGCACGAGGGCTTCGAATGGCTCTACGTGCTTTCCGGCCGGCTCCGCCTCGTGCTCGGCGAACAGTCGCTGCTGCTCAAGGCCGGTGAGGCGGCCGAGTTCGACACGCACGTCCCGCACTGGCTCGGTGCGGACGGCGAGCGCCCGGTGGAGCTCCTGATCCTCTTCGGCCACCAGGGCGAACGCGCCCACCTGCGCGCCCGCACCACCTGACGGGCCGACGGGCGGTTTCGGACAGAACCTGATTGCGGACAGAACCTGACCGCAACGGTCCCTACCTTGGCCACATGACGAACACAGCGGAAGCGAAGAACGCCGAAGCAACACCCGAGCCCCAGGTCTTTCTCGTGGCAGGCGCGACCGGAAGCGTGGGGCGCGAGGTGGTCCGCGAGCTCCGGGAGCGCGGGCACTCGGTGCGCGGGCTGACCCGTAATCCGGCAACTGCCGAATTCCCGGAGGGAGTTGAGGCCGTACGGGGTGATCTCGCCGACCCCGCGTCCCTCGGTGACGCACTCGACGGCGTGACCGGACTGCACCTGATCACCTTCACCGGCGGTGAGTACGAGGCGCTGACCACCGGCCCCGAGATCGTCGAGCTGGCCCGCAAGGCCGGGGTGCGGCGCATCACCGTGCTGCACGGCGGCGGGCCGACGCCGCTGGAGGACGCGGTGCGCGGGAGCGGTCTCGACTGGACCGTGGTGCGGCCGGTGGAGTTCATGGCGAACGCGCTGGAGTGGACGGATTCCGTCCGTACGGAGGCGACGGTACGTGCGGCCTTCGTCGACGGCCTCAGCGCGATGGTCCACGAGGCCGACATCGGCGCGGTCGTGGCGGTCGCGCTCAGCGAGGAGGGGCACGCGGGGCAGGAGTACACGGTCACCGGGCCGCAGGCCCTGACCGTACGGGACAAGGTGGCGGCCATCGCCGCCGCCACCGGGCGCGAGGTCCGGCTGGTGGAGCTCTCCGAGGAGGAGGAAGCGGACAGGTACCGGGCGCGCGGGTTCGACGAGGGCACGGTCGCCTGGGCGATCGACGTCTTCAAGAACCCGCCGCCGGAGGGGCGGACCGTCAGCGACACGGTGGAACGCGTCACCGGCCGGCCCGCCCGTACCTTCGCCCGGTGGGCGGCGGAGAAGGCGGAGGCCTTTACGCCGTAGGCCCGGCCTCGGCCCCGCGGCGGCCCGGCCTCAGGTGACGGTCGTAGAACCGGCTCCCGTCCTCCGCCTCGAACCACGGGGTGCCGGTGTGCCCGCCCGGATTGGCGTGCAGCGTCTTCTCCTTGCTGCCGAAGGCGTCGAACAGGTCCAGGGCGCGCTGCCGGGGGTTCCCCTCGTCGTCCCACTGCAACAGGAACAGCAGCGGAACGGTGATCTGCCGGGCCTCCTCGCGCTGGACGCGGGGGACGAACCCCCCGGCGAAGAAGCCGACGGCCGCGATGCGCGGCTCGACCACCGCCAGCCGGATACCGAGGGCGGTCCACCCCGAGTAGCCGACCGGGCCGCCGATCCCGGGCAGCGCGAGTACGGCGTCCAGGGTGGTCAGCCAGTCCGGGGCCGCCTGCTCGACCAGCGGGCCGACGAGGTTCTCGAAGATCTCGTCGACCGGCTCGCCGGCCCGCATGGCCCGGCGGAGTTCGGCGCGGATCTCCTGGTCGGCGGCGGAAAGGAGCCGGTCGCCGCACCCGGCGGCGTCGATGGAGACCGCCGCGTAGCCGAACGCGGCGGTCATCCGGCCCCGGGCCACCAGCCGGGGCTGGCTCTTGGGCAGGCCGTTATTGTGGGCGATCAGGATCAGCGGGACGGGCGCGGGCGCGCCACCGGACTCGCCGGACTCAGGGGACTCACCGGACTCGACGGATTTCGGGGTCCACAGCGTGCCGGGGATCTCACCGAGGGTGAATTCGCGCTCGACGACGCCGTCGTCGAGGCGTCGTTCAGAAGTGATCTGCATGGTCGTGCCTTCCGGGAATGCGCTGGACGGCGCTCCCGGACGACCTATCGCCCCACCGTGGCCCCAGAGGGGAGCACCCATGTCGATACTGCGTTCACGGGTACCACCTCCTCGTTCTCTCGCACGGTCGCCGTGAGGCTAACAAGCGTGGGGCGTGGTCCGTCAACGGGTTTTCGCGGCGATGCCCGAGGTGAAGACCTCCACGGCGAACTCGAACTGGACCTCCGGGGTGGTGGGCTCCAGATCGGCCAGCCGGGTCAGATACGGCAGCTCGACGGCAGACCCGCCCCCGTCCTCCTCCTCCGGACTCAGCCACGGCGGCGGCACCGCGTCCAGGTCCGTACGGGACAGATGCGCGGGCGGACGGTCGTACGGGCCGTCGTGCAGCTCCACGAACCCGACGACCAGCCGCACGGCTTCCGTGCACGCCCGGTACGCGTCCGCCAGCGGCAGTCCCAGTTGCGCGAAGAAGCCGATCAGGGCGTCGACGTTGCGCAGCATCGTCGGGTGGCGGGCCATCGTGATGTTCTCGCGCAGCGCGAGCGTGGTCATTCCGGGGTGGCGGCGGTAGTGGGCGCGCAGGTCGAGGCAGTACTCGTGCAGACTCGCCCGCCACCGGTCGCGCGCCGGGTCCAGCTCCGGCGGTCGCCAGTCGGACTCGAAGAGTTCGGCGGCCAGGGCTATCAAGTCCCGCCGGTCCTCTACGTAGTTGTAGACCGCGCGGGGTGAAACCCCCAGCTCCGCCGCGAGCGAGCGCATGGTCAGCGCGGCCGGGCCGTGCCTGCCCAGGAAGTCAAGGGCGGCCCGCCCGACCGACTCGCGGGTGAGCGTGGCCCGCCCCTTGCGGTGGGTCGGCCGCCGCCGCGCCGGGGATCCGCCGCTCGGCGCCGGAGATCCGTCGCTCGGCGCCGGGGATCCGCCGTTCGTCACCGGGGCTTCGCCGCCCGTGGGAGTAGTCGTCATCGCACCGCCAGGCTAACAACCTCCCTCGAACTTCACACCTGTTGACTTTATCGACCCCGATCGGGAGAGTGGCCCGGGTAAGGCTCACCTAACCCCCAACTCCCCTGGAGCACCCGTGCGTTCGGCCCGCATCGCCATGGACCTGACCCCACTCCGCGACAGCCGGGACTTCCGGCTGCTCTACGCGGGCTTCCTCGGCGCGCTGCTCGGCACGCTGATGACCAGCGTGGCGGTGGCGGTCCAGATCTACGGGCTCACCGGTTCGTCGGCGGACATCGGGCTCGTCAGCCTGGCGCGGGCGTTACCGATGGTCGTCGGCGTACTGCTGGGCGGGGTGCTGGCGGACCGGCTCGACCGGCGGCTGCTGATGCTGGCCACCCGGCTGCCGCTGACCCTCGCGGCGGGGGCGCTCGCGGTCAACGCCACGCTCGCGGAACCGCGGTTGTGGCTGATCTATCTGGCCACCGGGGTGACGGGGCTGCTGGCCGGGCTCGGCGGTCCGGCCATGATGGCCGCGATACCGGCCCTCGTCGGCACCGAACGCCTCGCCGCGGCGGGCGCGTTGACCGCCGCGTCCACCCAGCTCGCGGCGCTGGCCGGCCCCGCGCTCGGCGGTGCGCTCATCGCGGGCCCCGGCCTGGCCTTCTGTTACGCGCTGGACGCGGTGGGTCTGCTGGGCTTCTCGCTGGCGCTGCTGTTCGTACGGAAGCTGCCGCCGGCCACCACCGGAGCGCCCAGGGGCGTACGGCAGGCCTTCGGCGCGGTGGCCGCGAGCCTGCGCTACGTACGCGGGCAGCGGCTCATCATCGGGCTGCTGCTCATCGACGCGGCGGCCATGGTCTTCACGATGCCGCAGGCGCTCTACCCGGTGCTCGCCGACGAACAGTTCGGCGGCGGGCCCGGGGTGGTGGGGCTGTTGTACGCGGCCCCCGCACTCGGCGCGCTGGTCGGCGCGGCCACCAGTGGCTGGACGGCGCGGGCGGGCGGGCACGCGCTGATCGGGGCGGTCCTGCTGTGGGGGCTCTCGCTGACCGGGTTCGGCATGACGTCCTGGCTGCCGGCCGCACTGCTGCTGCTCGCCCTCGCGGGACTGGGCGACCTGATCTCCGAGACGCTGCGCTCGGCGCTGCTCCAGCACCGTACGCCCGACGAACTGCGCGGCCGGGTCAGCAGCTTGTGGATGGTCCAGGCCACGGTCTCCCCCGCCCTGGGCAACGCCGCACTGGGCTTCCTCGCGGAGGCGACCGGCGCCCGCACGGCGGTGATCACCGGCGGCCTGGTCTGCGTCCTGGCCACCCTCACGGTCGCCGCCACCTTCCCCGCCCTGCGCCGCGCACGCCTCACGGAACCCACCACCGACCGGCCCCTGACCAACCGCTGATCCGCCGTTAACCTGCCCCGATGGAACGAATACAGCGGGTGCGGGGCACGGTCGTCGGTTCGGCGGTCGGGGACGCCCTGGGCGGCCCCTTCGAGTTCGGCCCTGCCGGAGCGTTCTCCGCGAAGCACCCCGTACCCGGCGGGGGCGGTGAGATGGCCGGGGGCGGCGGCTGGGACCCCGGCGAGGCCACCGACGACACGCAGATGGCCGTGCTCGTCGGTGAATCCCTGCTGGAGCGCGGCGAGTTGGACCTGCCGGACATTTTCGGCAGGTTCCAGCGGTGGGCGGCGGCCGAGCCCAAGGACATCGGCCTGCAGACCGAGGACGTACTGACCAACGGGAGCCCCTGGGACCTCGCTGCCCAACTCCACTTCCAGGTCAACATCTATGCGGCGGGCAACGGTTCACTGATGCGGGCCGCCACCTCCGCCGTCCGCTTCGCCCCGGCGGGCCGCACCGCCACCATGGACGCCGCCCGCCGGATCGCCGCCCTCACCCACGGCGACCGGGCCGCCTGGGAGGGCACCGCCGTCCTCCACGAGCTGGTCCGCATCGCGCTGGCGGGCGACGACCCGTTGCCCGCCCTGCCCGGGGTCCTGGCCCTCGTCCATCCCGACCACCGCGCACGGTACGAAGCGGTTCTCGCGCCCGACTGGCATCCCGGTCTGGCGACCGAGTTCAACGGTGCCGTCTGGCCCTGCCTGGGGTCCGCCGTCTGGGCGCTGCGTACGACCGGCGGCTTCGAGGACGCCCTACGGGCAGCGATCGACCTCGGCGGTGACACGGACACCGTCGCCGCGGTCACCGGCGCCCTGGCAGGCGCCCGCTACGGGATCGGCGCCATCCCCGCCCGCTGGACCGAACCGCTGCACGTCCCCCTGCCGGGGTTCGGCGGCCGGGTGCTGCGGCTGCCCGACCTGCTCCGCCTGGCGGACGGCCTCACCGGCCGAGGGGCCTGACGGTCTCGGGGTCAGGGCGGTGCCGGAGTCGGCGGGTGCCGGAGGTTCCGCGGTCCGGGGCGCGGTCATGTCGAGCAGGAGCAGGGCGTCGTGGCCGGGGGTGCCGGGTTCCGCGGTGTAGACGCCGATGCGCTGGCCGGGAGTGCCTTCGACGTGGAGGGACTGGCAGGTCAGGGTGACCGTCCCGACTTGCGGGTGTTGGAACGTCTTGTGGGCGGGCTTGCGGCCGGTCACTTCGTAGCGTTCCCACAGCCCCGCGAAGTCGGGGCTCTTGAGGAGGAGTTCGCCGACGAGGTTGGTGAGGTCGGGGGCGTCCGGGGCGGTGCCTGCGATGGCGCGCAGGCGGGCGACGCACGCGGTGATCTGCCGGTCCCAGTCGGGGAGGAGGTCGCGGGCTGCGGGATGGAGGAAGAGGTAGCGGGCGAGGTTGCGGCGCTTGGCGGGCCAGTCGTCCAGACCCGTGTACAGGGCGAGGCCGCCGGGGTTCCAGGCGAGCATGTCCATGCTGCGGCTGATGACGTAGGCCGGGTTCGGGCGCAGTGACTCAAGCAGCAGCTTCAAGTGCGGGCGCACGGTGCGGCTGGGCGTGGGCGGGGGTTCGGACAGGTAGCGGGCGGCGCGGGCTGCGAGGTCGCGGAGGTGCTGGTGTTCCTGGTCGTCCATGCGCAGGGCGCGGGCGAGGGAGTCGAGCACGGCCGGACTGGGCCGGGTCTCCTTGCCGCGCTCCAGGCGTACGTAGTAGTCGATGCTGATGCCGGCGAGGGTGGCCAGCTCCTCGCGACGCAGGCCTGGGGTGCGGCGGATGCCCGCCCCCACGGTCAGGCCGACGTGCTCGGGGCTGGTCTGGGTCCGGCGGGCACGCAGATAGCGGCCCAGCTCGGCGCCCTCGCTGTGCGCGCTCCGGGATGCCATGACTCCAGTCTTATCCGGTCGGTGCTCGCCGCGCAGACGCGAGGGGGGCCCTGTCATTACCCCCGAAGAGCCCGCCCTGCCACGCCTCCGCGATCCGGGCGACGGTGAATGAGCAAGACGCCCGCACCGAGGCCCGGGCCCGGATGCTCGAACGCTGACGCCGTCCCGCAGAAGCCAGCCCACCCCCCCCGTGAGGAGCAGTACCCCTGATGCGTGCAGCAGTGATGTACGGAGCCGGTGACGTCCGTGTCGAGGACCGGCCCGACCCGAAGATCGTCCAGTCGGCCGACGCGGTGGTGCGCGTCGTCGCCTCCTGCGTGTGCGGCAGCGATCTGTGGCCCTACGCGTCAATGCCCGCCACCCCCACCGGCCGCCCGATGGGACACGAGTTCCTCGGCGTCGTCGAGGAGACCGGCGCGGACGTGACCGGCCTGAAGGCCGGTGATCTGGTCGTCGCCCCGTTCACCTACAGCGACAATACCTGCGACTACTGCGCCAAGGGCCTGCACTTCTCGTGCCGCGACGGCGGCCGGTACGGCGTCGACGGCGTCGACGGGGGCCAGGGCGAGGCCGTCCGCGTCCCGCACGCGGACGGCACCCTGGTGAAGCTGCCGGTGGCCGCCGACTCCGCACTGCTGCCATCACTGCTCGCACTGTCGGACGTGATGACCACCGGCCACCACGGCGCCGTCACCGCCGGCGTCGGCCACGGCGACGCGGTGCTGGTGGTCGGGGACGGCGCGGTCGGCCTGTGCGCGGTGATCGCGGCCAAGCGGCTCGGTGCCGAGCGGATCGTGCTCGCCGGCCGCCACGAATCCCGCACCGTCCTGGGCCGCGCGTTCGGTGCCACCGACGTCGTCGCCGAGCGCGGCGAGGAGGGCATCGCCCGGATCCGCGAGCTGACCGGGGGCGTGGACAAGGTCATCGAGGCCGTCGGCACCCGCCAGGCCCTCGATACCGCGCTGGGTGCGGTCCTGGACGGCGGCACCATCAGCCGCCTGGGCGTTCCCCAGTACGAGCAGGGTCCGATCGGTCCGGCCGAGTTCAGGCGCAACCTCACCCTGACCGGCGGCGCCAGCCCTGCCCGCGCCTACATCGAGCAGCTGCTGCCCGACGTTCTCGACGGCACCATTGCCCCCGGCCGCGTCTTCGACCGGACCTTCCCCCTCGACCAGGCACAGGATGCCTACCGGGCCATGGCCGACCGTCAGGTCCTCAAGGCCCTCATCCGTCCCTGACCGCCCGCTCCCACCCACACGGCGCAGGAATGCGGCCATCGCCGGCGCCACGATCCGGGACAGGTACGTAGAGTGCGCGCATGACGTACGAGAAAACGACGGCGGCGGCCGGAGAGCGGGCGGGCCTGGAGGTCCGGGAGGTGCAGGAGGCCGTCGCGGCGGAGTTCCGGCTCCTCGATGCCGAGGTGCGGGCTTCGCGGGAGCGGGTGTCGGAGCTGCTGGACCCGGAGTTCGTCGAGTTCGGGGCGTCCGGGCGGCGTTGGGACGCGGCGACGATCCTCGACGTGACGAGTTCGGGGTCGGTGAGCGCGGAATCCCCGGTCGAGGTGCGCGAGATGACGGGCACCGTGCTCGCCCCCGGTCTCGTACACCTGACGTACTTCTCCGACAACGCGGGGCGCACGGCGTGGCGGAGCTCGCTGTGGCGGCTGACGGAATCGGGCTGGCGCATGTACTTCCACCAGGCGACGCCGACCCCGATCCCGGCCCGGTGAACGCGTCCCCCACCGTCCGCGTCTTCATCGCCCTCGCCCCGCCCGACGACGCCAAGGACGAGCTGGCCCGTGCACTGGGCCCGGCCTACGACGCGTACCCGGGGCTGCGCTGGAACCGCATCGAGGACTGGCACGTCACCCTGGCGTTCCTCGGCGAGCTCCCGGCCGGTTCGGTGCCCGCGCTGCGCCCGCCGCTCGCGGCCCTGGCGGCGGCCCGCCGCCCCCTCGAACTGGGCCTGACCGGCGGCGGCCACTTCGACGAACGGGTGCTGTGGAGCGGGATCGACGGCGATCTCGCGGGGCTGCACCTGCTGGCCACGGAGGTACGCGACCTGGTCAAGGAGTGCGGCATCCCCTTCGAGGGGCGTCCGCTGCGCCCGCACCTGACCCTCGCCCGCGCCCGCCGCACCGACACTGCCGCCGTGGTGGACTCCGCCGCCTCTCTCGCGGACTTCACGGGCAGTCGCTGGCGAACGGCACGTCTGCACCTGGTCGGCAGCAACATCGGGCGCGGGCCCGGACCGATCCGCTACACGGACATCGAGTCATGGGCCTTCAGAAGCGCGTGGGCGGATCACGGTTCCTGACGCGCCGCGAAGGCCAGCTTGTCGGGACTGACGACCGTCCGCACCCCGCTGACCAGCCCGCCCCTGAACTCCGGTACGACGACGGCGAACAGCTCCGCCCCGGTGTGGACGACCACCGCCGGCTCCCCGTTCGCCTCCGCGAACCCGATGCGGTACCGGTCCCCTGCCAGCTGGGACGCCATGCCCAGCAGATAGCGGAGCACCTTGTCCCGCCCGGTGACGGGCCTGCGGGCCGCCGACACCTTGCCGCCGCCGTCGGCCCAGGCGACGACGTCGTCGGCGAGCAGCGACTCCAGTCCCGCCACGTCGCCCTCGACCGTGGCGGCGAAGAAGCGCTCGACCAGCTTCCGCCGCTGCTGCTCGTCGACCTCGAACTGCCGCCGGGGACGGCCAAGTTGCTCCTGTGCGCGGCGCAGTAGCTGCCGCGAGTGGGCCTCCTCGACGCCGACCGCTTCGGCGATCTCCCGGTGGCTGTGCCCGAACGCCTCCCGCAGTACGAAGACCGCGCGTTCGGCCGGAGTGAGCCGCTCCATCAGGGTGAGCAGCGCAAACGACACGGAGTCGCGCTGTTCCGCCGTCTCCAGCGGCCCTAGCCGGTCGGCGACGGAGTACCCGAGTGCGAAGTCGCCACCGGCCGCACCGGTGAGCACCGGCTCGGGGAGCCACGGCCCGACATAGCGTTCGCGGCGGGCGCGGGCGGAGGTGAGGTGGTTGATGCAGAGGTTGGTCATGACCTTGGTCAGCCAGGCCGCCGGGGTACGGACGGCCGACACATCGGCCCCGCTCCAGCGCAGATAGGTGTCCTGCACGATGTCCTCGGCCTCGCTCGCCGAACCGAGCATGCGGTAGGCGAGCGAGAAGAGCCGCGCCCGCTGCGATTCGAACTCGGCTGCTGCTGCTGCTGATACCGCTGCTGCTGCGCTGTCGCTTCCGCTCCCGCTTTCGCTTTCGTGCGTGGTCATGTCCGCAGCATGCCAGGCAGCGCGGTGGTGCGGGCGGGCGGACCTGGTCCGACCCGGTCACGGGGACACCCGTTAAGCTGCGAGCCACCCCACGGGGGAAGTCCGGTCGAAGTCCGGCGCTGACCCGCAACGGTAAGGCGGAGCCCCAGCAGTACGGCTCCGTAAGCCCGATCACCCGTGGCGGTGACTGCTCCTGTCAATTCGCCGTGGACTGCGAAGAGGTGCTGGACTCGGCGCCCTGCGCCCTGGCCGCTCCTTGGGTTACGTACGTACACGGCCCGAGGCGAAGGCGAACCGCCTGTGGCCACCACCACGACGTCCCTCGTACGCGGACCCACGGCCGAAGCGGCCACCGCCCCACCCGGCGGGCGCACCCGTCAGGTCCCCCTGCCGCTGCTGCTCGTATCGCTGGCGGTCGCGCTGTTCGTCTCGCTCGTGTGCGGGGCCGGAATCGGGGCTTCCGGGCTGTCCTGGGGTGAGGTGCTGCGCTATCTCTGGGCCGGGCTGAGCGGCGGGAGCATCGTTCCCGAGCAGGTGCCCGCCTACACGATCATCTGGGAACTGCGGTTCCCGCGCGCCGTGCTGGCGGCGGTCGTCGGCGCGGGGCTCTCGGCGATCGGCGTCGCGGTGCAGGCCATGGTGCGCAACGCGCTGGCGGATCCGTTCGTGCTGGGGATCTCGTCGGGGGCGGCCGTCGGGGCCAACGCGGTGCTGATCTTCGGGGCGTTCGGGGCGCTCGGGGTGTGGGCGCTGTCCGGGGCGGCGTTCCTGTCGGCGCTGCTGGCGATGGTGCTCGTCTACACGATCGCGCGGACGCCGCGCGGTCTGACACCGCTCAGGCTGGTGCTCACGGGGACGGCGATGTACTACGGGTTCTCCGCCGTGACCACCTTCATGGTGTTCGCCGCCGAGCACGGCGAGGCCGCGCGCTCCGCCATGATGTGGCTGCTCGGCAGCCTCGGCGGGGCCAACTGGGCGTCCGTACCGATCGCGGCGGGTGCCGTGTTCGGCGGGCTGATCCATCTCGGGTGGTCGGCGCGACGGCTCAACGCCCTTGCCATGGGCGACGAGACGGCGGCGTCGCTGGGGGTGGATCCGGAGCGGCTGCGCAAGGAGCTGTTCCTGGTGTCGGCGGCCGTGACGGGGGCGGTGGTCGCGGTCAGCGGGGCCATCGGGTTCGTCGGGCTGATGGTGCCGCACGCGGTGCGGATGCTGGTCGGCGCGGACCACCGGAAGCTGCTCGCGGTCGCGCCGCTCGCCGGTGCGGTGCTGCTGATCTGGGTGGACGTGCTGTCGCGGGTGGTGCTCGCGCCGGTCGAGCTGCCGTTGGGCGTGCTGACGGCGGCGGTCGGGGTGCCGTGCTTCGTGCTGCTGATGCGGCGCCGTTCCTACACCTTCGGGGGCGTGTGATGAGGGTCGACGTGGAGGGCCTCGCGGTCGAGGTCGGGGGTGCGCGGCTGGTGGAGGACATCACGCTGCGGGCCGAAAGCGGACAGGTGGTGGGGCTCGTCGGGCCCAACGGGAGCGGCAAGTCGACCCTGTTGAGGTGCGTGTACCGGGCGCTGCGGCCGGCTGCGGGGTCCGTCAGGATCGACGGGGAGGACCTGGCCGGGCTGAGTGCGCGGGAGGGGGCCAGGCGGCTGGCCGCGCTGCCGCAGGAGGCGGTCACCGAGTTCGACTTCACGGTGGCCGAGGTGGTGGCGATGGGGCGGCTGCCGCACCAGCGTTCGGTGGCGCGGGCCACCGAGGAGGATCTGCGGGTGTGCGCGGACGCGCTGGCCCGGGTCGGGGCGGGCCATCTCGCGGAACGGGGGTTCCTCACTCTCTCCGGTGGCGAGAAGCAGCGGGTGCTGATCGCGCGTGCGCTCGCGCAGCAGCCGAAGGTGCTGGTGCTTGACGAGCCGACCAACCACCTCGACATCGCCCAGCAGTTGGAGGTCCTGGCCCTGGTCAGGGACAGCGGGCTGACCGTGCTCACCGCACTGCACGACCTCAATCTGGCCGCCCTGCACTGCGATCTGCTGTACGTCATCGCGGGCGGGCGGATCGTCGCCGACGGGGCGCCGCACGAGGTGCTGACGCCGGAGTTGCTCGCGGAGGTCTTCGGCGTACGGGCGCACCGGGTGCCGCATCCGGAGTCCGGCGCCGTACAGCTGCTCTTCGACCGGCTGCCGGCGCCGCTGGCCACTTCCGTAACGCCCGTCTCGTAGCACCCGTCTCGTAACGCCCCTCTCGTCACGCCCACTCACCCCTTTCCAGAAGGAGCCCTCGCACGTCATGAAGCGCAATCGCCCCGTACGCCCCGCCGCCCTCGCCCTCACCACCGCCGTGCTCCTCATCGCCACCGGCACCGGCTGCGGGGCCGAGGTCACCCCGGCCACGGACGGCAAGGACAAGAGCAAGGCCAAGGCCAACAGCCACTACCCCGTGACCATCCAGAACTGCGGGCAGCCGAAGACCTACACCAAGGCCCCGCAGCGCGTGGTCACCAATGACGTCGGCATCACCGAGATCATGTTCGCGCTCGGGCTCGCCGACCGCATGGCGGGCTTCGTGATGCCCGACGACAAGGGCGACCTCACCTCCGTCCCCTGGAAGGACGGCTACCAGAAGGCCAAGTGGCTCTCGAAGAAGACGATCAACAAGGAGCTGGTCCTCGACGCCCGCGCCGATCTCGTCTTCGCGGGCTGGAACTACGGCTTCAACGAGGGCGAGGGCTTCACCCCGGAGACGCTCGCCAAGGTCGGCGTCGACTCCTACCTGCTCAGCGAGTCGTGCCGCAACGGGCGCGGCAAGGCGCGCGGCGTGATGGCCCCGCTCGACGCGCTCTACACCGATCTGCGGAACCTCGGAAAGGTCTTCGACGTCGAGGAGCGCGCCGAGGCCCTCGTGACGAAGTTCGAGAAGCAGGTCGCCGACGCGCAGGCCGGGGCGCTGAAGGGCAAGGACCGGCCGCGCGTCTTCCTGTACGACGGCGGGCAGGACAAGCCGTTCACCTCGGGCGCGTACGCCGGGCCGCACGACATCATCACGCGGGCTGGCGGCGACCATGTGATGAAGGACCTCAAGGACAGCTGGGTGACGGTGGGCTGGGAGACCGTCGTGGCGCGCGACCCCGAGGTGATCGTGATCAACGACTACGGGGACACGAGCGCCGAGCAGAAGCGCGAGTTCCTGAAGTCGTACGCGCCGCTGGCGAACGTCTCGGCCGTGAAGAACGACCGGATCGTCGTCCTCGACTACGCGGACCTGGTGGAGAGCCCGCGCAACCCGGCGGCGGTCGCGTCACTGGCGAAGGACCTGAAGAAGTTCGCCAAGTAGGCGCACCGGAGGGAGAGTTGACCTAGCACCATCTATACGGCGCCGTACAGATGGTGCTAGGTTTTGTGTACGGCAACGTATAGACAGGGGCTCTGCCATGAAACTCCCCAGCTCTGCGCACACTTCCCGCCCGTGGCGGATCCATGAGATCGCCGACGACTTCCGGCTGGAGGACGTCTGGGCACTGCCCACCCCGGGCGGCCCGGACGATCTCGCCCTGCTGGTGGAGCAGTTCACCCGGGAGAGCAAGGGACGGGGGCCGCACGAGGGGTCCCCCGTCCCGCGCCTGCTCTTCGCGATCCGCTGGAAGCTGGGCGAGCTGTTCGGCTGGGACGAGCCCGGGAAGGGCATCGGCGGCCGAGTGGCCTCGCTGCGGGAGCGGCTGCCGGCGGACCTCCTCGAAGGGCCGCGCGGGAAGGACCTGAGCGCCGTGCCGTTCACCTTCGTCTACCAGACGCACGACGAGTGGGTCGCCGAGTTCGGCAACAGCACCGTGCACGGCCTGATGCACCTCGGCTGGATCCCGGACCGGGACCGCAAGGGCGGCTACCACGCCCAGATGGCCGTCCTGGTGAAGCCGAACGGCACGTTCGGCAACCTCTACATGGCGGGCATCAAGCCCTTCCGCTACCTGGGGGTCTACTCCACCTTCATCCGGGGCATCGGCCGCGAGTGGGAGGCGGGGGCGGCGGAGCGACGGAAGGCCGGCGCCTAGGTCGTGTCTGCGGCGGCGGTCACACCTGACGGTCGCCGGTCCGGGCTGCGGTGAGTGCCTTGTCGCCCGCGTCGAGGATGCTGGAGAAGGCGCGCGCGATGAGGGGCTTGCCGAGGTGGCGGGTGAGTGCCGGGCCGACGAGGGGGAGGCTGACCTCGAAGGTGGTCGACCAGGTGACCTCGGTGCCGCCGTCGACCTCGGCGAAGGTCAGACGGCCCAGTTCGTGCCTGGCGGGCGGGAAGCTGCGCTCGACGGTGTAGTCGAAGTCGTACGGC
The DNA here is from genome assembly GCF_055579625.1 of Streptomyces sp. NPDC032721. NCBI lineage: Bacteria > Bacillati > Actinomycetota > Actinomycetes > Kitasatosporales > Streptomycetaceae > Streptomyces > Streptomyces sp. NPDC032721. The sequence continues at coordinate 254,279 of NZ_JBVIMX010000009.1, read as the reverse complement.
GGGTGGTAGGCGGTGATCCGCTCGCGGAACCAGCCGATGGTCCAGGTGTGCAGCCGTACGGCACCCGTGCCGTACGGCGCTTCCGCGCCCGGACGGGCCAGTCGGGCCTTGATGATGAAGGGCGAGCGGGCGTAGTTGGTGCTGGTGGCGCACCAGTCGAAGACTTCCTCGATCGGTGCGGCGATGACGCGTCGTACGGTCAGGGTCTCCATGGTGTCGTCGTCCTCTCCTGCTCTGGCTGCACTGGCTGCCGGTTCCGGCCTTCCGACCTGTTGACCCGGCGGCGGCCGGATCCGTGACGAGGGCGGAGGTGACGTGGATCACACGAGCCGGTGGCGTACGCGCCGAGTGACCACGGCCGGAACGGGCGGCGGCCCGGAAGCACGAGGTGCCTCCGGGCCGCCGCACGCGCCGTGCGCGCCTACTGCTTGCCCGCGCTCGCCTCCAGCGGGCGTACGCGCAGGAGTGCGCGGGTCGGCAGGCCCGTGGCCAGAACCGTCAGGAGTACGGCGCCGACGGCCAGCGGGGCGGCGATCGTCACCGGGATGTGCGGGCCCGCGCCGGTGATTCCCCGGGCGATCGGGAGCAGCGTCGTCCAGGCGATGGCGGCGCCGAGGAGGATCCCGGTGCCGGAGACCAGCAGGGCCTCCCAGCGCATCATGCCCTTGACCTGGCGGCGGGTGGTGCCGGTGAGGCGGAGCAGGCCGACCTCGCGGCGGCGGTCGAGGACGGTCATCACGAGGGTGTTGGCGGCGGAGATCGCGGCGAATCCGCCGAGGACCGCGGCCATCACGGTGTTGGCCCAGGCGCCGAGTTCCTGGGCGAGGTCCGCCTGGACCCCGTACCCGGCGGCGTCGGTGACCGTGGCGGCGGGGGCCACGGCCTTCAAGTCCCGTACGAGGGACGCCTGTTCGGCACCCGCGCCCGCCTTGACGTCGGTCTTGGCGTCGATGAGGATCTGGCTGTCGTACGGGGTCGTGACGTGCGCGGCGAGGGCGGCGCGCGGCATCAGGACCTGGCCGACGCCGAGGCCGCGGGTGTACGTGGCGACCAGTTTCGGCTTGACATGGGTGCCGTCGCCGAGGCGGAGCGGGACCCGGTCGCCGGTCTTGACCCCGAGGCTGTCGGCGAGTGCGGAGTCGAGGGCGACGGTGTCGCGGGCGGTGCCCAGTGCCGCGAGCGAGCCGGTACGCACGCCCAGGTCGAGGACCTTGGGCAGGTCGGCGGGGTTGCCGGAGATGCCGAGGGTGGTGGCGGTGGCGAGGTTGTCCATGGACTCGTAGACCGTGCCGGTACGGAGGATTCCGGTGGCGCTCGCCACGCCGGGCAGGGCGGCGGCGCGGGCGACCGTGCCGTCCGGGAGGCCGGGGCCCGCCGGGTCCGCCGGGGTGAGGACGTGGTCCGCGGTGACGGCGGCGGAGACGTTGCGGGCGGAGGCCTCACGGATGGTGCTCTGCATGAAGACGAGCGTGCCGCAGAAGGCGATCACCATGACCAGGGGGGTGATCGCGGACGCCAGCCGGCGGGCGTTCGCCGCGGAGTTGTCGGCGGCGAGCGAGCCGGGGGCCCCGGCCGCGCGCAGCGGGATGCCGAGGACGGTGGTGGCGAAGCGGGCGATCAGCGGGCCGAGCAGGGCGACGCCGACGAGGAAGCACATGACGACGCCGAGTGCGGTCTGTGCGGCCGCGTCGCCGTTGAGCTGTGCGGCGAGCGTGGCCAGGGAGACCCCGCCCGCGCAGAAGCCGATGCCGAAGCCGATCCGGACCTTGCCCGGTCCCGGCGGGGTCAGCGACGCCTCGCCGAGTGCCTGTCCCGGGCTGAGCTTCGCGGGGCGGCGGGCGGCCATCCGGCCCGCGCCGAGGGCGGCCAGGGTACTGAGGAGCACGGCGGCCACCACCGGCAGCACCCCGGTGCTGAGGGTGAGTTGGGACGGCACCGCACCGCGCGTGACGAGCTCGCCGAACCACCACTTCGCGAGGGCGTACCCGGGTACCGCACCGAGGAGTCCGGCGGCGGGGGCGAGCAGCATCGCCTCGGTGGCGATGGTGCGGCGGATCTGCTTGGGGGTGGCGCCGATCGCCCGCAGCAGGGCGAACTCGCGGGCCCGCTGGGTGACGGCGAGCGCGATCGTGCCCATGACGACGAAGACGGCGGTCATGGCGGCGACACCGCCGAAGGAGCCGCCGAGGCCGATGAGGTACGTCTTTCCGGCGGCCAGGGCGGGCAGTTCGGCCATGCCCCGGTCGTCGCCGGTGAGGACCTGGAGGTCCTGACCGGCCTTTCCGTACTTGCCGGTGGCCTGCTTCACCTGGGCGGCGAGCGCTTCCGTGCTGACGCCCTCCTTGGGCGTGACCAGGAGCGCGTCGGCCTTGCCCGGGTGCCCGGAGAGCCGTCCGGCCTCCGCGGCCTCGAACCACACGCCCGTACCGAGCGGGGAGGCGGCGGCGAGGCCGGAGACGCGGTAGGTGCCGGTGCCGGCCGGGGTGGTGAGGGCGATGCGGTCGCCGATCCTCGACTTGGCCTGTGCGGCGGCCTGCGGGGTGAGGAGCACCTCGCCGGGGGCGGGGGTGCGGCCTGCGGTGAGGGGGCTCGCGGCGGATGCGCTGCCTGCGCTCAGCGCGGGCTGCCGGCCGCCACCGGCGTCGTACCGTACCGGAAAGGACAGGTCGGGGACCGCGGTGGCGACGCCCGGGGCGGCGGCGACGCGGGCGGCCAACGCCGTGTCCACGCGGGCGCGTTCGGGCAGCGGGGCGTCGATGGTCTCCGTGTCGTCGGCGTGGACCACGGTGATCGAGGTGTACGGGTCGGCCGCGACGACCACCGGTGCGTGGGCGTACCGCTCCGGGGTGATCTTGGCCATGATGCCGGTCTGGAGGAGGGCGCCGCAGGCCGCTATGACGGCGGCGCCGAGGAGGAGGGCGACGAAGCTGCCCACGAAGGAGGCGGGGCGGAAGCGGACGGCCGCCCGTGCGAGGCCGTTGCTCACGCGGCGCTCCCGGCGTACTGGTTGCCGGAGTGCGGGCCGGCGGCGTGCGGTCCACCGGCGTACTGGCCACCGGCGTACTGGTGGCGTACCGGGAAGGACGAGGCGGCGGCGGTCAGGTGCGCCATGCGGTCGGCGACGGTCTGCGGGTCGGGGCGGTGCAGCTCGCCCGCGAGCGCGCCGTCGGCCAGGAACAGCACCCGGTCCGCGTGCGACGCGGCCACCGGGTCGTGGGTGACCATGACGACCGTCGCGCCCATCGCGTCGACGGCCCGCCGCAGCAGCCCGAGCACCTCCTGCGCGGCCCGGGTGTCGAGCGCGCCGGTCGGCTCGTCGGCGAACACCACCTCGGGTCCCGTGATCAGCGCGCGGGCGATGGCCACCCGCTGCTGCTGGCCGCCGGAGAGCTGGCCGGGGCGGCGGTCGCCGTGCTCGGGCAGCCCGACCTCGGCCAGCAGTTCCTGGGCGCGGCGGCGGTCCTGGCGCACCCCGGCGAGGCGCTGCGGCAGCAGGACGTTCTGCGCGACGGTGAGGGAGGGCAGCAGGTTGAAGGACTGGAAGATAAACCCGATGCGGGTGCGGCGCAGCTCGGTGAGCCGGTCCTCCCCGAGGCGGGTGATCGATTCACCGCCGAGGAGTACGTCGCCCGAGGTGGGCCGGTCGAGTCCGGCCGCGCACTGGAGGAACGTGCTCTTGCCGGATCCGGAAGGGCCCATCACGGCGGTGAAGCCCCCGCGCGGCAGGACGAGGTCGATGCCGCGCAGGGCGTGGACGGTGCCGGAGCCGCGCCCGTAACCGCGGGTGACGGACCTGAGCTCGACGGCGGCGGCGGCCGGGGCCTCGCTCCTGGGGCGCGGGTTGCGCGTCTCGGTGTGCGTACGGTCTCGACGCAAGGCCATGACGTCCCTCTTTCCACTGCTTCAGCTGTTGCATCCGCTACTTCCGCGGACACCTCCAACGGTAGGAAAAGGAGCCCTTGTGGACCATGGGGCCAACCACGCTCCGTGAGGTGGTGCTAGCCCCCCATCGGAACGGGCCGCCAGCCACCCCACACCACCCCACCCCGCCTCAGCCGGACGCCACGGGTCGCAGCCGCAGCCGCAGCCTGCACACCGCCGCGTCCGTGTCGCGCCGTACGGCGTGGGCGACGACCGCGCCGCGCTGGTTCTGCAGGATGCGCTGCCAGCGGTGCTCGGGCTCGACCTCCGGGATCAGTACGGTGATCCGGCTGCCGGGTTCGGCGGCCCGCAGCGCGCGTACGTAGTCGGCGACGGGGCGGCCCACGGTGCGGTGCGCGGAGGGGAGTTCGACGAGCGCGACGCCGGGGTTCCACAGCTCCCAGTCGCGGAGCAGGGCGACGGCACTCTCCCGGTCCTCGGGTTCGGAGTGAGTGACGGTGACGGCGTGCACCTCGTCGCCGAGCGAGACGGCGGCGTTCAGCGCCTCGCTGGTGAGCCGGGAGAGACCGGACACCGGGACGACGACCAACGAGCGCGCCCGGTGCGGCCCTTCGGGGATCCGGCCGATCCCGAGCCGCTCGCCGATCCGCCCGTACGCCCGCCGTACCGCCTCGAAGGCGAGCACGAGCAGCGGCAGCGCGACGACGATCAGCCATGCCCCGTCATGGAACTTGGTGGCGGTGACCACGAGCGCGGAGACCCCGGTGAGCAGCGCCCCCAGCCCGTTCAGCAGCGCCTTCCCGGCCCACCGGGGGCCGCGCTCCCGCCGCCAGTGCAGGACCATGCCGGTCTGCGCGATCGTGAAGCCGACGAAGACGCCGATGGCGAAGAGCGGGACGAGGGTGTTGGTGTCGCCGCCGGAGAAGACGAGCAGCGCGGCGGAGATCCCGGCCAGGGTGAGGACGCCGTGCCGGTGGACCTGCCGGTCTGCCTTGAGGGCGAAGACGTGCGGCAGGCAGTGGTCGCGGGCCAGCAGCTTGAGGAGGACGGGCAGGCCGCCGAAGGAGGTGTTGGCGGAGAGGGCGAGCAGGGTCATGGTCGCGAACTGGATGACGTAGAACGCCCAGTTGTGCCCGAGCGAGGCATCGGCGAGCTGCGCGAGCACGGTGACGCCCTCCACGGGCTGGAGCCCGAACCGCGAGATGAGGACGGCCAGCCCGATGAGCATCACCCCGAGGACCGCCCCGAGCGCGACCTCCGCCCGCTGGGCATGCCTGGCCCGCGGACTGCGGAAGGAGGGCACGGCGTTGGCGATCGCCTCGACGCCGGTCAGCGCGGAACACCCGGCGGCGAACGCCTTCAGCAGGAGGAGGGCGCCGACGGTGGTGGCGTTGTCGGCGAGTACGGAGGGGTGCCCGGCGGCCGTGGCGGTGGAAACGGGCCCGTCGCGGAACAGCCCGACGGCGATGAGCACGAGTATCGAGACAACAAAAACAGCCGTCGGCACGATGAACGCCCGCGCCGACTCGGCGATCCCGCGCAGATTGACGGCGGTGACAAGAACCAGCACCCCGAGGCAGAGCCAGAGCCGGTCGCCGTACAGCGCGGGAAAGGCGGAGGTCAGCGCGGCGACACCGGCGGTCACGGCGACCGCGACATTGAGTACGTAGTCCAGCACGAGGGAAGCCGCCGCCACCAGACTCGTACGGCGCCCGAGATGAGCCTTCGCGACGGCGTACGACCCGCCCCCGTCCGGAAACGCGGCAATCACCTGCCGATAGGACGCCACCAGCACGGCGAGCAGCCCGGCGATGCCGAGCGTAACGGGCAGCGTGAACCCCAGCCCGTACCCCCCGGCCGCCGCCAGCACGAGCACGATCGCCTCGGGCCCGTACGCCACGGACGCCATGGCATCGAGCGAGAGGGCGGCGAGCCCGGTGAGGGTGGTGAGCCGATGACGGTCCCCACTGTCAGACGGCTCCTCCCGTCGGTCGACGGACTCCACGGTCTGAACAGACATCTGCAAGTACTCCTTCTCGCGCAGGTCCGCTCAGGTTGTGCCAGCTCAGGACAGCTTCCGCACCATCCTTGCGCGTTCTTCGCGCCGAAGGGGACATCCTTGTCGACCTCTTGACGCCGGCACGTGGCTACGACGTCACTGCCGCTGCCTCCGCGACCTCCGCCACGACCACGTACAACGTCACCGAAGCGAAGAACGGCCCCGCTTCGAGGTGGCCGAGCCACTCCTGCGCCGCCCCGGCGGTGAGATGTCCGGCCGCCACCGCCCGCTCGGTGTTCCGCTTCAGCCCCAGAATGCGGTCGGCTGCCTCCGCGTCGCGGAACACCGAGGTGACCGGGACGACGGCCGGCACCTCGAAGCCCGCTGCCAGGGCCAGGCGGGGCAGTTGGCGGCCGATGACGCCGTTGTGCACGACCTTGTCCGTGAGGTGGCGGGTGTACGCGCGGGAGAGTACGAGGTCCGGGTGGTCGATGGCCAGCGAGTCCCAGTCGGGCTCGCCCATGACGAGCCGGCCGCCGGGACGCAGTACGCGGCGCGCTTCCGCCAACACCCGCGCCGGGTCCGTCACATGCTGGAGCCCGCGGTCGGTCCGGGCCCGGTCGATGCTGCCGTCCTCCAACGGCAGCGCGTGCACGTCCCCCAGGCGTACGTCGACCTGCGGCATCCCCTTCGTCCGCTCGCGCGCCCGCCCCGCCATCTCCGCCGCGGACTCGATCCCGATCACCCGCCCGCCGGGCCCGACCGCCCCGGCGAGCGCACCGAGGTCGGAGCCCGAGCCGCAGCCCAGGTCGAGTGCGGTGTGCCCCGCGCCGACGTCCAGCGCGTCGAGCATGACGCGCTTGTACGCATGGGCCTCGTCTGTCGCGGCCAGCCTGTCGAGGTAGTCGACGGGGTCGGGCACCGCCGTCTCGAACACCACCCGCTCCGAGACCCGCGCCATGGTCCGCGCCTTGCTCTCCAGCAACTCGCGCCCCTCACGCGTGAGCCGCACCGGCCGCCGACGCCCCTCCCCCTCCACCGGCTCCACCAGCCGCTTCGCCTCCAGCCGCGCGAGTGCCCCGTAGAGGCTGCCGGCCCCGAGGCGGCGCCCGGTGACCTGCTCGATGGCGGCGTTGACCGCGTAGCCGTGCAGGGGTCCGTCGGCGAGTGCCCACAGAACGAGGGTCTGGGCGTCATTGGTCTGCCCGGCAGTCTGCCCGGCAGTCTGCGCGTTGGTCTGCACGGCGGCTCCTCGTGTGGCGAACGATGACTGCCGCAGATACTACACAGTGCGTAGTACGCCACACGTACTATTCGCGTACTCCGCCCTTGAGCACCAGCGCCGCCAGTGCCTCCGGGGCGCCGGGCTGGTCGCGGATGCCGGGGAAGGCGTTGATGTCGACGATCAGGGGGTGGCCGGGGCCGCCAGGGCCCTCGGTTTCGGGCGTGACGAAGTCGACCCCGTAGACCTCCAGGTCGAAGACCTCTCCCACCTTCCGTACCAACTCAGCCCATTCGGCGGGCAGTTGATCCCCTCCCAGCGGTAGCGTTCGCTGCTCCCGGCTTGCGTCCTCCGCCAGTTCCGAGCGGCGCAGGGCGGCGAAGAGATGGTGGTCGATCGCCCAGGTCTTGTGGTCCCAGCCGTCGTTCGGTGCGAAGTCCTGGACCACCACGGGCTCGTGTGCGTCGGGGCGGGTGGCCGCCAGTTCCTTCAGCTGTGCGTCGTCGTCCACGCGGGCCACCAGATCGGCCTTGGCGCTGCGGCGGCTCTTGACGACCACGGGGCCCCGGAGCGGGGGTCCGGCGGCCAGTTCGGTGAGGGAGGGGTACGTGCGGGTGGGGGCGAAGGGGAGTCCGGCGTGGTGGGCCCGTTCGGCCATGGCTGTGCGGTCCTGGAGGAGGGCGGTGGCGGCTGGTCCGTTGATCACTCGGGCGCCGCGCCGTTCCAGGTCGTGGGCGAGGGCGAGGGCTTGGGGGGTGCGGGACTTGAGGAGGTAGACGTCGGCGAGGGGGAGGCTGTGGGCCTCGTACGGCGGGATCGTCGTCGGGTCCAGCACCGACACCTCGTGGTCGGGCAGCAGGAGGGCCTTGGTCGCGGCGAGGAGCGGGTGGTCGGGGGCTGGGGTGATCAGCCCGATCCTTGTCCTCACGGTCCTCACGGTCCTCACGCGCTTTCGCCCGCCACGGCCGCCACCCGGGCCGGTACGGAGGCCGGGGGGAGGGTCCGGAGCGGGTACGGCACGTGCTCCGAGCCGTACCTCGCCAGGTTCAGCACCGCGCGTGCCACCCGGGCCGCCGCGTCCGGGACCCGGCGGAAGCTGGGGAAGTCGTTCACGTCCACGACGACCGGTCCGTCCGGGCCGATCAGTACGTCCACGCCGTACAGGTCCAGCCCGTACACCGCCCCGATCCGGGCGACCAGTGCGGCGACCTCGGCGGGCAGCGGCACCCGGCGTTCCGCGACCGGGTGCGCGGGGTGCAGGGGGGAGCGCCGTTCGGTGGCGTAGAGCCGGCCGCCGACGCCGTACACCTTCAGGTCGGTGCCCGAGTTGGGGACGTACGGCTGGGCTATCAGCATTCCCTCGCCGGCCAGTACGGGAAGCAGCGCGGTCAGTGCGGCCGGAGAGGCGACGAGGCGGACGGCGCGGCCCGCGCTGCCGTCGGCGGGCTTGACGACCAGGGGGTACGCCGACTCCGGTATCTCCGCGAGGAGTTGGGGTGCGGCGGCCGCGTAGGTGGGCGGGACGGGGAGACCGTGCTGTGCGGCTATCGCGGCGGCCAGGGCCTTGTCGCGTACGCGGCGTATCGCTCGGGCGTCATTGACTGTCGTCGCCCCGGACTCGGCGGCGGCTTCCAGGAGGGTGAGGCCGGGGCCGCCGGAGACCGTCTTGAGGACCCAGGCGTCGTGGTCGCCCGCCCGGAGCGTTTCGGTCAGGGTGTCGGTCATGTGCAGGAGGGAGCCTCCGGGGCGCAGTACGTCGACCCGGTGTCCCCAGGCGGTCAACCGGCCGATGACTTCGAGGGGCATGCCGTCGTGCCGGTAGCGCTCCTCCACCAGAAAGCAGAGGTTCATCGTTCGTCCCGCAGCCTGCACCGCGCACCCACTCCGTACCCCGTACCCCGGACGTTCCCGCCGTTCTCTTTGTCGTCCGGCGTGCTGTGACGTCCCAGGATGGCATGGAGCGGGAGACCGGCCGCTTGCGGGTACGGGGCCTTGACCATGGCATTGCCCGTACGCCCTGTGGTCCACTCGACGCACCGTCAGCCACACGCACCGCACGGAGGACCGCACAGTGAAGCGCATCGGCATCATCGGAGTGGGCGAGATCGGCCGGGCCCTCGTGACGGGGCTGTCCGAAGGGGGTGGCGAGGACGGTGGCGACGGTCACCCCGGAGCGCGTGACGAGATATTCCTCTCGCCGCGGGGCGCCCGCACCGCCGCCGAGCTGTCCTCGCGCTACCCGCACGTCCACGTCTGTACCGACAACCAGGACGTCGTCGACCGCTCCGACGTCATCGTCATCGCCGTACGCGGCGCCGACCGGCACGAGGCGCTGGCCGGGCTGGCGGTGGGCGGCGACAAGCTCGTGGTCAATGTGATGTCCGGGGTCGCCAACGACGACCTGCGCCAACTCCTGGCCACCGACGCCGAGTTGGTACGGGCGATCCCGCTGCCCTCCGTACGGGAACGCCGCTCCGTCACGGTCACGTACCCCGCCCACCCGGTGACGGACGCCCTTTTCGACCGGCTCGGCGGAGCCCAGCCCGTCGCTGACGAACGGGACTTCGACATCTACTCCGCCCTGACGGGAACGCTGACCGCCCACTACTCGTACCTCGCCACGCTCACCTCGTGGGCCGCCGACCAGGGCATCGACCCCACCGACGCCGACCGCTACGTCCGCGGCCTCTTCCAGGGCGTCGGCCACGCCCTGGACGACGGGTCGCGCTCGCTGCGGCAGCTGGCCGCCGACCACGAGACCCCGAACGGCAACAACGAACGCATCCGCACCACCTGGTTCGACCCGGCCAATGACGCGGCCCTGCACAAGGCGCTCGACGGCCTGCTCACGCACCTGCGGGGGAGTCAGGCGTAGTCAGCAGGCGCCCCGGCCACGGACGAGCCCTAGGCGCCCTGCTCTCCCTGCTCCCGCTGCTCCATCAGCACCAGTCGGCGGCTGTTGTTGCGGTATCCGGCGCGTACGAAAGCGGCGGCCGTCGGGCGGTTCGCCAGGTCCGTGTCGGCGCGGATCCGGGCGGGTTCGAGGTCGGTCTCCTCGGCCAGGAACCTGGTGATCTCGGCGAGGATCTCGTCGACGTAGCCACGGCCCCGGTGCTCGGGCATGACGCCGAGGTAGCCGACCACGGGCCCCGCGAGGTTGCGCGACGGGATGCCGAAGCCGACCGCCTCGCCCGAGGCGTCGCGGGCCACCCGCCACCAGGACCGTTCGCCGGCCATGTCGTCGCGGTAGAACGCCACGTCGTTGCGCGCCTGCGTCTCGGTCCCGTGCTGGTCGGCCCCCATACGGGTGGTCGCGTCGAGGGTGTTCTCCAGCACCCGCCGGAGCAGCCCGACGAACACCTCGTCGTCGGGCTCCGGGGTGAAGGTCAGCCGCTGCGTGGCCGGAGCCCGAAGCCCGTCCTTGGGCGTCCACTCGTAACGCAGCCGCTCCACGTTCCCCGCCAGCCCCGCCGCCCTGGCCACCTCTTGCCGCCAGGCAAGTGCCTCGACCACCTCGGGCCGCTCCCGGAAGTCCCCGGGCAGGAAGATGTGGAACGCGGGGCGCTCCGAGGCCCCCGCCCGCTCGTACGCCGCATGGGCGGCGGTGAGCAACTCGGTGGCGAGGAGGTTGCGTTGACGGGCGTCCGGGACGAGTTCCGCATTGACGTACACGGCGTCCAGGGCACCGGGCGTGGTGTACGCGGGCGGCCCCCACCAGACGGCCACCGCGAGCAGCGGAGCACCAGCCTGCGCGTCATGCGATGCGTCAGCTTCGGCGACCCAGGTCCACTCGGGGCGGTACTGCCCGTCGGTCAGCTTGGCCAGGTAGGTCTCGGCGGTCACGCTGGTGACCGGATCGGCCACGAGCAGCGGAAGGATGCGGTCGAGGTCGGACTCGACGGCAGGGCGGAACGAAGTACGCGTGGCCGTGCGGGAATTCGTCGTGCTGGAATTCGTCGTGCGGGAATTCACTGTGCCTCCAAGGCGATGAAGCAGGAGGCGCCACCAGATCGAGTGGGTGGTTCAGTCGGAATCCGTCACACCCGCGCGCGAGCGGAGGGGGCGACGGGGGCGACCTGGAGCGCCGGATTCGGGGTGAACATCGCGGCCTCCCTTCTCTGCTCGTACGGACAAGGGCGCCAGGCTACGTCCACAACTGAGCGCGCAACAAGTGGTTTTCCCGCACCCCACCCCCGCACCCCCCGCCAGGGAACGAAGGCGTCCGCCCGGACGTCCTCTCTCTGTACGTATACGCAGGTGAGAGGAACGCATGACAGCCACCACAGCATTCGACGAGTCGGAGCGTCTCGCCTGGGCCGGTCGCGCCGAGGCCTACGCGGGCAGCTTCGCCAAGCTCTGCGCCCACACCGTGCACCCCCTGCTCGACGCGGCGGACGTACGCGCGGGAACCCGGCTCCTCGACGTCGGTACGGGCCCCGGGACCGCCGCCCTCGCCGCCTGTGAACGCGGTGCCGAGGTCACCGCAGCCGACCCCGAGCCCGGCATGGTCGCGCTGGCGGCGCGGACCGCGCCCCAGGCCGACGTACAACTGGCGGGACTCCCCCAACTCCCGTACCCCGACGACTCGTTCGACGCGGTCGTGGCCAACTTCGTCCTCAACCACGTCGGCCGCCCCGCTGCCGCCCTGGCCGAATTGCGCCGGGTGACCCGCCCCGGCGGACGCGTCGCGGTGACGATCTGGGCCACCCCCACGGCCGCCGGTCAAGCCCTCCTCGGCCGCGCCGTGCGGGCGGCCGGGGTCAGCCGCCCCGACCACATACCCGGCCTGGCTCCCGAGGACGACTTCCCGCGCACCGAGGAGGGCTTCGCCGCCCTGCTCTCCGACGCGGGCCTCACCCGTACCGCCTGCACCACCGTGCGCTGGGACCACCGGGCGACCCCGGAGGAGTGGTGGAGCGGCCCGGCCTCGGGAGTGGCGACGATCGGCCGCATCGTCACGAGCGGGACGCCCGGCACGGTCGCCGAGATCAAGAGCCGGTTCGACGCGCTGTGCGGGGAGTTCACCGATCCGGACGACCCGGACGGGATGCTGATCCTGCCCCACGCGGCCCTGCTGGCGCACGGCCGCGCCTGAAGTCCGCTACGCGGCGAAGCCGACGTTGGTGACGTACTCGTACTGTCCCCACTGCGAGCCCAGGTCGACGATCGTGTCCTCCCAGGCCGCGTCCAGCCCCTGCTTGTCGTTGGCCGCCCAGGAGTCGACGATCCGCTCCCAGCGGCGGACGTTGAGCGAGCGGTGCTCGATGACGCGGGCCAGCCGCTGGTCGACGCCGGACTGGTTGAGGGGGTGGATCTCCACGCGGGTGCCCCGGCCGTCCCGGTACAGGCGCTTGAGCAAGTGCTTGGCGACGTTCTGGCGGCGGACGAGGCGGTAGGCGGCGTCGATGCGGTCGAGGTTGGCGGCGGTGGGGCGGCGCTTGCCGTCGAGCCAGGCCTTGAGGGTGCGGTCGGTGACCGTGAGCCCCGCGTCGCGCGCCGCCTGCCGGGCGTGGGTGGTACGGGTGAGGTAGTGGAGGCGCGCCAACAGGCCTCGCTTGGCGGTGACCGGGGTGGCGATGCCGCCCGCGAGCGCGTCGAGCTGGCGGGCGACGGCGTCCGCGCCCTTGATGCCCCTGGCACCGAACTTCCCGAACTCGATGTTCTTCTCGGGCACGCGCGCGCCTCCCTTCCCTCGGTTCTCTCAGTAGGCCGCCCAGCTTAGACGCCCGTCACCCCGCCCTCCGGCCGGTCAGGCGGTCGGCACGCCCAGCCCGGCCACGATGGCGCTGGTACGGGTGAACAGGGCCGTCGGGAAGTCCTTGTTGCAGAACTTGTTGCCCGTGGAGGCGATGCCGACCAGCTTGCCGCCCACGATCAGCGGTCCGCCCGAGTCGCCCCGGCAGGTGCTGTCGTGGGTGCCGGTGGCGGGGACCGTGCAGAGCTTGTTGACCGGGGAGTCGCCGGGCAGGGTGTACGGATCGCAGCCCTTGAGCGGCGAAAGGACCAGGCGCGCCGCCTTCAGCCGTACGCCGGGGGTGTTGGTCGCGGTGAGGCCCCAGCCCAGTGCGGTGGCGGGCTTGCCGGACTGGAAGAGCGCGGCGTCCTTCGCCCCGGCGACCGGCAGGGTCTTGTACCCGGCCGGCATCGGCTTGGCCAGGGTGAGGACGGCCGCGTCGAAGGTGTAGCTGGCCGCGTCGAACTTCGGGTGGATCTTCACCGAGGCGACCTTGCGGACGGTGCCCTTGGTGGTACGGAGATCGGTGCGGCCGCCGATGACCTCGTAGCTCTGCTCGGGCCGCCCCTCCTCCTTGACGACGCAGTGGGCGGCGGTCAGCACCTTGGTCGGGGCGATGAGGGTGCCGCCGCAGATGTGCTCGCCGGCGGCGGTCCGGATGGCCATGGTGTACGGGTGGTCCGTGACGGTGGTGTTCTTGCCGCCCTGTATCGCGGCGGCGGGAGTAGCGGTGGCGACGAGGCCGCCGACGGCGGCGAGCGAGGCGGCGGCAGCGGTGAAGGCGAAGGCGGCGGCCGTGGAGCGGCGGCGGTGGTGGATCGGCACGAGGGTCCCCCGGGGAGAGTTGCTGCTGATGGTCACTGACCACTGACCACCGATCAGTTGATCAGCGGCACTGATCATGACGTGCCGAAACGGGAGGGGGTTCCCTCGGCCGCACAGTTCCTTCACGGCTGCCGCAGATCGTCTGCCGCAGATCGTCTACCTCAGGTCGTCGATCTCCTGGAGCAGCCGCCGCTTGGGCCGGGTGCCGACCATCGACTTCACCGCCTCGCCGTTCCGGAAGACCATGAGGGTGGGCGCCGCGAGCACGCCGTACGCGGCGGCCGTGCCGGGGCTGGTGTCCACGTCGAGCTGTACGACCTTGAGCCGGTCGCGCTCCTCCTCGGCCACCGCGCTCAGTACGGGCGCGAGTTGGCGGCACGGCCCGCACCAGTCGGCGCCGAACTCCACCAGGACCGTGCGGTCGGCCTTCAGTACCTCGTCCGCGAAGTTCGCGTCGGTGACCTCGTCGACCCCTGCTGCCTTGAACATGCCCATCCCCTTTACCTGTTCACTTGCCGAGTTCGCACAGTGGCGCCGGTCCGTCCGGCAGATCCGCCTCGGCGCGTACCAGCTGTGCGCCCACGTGATCGCGGACGGCCGTCAGTTCGCCGATCAGCCGATCGAGTTCGGCCAATTTGCGCCGGTAGACATCGAGCGAGGCGGGACAGGAGTCGCCCGCCGGGTGCCCCGCCTGCAAGCACTCCACGAACGGCCTGGACTCCTCCAGGCCGAACCCGACGTCCTGGAGCGTGCGGATCTGTGCCACGAGCCGCAGGTCGTCGTCGCCGTACACGCGGTAGCCGTTCACCGCGCGCCGGGCGGGCAGCAGCCCGCGGGACTCGTAGTAACGCAGGGTCCGGGTGCTGACCCCGGCCTGCTCCGCCAGTTCGCCGATGCGCATGAGGACGACGCTAAACGTTGACCCCGACGTCAAGGCAACGGCCCTGTGCCCGATCCCGGGCACGTTCACCGTGCGGAAACAACCGGGCGGCAGAATCCGCCCCATGAACCTCAAGATCACGGACTTCAGCGTCGAAGAAGTGCCCTGGGACGACCCCGACGCCCGCGCCCTGCGGGACCGCCAGCGCGCCGAGATCGCCGAGCGGTACGGCAGACCGGACAGCGAGCCCGGTACGGCGCCGTCGGCGGCGGACATCGCGGTGTTCGTGGTGGCGCGCGCGGGCGGCACCCCCGTGGGCTGCGCGGGCCTGCGCGATCTGGGCGACGGGAGCTGCGAGCTCAAGCGGATGTACGTGGCGCCGGAGCAGCGCGGCTCGGGAGTCGCCCGGCAGCTCCTCGAAGCGCTGGAGGAGTGGGCCCGGCAGCAGGGCCACACTCACGTACGCCTGGAGACGGGCCTCTCGCAGCCGGACGCGGTGCGCTTCTACACGCGGTCCGGATACCGCCGGATCCCGAATTTCGGGGTGTACGAAGGCCTGGAACGCTCGCTCTGTTTCGAAAGGAACCTGCTCGCTGCCGCACACTGAACACCTGAGCACACGACACGTGATCCACGACTCTTGACAACCGGTCATGCTCCTGACACCCCTGACAGCAGTAGCACCGCAGCACCACCCGCGAGCGGCACCACATCCCGAAGGGGGCGATCAGCGATGACCGAGCCCAAGAGCACGGACCACCGGAACCCACCCGACCACCACCTCGACCACTACGACGTGGTCATCAGCGGAGCCGGCCTCGCCGGCAGCGCCGCAGCGATCCTGCTCGCCCGGCACGGTGTCCGCGTCGCACTGCTGGAGCGCCGCTCCGACCCCGAGGCGTACAAGGTGCTCTGCACGCACTCCCTCACCGCCAACGCCTACCCGGTGCTGCGCCGGCTCGGCCTGCTGCCCGCCCTGGAGAAGGCGGGCGCGGTACGCAACGCGGCGCGCTGGCACACCCGTTGGGGCTGGATCGTGCCGAGGGCCGCTCCGTCGGGACCGCCCCTGCCGTACGGGTTCAACATCCGGCGCAGCACCCTGGACCCGCTGATCAGGTCCCGGGCGGCGGAGACTCCGGGTGTGGACCTGTTCCTCGGCCACCACGTCACCGGTCTGGTCCGGGCGGGCGGACGCGTCGTGGGACTGCGCGCGTCGACGCCGCAGGGTGTCGAGCGCGAGTTCCGGGCCCGGCTGGTGATCGGCGCGGACGGCAAGGACTCGGCGGTCGCGAAGCTGGCCGGGGTGCCGACCCGGGAGTACGAGAACGCCCGCTTCGGCTATCTCGCGTACTACCGCAACCTTCCGCTGTACGACGGAATGAGCCATACCTGGTTCCTGGAGCCCGACATGGCGTACGCGTTCCCGAACGACGACGGGGTGACGGTCCTGGCCGTGCTCCCGGACAAGAAGCGGCTGCCCGCCTTCCGGGAGGACCTGGAGGGCAGCTTCCTCGAATTCGTCCGCTCGCTGCCCGAGGCTCCGCCCATCGACTCCGCCGAACGCATCACGAAGATCGTCGGCACCATCGACTACCCCCTGCACACCCGCAAGCCGACCTCCCCCGGCCTGGCCCTCGTCGGTGACGCGGCGCTGACCTGCGATCCCTTGTGGGGAGTGGGCTGCGCGTGGGCACTGGAGACGGCACAGTGGCTGGCGGACGCCATCGCTCCGGCGGCAGCCGGCCGCGGCGACCTCGACAGGGCGCTCGCGGCATACGCCCGCAGGCACAAGCGCGGTCTGCTCGGCCACCAGCTACTGGCCGTCGACTTCGCCAAGTCCCGCCCCTTCAACCCCGTGGAACGCCTGATGTTCTCGGCCGCCGCCCGCGACGAGCCCCTGGCCCGCCACATGCACCGCTTCGCCTCCCGCCTGATCGGCCCAATGCGCTTCCTGAACCCCGTGGCCATGGCACGAGCCGCCGCGGTCAACACCAGACACCGCGGCCCGAACGGCGGCAACCGTTGACCACGCACGAATCTCCGGAGCAACACGGAGGTGCTCCGGCGCAACCGTTCCTGATGCCGGTCGAGGACGTCTTCCGACCGGCTCGGGACGGGTTCGTCGTGGTGACCGGGCGCGTCGAGCGCGGGCAGGCGGGTACCGGCGACGAGGTGGAGCTCGTCGGGCTCGGAGGCCGGGCGGTCGTCCGCGTCGACGGCATCGAACACCTTCACCGACGCATTGACGTTGCGGGTACGGGCATGAACGTGGGACTCCGGTTGCCGGGTCCGGCGGACGGGGCGGTGGAGCGGGGCCAGGTGCTGGCGGCACCGGAGACGGTCAGCGCGTACGCCTCCTTCTCGGCGGACATCGCGCTGCTCTCCGAGGAGGACGGCGGCGCGGAGGTGCGCACCGGCACGCGCCTCACCTGTCACCTGCGTACCGCTGCCGTACTGGGCGTCGTCACGCTGCCCCCGGGGGTCGACGTACTGCGTCCGCTGCATACGGCCACCGTGACCGTCGCCCTCGAACAGGCCGTGGCGCTGGAGGCCGGTCAGTCCTTTGCCTTTCGGCTGCACGGTCGCGCGGCCGGGTCAGGGGCCTTGGTGCGGGGCGGGGGTTGGGGCTGGGGTTGAGGGGGTTGCGGTGATCAGTGCGGCCAGGTCCGTGCCCGCTTTCAGCAGGGCTACCGAGCGGGCGGTGATACGGGCCAGGCGTTGGCTCAGGAGGTGCTGGGCTTCTTTCTGGCCCGCGTCCGGGTTGCGCAGGTCGCGCAGCGAGTCCATGACTTCCCTTACCGCCGGGATGCCGTGGCCCGCGCTGCGGAGCGCGGCGACGATGCGGGCCGCGTCGATGGCGGGGAGCGGGTAGCGGCGTGCTCGGAGCGAGGTGACCCGTTCCGGGACGATCAGGCCTTCTTCCTCCCAGTGGCGCAGGGTGGAGGAGCGTACGTCGAGCGCGGTGGCGAGCTCTGTGATCGTCATCGTGATCGGCGGTGTGATCGGCGGCGTCGCCGCTGGGGCGGTGTGGGCTTCGGTGTGGATCGATTGCAGGGACCGCTGTGCGCGCAGGGTCTCTTCCCGTTCGCGGGCGAGGCGGGCGTGGAGCTCGTCGATCGCGGTGGCGGCCTCGTCGAGCGGTCGCGTTCTCAGCTCCGTGAGGAGCCGGCGGGCCTCCACGGGGCCCGCCGCTTCCGCCAGACCCCGGTAGGCGTGCAGGGCTTGGACGTGGAGAGGGGTGTACGCGCGGTAGCCGTTGCTCGCGCGGGGGGCGGGCGGAATGACGCCGAGCCGTTCCAGATCTCGTACCTGCTGCACCGAGTAGCCGGATCGCGCGGCGACGTCGACGGTCCTCACCGGCCCTCGCCCACCCTTCGCCCAACCCCACACGAGCACTTGAAGCCGACACTTGAACCATGAGTATCACGGACATGGAAATGGAACACGTCGTCGCGGTGGTGCGGGGGCTCGACGGCGCCCTCGTGGTCACACCGGAAGCAGGCGACGGCCTCCCCGAGCTGACGTGGGGAGACGCGTTCTTCTACTACGCCCCCGACGGCCGGCTGCCGCAGAACGTCCAGCCGTACGCCACGATCGTCACCAAGAACTACCCCGGCGACGACACCTCCGACCTCGACCCGCCCGGCCGCTGGCGGCTGAACATCCAGGTCGACCGCGCGACCTTCCGCGAGCTGACCGGGGACGACCCGCGCGCCCTCGCCCAGTCGGACGCCGGTTCCGGCGACCACGCGACCGCCGACCGTGTCATGGCGCATCCGGTGTACGGCACGGCCGGGTGGGTCGCGGTCGTCAACCCCGGTGAGAACACCGGTGAGTTGGTGCTGCGGCTGCTGCGCGGGGCGCACGAGGCCGCGCGCGCCAGGTTCGTACGGCGGCACGGGCCCGAGTCAGCTCGCTGACCGTCCTACTCCGCCGCGCGCAGCAGCAGATGCCCCCTGCGGAACCGCTCCCCCTCGATCGGCTCGCGCAGCATCCGGCCGACCTCGACGAATCCGGTCTCGCCCGACAGTGCCGCGAGGTCGTCGATCGGCCACCGGTAGGCGGTCGTCACCTTGTGGTCGAAGTCCGTGACCGGGCCGCCCTCCGCCTCGAAGAAGCCGATCAGGAGGTGGCCGCCGGGCGCGAGCACGCGCCGGAACTCGGCGAAGTACGCCGGAACGTCCTGCGGCGGTGCGTGGATGACCGAGTACCAGGACACGGCACCGCGCAACGCCCCGTCGGCCAGGTCCAGCGCGGCGATGGAGCCGAGCTCGAAACGCAGCTCCGGATAGGCCTGGCGGGCGAGGTCGAGCATCACCGGCGACAGGTCGACACCGAAGGCGTCCAGCCCCAGGTCCCGCAGGTGCGCGGTCATGTACCCGGGGCCGCACCCCAGGTCCGCGACGGGTCCCGCGCCGTCGGCCCGTACGAGATCGGCGAACGCGGCGATGACCGCACGGTCGAGCGGGAGGGGGTCCAGGGACTTGTCGGTGAGCTCGGCGTAGAGGACGGCGATGGCGTCGTAGGCGTCGGACGTCGTACGGAGGTACGGGGCTTCGGGGGCTTCGGGGGCCACGGGGGCGGCAGGGGCGGCAGAAGGTTCGGTCATGGGCGAGGAGACTAGGTCGTCGGCTCGTCGCGCCCGCGGGCAGGGTGACCCGCCCACCCTCTCCCCCTCCAGCGGGCCCTTGGGCGCAGCTTTCCCCCAGGGGCCCTTTCGCCGTGCGGGCTACGGATCACCGGTTACGGGCGGCGCGCCACCCACACCGTGCGGCTCGTGCGCACCGTGAGGTCCTTGCGGCGGCGGATGTCGTGCGGGCCCTCGGGGTCGGTCAGGGCGTCCAGCGCGGCCAGGTCGTCGGCGGCGAGGCGGTCCGCCAGGCCGGTGCGCAGGCGGGCGAGGGTGGCCCGTGCGTAGGTGCCGACCACGGCGGGGACCGGGGCCTTCAGGTCGACCTCGAAGCGTCGTTCCGCCTCGGCCTTGAAGCCCGCCCTGGTCAGCCGTACGCCCCAGTCGTCGCCGAGGTGCGGCACGTCGGTGGCGTGGGCCTCCTTGAGCGACCCGCTCAGCCGTGCCTCCAGGCCGGGGCGGCCGAGCTCCGGGCCGAGGTCGTCGGGCAGGAAACGGGGGAACGGGGTGTCGTCCATCTCGGCCGCGACCAGCAGCCCGCCGGGGTTGAGCGCGGCGAGCACCTCGGTGAGGGAACGGTCCGGGTCCGCCATGTGGTGGAGGGAAGCGGAGGCCCAGATCAGGTCGAACGAGCCGAGACCCTCCGGCCAGCCCTCGTCGAGGTTCGCCTGCACGGTGCGTACGCGGCCCTCCGCGATCCCGGCCTCGCGGGCTTTTTCGGTGACCAGGCCGAGCATCGTCTCGGAAAGGTCCACGGCCACCGAGTCCGCGCCCGTGAACTTCGCGAGCAGCATGCGGGTGCCGGTGCCGCTGCCGGCACCCAGGTCGAGGATGCGACGCGGCGGTGCGTCGGCGGTGAGCTCGCCGAGCCAGCTCATGAGCTCGGTGAGGTACGGGCTGAGTACCTCTGCATCGAGCTCCAGGAGCTCGGCGAGGGCCGCGTCACTGATGGGGTCGGGGGTGGAGGAGTGGTCGTGGGTGTGCGTGTGGGTGTGCGTGTGGGTGTGGCCGTGGCCGTGACCCTCGTGGCCGTGGCCTGCGTGAACGTTGCCCTCGTGGTGGTGCTGCTGATTTCCCATGCTTCGAGCGTACGACCCCCTTGCGCCTACCGCATACACTCTTGCCTATGACGCAAGACGGAGATTTGGACGACCTGGTGCGCAAGCGCCTCAGGGGGCTTCGCATCGCCAAGGGCTGGTCGCTCGACGAGCTGGCCGCGCGCTGTTTCCTGAGCCCCTCCACCCTGAGCCGCATCGAGACGGGCCACCGGCGGATCGCCCTCGACCAGCTGGCGCCGCTGGCCCGTGCGCTCGGTACGAGCCTGGACCAGCTGGTGGAGTCCGCCACCGACGACGACGTGGTGATCCGCCCGCAGCGCGACGAGAAGGCGGGCCGGACCACCTGGCTGCTCAACCGCGACGGCGGCGCCAACGGCTTCACCGTGGCCAAGCTCCGCGTCACCAAACCGGCGCCCCGGGCCGGTGATCCCGACCTCCGCGTCCATCCCGGCAAGGACTGGTTCACCGTGCTGTCCGGCACGGTCGAGCTGGTGCTCGGCGACCGTACGATCCTGGTCGAGACGGGCGAGGCGGCGGAGTTCTCGACGATGATCCCGCACGCGTTCGGCGCGCACGGCGGCGGTCCGGCGGAGTTCCTCTGCATCCTCGACCACGACGGACAGCGCACCCACCTCAAGCCGTCCGCCTAGGACAGCCCGTTCGTGGCCTCCCGCAGCCTGCGGCGCAGGTGTGCCCGTTCGGGTTCGGTGCCCGAGGCGGCCGCCAGGCCGAGCGCCTCGCGGTACGCCGTCGCGGCCTCCGGCAGCCTGCCGAGCCGGAACAGGAGGTCGCCCCTGGCGGCCTGGTACGGGTGGTGGCCGCGCAGTCGCGGTTCGTCCGCGAGGGCGTCGAGGAGCGTCAGCCCGGCCTGCGGGCCGTCGCGCATCGCCACCGCCACGGCCCGGTTCAGCTCGACGACGGGCGACGGCGTGAGGGCGCGCAGCACGTCGTACAGCGCCACGAGCTGGGGCCAGTCGGTGCCCGCGAGGTCGGGGGCCTCGTCGTGCAGGGCGGCGATGGCGGCCTGCACCCCGTACGGTCCCGGCGGCCCGCCGGTCAGCGCGACGACCACCAGGGCGCGCCCCTCCTCGATCATCGAGTGGTCCCAGCGGGCCCGGTCCTGGTCGTCGAGGAGTACGAGTGCGCCGTCGGCCCCGGTACGGGCCTCGCGGCGCGCGTGGATGAGCAGCATCAGCGCGAGCAGGCCGGTGACCTCTCGCTCGGCGGGCATCAGCCGGTGCAGGATGCGGCCCAGCCGGATGGCCTCCTCGGCCAGGTCGGTGCGCAGCAGCTGCGGGCCCGAGCTGGCCGCGTACCCCTCCGTGAAGACCGAGTAGACGACCTGGAGCACTCCGGGCAACCGCTCCGGCAGCTCGTCGGGGCCCGGCACGCGGAACGGGATGCGCGCCTGGCTGATCTTCTTCTTCGCCCGTACGATCCGCTGGGCCATCGTCGCGTTCGGGACGAGGAACGCCCGCGCCACCTCGGGGGTGGTGAGCCCGGCGAGGCAGCGCAGGGTCAGCGCCGTGCGGTCCTCGGCGGCGAGGGCGGGGTGGGCGCAGGTGAAGAACATCTGGAGCCGCTCGTCGGGCAGGCCCCCGTCGCCGTCACCGTGACCGCTGCCGCCGCTGCCGTCCGTGGCCGGGGCGGGTCCGGCGCGGTCCGCCTCCACCTGGAGGACGGCGAGCCTGGCCGCGTACGCACGGTCCCGGCGCAGCCGGTCGACGGCCTTGCGGCGCGCGGTGGTCAGCAGCCAGGCGCCGGGCCTGGCGGGGACGCCGTGGACGGGCCAGTGCAGGAGTGCCGCTTCGACGGCCTCGGAGGCGACGTCCTCGGCCAGGTCGAGGTCGCCGTACCGGCGGACGAGGGAGGCCAGCAGCCGGCCGCGCTCCTCGCGGAACACGGACTCGACGGAGGTGTGGACGGCCGCCGCCCCTCCGCCTCCGCCTTCGCCTCCGCCTTCACCCCCACCGGCCCTCGCCCCGGCCCCCTCGTCCCGCATCGCGTCAGACCCCGAAGTCGGCGATCGGACGCACGACGACCGACCCGCTGCCCCGCGCGCCGGGGCACCGCGCGGCCCAGTCCAGCGCGACGTCCAGATCCGGTACGTCGATGACGTAGAAGCCCCCGAGCACCTCGCGGCTCTCCGCGAACGGCCCGTCGGTGACGGTCCGCTTCCCGTCCTCGGCCACCCGTACCGTCGTGGCGGTGACCAGGTCGGCCAGCGACTCCCCGGCGACCAGGATCCCGGCCTCCTTGACCTCCTTGTCGTACGCCATCCAGTCCTCGACGGTGCACTCCGCCGCACCGCCGTTGTCGTCGATCGCTCCGGCGTTGATCAGCAGCATGTACTTCATGGTCCGACTCCTGTCAGGTCCTGTTGCCCGTCATGTTCCCCGCTCCGGCGGTCCGCCGCGCGGGCCCTACGACATGACGACGAAGGGGGCGGGGCCGGATCGACAGCTCCCCGGAAAATTTCCCGAAGTTTTTTTCCAGCAGTCCGTACAGCCGATCAACACAGCCGGTCAGCCGGTCAGCCGGTCAGCCGGTCAGCATGCGGCGGGCGGTTCTGCGTACCCACCACAGGCCGGCGGCCGCGATCAGCAGTTGCCAGAGCAGTTGGAGCAGTCCGTACGACTGCCGGTGGGTGACGGTGATCAGTACGGGGGCGGTCAGCAGCAGCGCGGCGAGGGGCCCGCGCAGATACCAGAAGGCCGCTTGCCAGGGGCCCGTGCTGCCCATGGCGGTGTGGGTCCCGATGAGGACGTGGACCGGCATGATCCCCCGGTACGAGCTGATCAGTGCCGCCGCCGTCATCGCGGGGACCGACGCGAGGAGGGCGGGCAGGGCGGGGGTGTAGTGGCCGGTGAGGGCGCAGGCCCCGGTGCCCAGGGCCAGGGCCGTCAGGAGGAGGGCGCCGGGGAGGGCGGCGTGCCAGGTGGCCAGGGTGGCGGCGGGCCAGGGGAGGTTGGCCGAGCGGCGGACGTCGTCGCTCTCCAGGCGTGCGGGTTCGGTGAGCTGGGCCGCGGAGAGATACGTGGCGATGAGTACGGCCACCGCCGTCAGCTGCTGTGCGGAGGTGCCGAGGGAGGGGGCGGTGGCCGTGAGGAGGACCGCCACCAGGGCCCATACGGCGGCCCGGACCAGCCGTCCGGGGTGGCGGGCGAGGGAGGTCGCGTCGCGCCACAGCGGGAGCAGCCGGCGGTTGCGGGGCACCGGGAGGCGCAGGACCGGGGGACGGGAGCCGCGCTCCCGCAGCGCGGGGACGCCCGCACGTGCCTGGCGCAGGTCGAGGAGGGCGAGCGAGGTGCTGACCGCCGACGCCACGACGGCACGGTGGCGGAGTGCGGAGCGGGGGATGTGGGGGAGTTCGCGGAGGGCCAGGAGCAGTAGAGGGATGAGGGCGAGGAGGGTGAGGGCTGTTGCGGTTGCCGGGATGATCCAGGTGGCGGGGGCCGCCCCGGGCAGTGCGGTGGCGGCCGTGGCGAGGGGCTGGGCCGCCCAGCCCCAGGGGCCCGACCACAGCAGGGCCTGCTCCCACCCGGCCACGCCACCGCCCCGTACCGACACAAACGCACCCGCCAGGCCGACGGCCACCGCCGCCCAGCCGAGGGCGAGGATCCTCGGGGCGTGGCGTGCGGTCCAGGACTCGTGGCGCTCGATCAGTACGCCGACCGCGCACCCGGCGACGGCGGTCGCGGCTCCTGCCCAGGCGCCCGCAACGGTGAGCAGCGGCCAGGGGGCCGAGGTGGGTGCCCCTTGCAGTAGGAAGCCCGTCGCGCCGCCGAGTACCAGGCCGACCGTCAGGGCGAGCAGGCCGGAGATGCGCAGGCGCGGCCGCAGCAAGGGGGCGCGGTCCACGGGTGCCGGGAGCAGCCATGCCGTGGTCGGCAGGTCGAGCAGGACGGGGCCCCGCCACATCGCGCCGCGCGCCATGAGCAGGAGTACGGCCAGGAGGAACGGGGGCGTCACGGCGGGAATCGCCGTCGCCAGGTGCGCGGCGAGCGCACTGCCCTGGCCTGCGGCACCGGCGCCCGTGCCTGTACCCGCACCCGGCCCGGTTCCGGCCAGCGCGGCGAGGGCGGGTATCCCCCACCACGCGCCCAGCAGGACGATCACGTAGACCGTCAGGCCGACGCTCTTGCGCCGCTCCTGCCGGAAGTCGGCGCGGGCATCCCGGAGGTACGAAAGCGTCGCTCCGGTGGCGCTCAACGCCCGCCTTCCGGGGCAGCCACCGTCCGTACCTCTTCGTCGAGTTCGTCGGGTTCGTCGGGTTCGTCGAGCTCCACCACCCGGTCCGCGATCGCGCTCAGCGCGGGATGGTGCGTGGCGAGGAGGACCGCGGCTCCGGCGTCGCGGTGCGCGGCGAGGCGGCGGGCCAACTCCCGGCGGCCGTGGGCGTCCAGGCGCTGCTCGGGCTCGTCGAGCACGAGGAGGTCGTGCGGCCTGACGAAGGCGGCGGCCAGCAGCAGGGACTGGGTCTGCCCCGAGGACAGGGTTGTGGGGAGTACGTCCGCGTGGCCGGACAGCCGGTGCTGTTCCAGCACCTCGTCGACGGCCGGGTCCGCGCCGTCGGCCAGACCGTGGGCGAGCGCGATCAGCATGAGGTGTTCTCGTACGGTCAGGTCCGGATAGAACGCCCCGGCATCCATCACCGTCGCGATGCGCGTACGGGCGGCGGCCGAGTCCTCGTCGAAGGGCTCGCCGTCGAGGAGTACGGAACCCGTGGACGGCTTCTCGCGGCCCGCGGCCACTCGCAGCAGCGTCGACTTCCCCGAGCCGTTCTCGCCGACGAGGGCGACACACTCCCCCGGGGCGATGCTCAGCGAAACGGTGTCGAGGACCAGGCGGTCTCCGTAGGCGCGGCTGACTTCGTGCAGGCGCAGCAGGGGCGGAGGGTGCAGGTCCATGTCTCGGTACGTCCCCTTGAACAGACAGGTTGAACAGGCAAGCCGTGGCCGGCCGTGGTCGAACAGTTGCTCGTGAACGTTACACGGCGGGGAAATGTGTCCGGCGTGTATCAGTGGGCGCTTGACCGGCCGTCAAAGTGGGTGGGCGGGCCCGCGCCACCAGGGTGGGGCCGGGTGTCTGCCGTATCGTTCCCCTTCGCACCCGCCCTCCCCCAAGCCCCCCCCCGAGCCCCCTCCCCGAACCCTCGCCCCGAGCCCCTGACCTGGAGCCCTCCGCCGTGTCCTCCCCCACCCCGCCTCCGGCCCCCGCGCAGCCCGCGCGCGTGCTCCTGGTGGAGGACGACGACCTGATGCGCCGGTCCTTCGCCGTCGCGCTCGGCCGTTACGGCTATGACGTCACGGCCGCCGCCGACGGTCTGACCGGGCTCGAACTCTTCCGCGATCACGGCTCGGCGGGTGGTACCGGCCCGGCGGCCGGTGACGGCTTCGACCTATTGATCCTCGACGTGATGCTGCCCGGCCTGGACGGGATCGGGCTGTGCCGCAGGGTCCGCGAGAGCAGCCTCGTACCCGTACTGATGATGTCGGCCCGGGGCGACGGGCTCGATGTCGTCGCCGGGCTCGAAGCGGGGGCCGACGACTACGTGGTCAAGCCGGTGGACACCTATGTGCTGGTGGCCCGCATCCGCTCCCTGCTGCGGCGCGCCACGTACGCCCCCACGGGGGCTGCCGGAGCGCCGCCGACTCCGTACGACGAAAATCCGGGGACCGAGGCCACCGGCGAGCTCCTCGCCTTCGGGGACCTGACCATCGACACCGGTGGGCTGGACGTGACCCTGGCCGGGAGCCCGGTGGCCCTCACCCCGACCGAACTGAAGCTGCTGCTCGTCTTCGCCGCGCGCCCCGGCGTCGTACTGGAGCGGCACACGTTGCTGCGCGAGGTCTGGGACTACGGGTGGGACGGTGACAGCCGGGTCGTGGACCTGTGCGTGCAGCGGCTGCGCAAGAAGCTGGGCCGGGACCGGATCGAGACGGTCCGCGGCTTCGGCTACAAGCTGAGGCGCTGAGTCACGCATGCGTATGCACATGCGTCCGCGTCCGCGTCTGCGCTGGAAGATCGCTTCGCTGGCCGGGGCCACCGCCTGTCTGGTGGTGGCGGTGGTGGGTGTGCTGGTCCACCTGTGGTCCGTGGACGACGTCCGGAGCCGGGCGGAGCGGGAGGCGTTCAACGGGGTGTACTCCGCGATGGAGACCTACCGGGCCACCGGCACGCTGACCGGCGGCGCCGAACTCGACCCGGCCGAGCTGCCCGCCCGGCTGAAGGACCTGCCCGACGGCCGGCGGCACTCCACGTTCGACGAGCACGTCGAGGGCAATCTGGGGCCGAGCGCCTGGGCAGCCCAGCGGGTGGCCGGGCCTGGCAGCCCGGTACTGGCCATGCGGGTCAACATGGGCCCGGACCTCCACGGCATCCGGCGCCTCGACGTGATCATGGTCGTGTCCTCGCTGGTCTCGCTCGCGGCGGGCGTGCCGGTGGCGGTCTACGGGGCCGGGCTGATCGCGCGCAGGCTGCGCCGGGTGTCGGAGACGGCGACCCGTATCGCGTCGGGGGACCTGGACGCCAGGACCGGCCCCGCCAAGGGCGGCGACGAAGTGGCGGACATCGCCACGACGGTCGACCTGATGGCCGACACCCTCGCCCGGCAGCTGCGCGCGGAACGGCAGTTCACGGCGGACGTGGCCCACGAACTGCGCACCCCGGTGGGCGGACTGCTGGCCGCGGCGGACCTGCTGCCCCCGGGCGAGACGGCGGACCTGCTCAGGGAACGGGTGCGCGACCTGCGGGGCCTGGTGGAGGACCTGCTCGAAATCTCCCGCCTGGACGCGGGCGCGGAGGAACCGGTCCGCGCCCGGGTGCCACTGGGCGACGTGGTCCGCGAGGCGGTGACCCGGACGGGACTGGACTTCGACACGGAGGTCGTTGTGCTCGGGACGGAGCAGGGTGCGTCCGGCGACGACGGCGAGACCGTCCCCCTGGTCGAGACCGACCCCCGCCGTCTTGAGCGGATCGTCGGGAACCTCGTCGTCAACGCCCATCGGCACGGGGCCGCTCCCGTGCAGGTCACCGTCGACGGCCGGACGGTCGTCGTGCGTGACCACGGCCCCGGTTTTCCGCCGGAGCTGCTCGTCGACGGGCCGCGGCGCTTTCGTACCGGTACGGCCTCGCGGGGTGCCGGGCACGGGCTGGGGCTGACCATCGCGCTCGGGCAAGCTCGGCTGCTCGGTGCGGAGTTGTACCTGGCCAACGCCGTCGGCGACGGCACCGGGGCCGTCGTCACCCTGCGCCTGCCCGCATCGGCCACGTAGCCGAAGCAGCGGTCGACGCACGACTGCCGCGCACCGGAGCGCGCACCGATACACGGTCGCCGCGGTCCCGATACGTCCCCCGGACACCCTTCGGAACGCACCTGTTGGTCCGAAGAGGAGTCGCCCCATGCACCCCATGCACCCCGCCCCCACCCTGAATCCGGCCGCGTCCACCACCGACCTCACCAAGGTCTACGGCAGCGGTGACACCCGGGTCGTCGCCCTGGACCGGGTCAGCATCACCTTCCGGGAGGGCGAGTTCACCGCGATCATGGGGCCGTCCGGCTGCGGCAAGTCCACGCTCATGCACTGTGCCGCCGGGCTCGACTCCTTCGACTCGGGGTCGGTGCGGATCGGCACCACCGAGCTCGGCACGCTCAACGACCGGCACCTCACCGAACTGCGGCGCGACCGGATCGGGTTCATCTTCCAGGCGTTCAACCTGGTGCCCACCCTCACCGCGCTGGAGAACATCACCCTGCCCTCCGCCATCGCCGGCCGCCGGCCCGACCCCGAGTGGCTGGAGCGGGTGGTGGCCATGGTCGGGCTGTCCGGGCGGCTCGGTCACCGGCCCAGTCAGCTCTCCGGCGGGCAGCAGCAGCGCGTCGCGGTGGCGCGTGCGCTGGTGTCCCGGCCCTCGCTGGTGTTCGCCGACGAGCCCACCGGCAACCTCGACTCGCGTGCCGGTGCCGAAGTACTCGGCTTCCTGCGCGACTCGGTGCGCGCGCTGGGCCAGAGCGTGGTCATGGTCACCCACGACCCGGTGGCCGCCGGATACGCGGACCGCGTGGTCTTCCTCTCCGACGGCCGTCTCGTCGACGAGATGGCCCACCCCACCCCGGAACGCGTGCTGGACACGATGAAGAGCCTCGACCAGCGGCTGCGTACCGGCGTCTGACGCACGCCCGCTGGCCGCCCCCTCCCGTTCTCCCGATCTCCCGTTCTCCTCTTCTCCCGTTCCGTACGGAAACGACTCCCGGAAGCGCACCCACCCCATGCTGCGAACCACCCTGCGCAACCTCCTCGCGCACCGAGCCCGACTGGCCATGACCGTATCCGCGGTCTGCCTCGGGGTCGCCTTCATCTCCGGCTCCCTGGTCTTCGCCGACTCCACGGCCGCCGCCTACCGCGCCTCCATGACCGCGGACCGGGCCGGTATCGCCGCGACCGTGGAGCCGAAGTTCGTGCCCGGTGCCCCCGTCGGCGCGCGGCACGACGTGCTCGACGACGCGCTGGTGGCCAGGCTGGCGGCCCTGCCCGGGGTCGCCGACGCCCGTCCGCTGGCGGACGGTTCGGTCACCCTGGCCGCCAAGGACGGCACCCCGCTGCACGCCGACAACCAGATGGGGAAGCTGGCCGCCGGGTACGTGCCTGCTGCCGGAGGCGGCGCGGACAGCCGCTATCCCCTCGCCTCGGGCCGGGCCCCGCGCGGCAGCGGCGAAGTGGTGCTGGACCAGGGCACCGCGACGGCCGGGAAGTACTCCCTCGGGGACCTCGTCACGCTCGCCGTCGACGGTCCCGTGCTGAAGAAGCGGCTGGTGGGCACCGTCACCACCCGCGACACCCGGGTCACTTCCGGCGGCACCCTCGCCGTCTTCGACATGGCCACCGCGCAGCGGCTGTTCGCCTCCCCGGGGCACTACACCGGCATCGACCTGGCCGCCGCCCCCGGCACCGACACGGCCGAACTCATGCGGGGCGCCGAGCAGTTGGTGCCCGCCGACCGCGCCGAGGTCGTCAGCTCCGCCGCCATGGCGAGCCAGAGTTCCGTGTACATCGACACCAGGACCAAGAGCTTCTCCCGGCTGCCCATGATCTTCGCCGCGGTCTCGCTCTTCATCGGTACGTTCCTGATCGTCAACACCTTCAGCATGCTGGTGGCCCGCCGCTCCCGCGAGATCGCGCTGCTGCGTGCGATCGGGGCCACCCGGCGCCAGGTCGTCCGTTCCGTGCTGGGCGAGGCGGCGCTGGTCGGTCTCGTCGCCTCGGCCGTCGGGTTCGTGCTCGGGCTCGGTGTCGCCACGCTGCTGCCCCGGGTCCTCGCCACCGGCGAGGGCGCGCTGCCCACCGGGCCGCTGGTGATAGGCGCGGCGCCGGTTCTCGCGTCGCTCGCCGTCGGGGTCGGGGTCACCGTGCTGGCCGCCTGGCTGCCGTCCCGTCGGGCGGCCCGGATCGCGCCCGTCGAGGCGATGCGTACGGCCGCCGAGCAGACGCCCTCGCCCGTCGGGTCCCGGGTGCGGGGCGGGGCCGGTGGAGCTCTCGTCGTCGCCGGGGCGGGGCTGCTGGTCTCGCTCAGCGGGGCCGAGGACGCGTCCGAGGCGAACCTGCGGACCGCGATGTCCGGGTGCGCGCTGGTCATGGTCGGGCTGATCGTGCTGGCGCCGCTGCTCGCGGGCCCGGTGGTACGCCTGATCGGCAGGCTCACCACCCGGTTCGGCGTGGTGGGCGCTCTCGCCAGGGAGAACGCCCTGCGCGATCCGCGCCGGACCGCCGCCACCGCCGTCTCCCTCATGATCAGCACCGCGCTCGTCACCGGGCTCGCCGTCATCGGCCAGTCCTCCGCGCAGGCGCTGGACTCGCAGGCCGCCGCCGGACTCTCCGCCGACTACGTCATCAGCACCCGCAACACCACCACCGCGGTCGACTCCGCCGCCGTCCGACGCGTGGCCGACGTGCCCGGTGTCCGTACCGCGTCGGCGGTCGCCGACTCCACCCTCACCCTCGGCGGCTCCGCCAAGCCCGTGGCGGGCGTCGACCGCGCGACCGCGGGGGACGTCATGAAGCTCCGCTTCACCAGCGGGTCGCTCGACGACCTCGGCCCCGGCCGGATCGCCGTCTCCCGCAGCACGGCCCGTGCGAACCACCTCGGTACGGGTACGAGGATCACGGCCGGCATCGGCCCCGGCACGGGCGACGCGCGCGACCGGTCGTACACCGTCGTCGGCGTCTACGAGGACAACCCCACGGCGGGCGACGTCCTCGCCGACCGCGCCGACGTCCAGCGGCACGCCTTCCTCCGCGACTCCGTCCAGCGCGTCCTGGTGACCACCGACGGTCACACCAACTCCGCCGCCCTGAACCGGCAGCTGCGTGCCGCGGTCGGCGACAGCCCGCTCCTGAAGGTCCAGGACCGCACCCAGCTCGTCCGCGAACAGGCGGGCACCGCAGGGGAGTTGATGACAATGGTCTACGGTCTGCTCGCCCTCGGCGTCGTCATCTCGGCCCTCGGCATGATCAACACCCTCGCCATGTCGGTCGCCGAACGCACCCGCGAGATCGGCGTCCTGCGCGCCATCGGCATGGACCGCACGGGCATCCGCCGCATGATCCGCCTGGAATCCCTCACCCTCGCGGCCTTCGGCACCCTGCTCGGCCTGACCGGTGGCCTCTTCGGGGCGTGGCGGATCAGCGGGCTGGCCAACGGGGCCATCCCCCAGTACGGCTTCTCGCTGCCCTGGGGCACCCTCGCCCTGGTCGTCGTGGTCTCGCTCGCGGTGGGCGTGGCGGCGGCCGCGCTGCCGGCCAGGCGGGCGGCGTCACTGGGTCCGCTTCAGGCGGTGGCGGTGGCCTGACCCGACGACGCACCGGCCCTCACGGCGTACCGGCGGCCATGAGCGACGCGAGCAGCGCGTCGAGCATGGCCGTCTGTACGTCCTCGGGGAAGCGCGCCGGATCGAAGAGCGCCTGCACCACCAGCCCGTGGGTGAACGCGACGGCGGTGGCGGCCAGTTGGCCGGGGTCTGCGGTGGCGGGGAGCTCCGCCCGCTCGCGGGCCGCCTCGAAGTGCGGGACGAGGGACTCCCGCAGCCGGACGTAGCGGGCGGCCTGGTCCGAGGTGAAGCCCTCGTCGGCGAGTGCCAGGTCCCAGGAGCTGACCCAGATGCGGTTGCGGGCGGTGTCCCCCGGGGTGAGCGGGAGGATGTCCAGCAGCATCGACCGTACGGTCGCGAGGCCCTCGGCGGGGGGCTTGCGGCGGGGGCGTTCGGCGGTGCGCTTCTCCAGCAGGTCCAGGGCATGCGCGATGAGGGCCCGCTTGGCCGGGAAGTAGTGCATGAGCATTCCGGTCGAGACGCCCATGGCGGTCGCGACCGCGCGCAGCGTCAGCCCGTCGAACCCCTTGTCGGCGAGCACCTCCCACACCGCCCGGGATACGTCCTCTCGGCGGGCTTCACGGTCTCCTCGTGCTGGCGGCATGCTGTTACCTTACGTACCGAACGCTTGTTACGCACCCAGGGGATCGAGGTATCCATCCGTGTTCACCGTCCCGCTCGGCGACAACGCCACGCTCCGCCCGCTGGAGCCCCGGCACGCTCCGGAGTTCCTCGCCCACATCGACCGCGCACGCCCGAACGTCGACCCCTGGATACCGTGGGCGACCTTCTCGAAGGACCTCGAATCGGCGAAGGCGGTGCTCCAGCGGTACGCGGACCGCGAGGCGACGGACACCGGGCGGATCTACGGGATCTGGCTGGACGAGGGGGAGACCGAGGGCGGGACCCTGGTCGGCGGCGTCATGTTCCCGCGCTTCGACGCCGCGACCGGGGTGTGCGAGATCGGCTGCTGGACGGAGGCGGCCGGAGCGGGCCGCGGCCTGGTCACCCGGGCTTCCCAACTGCTGGTGGACTGGGCGTTCGGCGAACGCGGGATGCGCCGCATCGAGTGGGTCGCCGCCGTGGGCAACACCCGCAGCAGCGCGGTCGCCCGCCGGCTGGGCATGACCATGGAGGGCGTACTGCGCGGCCTCTCCCCGTACCGGGGCGCGGGCCAGGCCGAGGGCGTACGGACGGACTGCGAGATGTGGTCGCTCCTCTCCGAGGAGTGGAAGCAGGAGCGCAAGGACGACACCAAGGCCGAACTCGACGCCCTGGTGGGCAGGTTCATGGGCGCGTTCACCAACACGGACGGCCGCAGCGCCGACCTGGACGTGATCCGCGAGGTGTTCGTACCGCAGGGCAGCATCGTCAGCACCGTCGGCGGACAGCCGGTCTTCTACGACCTGGACGCGTTCATCGAGCCCCGCCGGAAGATGCTCACCGACGGGACGCTGACGGAGTTCTCGGAGTTGGAGGTCACCGAGCGGACCGAGGTCTTCGGCTCGGTCGCGCACCGGTTCAGCGAGTACCGCAAGACCGGGGTGCTGCGGGGCGAGCCGTTCGAGGGCGGCGGCCGCAAGACCACGCAGTTCGTACGGACCCCGGAGGGGTGGCGGATGAGCTCGATGGCCTGGGACGACTTCTAGAGCGCTGCCGGACCGCCGGACCGCTGAACCGCGTCACGGCCGCCGCCCCACCCGGTGCCGTACCCACACGTTCGGTTCGACGTAGACCGCGTGGTCGTGCGTGAGGTCGCAGTGGACCGGGACCAGGGCCCCGGGCACCGCCACCCCGCCGTCGCGGTCGAAGGGCACCCCGGTCCACTCCTGCCACTGGGCCGGGGTTCCCGACGTCGTCATCGAGGCGGGCGCGATCCTCTCGACCGTGCCGCCCGCCTTCACGTGGACGCGCAGCCAGGGGTCGGCGGGGAGCCCGTCGTCGCGCAGTTCGCGGAGGTAGTCCGCCATGGGGACGTGCGGGCGGAGGTGTTTGGCGTTGGGGCGGACGGGGGCCAGGAGGCTGTCGTGGCCCTGGTCGCCGACGGCTTCGCGCAGGGCGGCGAGCATGCGGTACGAGAGTCCCCGGCCGAGGTAATCGGCGTCGACGGTGATCTCCAGCGCGCTCGCCACGGTCGTCGGCCCGCCGTCCCGCAGGTCCTCGAACGCCCAGACCAGCACCCGGTCCCAGCCCTGGTCCGGCATCTCCTCGCGGCCGTCCCGCACGGCGTCGAAGGGCACGCTGAACCCGCGCGCCACCACCCGGTCCCCGTCGGTGGCGACCACGCAGTACTGCGGGAACTCCTCGACCACCTGGTGCAGCAGCGCGCTGACGACCGGCTCGTGGGAGGTGAACTCCGGCCAGGTGTCGGCGATCTCGTACGCCCGGCCGATCAGCTCGGGCCGCTCCGCGAAGGTCGTGACACGGATGCCGTCGGGCGCGGTGGTGGCGGTGTTGTCGTGGGTGGTGCTGGTCATGACGGCTGCGGCCCTTCTTCGCTCACGGCACGGCACGGCCCGCCCCGGGGAGCACAGCTTGCCCTACGGACACCGCCCCGACCAGGGAGTTAAGCCCGGCGACCGCACCCGAACCGCGATGCGCCACGCACCGTTTCGTAGGATCATGCGGTGAACACGGGGACGGGCGGCCATTCAGGCACGGAGATCGAGCGCGAGCTGTACGCGGCGGCGACAGCCGGGACCACCACCGTCCCCTCCCCCACCACCGTGCCCTCCCCCACCGCCGGGACCGCCACCGGCCCCTCCCCCAGCACCGTCCCCGACCTCCTCGCCCGCACCCGCCTCTACCTCCTCCTCCCCCGCCTGCACGCCGACACCCCCGGCTACGCCCCGCCGCTGCCCGTCCAGCGCGACCCCGCCACCGGCCACACCGTCGTCCCCGTGCTGACGCCGGGCGCGCTGCCGCCGTGGCATCCGGAGTGGGTGTTCCGGCAGATCTCGCTCGGCGAGCTGGCCCGCGTCTGGCCGGACGGCAGGGCGCGGCTCGCCGTCAACTCCGGCACCCCGTACGCCCTCACGCTCGAAGCCCGCCCCAAGCACCGCAAGGCGTGGACCGAGGCGTACGAACGCGCCGGGCGCACCTTCCGGCCCGGCCGCCTGCTCACCGACAGCGGTGGCCCCCTGCACGGCCCCCTCGCGCGCGGCCTGGCCCTCGGCGCCCAGCTCGCCGTGCACAACAGCCTCGTCTGGAACCAACTGGGCGCCGCCTACGAGGACTACGAGACCGACATCGCCCGCCTCCGCAGCCCGTGGCGCGTCCACAACCGCGCCGACTACCGGCGCACCCTCGAAGCGCTGCTGGCGACCCGGCTGAAGGGCCACCTCCAGGAGTACGTGCTGCGCGCCCGGACGGACCTCGTCCGCCAACTGGGCCGCCTCCCCTCCGAGGACGAGTGGACGACCGCCGTCAGCACCTCGCTGCGGCAGCGCGGCGCCGACGCGGAGGACCTGGCCGAGGCCCTGGCGGCGCTGCGGTGCGTCCTGCGGTACGAGGCCCGGTTCCGCGCGGACGGGGCGCTCGCGCCGGACGGACGCGTCGACACCCTGACGGCCTTCGACCACGGGCGGGCGGTCAATGTCGTACGACTGGCCCTCGGCGCGCGGTACATCACTCCGGCCGAGGCCGAGGAAGCCGTACTGCGCGTCGACGAACGGGCCCGCACGGCGTACGACTCGTGGGCCGCCTTCTCGCTCGGGTACGCGATGACCCGCCTGATCTACTTCACCCAGGACGACTTCGCGCAGAGCGACGCCCACGCCCCGGCGTCCCCCGGCTCGGAGGTCACGTACCAGGAGTCACTGGCCCAGCACCGCATCCTCACCCAGGACCCCGCCAGCCCCTACCGGAACATCCCGTGGTCATGAACTTCCCCAACTCCCCGCACCAGTACGCCACTTGGGCACCCCCGTCCGAGACCGAGCGCCTCCTCCACGAGGCGGGGCTGCGCGGCGACACCGAGGCCCAGATCCGCGTACTGGCGGGTGCCGAGCTCTACATCCCCGCCCCGCGTGCCGAGGTCGACGCGGACCCGGACACCATCCGCTGGCGCCCGCACCCCGCCCCGGCGACCGGCCGGAGCTGCAAGCCGCTCCTCACGCGCGGGATGCTGCCGTCCTGGCACCCGGACATGGTGTTCCACGGGGTCACCCTCAAGTGGGTCGCCGAGATGAACTGGCCCGACCCGGGCCAGCTCCTCGCCGTCAACATCGGCACCCCCGCCCAGCTCCTGCTGCCCGCCACCCCCGCGCACCGCGCGCACTGGACGCGCTGCTACGCCGAGCACGACACCCCCTCCGGCAACCGTTTCCTGGCCCTGCGGCACGGCGCGCTGCACGGCCCGCTCGCGTACGGACTGGCCTGCGGCGTGCACCTGGCGGTAGGCAACGGGGTGCCGTGGAACGAGGTCGGCACCGTCTACCGGGAGTACTACGAGGAGCGCAAGACCCTGCGCGAATCGTGGGGAGTCACCGACCACCCCACCTGGCGGCAGCAGCTGGACGCCCTGCTGGCCGCCCGCAACAGCCCGCCCGGTCCCGACTACGCCCTCGGCATCCGCGAATCCCTGCGCCACGCGCTGGGCGGTGAACTCCCGCCCGCCGACCTGTGGCGCGAGACGGCCGCGGGCCATCTGCACGACAA
The DNA here is from genome assembly GCF_055579625.1 of Streptomyces sp. NPDC032721. NCBI lineage: Bacteria > Bacillati > Actinomycetota > Actinomycetes > Kitasatosporales > Streptomycetaceae > Streptomyces > Streptomyces sp. NPDC032721. The sequence goes on along the minus strand of NZ_JBVIMX010000009.1, from coordinate 218,523 downwards.
GGGCGTCGGCCACGACGGCGTGAAGGCGATGGAGGAACTGGTCCGCCGCATCCTCCGCTACGAGTCCCGGTTCCGCGCGGACGGCCTGCTGCCGCCCGAAGGACGGGTCTCCACCACGGTCGCCTACGACTACGGCCGCGCCGTCAACCTCGCCCGCTGGGGCCTGTCCGCCCGCTACTGCGCCCCGCCGGAGGCGGAGCAGGCCATCGTCCACGCGGGCGCGCTCGCCAAGTCCGCGTACGGCTCCTGGGAGAGCTTCTCGGCCGGTTACGCACTGGGCCGGGTGCTGCGCTTCGACCAGGAGGAGTACGGCCCGTTCTACGAGCAGAGCGTCACCGCCCACCGCCTGCTGACCGAGCACGAGGGCAGCCCCTGGCGGAACCTGTCCTGGCACTGAGGCCGCCCGCCTCGTCCGCATCCGTGCCCGTGCCCGTGCCCGTGCCCGTGCCCCGAAAGGTGGCGCGGTACGCGTTCGGCGGGACCCCCAGCACCGCCTGGAAGTGCTGGCGCATGGAGGTCCCGGTGCCGAACCCCGCCTCGTGCGCGACCCGGTCGACCGGCAGCTCCGTCTCCTCCAGCAACTGCCGCGCCCGGTCCACCCGTTGGAGCGCGAGCCAGCGCACCGGGGTGAGGCCGGTCTCCTCGCGGAAGCGGCGGCTGAAGGTCCGTACGCTCATGGACGCCTCGCGGGCGAGTTCCGCGAGGGTGAGCGGGCGGTCGAGGTGGGCCAGGGCGTGCGCGCGGGCCCGGCCGGTGGAGGAGATCTCGGGGACGGGCACGGGGCGCTGGACGTACTGGGCCTGCCCGCCCTCCCGGTGCGGCGGCACCACCGTGGAGCGGGCGACCGCGTTGGCCACCGCCGCCCCGAAGTCGCCGCGGATCATGTGCAGACAGAGGTCGATGCCGGAGGCGACACCGGCGGAGGTGAGGACCCCGGAGTCGTCGGTGTAGAGGACGTCGGGGTCGAGGTCCACCTCCGGGTACAGCTCGCGGAACTCCTCGCAGGACTTCCAGTGCGTCGTCGCCCGCCGCCCTTCGAGCAGTCCCGCCGCCGCGAGGACGAAGGACCCGGTGCAGATGGAAGCCACTCTGGTGCCCGGCCGGACGCGGGCGAGCGCGGCGGCGACCCCCGGGTTCAGCCGGCCGCGCTCCTGAGGGCCGTAGTCCTCCTGCGCGGCGGGGACGACGACGGTGTCCGCGGCAGCCAGGGCCTCGGGGCCGTGCGCGACGTTGACCGTGAAGTCGGTGTCGGTGGCGATCTCGCCGGGCTCGGGGGTGCAGGTGACGACGTCGTACAACACCTCGCCCCCGGCCGACCGCGCCTGGCCGAACAGCCGGTGCACGATGCCCAGTTCCATGGGCAGCAGCCCGTGACGTACGAGAACGGCGACCTTGTGCGGAGCGGAACCCATGGCCGGATTCTTTCACAGGGTGGCCATCTGGCCGGTGGCCGCGTGGGTCACCGCTCGCGAAGGCTGGTCCCCATGGAGAACGCCCTGGACCCAGACACCCCCACCGCCACGGAATCCCCCACCACCCCAGCAACCCACCACAGCTCCCGTATCCACCGCGCCTGGCCCGTCGCCGCGGTCACCGCGCTCGCCATCCTCGTCACCGGAGCCTTCTCCACCCTCCCCGGCCTCTTCACCAACCCCCTGCACGAGGAATTCGGCTGGTCGCACGGCTCCATCGGGTTCGCGGCCTCGGTCAACATGGTGCTGTACGGGCTCACGGCCCCCTTCGCCGCCGCCCTGATGGACCGGTTCGGCATCCGCCGGGTCGCCCTGTCCGCGCTCGCGACGGTGGCCTGCGGCGCCCTCCTCACCGCGACCGCCCTGACCGCGCCCTGGCAACTCACCCTGTACTGGGGCCTGTTGGTGGGCGTCGGAACCGGTTCGACGGCGATGGTGTTCGGCGCGACGGTCACCCAGCGCTGGTTCGTACGGCGACGGGGCCTGGTCACCGGGGTGCTGGCCTCCGCGAGCGTGCTGGGCCAGATGGCGTTCCTGCCGCTCCTCGCCCGGCTGGTCGAGCAGCACACCTGGCGCGCCGCACTCGTCACGGTGGCGCTGGCCGCCCTCGCGACCGCCCCGCTGCTCCGCCTCGTACTGCGCGACCACCCCGCGGACGCGGGCGTGAAACCGTACGGCTCCGCGCGCTTCGCCCCGAAGCCCGCTCCGGTACGGGGCGCCGCCCGCCGCACCCTGCGTACCCTGCGCCGCACCTCCCGCACGGGCCCCTTCTGGCTCCTCGCGGGCGCGTTCGCGGTCTGCGGCGCCTCCACCAACGGCGTCCTGTGGACCCACTTCACGCCCGCCGCCCACGACCACGGCATGCCCGCCACCACGGCGTCCTCGCTGCTCGCCCTGATCGGCGTCTTCAACATCGCGGGCACCATCGCCTCCGGCTGGCTCACCGACCGGGGCGACCCGCGCCGTCTGCTCGCGGTCTGCTTCGCCCTGCGGGGCGCACTGCTCCTCGCCCTCCCCCTGATCCTGGCCGCCACACCGACCGCTTCCCTGCTCGCCTTCGTGGCGCTCTTCGGTCTGCTGGACCTGGCGACGGTGCCGCCCGTCCTGGCCCTGTGCCGGGAGTACTACGGCGAGGACAGCGCGATCGTGTTCGGCTGGATCAACACCGCCCACCAACTGGGCGCGGCATCGACCGCCCTGCTGGGCGGGGCGGTCCGCGACGCGTTCGGCTCGTACGACCTGCTCTGGACGGCCACGGGCGCACTGTGCGCGGCGGCGTCCCTGATGTCACTGGCGATGCGCGGCCCGGGGCGCCGGGGCCCGGGGGCACCTCCCCCCGGTATCCCCGGTTCCTGACCGGATGTCACCATCGGTCTCGGCGATTCAGCAACAGCGCAGAGCAGACAGAACAGACAGAGCAGAGGGAGCCCCCATGACCCTGACCCCGGAAGTCCGCGCCAGGATCGAAGCGCCGAACTTCTGGTACGTGGCCACGGTCGAAGCCGACGGGGCACCGCACGTGACCCCGATGTGGCTGGACCTCGAAGGCGAACACCTCATGTTCAACACCTCGGTGGGCCGCATCAAGGAGGCCAACCTGCGCCGCGATCCCCGCCTGTACCTCTCGCACGCGGATGCCGGGAACCCGTACGACCGCGTACAGATCCGCGGTCGCGCGGTCCGCTTCGTGGAGGGTCCGGAAGCGGACCGGGCGATGGACCGGCTGGCCAAGAAGTACACGGGCGCGGACCACTACGAGTGGACGGTTCCCGGTGAGCGCCGCGTCAGCGTGCTGATCGAGCCCCTGAACGTCCGCCACATCGTGGGCGTGGAGGCCTTCCCGGCGGGAGTGCTGCCCCCGGCGGAGTGAGAACCCCGCCGAGCACCCCGCTCAGTCGGTGAACCCCACTTCACCCAGGGCCTTCTCGATGCGGGAGCGGTGCTGTGCCTCCCAGTCGTCGAGGGATTCCCCGGCCTCCTTGGCCAGCTTCGCCAGGGAGGCCCGGAGTGCCTCCTCCTGGCGGGCTGCCGGGGTGACCACGACGCCCTCCTCGTCGGCCACCACGATGTCGCCGGGGTTCACCAGTACGCCCCCGCAGCGGACTCCGGTGTTCAGCGCGCCGGCGGCCCGCTTCGTGCCGGGAATGGGGATGACGCCCCGGGCGAAGACGGGGAAGCCCGCCTCGCGGACCTCCCCCAGGTCCCGGAGCAGGCCGTCGAGCACGAACGCGGCGACGCCCCTGCGCTGGGCGACGGCACACACGTTGCCGCCGGCCAGCGCGAAGTCCAGGTCGCCGGACTCCACCACGACCACCGATCCGGGCTCGGCACGGTAGATGGCCGCGTGCAGCATCAGGTTGTCGCCGGGAGGACACCGCACGGTGTAGGCAGGGCCCGCGACGCGCGGGGTCGGCGTCCACAGCGGGCGGATGCCGATGTCCATGACCTGCTCACGACCGAGGATGTCGGCGAGAGTGGTCGGGGGTACGGCCCGGAACTCGCTGGGGTGCGGCATGCGTGCCCTGCCCTTCGTAGGTCGGTGCGTCAACCGTAGGACAGTACTCGGCGGGCCTGTCCCGCCCTCAGTCGGCCGGTTCCGGAGCCAGTCGGGTGGTGGTCATGCGGACCGCTTCCGTGTCGCTGTCGTTGTGGCGTACGGCCCAGTTCTCCAGGGTGGTGCGGCAGGCGTGGTCGAGGTGGTGGGCGGTGGTCAGGTCGAGCTCTATGGGGCGGTCCTTGGGGAGGGCCTCCAGGGTTTCCAGGAGCCGGGGCAGCCGCAGGAAGGTGGCGTTCCCGGTGAGGGTGATCAGGAGGCGCCCGCCGGTCAACTCCCGTACGGAGAGCTGGGCCTTGGAGGTCTCCCAGGCCGATTTGACGATGGCGAGGGCCAGGCCGATGAGGACGCCCTCGAACATGTTGGTGACGAGGATGGCAATCGCCGTGGTCACCAGGACCACCGCCTCGCCCCGGTGCGCGCGGGCCAGCGGGAGCAGCTCCTTCACGGGTATGAGCTTGCAGCCCGCGTGGACGAGTACGCCCGCGAGCGCGGCCAGCGGGATGATGCCGAGCGCGACCGGGAGCAGTACCGCGAAGAGCAGCAGCCAGCCGCCGTGCGCGATGCGCGAGAGCGGGGTGCGGGCGCCCGCCTGGACGTTGGCGGAGCTGCGGACGATGACCGCGGTCATCGGGAGGGCTCCGAGTGCGCCGCAGACGGTGTTGCCGACGCCCTGGGCGACGAGTTCCTTGTCGTAGTGGGTACGGGGGCCGTCGTGCATGCGGTCCACGGCTGCCGCGCTGAACAGCGATTCGGCGGAGGCGATGAGGGTGAAGGCCAGGACCGTGCCGAGGACTGCGATGCTGCCGAGCGCCGCGAAGTCGTCGGCGCCGGGCGGCTGGATGGCGTCGGCCAGGCCCCGTACGGTCACCGTCTTCAGGTCCAGGGACAGCGCGGCGGTGGCCGCGGTGGCCAGGGCCACGGCGGCCAGTGGGGCGGGCACCACGCGCACCTTCGCGGGGAGCTTCGGCCACAGGACCAGCACCGCGACGGTGCCGAGACCGACGGCCGCTGCGGTCAGGGCGCCGGGGGTCGTGAAGGTGTCGGCGACCAGGCCCGGCAGGCCGGTGACCTTGGCGATTCCGGAGAGCGGCTGGGTGGCTCCGGCCATGCTGTAGAGCTGGCCGAGGATCAGTACGAGTCCGATGCCGGCCAGCATTCCCTGGACGACGGAGACCGAGATCGCGCGGAACCACCGTCCGCAGCGCAGCAGTCCGAGGGCGATCTGGAGCACCCCGGTGAGCAGCACGATGGCGCCGAGCATGCCGAGCCCGAACTCCCGTACCGCTTCGAGGACGAGCACGGTCAGTCCGGCGGCCGGGCCGCTCACCTGGAGGGCGCTGCCCGGCAGGAAGCCGACGACCAGACCGCCGACGATGCCGGTGACCAGGCCGAGTTCGGCGGGTACGCCGGAGGCGACCGCGACGCCGACGCACAGCGGCAGCGCGACCAGGAAGACGACGAGCGAGGCGAGCAGGTCCTTGCGCAGCACACCGGGCTCGCGCAGCTCGCGGAAGTTTGAGAAGAGGGTGGTGCGACGGGGGGACGGGGGTGAAGTCCGCATGGGTGAGGGAGTCCTGTCACTGGTGTCGCCGGCGTCGGCGGGGGTGCCGACGCCGGCGCCGGCGGGGAGAGCGGGCCGTTCGGTGGGGGGCGGCGGCTCTCTCACAGGGGGTCGAACACCGGGCGGGAGCGGTCCTCCGTGGGCCGGTGCGCGGTGACGGTCCCGGTGTGCACCTCGTAGTACCAGGCGTGCAGGGTGAGCGTGCCGTCGGCCAGCCGTTCCTGTACGCAGGGGTACGCGCGCAGCCGCTCCAGCTGTGCGAGTACGTGTGTCTGTACGGCCTCCGCCACGTCCGAGGCGGCGGAGTCGACGGAGCGGACGGCGGCGTCGGGAGCCACCGAGTGCTCCAGCCAGTCGCGCACCGCCGGTACGGCGGACAGGTCCTCGCCGCGTACGAGGGCGCCGACCGCGCCGCAGTGCGAGTGGCCGCAGACGACGATGTCGCGTACGCCGAGCACGCGGACCGCGTACTCGATGGTGGCCGCCTCGCTCTGGGGATGGGCGGATATGCGGCGCTGCCCGGCGTCGGCCGCCGGGTAGGGCGGGACGACGTTGCCCGCGGTACGGAGCTCGAAGAGCTCGCCCGGGCGGGCTCCGGTGATGAGGGCGGGTACGACGCGCGAGTCGGAACACGTCACGAACAGCGCTTCGGGTGACTGCCCCGTCCGCAGGGCCTGGAAGGCCGCGGTGTGCCGGGGGTCCGCCACGTGTGTCGCGGCGAAGGAACGGGCGTTGTCGATCAGGGACTTCAAGGTGGCCTGCCTCCTGCGTCCCTGCCGTGGGGGCGGACGCGGTGTGGTCGGGTCGATGGCTTGCGAGAAACAGTCTGACGGACTGCCGTGACTCTTACTTTGCCATCTCATTAACCTCTGATGACAGAGCCAATTCCTGCCAAAGAATGGGTAATTCACGCCCTTGAGCTGGGAGTTGATCCAAGCATCAACTGTTGGTCAAGGCTTCACTTGGGGATTTGGTGCACACGTGAACACATTTCGGCCATGCAAGCGCTTTACCTTCCGAATCTTTATCGGATTCGGGAACGGGTGAGCCCGGCCCCCGCGAAATACGCGGGGGCCGGGCCCCCCGGAGCTACTGCGTCCGGATGAGGGCCGGGAGGGAGTCGGCACCCTGGCCCTTCGGGGATGCCGGGCCATCGGGCAGCGGCTTGCCGCAGAATTCGGCTTCGATCACGTTGACGTAGAGCCTCCCGTTCGCCAGCCAGTCGCCGTTGACGTTGAAGGTCAGCTGGTGCTTGGCGTCCGGCGTGCCGACCATCGCGGACAGCGAGCCGTTGGTGCGGCCGCTCTTGCCCACCACCTTCACCCCGCAGGACAGTTCGGCGAACTCGACGCCGAGGCCGTAGCCCCTGCCGTTGCCCGTGGGGACCTCGGTGAGCATGGCCTTCATCTGGGCGCGCGGCAGCAACTTGCCCTGCATCAGGGCGCGTTGGAAGCGATTCAGGTCGCCGGTGGTGGATATGGCCTCGCCGGCCGCACCCAGCCAGGACATGTTCTGCTCGGTGGCGTCGACGATCTCGGCGCCCGGGTCGTTCCGGTGGAACTTGGAGTACGCGATCGGATACGGGCCCGGAACGTGCGGCGAGGTGCCGGGGAACGAGGTGTCGCGCAGCTTCAGCGGGCCGAGGATCCGGCGGGCGACCTCGCGCGCGTACGTACGGCCCGTCACCTTCTCGATGACCATCCCGGCGATCACGAAGTTGGTGTTGGAGTAGTACGCGTCGGGGCGCGGCGGGGCGTGCTTCAGGCCGATGGCGACCAGCTCGCGGGGGGTGTGGGTGTCGTAGCGGTGGTCGGGGAAGCCGGGTCCCGCGGCGTCGTGAATGAAGGCCGGGTCGTCGGTGTAGTTGGCGATTCCGCTGGTGTGGTTGAGGAGTTGGCGCAGGGTGACCTTGCGGCCGTCGTAGCCGTTGCCCTTCAGCAGGCCCGGCAGCCACTTCTCGACGGTGTCGTCCAGGCGGAGTCTACCCTCCGCCTCCAGCTGGAGGACGACCGTCGCGATGAACGTCTTGGTGATGCTGGCGACCCGGAAGTGGTCGCCGGCCGTGCGTTCGCGGCCGGTGGCGGTGTCGGCGAAGCCCTCCTCGCCGAACCAGCGTCCCCGGGCGTCCCGGGTCTCGGCCCCGACGCCGGGCAGCGTGCCCTCCTCGACGAGCGCGCGGAGCGCGACCCGGGTCGCCGGGTGGGGGTCGGCGGCCGGCTCCAGCGCCTGCGCGGCCGGGGCGAGCGTGGTCGCCGTCAGGGTGGCCGCGAGCGCCAGGGTGAGTAACGCGGTGCCTCGAACGGCCCGCCGCTTTTGTACGCGCATGAGTACTGCCTCCAGATCACGAGGGGTCCGGTGTTGCCCGAAAGTGCCCTTGAGCTGGAAGTGAAGCCGAACTCGGGCCAGCCGGTTGACGGTTGGCGAAGTTACTGACCGGTATGAGTCGACTCTTCAAGACCGTAGCAGTAGAACTCCCTCCTCTTCCCCATGAGAGTGAGGAACCTCGCATGAGCGGATCGATCACGCACACCGCACAGATCACCCCCACCCCTCCCGTTTCGCGCCGTCGCTTCATCGCCGGGGCCGGCTCGCTCCTCGGAGCCGTCGCCCTGGCCGGACCCCTCTCGACGGCCGCCGCCCGCGCGGCGGTCGCCGCCCCCGGGGTGCTGGTCGCCGGGGAACGGATCCCCGTCCTCGTCATCGGCACCGGGTACGGCGGTTCCGTCGCCGCCCTGCGGATGGCCCGCGCCGGGATCACCGTGCACATGGTGGAGATGGGCACCGCCTGGGACGGCCCCGGCCCGGACGGCAAGATCTTCGCCAACACCACCGCACCCGACTACCGCTCCTTCTGGCTGCGCACCAGAACCAAGCAGCCCCTGTCCAACTTCCTCGGCTTCCCGCTCGACAAGAACGTGCCCAGGCACACCGGGATCCTGGACGCCGAGGAGTTCAGCGGCATCACCGTCTACCAGGGGCGCGGCGTGGGCGGCGGCTCACTGGTCAACGGCGGCATGGCCGTGACCCCGATGCGCGAGAGATTCGGCGCCGTGCTCCCGTCGGTGGACGCCGCCGAGATGTACGCCACGTACTACCCGCGTGCCAACGCCGGGCTCGGCGTCACCGATGTCGACCCCGCCTGGTGGGAGTCGACGGACTGCTACCAGTACGCGCGCGTGGGCCGCAAGCACGCCCAGCGCTCCGGCTTCCCCTTCGTCTTCGTACCGAACGTGTACGACTGGGACTACATGAAGCGGGAAGCGGCCGGCCAGGTGCCCAAGTCGGCGCTGGCGGCCGAGGTGCTGTACGGGAACAACTACGGCAAGAAGTCCCTCCAGAAGACCTACCTCGCCGAAGCGCGGGCGACCGGGAAGGTCGTCATCTCACCGCTGCACAGGGTCACTTCGGTACGTCCGGCCGCCGACGGAGGCACCGGTTACGACATCGTCGTCGAGCAGCTCGACACCGCCGGCACGGTCCTGGCCACCAAGACGGTGACGGCCCAGCGGGTGTTCTTCGCGGCGGGCAGCGTCGGCACCAGCAAGCTGCTGACCCGGCTCAGGGCCACCGGCGCGCTGCCCAAGCTGAACGACGAGATCGGCAAGGGCTGGGGCGACAACGGCAACATCATGTGCGGGCGCGCCAACCACATGTGGGACGCCACCGGCAAGCTCCAGGCGTCCATGCCCACCGCCGCCATCGACAACTGGGACGCGGGCGGCGCGTTCGCCGAGGTCGCCCCGCTGCCCACCGGCATCGAGACGTACGCCTCCCTCTACCTGAGCATCACCAAGAACCCGCACCGCGCCGAGTTCAGCTGGAACGCGGCGGCGAACCGGGTCGACCTCAGCTGGCAGACCGCCTGGAAGCAGCCGGGCATCGACGCCGCCCGCACCATCTTCGACAAGATCAACAAGAAGGAGGGCACGATCTACCGCACCGACCTCTTCGGTACGTACAAGATCTGGGGCGACCACCTCACGTACCACCCGCTGGGCGGCGCCGTCCTCAACAAGGCGACCGACAACTACGGGCGCCTGCACGGCCATCCGGGCCTGTACGTGATGGACGGCGCGCTCATCCCCGGCAACGCGGGGGTCAACCCCTTCGTCACCATCACGGCACTGGCCGAGCGCAACATCGAGCGCATCCTCGCCGAGGACCTGCGTCCGTAGCGGCGACGCCCCTGTCCCCCGCCCCTGACCCTCCGCACCGGGTCGGGCGCCACCCGGTCACCTGCCCTGAGCTGGGCTCTTCACCGCTTGCCTCTAGAGTGGCGGCACAGTCAAGAGACCCGATCGAGGAGCAACCGTGACCGACGACCTGGCGCCCCTTTCCGTCCAGCAGGAGATCGCCCGGGATCTCCAGGTGAGCGAGTCCTTCGACGCACAGCACGAGATCGAGCGCCGGGTGGCCTTCCTCGCCGAGCGGCTGACCTCCACGAACCGGCGTTCGCTGGTGCTGGGCATCAGCGGCGGCGTGGACTCCACGACCGCGGGCCGGCTGTGCCAGCTGGCCGTCGAGCGGGTACGGGCCGACGGCGGGGACGTGACGTTCTACGCGATGCGGCTGCCGTACGGCGCCCAGGCGGACGAGAAGGACGCGCAGCTCGCGCTGGAGTTCATCGCCCCCGACCAGGTCATGACCGTCGACGTGAAGCCCGCGAGCGACGCCATGCTGGAGGCCGTGGTGGCCGGCGGCACGGTCTTCCGCGACGCGCACCACCAGGACTTCACGCACGGCAACATCAAGGCCCGGCAGCGCATGATCGCCCAGTACGCGGTGGGCGGCGCGACCGACGGCCTGGTCGTCGGCACCGACCACGCCGCCGAGGCGGTCTCCGGGTTCTTCACCAAGTTCGGCGACGGCGCGGCCGACGTGGTGCCGCTCACCGGCCTGACCAAGCGGCGCGTCCGCGCGGTGGCGGAGGCCCTGGGCGCCCCGGCCGGACTGGTCGGCAAGGCCCCGACCGCCGACCTGGAGTCGCTGGACCCGGGCAAGCTGGACGAGGACGCGCTCGGTGTCACGTACGACGACATCGACGACTTCCTGGAGGGCAAGCCGGTCTCCGGGGCCGCCTTCGAGACCATCGTCCGCCGCTACCACCTCACCGAGCACAAGCGTCAGCTGCCGACCGCACCGTAACGAAGCACCTTCGGATGGCCCCCCGGGGCAAAAGAGGTCCGCGCACCGGTTACTCTGAACCGGTCGAACACGGATCGAGGCCGGACGCGGAAACGCGACCGTCCCGCCGCCCTGGGAAGAGTGCCTCTCCAGTTCGACCAGAGCCCGGCATCAGCCCACCACCACCCTGATGCCGGGCTCGCCCCTTTCCTCTCCCCCATCAAACGGCCGTGTACGGCCGTGGCAGACTCGTCGGATGATCGTCAGACTTGCCCAGGAGCAGGACTTCGCCGGTTTCCTCGATCTGGCGGCCCAGGTCGAGCACTGGTTCGGCGCGATGGTCGAGGAGCCCGGCTTCCATGACGCCGTACGCGAGCACATACGGCGATCGACGGCTCTCGTCGCCGTCGACCCGGAACCCGCCGCCCGATCCGGTCTTCTCGGCGGCCTGTTGTTCGGTGCGGAGGGTCCCGTCCACCACGTCCACTGGCTCGTCGTCTCGGCGGAAGCGCGCGGGACGGGTGCCGGGCGGGCGCTGATGGACGAGGCGACGCGCAGGTTCGTGCGGGGGCCGGGGAGCATGGAGGTGGTCACCTTCGGGGCCGACCACCCGGGCGCCGTCGAGAGCGGTGCGCGCGTCTTCTACGAGCGGCTCGGTTTCACCGCTGCCGAGGCCACCGGCCCCGGCCCGGAGGGCGGTTCACGGCAGGTCTACCGCCGCGCCATCCCCTGACCCGCTCACGCCCGCTTCAGTCCCCGGATCGCCGGTACGGAGAGCAGTGCGGCCGCCACCATCACCGCGAACACCCCGCCCGCCAGCAGCACCGTACGCCCGCCGAAGAGCGCGGCCGCCGGTCCGGCGAGTGCCTGGCCCACCGGGAGCATCGCCACCGATCCCGCGACCTCGTACGCGTGCAGCCTGCTGAGGACCGGGGCGGGCACCCGGGTCAGGATGCTGGTCGCCCACATGACCCCCCAGAACCCCACGCCCGCCCCGGTCAGCGCCGAGGCCAACAGCAGTGCGGGCACCGGGAGTTGGAGTCCGACCGCCACCGGGAAGAACGGCACCCCGAGGAGGGCGAGAGCACCCGCGCGCAGCGGCTGGGCCGGGCGCACCCGCATCGCGGGCACGGCGCCCAGCGCGGTGCCGAGGCCGAGGGCGGAGCTGATCAGGCCGTAGGTCTGGGCGCCGTGTCCGCCGATCAGCTCCACCGAGGTGAGCGGGATGAGCGGCCCCCAGGCGGTGACCATGAAGAACATCCAGATCACGATCGTGCCCCAGAGCCAGTTGCGCGAACTGAACTCCCGCCACCCCTCGGCGAGATCGGACCAGTAGGAGGTCGCACGGACCGCCCCCTTCTCCCGCTTCTCCCCGTTGCTCGCGGGCAGTCGCAGCAGCGCCAGGCACACCGTGCTGATCGCGTACGTGGCCGCGTGTGCGGCGAACACCGCCGCCGGGTCGGCGAACCCGACGAGCAGGCCCGCGACGGCCGGTCCGGCGAGCATCGCGAGGGCTTCGCCGATCCGTATGGTGCCGTTGGCGGCCTGGAGGTCGTCGGCGACCCGGGGGATCGTACTGGCCACGCCGGGCTGGAAGAGTCCGGTGGCTATGCCGTTGACCGCTCCGATCAGGCATATCTGCCACAGCACGACGTGCCCGGTCAGGAAGAGCAGCGCGGCCACCGACTGCGTGACGATCCGCACCGCGTCCGAACCCACCATCAGGCGGAGGGTGTTGAAGCGGTCCGAGAAGACCCCGCCGAAGATGATGAACAGCGCCATCGTCCCGATGTTCGACGCCATCGCGAGCCCGACCTCGCTCGCCCCCATCCCGTACTGCAACAGCCCCGCCGAGAGCGCTACGGGCAGCATGGTCTCGCCCAGTTTGGAGACGACCCGGGCGGAGAGGAAGAGGACGAAGGCACGGGACCGCAACGAACGGGGCGGAGCCAGCGCCGGCGACAGCTCCGCCCCTTGAACCGCTTCCGTCACAGAGGCTGACTGCTGGGCCGCGGCTTGCTCTTCGATGGAGGTCACAGCCCGCCATCCTCTCCCCCACGCATCACCACCCGCCACTCCATTAACGGGGCGGATCACCCCGCCCCGCGATCAGCGGCCCCAGCAGCCGCGTACCGGGCCCCACCCGGCCGCCGGGGCCGGGCAGTTGGGTGGTGTCGGCGACCGTGAGCGGCTCACGGCAGGTGGCGCAGGTCACGACCGGGGTGGTCAGGTGGCCGCAGGCGTCGTGCTGGATCCGGGCGGGCGGCCCCTCGGGCTCCGCGTACCACTTGTCGCCCCAGGCCATCAGGGCCAGCAGGACGGGATAGAGCTCCCGCCCCTTCTGGGTCGGTACGTACTCCTCGCGCGGCGGGCTGGACATGTACTGCTCGCGGGTCAGTACCCCTTCCTCGACCAGCCGGGCCAGCCGTGCCGCGAGGACCTTGCGGGAGAGGCCCAGGTCCTCGGCGAGTTCGTCGAAGCGGCGGATGCCGACGAGGACGTCACGCATGATCAGCGCCGTCCATGCGTCGCCGAACAGGTCGGTGGCGCGGGCGATCGAGCAGGCGACGTCGGAGAGGGAGGTACGGGTCACGGTGCGCATCGTAGCGGGGACGGGTTCCCTCAGGGAACTGGTGTTGCTAGGTTTACTCGGGGAACTCGACCTGCCCTCCCCCGTACGTGGATGGAGCCCGCCATGACCGCAGACGCCCGGCACCGGCACCGCCCCCCGCGCCGACCCCGGCACCGACCCCTCCTCGCACTCGACTCGGACTCGCCCGTGGCCGTCGACGGGCGGAACATCCGCGCCGTGACCTTCCAGTCCGTACGCCTCGAATACCTGCAGTCCGTGCTCCGGGAGACGGGCCTGGCGGCGGAGGGGAGCCGGGCGCTCGTGGTGGGGAGCGGGCGGGGTCTGCTCGCGCGGGGGCTTTCCGGGCTCGGGTTCGGCGTGGTCGCCGCTGATCCGTCGGCCGCCGCGACCGGGCTCGCCCGGGGCGCGGCGGGCGACGACGAGACGGGCATCAGTTACCTCACCGCGCCCGCCGAGCAACTCGGCCTGCCCGACGCCTCGTTCGACCTCGTCTACTGCGCCGACACCCTGGAGATCACCGAGCGGCCGGACGCCGTCCTCGCCGAGGCGGCCCGCGTGCTGCGGCCCGGCGGGGTCTTCGTCTACGACACCGTGAACCGCACTCCGGTCTCCCGCCTGATCTACCTCGGCGCGTTCCAGGCCTTCCCCGGCACCCGGATCATGCCGCCCGGCCGGTACGCCGCACACCGGCTGCGCCGCCCCTCCGAGCTCGCCGAGGCCCTCGGCCGGGCGGGGCTGTCCGCGCGGGGCACCGCGTCGTTCAAGCCGAGCGGTGTACGCGCCCTGGTGCGTGCGGCGCGCGGGCGCAGGCGCGGCACCCTCACCGACGCGCAACTGCCGGAACTGGTCGACATGGTGCTCGAACCGGAGGGCAGTCCTCTGGTGACCTATCTCGGATACGCGCTCCGCCCCGCCTGACCACAGAAAACCTGACCACGGAAAAACGGAGTGGCAGCCGCGCGCCGCACCGGCGACCATGACGCCCATGGATTCCACCGAGCCCCAGAGCGGCCAGCCCGAGCGCTGGACCAAGTCGACCGTCTACGCGGACATGTGGATGGACCCGGACGACGACCCCCGCGAGAGCGACGGCAACAGTCCGGACGGCGAGCTCCCGACGCTGCTGGACTTCCTTTCCGGCTACCGCATGACCCTGCGGATGAAGTGCGACGGCCTGAACCCGGAGCAGTTGGCCCGCCGCTCGGTGCCGCCGTCGACGATGTCGCTGCTCGGCCTGATCCGGCACCTCGCCGAGGTGGAGCTGGACTGGCGCAACTGGATCACGGACGGCGAACCGCTGCCCAAGCTGTACGGCAAGAAGGACGCGGACTTCCACGGAGCCGTCGCCGACCAGGCCGTGGTGGACGCCGCGTTCGCCGATCTCGAACGCGAGCAGGCCGCGACCGACGCCGAGCTCGCCAAACACTCCGACCTGGGCGAACGCGTGGGCAAGGAAGGGATCGCGGTGCGCGAGCTGATGGTGCACCGGATCGACGAGTACGCCCGGCACTGCGGGCACGCGGACCTGTTGCGGGAGTGCGTGGACGGACGGGTGGGTCAGTAGCCGGTGAGCGGCGAGGGGCGAGGGGCGAGCGGCCACTGACGGGGCGCCGCGCCCCTCACCCCGTACGCGCCGCAGTTACTTGAGCACCTCGTACACCGCCAGTGCGCGGCCTAGCGGGCCTTTCCCACGAGGGGAGTTGAGGGGGAGTTGAGGGGAGTTACAGCTCGGTCACCAGCTTCGCCGCCACCGCCGCCCCGTCCGTACGGATCGTGTCCGCCACCGCCTTCGCCCGTACGAAAGTCTCGGGGGCCAGTGCGACGTCGAGCGCGGCGGACAGGGAGTCGAAGGTCGGGTCCGGGCCCTCGTGGGCCGCGCCGATGCCCAGCTCGGCCACCCGGCGCGCCCAGTACGGCTGGTCCACGATCTGCGGGACCACCACCTGGGGCGCACCGGCCCGGGCCGCCGTCGTCGTCGTGCCCGCGCCGCCGTGGTGCACGGCGGCGGCCACCCTGGCGAACAGTGCCTGCTGGTTGACCTCGCCGACCACGAAGCAGTCGCCCCGTCCGGCGTCGAGGTCCTCGCTCAGGGCCAGCTCGGCCCAGCCGCTGCCCAGGACCACCCGGCGGCCCTTCGACCGGACCGCCGCGACGGCCGCCCCGGCGACCGCCGCCGCGTCGCGCATCGGCATGCTGCCGAAGCCCACGTACACCGGCGGCTCCCCCGCCGCCAGGAACGCCTCCAGGTCGGCGGGGAGCGGGCGCGTGTCGGGGCGGATCCACGCACCGGTCTGCACCACGTAGAGGTCCGGCGCCGGGGTCCACGGCGCCAGTTCCCGGTCCGCCGCCAGCCACGGGTTAGCCGTGAAGACGTGGTCGATGACGTCGTCGACGGGCGGCAGGCCCACCGATGCGCGCTGGGTGTTGATCGCCCGGCCGAACAGCGAGTTCATGTGCTCGGCGTGCCGCGCCCAGCGCGCCGGGTTGTCGTCCGCGCCCTCGGGGGCCGGCAGCCCCGGCCACTCCAGCGGCGGGTGGTGCGGGGAGGGCAGGTAGGTCGGGAAGTACGACACCGATACGTAGGGGATGCCGAGCTTCTCCGCCGCCGCACGGGCACCGGCCCCGGCCGGGATCAGCCCGGTCGCCAGCACCGCGTCCAGTCCGTCGGCGGCCACGGCGGTGACCGCCTCGTACGTCGAGGCGGCGAGGGCCCGTGCGCGCTCGGGCAGACTGTCGGCGGGCTGCGGCTCGTCCCCGGTCACCTCGCCCTTGACCATCTTCCGTACCGACCAGCCGATCGGCGTCAGCGGTACGCCGGCCTCGGCCAGCAGTCCGGTGAAGTCCGGCGGCGCGCACACCTGCACGTCCACGCCGAGTGCGCGCAGTTCCTCCGTCAGTCCGAGCATCGGCTCGATGTCCCCACGCGACCCGTACGTCACCAGTGCCACACGCATTCAGAGACTCCCCGTTTCCGTCATCCTGCTGAGGTGGCTGAGTCTGCGGTATGACCGGGGTCTTGTGGCAAGTCCCCCGGTGGGTTCAGCGCCGGAGTGCCGTCTCCCGCTCGACCCGCGACAGCTTCTCGGGGTTGCGCACCGCGTAGAGGCCGGTGATGCGGCCCTCGTCGACGTGTACGCCGATGACCGAGTCGATGCCGCCGTCCACCCGGAGGATCAGCGCCGGGCGCCCGTTGACCTGCGCCGGGCTCAGTGTCGCGGCACCGGAGATCCTGCTCAGTACGTGGGCCACCGCCTCGGCCCCGGTGACGGGTGCGAGTGCCGCCCGTACGACTCCCCCGCCGTCGGTCAGCAGGACGACGTCCGGCGCGAGGACGTCGAGCAGCCGCCGCAGATCGCCCGTCTCGACCGCGCCCCGGAATGCGGCGACGGCCTCCCTGGTCTCGTCCGCCGACACCGCCCCGCGCGGCCGGCGCGCGGCGACATGGGCCCGCGCCCGGTGCGCGACCTGCCGTACGGCGGCCGGGTTCTTGCCGACCGCCTCGGCGATCTCGTCGTACTCCACGCCGAACACCTCACGCAGCACGAACACCGCCCGCTCGGTCGGCGCCAGGGTCTCCAGGACCAGCATCACGGCCATCGACACGCTGTCCGCCAGCTCGACGTCGTCGGCCACGTCGGGGGCGGTCAGCAGCGGCTCGGGCAGCCAGGGCCCGACGTACGACTCCTTGCGCCGCCGGAGCGTGCGCAGCCGGCCGAGTGCCTGCCGTGTGGTGATCCGTACGAGATACGCACGCGGCTCGCGCACGGCGGCCAGGTCGACGCCCACCCAGCGCAGCCAGGCCTCCTGCAGTACGTCCTCCGCGTCGGCGGCCGAGCCGAGCATCTCGTACGCGACGGTGAACAACAGGTTCCGGTGCGCGACGAACTGCTCGGTGGCGGCGTCCATCCGGCTGCCCGGAACAACCGCCCCGACCTGCTCCGTACCGTTGCTTCCGCTCATCACTGGCTCCCGCCCGTCCGGTCGTCCGTATCCCTGCCTCGTGCACACAGGACACCGGCCCCCGCCGCCCTGTGACAGCCGATCCCCGTGCCGTACGTCACACCCGCCGCCCTGTCACAGGAACCGGGCCGCCGGCATCTCGTGTTCGTCAAGCAACACCAACCGGTGAGGACGTAGTCATGGAACCCCGTTTCAACCTGATGACCAATGAGCTCGGTGCCCGGATCAGCAAGCGGTTCGCCGGCGTGAGCACGCTGATCCAGCAGTCGTCGCTGCCCAGGCCCACGCAGGAGCTGATGATGATGCGCGCCAGCCAGATCAACGGCTGCGGATTCTGCCTCGACTTCCACAGCAAGGACGCCGCAGCGGCGGGCGAGAGCGCGGTGCGGCTCCATCTTGTCGCCGCCTGGCGGGAGTCCACGGTGTTCACCGAGGCCGAGCGTGCCGCGCTGGCGCTCACCGAGGAGGGCAGCAGGATCGCCGATGCCATGGAGGGCGTGTCCGACGGGACCTGGGAGCAGGTGCGCAAGCACTACGACGACGACCAGGTCGCGGCGCTGGTCTACCTGGTCGCCATGATCAACGCGGCCAACCGGCTGGGTGTGATCGTGCGCAACAAGGGCGGTTCGTACGAGCCGGGGATGTTCGCCGGATTGGCGAACTGACCGCCCGTCCGTCTCTCTGCCCGCCCGCCCGTCCGGGTGCTCGGGCATGCCACGGGCCCCGACCCCTGGAGGGGGGTCGGGGCCCGTTGTGGCCCGGCGGGGACTGCTCGGCGGCTCGGAGCTGCTTGGCTACCCGGTCACTTGGTCTCCTTCCCTGCCCCGGTTCCCGTCCGCGTCCGCAGGAAGACCGCCGCGAGTACGACCCCCAGCAGGACCAGCCCCGCGTTGACCGCGATGGCGGTGGTGACTCCCTGGAGCATGGCGGATGCGGTGGCCGCTCCGGCGGTGGTGGCCGTGACGACGGCGGCCATGACCGGGGTGCCCATGGTGATGCCGACCTGCTGGGACATCGAGGCCAGACCGGTGGCCAGGCCCTGTTCGGCGTTGGGCAGTCCGCTGGTGGCGGTGACCATGAAGCCGACGATGACGAGCATGTTGCCGATGCCGCCGAAGAAGGTGGCGGGCAGCAGCAGCGCCATGGACGCGGTGGTCGTCGTACCGAGGAAGAGCAGTGCTGCGGTGAAGACGGTCTGGATGATGCCGCCCGCGACGAGAGCGGTCAGCGTCGAGGTCCTGGCGATGATCCTCGGTGCGAGGAGTCCGCCGACGACCGTGCCGATGCCCAGGACGCCGAAGGAGATGCCGGCGGTGAGCGGGGAGAAGCCGAGGGTCTTCTGGAGGTAGAGGGTCAGGAGGTAGACCAGGGACGTCTCGGTGACGAAGGCGAGCAGGCCGAGGACATTGCCCCAGGCGACGTTGCGGCGGCCGAGGGTCTTCAGCGGTACGAGGGGCTCGGCGACCTTGCGCTCGATGGCGAAGAACGCGGCGAGCAGGAGGACTCCGGCGCCGAGCCCGCCGAGTGCGTGCGGGTGGGTCCAGCCGTACTCGCCCGCCTGGGTCAGTCCGTAGACGAGGCCGAGCAGTCCGAGGGTGACGGTGAGCGCGCCGGGCAGGTCCAGCTTCGGGCGGACGGCGGGCTTGGACTCCTTGATGACGGCCGGGGCGATCAGTACGACGGCGAGTGCGACGGGCACGTTGATGAAGAACGCCCAGCGCCAGGAGAGGAGTTCGGTCAGTACGCCGCCGAGGATGGCGCCGGTGGTGAACCCGGCGGACATCAGCGCGCCGTTGATGCCGAGCGCCTTCTGCCGCAGCGGGCCCTCGGGGAAGGCGGTCGTGAGAAGGGAGAGACCGGCCGGGGTGGCGGCGGCCGTGGCCAGGCCCTGGGCGACGCGGGCGACGAGGAGTACCTCCGGGGTGGTGGCCAGACCGCCCGCCAGCGAGGCGACCCCCAGCAGGACCAGACTCCCGATGAAGATCTTCTTGCGGCCGACCAGATCGCCGATCCGGCCGAAGAAGAGGGTGAATCCGGCGGCGGAGAGCGCGAACGCGGTGGCGATCCACTGGAGGTTGGCGAGCGAGAAGCCGAGGCCGTCACCGATCGCGGGGAGCGCCACGTTCAGGATCGAGAAGTCGACGGCCAGCATGAACTGGGCGACCAGCAGCACGGCCAGGATCAGCTTCAACCGGCCGGTGAGCTGCGGGGATTGGGCGGCAGGAGCGGTGGTGGTGGGCCGAGTGGCCGACCGTGCCTCCGTCGTCGTTGCGGACATGGCGGACTCCAGGATTCGGGGTTTCGGGTGAGCGGAAGGGGAGCCGGAGCCACTCCCTAATGGGCCTGTGGTTCCGTTACGTCGATGAAGTTAGCACGCTCGCCGCCGTAAAGGAACCATGGTTCCGATAAGCTGGTGCGGTATCGCCCCGCCGCCACTCATGGCCACTCAAGAGGGAGCCCGCCGTGCCCGACGCCTCCACCACGTCCGCCACTCCTGCCGCTTCTTCCACCCCCTGTACTCCCGGCACCCTGCGCCCCGGCGGGCGCACCGCCCGGGTCCGCGAAGCCGTCCTCCAGGTCGCGGGCGACACCCTCGCCGCTGACGGCTTCACCACCCTCGACCTGGGCGAGGTGGCCCGCCGCGCGGGCGTGGGCAAGACGACGGTCTACCGCCGCTGGGGAAACCCGGGCGCGCTCGCCGCGGACCTGCTGTCCGACATGGCCGAGCAGTCCCTGGCCCGTACCGACCACGGATCCCTCCGCGAGGACCTCCGGGCCAACGCACGCCTGGTCGTCGGGACCCTCACCGACCCCCGCCAGGGCCGCCTCTTCAAGGCCCTGATCGCCGCCTCCCTCTGCAACGACCAGGCCGCCGAGGCCCTGCACCACTTCTACGCGGTGCGCATCGAGGAATGGACGGGCTGCGTACGGGACGCGGCCGCCAGGGGCGAGGTCCCGGCGGGTACCGACGCCGCCGCCGTGATCGCCGCGGTCTCCGCCCCCCTCTACTACGCGCTCCTCAACACCGGCCGCCCGCTCACCGAGGCGGACGCGGACCGCGCCGCCGATGCGGCGTACACGGCGGCGCGGGAGGGGGTGTGGACGGAAGGAGTGTGAACGGAGGGGGTGTGAACGCCCGCTGGGTGGGCCCGGTCCTCAGGCGGTGCGCCGCACGTGCCGGACCAGCCACGTCAACAAGGCGTCCAGATCGGCGGCGGCCGACAGGACCCGGTCGACCGCCTCGGGGGTGTGCAGCCACTCCTCGCAGCCGAGGGTGCGGGCGGCAACCAGCGAGCGGTGCCGCAGCAGGTCCGTGCGGGGGTGGCCGGCCGGACAGCCGCGCGGCGGGCGTTTCATCACGTCCCCGGAAACGTCGTAGCCCTTCTTCCGTACGTCCTCGACGAGGGCGGCCAGTTCGCGCCCGCTCCCCTCGGCGGCCACGGCCCTGCGGAACGCTTCCACCTGGCCGGGATCGGGGTACCACCAGGCGCCCTGGAGCCACAGGCCGTCCAGGGAGAACCGGAGATTGATCTCGACCTTGCGGCCGAGCCGGATCTGCGCGCTCTGGTTCTGCCACCACCAGGAGTCGGTGCGGTAGTGCCAGACGGAGAAGTCCTCGTAGCGGGGGTCGCTGTCCGCGACGTCATTGAGGAGGTCGATCATCGGCTGCCGGACCAGTCGTTCGCGGTCCGCGCGGTGGCGTTCGCGGACCGCCTGGGAGGGTTCGCCCTGGAGTTGCCACAGGACGTCCATCGCCTGCTCGGGCCAACCAGTGAACTGTCCGCGCATGCGCCGAGGGTAGCCCACCGGTGTTCCGCGGCCGGCGGACGACAGGAGGACGGCAAGGGAGCCGTCAGCCGGGCGGGAGCAGGCCCACCTCCAGGTCGGCCACCACGCCGTAGTGGTCGCTCGCCCATACCCCGTCCACCGGCTCGTCGAAGGCGAGACGGGCGGCGCGTACTCGGGCGAAGGAGCGCGGGTGGGCGTGCGGGGAGCCGACCAGGACGTAGTCGAAGCGGCGGCGCAGGCCGGGCTGGCGGCACAGGCGGTCGATGTCCTCGGCGGCGTTGGGGTTGTCGGCGGTCCAGGTGTGGCCGGGGCCCTGGCCCGCGACCTCCCAGGCGTCGTGGAAGTGGGTGCTGCGGCCGGAGAGGGACTGACGGCCGGTCAGATAGCGGAGGCCTGCCGAGTCCGGCTCCGCGTTGAGGTCACCGGCGATGACGGTGGGGAGGGTCGTACGGTGCCGGGCGGCGAGGTCGCTCAGGGCCAGTGCCTGGCGCTCGCGCTGTGCCTCCATGTCGGGGCGGAAGGAGGAGGTGGGGGCGATGAAAAGGAGGTCGTCGCCCAGCTCGCCCGACTCGCCCGACTCGCCCGACTCGCCCGGCTCCGGCTCCGGCTCCGGCTCCGGCTCCGGCTCCGGCTCCGGCAGCGTGACGTGTGCGGCCAGGGTGAGCCACGGGACGTCAGGGGCGTCCGCCCCGCGCTGGTCGAGGACCTCGGCGATGCGGTGCGGCCACCGCGTCGCCACCGCCGTACCGCCGAACCGGTCCGCATGGGGCGGCTGGGGCGCATGGGTCTGCGCCTGGTGGGTGGCGTGGGCCAGACCGGTGCCGTCGAGCAGGGCGGGCAACTGGTCCGGCAGTACTTCCTGGAGGGCGAGGAGGTCCGGGGCGAGCCGCCGCAGTCCGGCGTTGATCACCTTCGTACGGGCAGCGGCATCGCCCCGGGTGTTCCATACGTTCAGCGTGACGACGCGCAGCCGCAGCCCCGTCATGACTGCCGCACGAGGGTGGCGTCGATCTCCAGGCGCACCTTCGAGCTGACGAGGAAGGTGGTCGTGGTGTTCCAGTTGGCTTCCCAGTCGTTGCGGTTGATCATGGCACCGCCCTTGAGACGTACGCCGGGGTTTCCGTGCGGACCGGTCTCGCTGCCGGTCAACTCCACGTCCAGGGTGACCTGTCGGGTGGTTCCGCGCACGGTCAGGTCGCCGGTGACCTTGAAGTGGTTTCCCTCGGTGTGCTTCACCCTGGTCGAGGCGAAGGTGAGTTCCGGATGGTTCTCCTCGTCCAGGAACTTGGCGTGCAGCAGCCCGTCGCGCTGCGGGTTTCCGGTGTCGAGGCTCCGTACCCGGGCGGAGAGCCAGGCGCTGGACCTCTCCGGCCGGGCGCCGTCCAGATGCGCACCGCCGTCGAACTCCCCGAACCTCCCCGGCACCCGGCCGGCCATCGTGTGCTTCGCCACGAAGCCGATGCGGGAGCCGGAGGTCTCCAGGACGTAGTCGCCGGTCAGGGAGTGGAAATCGGTGGGGGCGGGGGTGGGTGCCGGGGTGGGCATGGGGTTGTTGCTCCTGACTGCTGGTGGAGTGGTGGTGCGGTCGTGGGGCGGGGGGCCGGTGGAGCGGGGGGAGGCTGTTCCCCCCGCTCCACCGGAGAACCGGAGTACCGGAGAACCGGCTCAGCGGTCCGGTCAGCCGAACTGGCCGGGCTGGTAGCTCCCCGCGGGCTGCTGGGTGACGACGTTCAGCCGGTTGAGCGCGTTCATCACGGCTATCAGGCCGAGCAGGGAGGTGAGCTGGTCCTCGTCGTAGTGCTTGGCGGCGTTCGCCCACACCTCGTCGGGCACCCCGCCCGAGGCGTCCGCGATACGGGTGCCCTCCTCGGCCAGTTCGAGGGCGGCGCGCTCGGCGTCGGTGAACACGGTGGCCTCGCGCCACGCGGCCACCAGGTGGAGACGTACCGACGTCTCCCCGGCGTGCGTCGCGTCCTTGGTGTGCATGTCGATGCAGTAACCGCAGCCGTTGATCTGGCTGATGCGCAGTGCCATCAGCTGCTGCGTCGCGTCCGGGACCGACGACTCCATGAGGACCCGGCCCGCCGAGACGAGGTGCTTGAGGTACTTGGCGCCGACCGGGTTGGCATGGAAGTTGAGACGGGTGTCCATGGTGGTGAGCTCCCTTGCGCTGCTGGGCAGTGGTGTGCGGGACGGTGTGCGAAACCCTGTGCGTCCCACAACGGACCGACGAGGCAGCGCGCCGGAATGTGAGGTGCCGGGCCGACCCCGCCCCGGACCTCACATCCGGGGGTGCTGTTTCGTCGTACGGGTGAGACGTCCGTCGCGGCCGAAGGAGCCGAGCCACCCCATGAGCACCCCGTACAACCCGCCCGCCGACCAGGCGGAGAGCCCGGTCGACCCGGCACTCGGCGCGATCATCAGCGAGCGCCGCCAGCTGATCAATCTCGCGTACCGGCTGCTGGGTTCACTGGCCGATGCCGAGGACGTCGTACAGGAGGCGTACACCCGCTGGTACGCCATGTCGCGCGAGCGGCAGGACGCCATCGACAACCCCGGCGCCTGGCTGACGAAGGTCGCGGGCCGCATCTGCCTCGACCTGCTCGGCTCGGCACGGGCGCGGCGCGAGAGCTATGTGGGCGAGTGGCTGCCGGAGCCGCTGCCGGACCGTACGGAGTGGGCGGGCGGGCGGCCGGACAAGGGGACGGCGGATCCGGCGGACCGGGTCACGCTCGACGAGTCGGTCAACATGGCGTTCCTGGTCGTACTGGAGGAGATGACTCCGGCG
Organism: Streptomyces sp. NPDC032721; assembly: GCF_055579625.1. Lineage (NCBI taxonomy): Bacteria > Bacillati > Actinomycetota > Actinomycetes > Kitasatosporales > Streptomycetaceae > Streptomyces > Streptomyces sp. NPDC032721. The sequence continues at coordinate 194,679 of NZ_JBVIMX010000009.1, read as the reverse complement.
GAGCGCGTCGCGTTCATCCTGCACGACGTCTTCCGGTACTCCTTCGCCGAAGTGGCGGAGATCGTCGGCCGGACCCCGGCGGCCTGCCGCCAGCTGGCGACCTCGGCCCGTCGCCGTATCCGCGACTCGCATCCGGCACCGGCGGCACCGGTGGCCCAGCACGCCCGGATCGTACGGTCGTTCAAGCAGGCGTGGGAGGCCAATGACATCGAGGCGCTGGTCGGCCTCCTCGACCCCAACGCCACGGGCTTCGCCGACGGCGGCGGACTGGTCGGCGCGGCGCTGCACCCGATCAAGGGCGCCGAGGAGATGGCCCGCTACCTGCTGTCCGCGACCGACGTCCCCGGTCTCACCCTCCTGGAACGCACGGTCAACGGTCGGCCGGGACTGGTCACCCAGCTCGACGGGGCCACGGTCGGAGTGCTCGCCTTCGACATCGCGGACGGCCGCATCACCAGGGCGTGGGCGGTACGCAACCCGGAGAAGCTCCGGACCTGGCCGGGGCGCTGAGGGCGGCGGGCCCCCGCTAACCGGCGGCGGGCCCCTCCCCCTGGGAACCGGCGGAGACCAGGCCCGATTCGTAGGCCGCGATGACGGCCTGGGCACGGTCGCGTACGCCCAGCTTGTCGAAGATGCTGGTGATGTAGTTCTTGACCGTGGAAATGCTGAGGTCCATGGTGCGGGAGATCTCGGTGTTGTCGAGGCCGGTGGCCATCAGGCGCCACACCTCGACCTCGCGGGGCGTGAGTTCGCCGATGCCGGTGGCGGGGGCGGGGACCGGATGCGCGGCCTCGGGCGGCGGCGTCCGTACGTAGGCGGAGATCAGCCTCGTAAGCAGCCTCGGCGCGACGACCGCCTCGCCCGCGTGGACGGTGCGGATGGCCGCGCCGAGGTCCTCCGGGGAGCTGTCCTTGGGCAGGAACCCGTAGGCCCCGGCGCGCAGGGCCCCCACCACGTACTCGTCCATGTCGAAGGTACTGAGGGCCAGCACCCGGCAACCGGGCAGCCCTGCGGCCAGCTCCCGGGTCGCGGCGACCCCGTCCATGACCGGCATCCGGATGTCCATCACCACGACGTCGGGCCGCAGTTGCCCGGCCAGGACGACGGCCCGCGCCCCGTCCTCGGCCTCGCCCACGACCTCGAAACCCGGATCGGGCGAGAGGATCAACGAGAGCCCACGCCGGACGAGCGGCTGGTCGTCGACGATGAGGACCCGGATGGGTAGGTGCGCGGACCGGCCCGTCGCTCCATCCGCAGCCCCGTCCGTCGGCCCGTTCGTCGCCCCGCCCGTACTTCCTGTCATCGGACTCCCTCTCCGTACTGGACGGCCGCCTCGGCCGTCTCCTCCTCGGCCAGCGGCAGTTCGGCCAGCACGGCGAATCCGCCGGTGGGGCGTGGTCCTGCCGTGAGGGTGCCGCCGTGCAGGGCGACCCTTTCCCGCATGCCGATCAGGCCGTACCCGCCCGGACCCCCGGACGGTGCGTCGTCCGGTGGGGGTGCGCCGCCGCCGTCGTCGCGCACCTCCACGTCGATCCGTTCCTGACCGTACGTCAGCTGTACGGAGGCCCGGGCGGCGGGGCCCGCGTACTTGCGGGAGTTGGTCAGCGCCTCCTGGACGATCCGGAACACCGTGAGGCCCACGGTCGGCGGCAGCGGGCGCCGCGTCCCGTGGACCTGGAACTCGGTCGGCAGTCCGGCGGCCCGGGACTCGTCCACCAGCCGGTCGAGGTCGGCGGCGCCGGGCTGGGGCTGCGCGGGCGAATCCTCGGGCTCGTCGCCCGCCCGCAGTACGTCGAGGAGCTGGCGCATCTCGCCGAGCGCGAGACGTCCGGAGGACTCCAGGGTGACGAGGGCGTCGCGGGCCACCTCGGGGCGGGCGAGGTTGGCGCGGGCGCCACCGGCCATCAGCTGCATGGTGGTGATGTGGTGGGCGACGATGTCGTGCAACTCCCGTGCGATGCGGCGGCGTTCGTCGGCCACGGCACGGTCGGCGAGCAGCCTCCGGTTGGCCGCCACCTCCTGTTGCCACCGGTTGATCGCCAGGGCCACGCCGACGACGAGCAGCGTGGTGAGCGGTGCGAACGCGACGTCCTGCCAGCGCGGGGACCGCCCGACGTGCTGGCTCAGCACGGTCAGCGCCACCGTGGCGAAGGCCGCGACCGCCGTCACCCGCCCGGAACACGCCCTGGCCACCGAGTACACGGCCACCAGCAGCACGGCGCCGAAGTGGCTGGGCAGCGGCACGGCGAGCGTGGCCGTCGCGTCGAGCACCAGCACGGCGGCCAGCACGGCCACCGGATACCGCCGCCTGGCCAGCAGGGGCAGGGCCGTCACGGCGACGAGCAGGAACCCGGCGACGGTGACGGCGTACCGCCCGTGGGGATCGTCGAAGAACACGTAACTGAGCAGGTTCATCACACAGGCGCCGCCGGTGACGAGTGCGTCGTTACGGGTCCAGGGCGTACCGGAGTGGCTGGTGTGGCTGGTGTGGTCGACGGGATCCGTGGGTCTGCTACTGGGCATGTCTGTGTTCTCCCTGCGTGCGGCCTGCCGGCCCCTGGGGAGAGGGTTGCACAGGACCGAGGGGACCCCGGCCCCGTGGGCGGGTGCGCGCACCCCCGACCAGGACCCTGGTCCCGGTCCCCCGCCCCGCAGGGCCCCAGGGCCCCCGTCCGGATCATCCCTCGCCCCGACGCCCGGCCCGCCCCCGGCTGATGAGCTGGAGTCCGGCCCGGAGTTCCGGGCCGGCCACCTCGTATCCGTCCCGAACCCGACTGTCGGAGGACCCTGTGATCCGCGCCCTGACCCGGTACTCGACCGGCCACCCGTGGAAGGTCATCGCCCTGTGGTCGGTGCTGGGTGTCCTGCTGAGTGCGCTGACGCCGACGCTGATGGACCGCGTCACGCAGAGCGGCACCGGGGACTTCCTGCCCCGGAGTTACGACTCGGCCGCCGCGCAGCACATCGCCCGGGAGCAGTTCGGCGCGGACCCCGGCGCCACCACCGTGACGGTGCTGGTCGGGCGGACCGACGGCAAGCCCCTCCGTACCGCCGACCAGGAGCGGATCGCGGGCATCGCGGCGAAGCTGGGCCAGCGGCGGGTGGTGATGCCGAGGGAGGACGACGGGCCGCAGTTCCTGGTGCCGGACCGGTCGCAGACGCCCCGGGTCGCTCCGGCGATGACGGCGCCCGACGGGAGTTTCCGGCTGCTCGCGGTCGAGCTGACCGGGAGTTCCGCGGACAAGGGGGTCCGAGGGGTCTACCGGGCCTTCCGGGACTCGGCCAGGACGGAGTTCGCCGAGGCGGGGATGCGTACCGGCTTCACCGGGGAGCTGGCCGCGAGCGTGGACACCGGCGACGACAACGCGACGCTCACCAAGGTCGCGGGCGGTCTCGCCGTGGGGCTGATCGTCCTGCTCAACGTGCTGGTGTTCCGCAGTGCGCTGCTGGCCCTGCTGCCGTTGCTCGCGGTCGCGATGATCGGTTTCGTGGCGGTGGGGGCCGTCGCGGGCGGGGCGATGCTCACCGGGCGGAAGCTGGACTCGGGCATCACGGACCTGATCAACGTGGTGCTGCTGGGCATCGGCCTCGACTACCTGCTGTTCCTGCTGTTCCGGTTCCGCGAGCAACTGCGCAAGCGGCCCGGACAGTCCGCCCGCGAGGCCGCCGAGCAGGTCTCGGGCCGGGTGGGCACGGCGATCGCCTCGGCGGCGCTGACCATCGTGGCGGCGTTCGCGACGCTGGGGGTGGCGACGTTCGGGCAGTTCCGTTCGATGGGCCCGGCGATCGCCGTCGCCGTACTGGTGATGCTGCTGGGCAGCCTCACGCTGATGCCCGCACTGCTCGCGGCCGCCGGACGGAAGGTGTTCTGGCCGTCCAGGACCCTGGACCGCGAGCCGCCCGAGGGCCGGTCCGCCCGCCTCGGCACACTCGTCACGCGCCGCCCGCTGACCATGCTGGCCGCCTCCGTCGCGCTGCTCGGCACGCTGGCCGCCGGGCTGATCGGCATCCGCATGGACTACGGGCGGGGCGCCCCCGACACCACCACCCCCGCCGCCGCGACCTCCGCCGAGATCTCCCGTACGCTCCCGGCCGGCGTCAAGGACCCGACCAGCGTGTACGTGACCGCCGACGACGGCGGCACCCTCACCGCCGCCCGTCTCGACGGCCTCGCCCGCGCGCTCGGACGGGTCGACGGCGTGGCCAAGACCGCCCCCGCCGCCCTGAACAAGGACCACCGCGCCGCCCGCATCGACCTCTACCCGTCCGCCGACCCGCAGAGCCAGCAGGCCCGTGACCTGGCCGCCGGTCCGGTCCGGGAGGCTGCCGCCCGGCACGCACCGGCCGGTACGACGGCCCACGTGGGCGGCACCGCGGCGATGCTCGCCGACGTATCGGCCGCCGTCGACCAGGACCTGAGGACCGTGTTCCCGGTCGCGGCCGGGCTGATCGCGCTGATCCTCCTGCTCCTGCTGCGCAGCCTGCTCGCGCCGGTCGTCCTGCTGCTCTCGGTCGGCCTCGGCTTCGCCGCGACCCTGGGCGCCGCCACGCTCCTGTTCCAGCACGGCATCGGCGAACCGGGCGTCAACTACACCCTGCCCCTGGTGCTGTTCCTGTTCGTCGTCGCCCTGGGCACGGACTACAACATCCTCGTCACCGACCGCATCCGCGAGGAAATGCGCCTGCCGGGATCCACCCGTACCGCCGTGGCCCGCGCGGTACGCCACACCGCACCCGCCGTCGCGACGGCGGGCCTGGTCCTGGCCGCCTCCTTCGCGACCCTCGCCACGACCCCGGGCAACGCGCAGACGGCCTTCGCGATGACCCTCGGAATCCTGCTCTCCGCCCTGGTCGTCTCCCTGGTACTGGTCCCGGCCGCGGCCACCCTGCTGGGCCGCGCCCTGTGGTGGCCGCTGCGTCCCGGCCCCCGGCGCGGGGGTACAACACCCGTCAGTCCAGGGGGCGTTGAGACTCCGTTCGAGGCTCCGTTTACGGCTCCGTCTGAGGCTTCCGCACCAGCAACTGCATCCCCTCGGCCTCATGCCCGTTCATCGTGGGGACGGTGATCCGCCGGGTCCCGACGGTCTCGAACCCGGCGAGCAGCGATGCGAGACGGTCGGTGGAGTGGTGGCGGCAGACCGCGCCGTCGCCCGTCTCGAACACCCCGTAGGTCCCGTACTGTCCGGCGAACCTGGCATAGCGGTCGAGGTTGCGCGGGTCCTCCTGGAGCACCAGATCGCTGACGTACAGCAGCCCGCCGGGCCTGAGGACCCGCGACAGCTCGCCGATCAGCCGCTGCTGGGCCTCGTCGCCGGGTACGCACGTCAGCACGGCGAAGAGCACCGCCACCTCGACGCTCGCGTCCGGCCGCTCAAGCCCGCGCTCCGTGTCGAGTACGTCGAAACGGAGCGCGGGGTGCAGCACGCGGGCGCGGGCGATCATGCCGGGTGAGGTGTCGACACCGGAGAGGTCGCGAAACCCCGCCTCCTCCAGGTGGTGCAGCGTACGGCCGTACCCGCAGCCGTAGTCGAGGACCGGGGCGTCGCGGTCGATGCCGTCCAGCCAGGGCACGTACAGCGGGTGGGCGAACCGTTTGGTGTCGGCGACCGCGTCCCAGTAGGCGGTCTGGCGATCGAGGTCGGGCATGGCGGGTGCCTCCGTCGGTGTCCGGTGCCGGTTCCTCGGACCGTACAAGACGTACGGCGGCCGGATGTTCAGCCTGCGGCCAGTACTTCGGCCGGCACTTCGGCCGGTACGTCGGCCGGTACGTCGACGAAGGTGGCGCCGGACTCCAGCAGCCGTGCCCGCGCGTGGGCCGGGTCGATCAGGGACTCCGGCGCGTGGAGGTCCGGTGTTCCCTCAGACGGGTCGCCAGATCGCGGCGTTCCTTTGCCGTGAGGCCGCCCCAGATTCCTTCCGGGACGCCGTGCGTCATGGCCCACTGGAAACACCGCGCGCGGACCTCGCACATTTCGCAGACGCCCTTGGCCCGGCGTTCGTCGGCCTCGGTCACGTCGGACGTTCCCACGGGGAAGAAGATCTCTGGATCGGCGTCCACGCACAGTGCCTGCCGCTGCCAGTCGAGGTCCCTGCGAACCTGTCGCGGCAGTCCGGGAATTCGGGTCATGGGAACTCCTCCGGTGGATTGACTCCCTCCACCCTTGTGAGCTGCGAACCGGGGGTCAATGCACCGAAAGTCCCAGGTGAGAGGACCATTGGCCCGTACACGGACCGACGGCGGGCGCCGGGACCTACAGCCCCGCCGGGACGGGACCTCCGACACTTCCGGAACGGGCCTTTCGTCGCTGGATTCCCTGCCGGATCCCTTTCCTGAAATTCCTCATTCCCTTTCCCCAGCAGGCCTTTTGACAATTCGCCATGCGCCCAGCAGGGTGATTCCAGTGATGCGCTTCGGGCATTTCCCGAAGGCCGCGCAATCCCCTCCTCACTCGGATCGTCCGGCACGTACCGCCGGTGAAAGGGACGACGTACCCATGGCTGAAATCACTTTCGACAAGACCAGCTGCATCTATCCGGGGGCCGAGCGGCCTTCCGTGGACGCGCTCGATCTGCACATCGAGGACGGCGAGTTCCTCGTCCTCGTAGGCCCCTCCGGCTGCGGCAAGTCCACCACGCTGCGCATGCTCGCCGGCCTGGAGGACGTCAGCAGCGGCACCCTCCGTATCGGCGGGCGCGACGTCACCCACCTGCCGCCCAAGGAGCGGGACATCTCCATGGTGTTCCAGAACTACGCGCTCTACCCGCACATGACGGTCGCTCAGAACATGGGCTTCGCCCTGAAGATCGCCAAGGTGTCCAAGGACGAGATCGCGCGGCGGGTCGCCGAGGCGGCGAAGATCCTCGACCTCACCGAGTACCTGGAGCGCAAGCCCAAGGCGCTCTCCGGCGGCCAGCGCCAGCGCGTCGCCATGGGCCGGGCCATCGTCCGCGAGCCGCAGGTGTTCCTGATGGACGAGCCGCTGTCCAACCTGGACGCCAAGCTTCGCGTCCAGACGCGTGCCGAAATCGCCCGTCTGCAAAGGCGGTTGGAGACCACCACGGTCTACGTCACCCACGACCAGGTCGAGGCCATGACGATGGGCGACCGGGTCGCCGTGCTCAAGGACGGCCTGCTCCAGCAGGTGGCCTCGCCGCGCACCATGTACGACCTGCCCGCCAACAAGTTCGTCGCGGGCTTCATCGGCTCCCCTGCGATGAACCTCATCTCGCTGCCCCTGCACGAGGACGGCATCCGGTTCGGCGGCAGCACCCTCAAGATCAGCCGGGCCGCCCGGGAGGCCGCGGGCGGGCGGACCGTCACGCTGGGCATCCGCCCCGAGCACCTCGACTTCCACGCGAAGCACAGCGGCAAGGGGCTTCCGGTGACCTTCTTCACCGTGGAGGAACTGGGCTCGGACGGGTACGCGTACGGCAATGTCTCGCTCGACGACGGCACCGAAGTACCGCTGACGGTACGGACGTTCGGGCGCGAGGGCGGGCTGCGCGACCAGACGGTCCGGGTCATTCCCCGGCAGGAGGAGCTGCACCTGTTCTCGGACGTGACGGGCGAGCGGCTGCCCGACTGAGCCGCGCGCGACAAGAAGCACTGTGCCCCCGGCCCCTCCACGGGGACCGGGGGCACAGTCGGTTCCCGGCGCCCGTCAGCGCACCGCGCCGAACGCCACCGCCGCGGCCCCCACCAGGCCCGCGTCCGTACCCGTCTCGGCGGGTACGACCCGTACGTCACGGGTGAACGACAGCGTCGCGTACCGCTGGAGTTCGGCGCGTATGCGGTCGAAGATCAGGTCTCCCGCCTTGGCGACGCCGCCCCCGATCACCACGACCTCCAGCTCGACCAGCGCGGCGGTCGCCGCCACCGAGGCGGCCACCGCACGTGCCGCGCGGTCGAACGCCGCCAGCGGCACCGCCTCACCGGCGCGGGCGGCCTCGGCCACCGCCTGGGCGGTGGCGGGCACACCGGCCGGCGGGGTCCAGCCGTGGGCGACGGCGTACCGGACGATGCTCGGACCACTGGCCAGCCGCTCGACGCAGCCCCGGGAACCGCAGGGGCACTCCTCGCCCTCCAGGTCCACGCTCATGTGGCCGATGTGTCCGGCGTTTCCGGACAGCCCGGTGAAGAGCTTGCCCTCCAGGAGCAGTCCGCCGCCGACGCCGGTGGACACCACCATGCACAGCGCGTTGGTACGTCCCCGGGCCGCGCCGCACCAGGACTCCGCCGCCGCGATGGCCGGACCGTCGCCGATGAGGCTGACCGGCAGTCCGCCGACCGCGCCGCGCACCCCGTCCACCAGCGGGAAGCCGCGCCAGCCGGGGATGTTGACCGGGCTGACGGTCCCCTCGACGGTGTTCACCGGGCCCGCGCAGCCGATGCCGACGCCGACGACCCGGGTCCAGGCCGGATGGGCGCGCAGATCGTCGAGCACCCGGTGCACCTGGGCGAGCAGGACGTCGGCACCCTCGGTCGCGGGGGTCGGCAACTGCGCACGGACCAGCAGCGCGCCGGTGGAGTCGACGAGCGCTCCGGCGATCTTGGTGCCACCGATGTCGATCGCGGCGACGAGGGCGTCGGGGGCGAGGGCGTCGGCGGCGGGGCCGGTCTGCGGGAGAGGAAGAGTCATGAGGTGGGCGCTCGCTCGTGTCGTATAGGGAACGGGTCTGGGATACGGGCTTACGGATGTGGCGGCAGCTGGGAAGCACCGCGTTGCGACGGCACCCCGGACGGCGGCTCCTCCGGCGGCACCCCCGAGCTCTCGCGCGCCTCCAGCCTGGGCAGCGGCTCCTGGAGGCAGCGGGGTTCCGACCCCGCCAGCAGGCTCAGCACCTCCGTCGCCGCACGGTGCCCGAACTCCCCCGGCTCGCGCGAGAGGGCGGTGATCCGGGGGTGGAAGGTCCGGCAGATCGCGGAGTCCTCCCAGGACACGACGGACACGTCCTGGGGGATGCGCAGTCCGCGCTCGGTGGCGACGCCCGCCGCCGCCACCGCCATGACCTCGTTGTGGCAGATGAGGGCGGTGGGGCGCATCGGACCCGAGAGGAGGCGGCGGGCGGCCCTGACGCCCTGGTGGTCGGAGAAGTCGGTGGTCACCGACACCGTGTGGTCGAGGCCCAGGCGCCGGGCGGTGGAGCGCAGGGCGGCGGTCCTGCGGGCCGTGTGGGCGAGGCCGGGAGGGCCCGCCATGTGGGCGATGCGGCGGTGTCCGAGCTCGTACAGGTGCTGGATGATCAGCTCCATCGCGCCGCCGTCGTCGGCCCAGAGGTTGGAGAGGCGGGCCCGGCGGCCGTAGGCGGTGGCGGGGTTGGGTCCGTTGCCGGGGCGGGCCGTGCCCGGCGCCTCCATCGCGCCGACGACCACGGCGGGCATCCGCAGCGCGGCCAGCACCTCGGGGCGCGGGTCGCTCACCCGGGGGTCGACCACGATGACGCCGTCGACGCGGCCCTCCGCCCACCAGCGCCGGTAGAGGTCGCACTCGGCCTCGATGTCGTCGACCATCTGGAAGACGAGGGCGTGGTCGTGGGGGGCCAGTCCGGCCTGGATGCCGGAGACGACCTGGAGGAAGAAGGCCTCGACGCCGAGGCTGCCGGCCGGCCGGGCCAGCACCATGCCGATCGCCCGGGACCGTTCGTCGGCCGGGGTCGGTGCCGGGCCGCCGCCCGGTCCGGTGCGGCGGCCGAGCCGCTCGGCGACGGCGATCACCCTGCGGCGGGTGGCGTCGGAGACCCCGGGGCGGTTGTTGAGGGCGAAGGACACCGCGCTGGTGGACACCCCGGCCTCGCGGGCGACCTCCTTGAGGGTCGGCACGCGGGGCGGCCGGTCCGTCCCGACTCCCCCCGGGGAGGCCCCTGGGGCCCCGGAAGTCCAAGGGCCACGGCGGTCCTTCATACGACCCTCGCTATGTGTGTGGGCTCCATTGCCCTGGGCGTACCCATGTCCGCGGATATCCCTTCGGGTAGCTCCTGTGCCGCCACAGTATCGCCTCCCATATTCCTCCCCCTATGCAGTCCCGCCATGGTCCGAGCGCCCGAGCTTTAGAGAATTTAGTCCTTTTTAGTTGCGCTGACCTGCGGCTTTACGTTTTCCAGTCGTTTATCGAGCGTTGACGTAAAGGGAATTGAACTACAGGCTGACGCCGAGCTCTTCGCACCAGGCAAGAACCCAGGCAAGGAGTAAGTCCCTATGTCCATTCGTCGCAGCGTCGCGATCCGGACAGCTGTCGGCCTCGGCACAGTCCTCTGTCTTTCCGTTGTCACCGCCTGCGGTGGCGGGGGCAGCGACAAGGCCTCGTCCACCGACGGCAAGGTCGAGGGCAGTATCAAGTTCCAGACCTGGAACCTCCGGGCGAACTTCAAGGACTACTTCGAAGGGGCCATCAAGGACTTCGAGAAGCAGCACCCGGGCACCAGCGTCAAGTGGGTCGACCAGCCCGCCGACGGATACCCCGACAAGCTGAGCGCCGACGCCTCGGCCGGCTCGCTGCCGGACGTCGTGAACCTCTCCCCGGACCTGGCGTACCCGCTGGCCAAGGCGGGGCTGCTGCTGAACCTGGACAAGGACAAGGTCGCCTCGAAGTTCAAGTCCGAGTACCTGGAGGGTGCTTGGAGCGGATTCGAGATGCCCGGCATGGACGGCACGTACTCCTTCCCCTGGTACCTCAACAGCGGGCCGCTCTTCTACAACAAGAAGATGTTCAAGGACGGCGGCGCAGACGCGAACAAGCCGCCGAAGACCTTCGACGAACTCTTCTCCACCGCCGAGCAGCTGGCGAAGAAGGGCAAGGCCACTCTCGGCCAGCCGCCGACCATCGAGGACTTCGGCCGTTACGGCGTCGAGCCGATGGACAAGGACGGGAAGAAGTTCACGCTCAACAGCGACAAGGGCGTCGAACTCCTCACCAAGTACAAGAAGTTGTACGACGACGGCGGTCTGCACAAGCAGACGCTGACGCTCAAGGACGACTCCACGGGCACGAAGTTCCTCCAGCAGGAAATAGCGATGAACCCGGGCAGCGCCCATGACATCGACAACTTCAAGAAGAACGCCCCGTCGCTGTACGACAACCTCGGCATCACCGACGTACCCACGAACACCGGCAAGCAGAACATGTATCTGCAGGGCCTCTCGGTGAACTCGCAGAGCAAGAACGCGGCCACCGCCGTCGCCTTCGCCCACTTCCTCACCGACCAGAAGAACCAGGAGGCCTTCGCCCACGAGGTCGCGGTCTTCCCGTCCACCAAGGGCTCGCTGGACAAGGAGTACTGGACCAAGGACGACGGCACCGCCGAGGGCAAGATCCGGGTGGCGTCGGCGAAGATGCTGCCGACCGCGGTGAACTACACGCCGGTCCTGTTCAGCGACGAGATGAAGACGATCCTCCGCAACGAGATCGCCAAGTGCTTCACGGGGAAGGCCTCCCCGAAGGCCGCGCTCGACAGTGCGGTGGAGCAGATGAACAAGCTCCTTGAGCAGAACTGACGGGACGGTAGCCCCCGTGAGCACCTCCTCCGAAACCGCCCAGGCCCCCGCCGCCCCGGCCGGTTCCGACTCCGAAGGCGGCGGCTCCCCCGCCCGTCGTCGTGCCTCCGGGCACGACGGCGGGCGGGGCCGGCGCCGCACCCACCGGGCGCTCAGCCCCTGGCTGTTCCTCGCCCCGGGCCTGCTGATCACCCTGGCGTTCAACCTCTACCCGTTCCTCGCGACGGTCTGGAAGTCGTTCACCGACGCCCGCACCCTCACCGAGGGCGAGTTCGTCGGCTTCGACAACTTCACCGCGCTGTTCAGCGACGAGCAGTTCTGGGTGGCCCTGCGCAACAGCGCGCTGTACGTCGTCGTGGTCGTGCCCCTGCTGGTGTTCCTGCCCCTGCTGCTCGCGCTGCTCGTGCAGAAGCACGTACCGGGCATCACCTTCTTCCGCTCCGCCTTCTACACCCCCGTGGTCGCGTCCGTCGTGGTCGTCGCCCTGATGTGGGTGTGGATGCTGGACGACCGGGGCTTCATCAACGGGGTCCTGCAGATGCTGGGCGTCGACCCGGTGCCGTTCCTCTCCAACCAGTGGCTGCTGCTGCTGAGTTCGATGCTGCTGACGGTCTGGAAGGGCCTCGGCTACTACATGATCATTTACTTGGCCGCGCTGACCAACGTGCCGCGTGAGCTGCACGAGGCCGCCGAGGTGGACGGGGCCGGCGCGATCCGCCGCTTCTTCTCCATCACGGTCCCCGCGGTCCGCTCCACCATGGTGCTGGTGGGCGCGCTCTCCTCGGTCTCCGCCTTCAAGGTCTTCTCCGAGGTCTTCATGATCGCCGGTCCCACGGGCGGGCCCGGCGGCCAGGACACCACGCTCGTGATGCTGATCCAGCGGGTCGGCACCGGGCTCCAGGGCCGTACCGGATACGCCTCGGCGATCTCGATCACGCTGTTCGTACTGACGCTGATCCTGATGCTGTTCGTGCTGCGGGCCGACCGGAAGGACAAGGACTGATGACCACCACGACCGAATCCCCGGCGGTCCCGGCCCCGATCCGCAAGGACCCCCCGCGCCGCAGGCCCCGTCGCCGCGCCACCCCCACGTGGCGGCTGGTGGTGCGCTACCTGGCGCTGACCGTCGTACTGTTGATCATGATCGGCCCGTTCCTCTGGCAGCTGTCCACCTCGCTCAAGGGCGCCACCGAGGACATCTTCACCTCTCCGCCGCAGCTGCTGCCCGAGCACCCGACCTTCGACAACTACAAGGGCGTCGCGGACATCATCCCGGTCTGGGACTACATCCTGAACTCCCTGAAGGTGGCCGTCACCAACGTCCTGACGAACATCGTCGGCGCGTCCATGGCCGGGTACGCCCTGGCCCGGCTGCGCTTCAAGGGCCGCGGCGTCGCGTCCCTGGTGTTCGTGGCGGCGCTGCTGGTCCCGATGGAAGCGATCATGATCGCCCAGTTCGCGACCATGCGCAGCCTCGACCTGAACGACACCCTCGTCTCCGTGGTGCTCCCCGGCTGCATCGGCGCGATGAACGTGCTGCTGATGCGCAACGCCTTCAGCGGGATCCCGTACGAGATCGAGGAAGCGGCCATCGTCGACGGCGCCAACGTCTGGCAGCGCTTCACGAAGGTGGCGCTGCCCGCCGTCAAGGGCACCCTCGCGGTCGTCGCGATCTTCGCCTTCATGGGCGCCTGGGACGACTTCCTGTGGCCGCTCATCGTCCTGTCGGACTCCGAGAACTTCACGCTCACCGTGGGTCTCAACTTCCTGCACGGCACCTTCGCCAACAACCAGCGGGTGGTCGCGGCCGGCACCATCATCGCCGTCGCACCGCTGATCGTGATGTTCGCCTGCCTGCAGCGCTTCTTCTTCAAGGGCGTCGGCGAAGGCGCGGTCAAGGGCTGACCTCCCTTTCCCCGCCCCGCCCGCCTCCTCCCCGTACCACTTCTGGAGCCCCTCCATGGCCGCCCCTCCCTCCTCTCCCTCCCCCCGCGCGCCCCGCTTCGGCGTGAACTACACCCCCAGCCAGGGCTGGTTCCACCACTGGCTCGACTACGACCCGAGCGCCGTGCGCGCCGACCTGGAGTCGATCGCGGCCCTCGGTCTGGACCACGTACGGGTCTTCCCGCTCTGGCCGTACTTCCAGCCCAACCGCACCCTGATCCGGCCGCGCGCCGTGGAGCAGCTGCTCGACATGGCCGACGCGGCGGCCGAGTTCGGCCTCGACGTCAACGTCGACGGCCTCCAGGGGCACCTGTCCAGCTTCGACTTCCTGCCCGCCTGGACCCGCACCTGGCACCGCCGCAACCTCTTCACCGACCCGGACGTCGTCTCCGGCCAGGCCGAGTACCTGAAGACGCTCGCCCAGGCGCTGTCCGACCGGCCCAACTTCATCGGCATGACGCTCGGCAACGAGGTCAACCAGTTCTCCGCCGACCCGCACCCCGATCCGGACCGGGCCACTCCCGAGCAGATCGACGCCTGGCTGACGACGATGCTCGCCGCCTGCGAGGAGGGCGCCCCGGGACGCCCGCACCTGCACGCCGAGTACGACGCCACCTGGTACCAGGACGACATGCCGTTCACCCCCGACCACGCCGCCCGGCACGGCGCGATGACGGCGGTGCACTCCTGGGTCTTCAACGGCACCGCCCAGCTGCACGGCCGCGCCTCGGTGCCCAGCGAGCACCACGCCGCGTACCTGGTCGAGCTGTCCCAGGCCTGGGCCCGCGACCCGCACCGCCCGGTCTGGCTCCAGGAGGTGGGCGCGCCCGCCCCGCTGGTACCGGCCGAGCACGCCGCCGAGTTCACCGAGGCGACCCTGCGGGCGGCGCTGGACTGCCCGAACCTGTGGGGCGTCACGTGGTGGTGCTCGCACGACGTGTCGCGCGACCTGGCGGACTTCCCCGAGCTGGAGTACGGGCTCGGGCTGCTCACCAACGGCCGGAAGCCCAAGGACACGGCGCGGGTCCTGGAGCGGTACGCCCGTGAACACGCCGACGGCACCCGGACCTTCGCGCCCGCTCCCCGTACGACCGCACTCGTGGTGGACGCGGGCGACAACCTGACCACCCCGGCCAGGTCGGTGTGCGCCCCGGGCGGCGCGTTCTACGAGGCGTTCTTCCGGCTCACCGCCGAGGGCGCCCGCCCCACCGCCGTCCTCGCCTCGCGCGCCACCGATGCCGAGCACCTGGCGGGGCGGGGCATCACGGAGGTCGTCACCGTCGAGCAAGTGGCCTGACGCCCCTCACACGCCCCACCCCTCACTCTCGTAACAGCAGCTCGACACACTGCTCGACACACAGCTCGGCACACCAGCTTCACCGCAAGAAGGAGACCTCCCCCATGCATGACGACCGCGGACTCGTCGAAGCCCGGCTCAAGCGCGTCCTGGACGAGCGCATCCGTCCTGCCGTCTACCCCGTATCGGTGCCCATGGAGGTCGCCGTGTGGGACGCGCCCGGTGAGCCGGTGCCCGTCGAGGAGGGTCTGGCCGCCGAGCCGAAGCCGGTCGCGGTCGGCGACATGTGGGGCAAGCCCTGGGGCACCAGCTGGTTCACGGTGACCGGTACGGTGCCGAAGGAGTGGGCGGGCCGGCACGTCGAGGCGATACTCGACCTCGGTTTCGACGAGAACATGCCGGGCTTCCAGTGCGAGGGCCTGGTCTACCGCCCCGACGGCACCCCGGTGAAGGGCCTCAACCCGCGCAACCAGTGGGTGCGGATCAGCGAGCGGGCCGAGGGCGGCGAGAAGGTCGAGCTGCGCGTCGAGGGCGCTTCCAACCCCGTACTGCTCGACTACCACCCCTTCCTCCCCACCCAGCTCGGCGACATCGAGACCTCCCACTCCAACCCGCTCTACAAGATCGAGCGGATGGACCTCGCCGTCTTCGACGAGACGGTGTGGCAGCTGGTCGTCGACCTGGAGGTGCTGGGCGAGCTGATGGCGGAGCTGTCCGTCGAGTCGGCCCGGCGTTACGCCATCCTGCGCGCGGTCGACCGGGCGCTGGACGCCGTCGACCTCCAGGACGTCAACGGCACTGCGGCAGCCGCCCGTTCGTGCCTGGAAGACGTACTCTCCTCACCCGCCGAGCCGTCCGCGCACAGCATCACCGCCGTCGGCCACGCGCACATCGACTCCGCCTGGCTGTGGCCGCTGCGCGAGACCGTCCGCAAGGTCGCCCGTACGACCTCGAACATGACGGCACTCCTTGAGGAGGAGCCGGACTTCATCTTCGCGATGTCGCAGGCCCAGCAGTGGGCGTGGATCAAGGAGCACCGCCCCGAGGTGTGGGCGAAGGTCGTCGCGGCGGTCGAGGACGGCCGGTTCGTGCCGACCGGCGGCATGTGGGTGGAGGCCGACACCAACATGCCGGGCTCCGAGGCGATGGCCCGTCAGTTCGTGCACGGCAAGCGCTTCTTCATCGACGAGTTCGGCGTCGAGAACGACGAGGCCTGGCTGCCCGACACCTTCGGCTTCGCGGCCGGACTGCCGCAGATCATCAAGGCCTCGGGCGCCAAGTGGCTGCTGACGCAGAAGATCTCGTGGTCGCAGGTCAACAAGTTCCCGCACCACACCTTCCAGTGGGAGGGCATCGACGGCACCCGGATCTTCACGCACTTCCCGCCCGTCGACACCTACAACTGCTCGATGAAGGGCAGCGAGATCGCCCACGCGGCGAAGAACTTCAAGGACAAGGGCGTCGCCTCCGTCTCCCTCGCCCCGACCGGCTGGGGCGACGGCGGCGGCGGCACCACCCGCGAGATGATCGCCAAGGCGGCCCGGCTGCGGGACCTGGAGGGCTCCGCGAAGGTCAAGTGGGGCACCCCGGCCGAGTTCTTCGAGAAGGCACAGGCCGAGTACCCGAAGCCGCCGGTGTGGGTGGGCGAGCTCTACCTGGAACTGCACCGCGCGACCCTGACCAGCCAGGCAGGCACCAAGCAGGGCAACCGGCGCAGCGAGCACCTGCTGCGCGAGGCCGAACTGTGGGCGGCCACGGCGGCGGTGCGGGCCGGATTCCCGTACCCCCACGAGGAGTTGGACCGCATCTGGAAGACGGTCCTGCTCCACCAGTTCCACGACATCCTGCCCGGCTCGTCCATCGCCTGGGTGCACCGCGAGGCGGAGGCCACGTACCGCAAGGTCGCCGACGAGCTCAACGCGATCATCGACGCGGCACAGCGGGCACTGGCCGGCGAGGGCAGCACCCCGCTGGTCTTCAACTCGGCCCCGCACCCCCGCAACGGCATCGCGGCGGGCGGCGCCTCGACGGCGGTACGTGGCGACGGCGCGCACCTGACCCGCTCCGACGACGGCAACCTGGTCCTCGACAACGGCCTGCTGCGCGTCGTCGTCGACCCGCGCGGCCTGATCGTCTCGGCGTACGACCTGGTGGCCGGGCGCGAGTCCCTGCCCCCGGGCACCCCGGCCAACCTCCTCCAGATCCACCCGGACTTCCCGAACATGTGGGACGCCTGGGACGTCGACGAGTTCTACCGCAACACGGTCACCGACCTGACGGACGCCGACGAGGTGGCCCCCGCCTCGCAGCCGTCCGGGGACGGCGTGGCCGCCGTCCGCGTCGTCCGCTCCTTCGGCGACTCGAAGGCCACCCAGGTGCTGACCCTGCGCCCGGGCTCGCGCCGCCTCGACATCGACACCGAGGTGGACTGGCACGAGACGGAGAAGTTCCTCAAGCTCTCCTTCCCGCTGGACGTGCACGCCGAGCGGTACGCCTCGGAGACCCAGTTCGGCCACTTCTACCGGGCCACCCACACCAACACCTCTTGGGAGGCCGCCAAGTTCGAGGCCTGCAACCACCGCTTCGTGCACCTGGAGGAGCCGGGCTGGGGCGTCGCCCTGGTCACCGACTCCACGTACGGCCACGATGTGACGCGTACGGTCCGCGACGGTGAGGACGGCGATGGCGGTACGACGACGACACTGCGTGCCTCGCTGCTGCGCGCGCCGCGCTTCCCGGACCCGGAGACCGACCAGGGCGTGCACCGCTTCCGCCACTCCCTGGTGCCGGGCGCCACGATCGGCGACGCGGTCCGCGAGGGCTACCGGGTAAACCTGCCCGAGCGGACCCTGACGGGCGCGGCCGAGGTCGCCCCGCTGGTCTCGGTCGCCGACGACGCGGTCGTGGTCACGGCCCTCAAGCTGGCCGACGACGGCAGCGGCGACGTGGTGGTCCGCTTCCACGAGGCGCACGGCGGGCGCGCGAAGACCGTCCTCACGCCGGGCTTCCCGGCGGCGGACGTGGTCGCGACCGACCTGCTGGAACGCCCGCTGGAGGACGCGACCGCAGCACCGCTGACCGAAGCGGGTGTGCCGGTCGAGCTCCGCCCGTTCGAACTCCGGACGCTCCGCTTCCGCAGGGCGTAACCACTTCGGCCCGGCATGGACCTGCTGGGCTGTGGGGCAAGGGGGCCAGGGGGCCGCCGCCGACGATTCCGCTTCGTCGGTGGCGGTCCCTTTTTCGGCTCGGAGCGCCGCTTCTCCGGCTCGGAGCGCCGCTGTTTACTTCCCCAACTCCTCGGCCCTGGCGGCCCGTCGCGCGAACATCTCCGCCTTCGCGTCGGCCATCTCCCGGAGCGCGGTCTTCCGCTCCCGCTGGGCCAGCCGGTCGAGGTAGAGCTGACCGCGCAGATGGTCCGTCTCGTGCTGGAGGCACCGGGCGAAGTACCCGTGCCCCTCGATCACCAACGGGTTGCCGTTCATGTCCTGCCCCCGTACGACGGCGTGGTCGAGCCGGGGCACCATCCGGTAGGGCCCGGGAACCGAGAGGCACCCCTCCGGTTCCTCGACCAGTACGCGCCGCTCGGCCGGCACCTCGTCGAGGACGGGGTTGGCGATGTGGCCGACGTGCCGTACCCCCCAGTCGTCGGTGATGTCCCACACGAACAGCCTCAGGTCCACATCGACCTGGTTGGCGGCCAGTCCCGCACCGTCCGCCACGTGGTTCGTGGCGAACATGTCGTCGACCAGCTTGGCCAGTTCGGGCGTACCGAACCGCGTGACCTCCCGGCACTGCCGACGCAGGATGTCCTCCCCCACGACGGTGATCCGGCGTACGGCCCCCCGCTCGACCTCCGGCGCCAGCCGAGGGTACGAATCCACGGGCTCGCCCAGCACCCGCACCCGCCGGTCCCCCGAGGCACCTTCGACCCGACCCGCCATGGAACACCAACGCCTTTCCCTCACGCACGACTTGACCGAACACTTTGCAAAGTAGCACCCTTTGCAAAATGACCGACAAGGAACTCCCCTCTCCGAGCCCTTCGCCCCAGCTCCCCCAGCTCCCCCAGCTCCCCCAACTCCCGCACCGCGCCCGCCAGTCCCTCCCCGACCACCCCGTACGGCTCGCCCTCCTCGACCTGCTCGCCGAGGTCGGCACGGTCACCTCCACCCAGGCCGCCGCCCGCCTCGGCCACAGCTCCGGCCTCTGCTCGTTCCACCTACGCCAACTCGCCCGCCACGGCCTCATCGAGGAAGCCCCGCCCACGGACAGCCGCGCCCGCCCCTGGCAACTCCGCTGGGACTCCCCCGAGTCCCCTGAGTCCGCCGGGCCCGCCGCCGGCACCCCGTCCGAAGGGCAGCAGGAAGCGTCCTCCAGCGACGTACTCCATCTGACCCCGGCGGAACTGGCCGAACTCGCCGACTCCCTCCGCGCCCTGCTCTCCCACTACCGCGACCGCACCCCGGGCCCGGACACCATGCCCGTGGCAGCGATCACCCGCCTGTTCCCCCTAGTGGATCACTGACCTTGCCGACCACGGCTCACGGCTCGTACAACGGCAGGAAGTGCACGACCCCCTCCTCGTACGGATGAGCAGCACGCACCGCCTTCAGCACCGCCCCGGCCTGCTCCACCTCACAGACCGACTCGACCCTGCACTCCTCGGCCCGCCGTACGACACCCACTTCCCCGTCGTACGGCTGCGCGCCCTCCAACGGCTGCCAGCTGCCGGTCACCTTCCACACGCTGGAACACCGCGCGTACTCCCCCACCCTTCCGGCACCCACCGAGTGCAATGCATCGATCACGGCTTCCGCGTGACTCTCCGGAACAGATATCTCGATCTTCAGACGCGACATGGCGCCGACCCTAACAACGCCCCCGCAGGGGCCCTTTTCGAGGTCGCCAGGACCCCGAAAACCCACAGGAGCCCCTCTCCCGCCCTCCGACGCCACCTGAGGTCCCTTCACACCAGGACATCCGAGTTCGGGCGCTGAAGGCCCCATTCTGTGGGCCGCTTTTTGGGACACCTTACGCAAAATTTCCGTTTTGAGCACTTAATCCCTCCGCTCCGACCCTTCCTTGGATTAAATACGGTACAGAGCTGTATCGTATTCATCCATGACTACAGATCAGCCCGACCCGCTCCGCCCACCCGGCCGCCCCCGAAGTCGCGAAGCCGACGAAGCGATTCTCGGCGCCGCGCTCGACCTGCTGATCGAGCGGGGCGCGAGCGCGACCAGCATCGAGCAGATCGCCCGCCGGGCCGGGGTCACGCGCGCCACCGTGTACCGGCGGTTCCCGAATCTGACGGAGCTTCTGGTACGGGCCGTCGAGTGGGAGTTCCGCGACGCGGCCTCGCCGCCGCTCGACTGGCCTGACATCGACGCGATGGTCACCGACTGGGCCGACCACCTCAGCCGCCCCCGCACCCGCCGACTGATCCGGCGCCTGTACGGAACGGTCGACGACCTCCCCGAACTGCTGCGCGCGTACGACAACGCCCACGGCAGCCACCGCGGCAAGGCGGTCCGCAGCACCCTCACCACGGCCCGCACCACCGGGCAACTCCCGCCCGACAGCGACCCCGAGCTCCTCCAGCAAGTCCTCAGCGGCGCGGCATTGCAACACCTGGCGGGCCGTCCCGACAGCACGAGTGCCGAGGAGATCAAGGCGTACTTCCTCGCCGTCCTCCAACTGACCGGCTTGCGCCAGGAGCCCCGAACACTCCCGAAGGAGCACCATCGCCATGCCTGAGAACGCCATGCCCTGGCTCGGCCGCGACATCCGGCGGGCCCGCCGGCAAGGCCCCGACGCCCTCGACTCGCGTCGGCGCGCCCGGTTGGCCGATGCCGTGGCCCGTGCCCGTACCCACTCCCCGTACTACCGCGAGCTCTACCGAGACCTCCCCCGACGGGTCGACGACGCGACGCTCCTCCCGGTCACCAGCAAGCCCGAACTGATGGCTCACTTTGACGACTGGGCGACCGACCGCGAGATCACCTACGACCGGATCCGCTCCTTCGTCGACGACCCGGAGATGATCGGCCAGGCGTTCCTGGGCAAGTACATGGTGGCCACCACCTCCGGAACCAGCGGCCGACGCGGGCTCTTCGTGCTCGACGACCGGTACATGGAAGTCGGCTCCGCCCACACCTCCCAGGCCCTCTCCACCTGGCTCGGCACCGCCGGTACTCTCCGCACCGTCGCCCGAGGCGCCCGTTTCGCCCAACTGGTCGCCACCGACGGGCACTACGCGGGCTTCTCCGGCTACCGCCGGCTGATGCGCGAGGGCGGCTGGCGCAGCAAGATCCTGCGCGCGTTCTCCGTGCACACCCCGATGCCCGAACTGGTCGCGCAGCTCAACGCGTTCCGGCCGTCGATCCTCATCGGCTACACCAGCATGATCATGCTCCTCACCGCCGAACGGGAGGCCGGTCGGCTGAACATCCGGCCCACCCTGATCCAACCCGCGGGCGAGACGATGACCACCGCGGACACCGACCGCATCGCCGCCGCCTTCGGCACCACGGTCCGCTCGGTGTACGGCGCGACCGAGTGCACGTACCTCAGCTACAGCTGCGCGGAGGGCTGGTACCACGTCAACAGCGACTGGGCGGTGGTCGAACCGGTCGACGCGGACCACCGGCCGACGCCGCCCGGCGAGTACTCGCACAGCGTCCTGGTCACCAACCTCGCCAACCGCGTACAGCCGTTCCTCCGTTACGACCTCGGCGACAGCGTGCTCCAGCGGCCCGACCCGTGCCCGTGCGGCAGCCCGCTGCCCGCGCTCCGGGTGCGGGGACGGGCGGGCGACATCCTCACGTTCCCGGTCGGGGACGGAGAGCCGGTGCGGCTGAGCCCGCTCGCCTTCAGCACCCTTTTCGACCGTACGCCGGGCGTGGAGCTGTTCCAGATCGAGCAGACGGCGCCGACGGTTCTTCGGGTACGGCTACGAGTGGCCGACGGCGCCGACCCGGACTCCGTCTGGCGGGCCGTCCGTCACGAGCTGACGGTGTTGTCCGCGGACAACAAACTCGGCGACCTCACCCTGGAGCGCGCCTCGGAACCGCCGCAGCAGGCCCCCGGGGGCAAGTTCCGCACCGTCATCCCGCTCCCCCTCCAAGCGCCCTAGGCGTTCGCGGCGTCGTCCTCGTCATCCGCCCAGGACTCGAACTCCGCATACTCGAAGGGGTCCTTGACCTTGCCGAGGCTGGGGAACCCGTCGTCGGAGAACCGGCCCCGGAGCCATTCCAGCAGGGTGTCGGTCAGTGGCAGCGGCAGCGGCGGGCCCTGGTCGGAGTGGCGGGGGTGGACGATCAGCGGCCAGTCGTCGGGGCTGTCGCCCACGGTCAGCCAGCAGATTTGGTCACCGTCCATGGTGCTGGCGAACCCCAGAATGCCGCCTTCCTCCGGCCAGGCCGCCAGGGGGTAGAACTCCGGGTGCGAGTCCCGCAGCGTGCGATAGGTGTCCGACGTCCAGTCGCTCTGGTCCGCGAGCCCTTCGCGGCCCGAGCTCAGGGGTGTGGGGAAGTTGAGCCACCCCCTTGCCCAACTGCCGCCCCCGTACCGCTGCATGAGGTCCACGTACTCCGTGGGCAGGCGCGTCCCGAGCCGTTCGTACAGCCACTCCCAGCTCCGCTCCCCCAGGTCCGGCTTGGCGGGCGGTGGGGCGAGAGCGGTCAGTGCCGCGAGCCCACTGCCCTCGGTGAGCGCGGTCCGCTGCTGCGGGGTGGGCTCCGGGCGGGGCGGCGGCGGGGTCCAGGGGCCCGGCGCCAGGTCGGTGAGGAAGGCGGTGCGGGAGGCCGTGGCGGGCATGCCCTGGCTGACGAGACCGGACAGGAAGGGGAGGAGGGGCTTGGTGGTCCGTTGCCACGGGTCGCCGCCCTGGTTCGCCACGTCCTGGTCGTGGCCGACGACGGGCCAGGCGTCGGGGTCGTCGGAGACCGTCGTGTCCCAGTAGAGAACGTCGCTGGTACGGGTCGCGCCCCAGGGCAGCCAGCCGTCCGGAGCGCGCTCCCTCTCGGACTTCAGCCAGACCGCGTAGTCGAACCGGCCCTCCTGGGCGCAGGGTATGTGCAGCCAGAGGTGCTGCCCGAGGTCCAGTGGCCCGTACTCGGAGGCGATCGCCTTGTAGTCGGCGGGCAGCCGCAGCCCGAGCCACGACTCGACGGTGTCCCAGTCGACGGGGACGGGGACGGGGTCGGGAACCGGGCCTGTGCCGGTGCCGGTGCCGGTGCCGGTGCCGGTGCCGGTGCCGGTGCCGGTGCCGGTGCCGGTGCCGGTGCCGGTCAAGCCGAAGAGCTCCGCGAAGGTCTCCACGGCGTTGGTACGGGATTCCGATGTCATGGGCGGGAGCCTTGCACATGGCTCTGACAGTCCTCCCCCAGCGCCCGAAGCATCCGCCGCATCACCTCAACCGGCAACCCTGGATTGCTCGCAGCCCGCTCGGCGAACTCCCCGTCCCGCAGCAGTCGCACCAACACCCCTGCGGGAAGCCGGGGATGGCGGATCGCGCACGCCCGTACGCCCTCGTCCGGATCGTCGAGCAGCCGTACAGCGGCGGCAGCCGTCAGCCGCGCATCGCTCGCCGCCCGGTACCGGACCTCCGCACTGGGGTCCCGGGTGAACCGGTCGACCAGTTTGGAGGTCGACTCCGGGGCGTCAAGCGCGAGTTGACGCATCCTCGGACTCGGGTCGTCCGCGTACTCCAGCAGGCGGTGACGGGGGAAGTTCGGGTGCCCGCGCGGCCGGTCGGGGCAGCTGAGGCTGCCCGTCCACCACTGCCAGACCCTCAGCAACATGTCCGCCGGTGCGTCGTCACAGGACTCGGCGAGGAAGAGCTGTACGACCCGGTCCTCGTCCCCGGCGAGAAGTGACACCACGTCAGGCGGGAGATGCCGGGCACGGGCCACGCTCCTGCGGATCAACGGATGCGAGGACGCGGCGAGCCTGCGCATGGCGGCGGCATCATCGTGCAGGGCGGTCACCCAGTCCAGGGGGTAATGATGGATGCCGGGGTCGAATTCGATACGTACGCCGGCCCGCTGCTCCTCGGTGAGCCCCGGGCTCACGGAGACCTCCCACCGAACCCCTGCGTCCCCATCCCCTGCCAGCGCCCCGACCAGCTCGCTCGGCAGATGCGGATTGCGCGCGAGGGCACGGCGCAGCTCCGGATCCTCGTGTACGGCGAGGTGCGCGGCGAGGCCGTACTCCAGTCGGCACGTCTCCGCCGCAGCGGACCCGAGCCCCTCCTCGTCGAACACGGCACGCGACAGCGGATGCTCCCGGTGGTACATCAGCAGTGCCTCGGTACGGGGCCCGGCGGCGGCATCGGTGAGCAGCTCCTGCCGGACCGAGTCGGGGAGCCGAGGCCAGGCCCGACGACAGGCCGCGGCGCGTACATGCGCTTCGGGATCGCGACACAGAGCGATGAGGAGGTGCTCGGGCAGGCCGGGCAGCCGCAATGCCTCCGCTCTCACCCGGCTCGCGGGGTCGGCACAGAGACGCTCGTACGTCGCCTCGGTGAGCGTCGCTCCCCGATCGGCGGCGATAAAGCTGCTCAACCAGCGTTGGTGTGCTGTGGCTTCCTCGTCGAGGATCAGCCGCTCCCAGTGCTCCGCCGTGATGTTCGGCTGGGCCTCCAGGAAGTGGTACCGCACCTTGGGGTCGGGATGCCGAAGCCCGGCATCGACGACCGCTGGGGGCAGCGGACGCCAGAAGTGGAAGGTGGTGAGATCCATCAGGTCGGCCAGCACGTCATCGGGGGCGGCCTGGTTGAACGCGAGTCCCTTCGCCCATTCCCCACGCCCGCGCGTGCTGAACGCCGGCCACCGGAACAGGGACTCCCAGGCGGCGTCCCACTCCCCCGGGCTCTCCCGCACCGAGGCTTCGGCGGCCTCCTCCTGCCAGGCCGTCACCCCGTCGATGAGCACGAGCCAGGTCTCGTACTCCTCGGCCGTGGCCCCCAACAGCACCTCGCCGTCCAGGGACAGCGTGACGAACTCCGGCCGACCGGCCCGCTCCCCCAGCACACCGGCCAGATCCCACCCCTCCGAGGAGAGCCGCACCCGGGTCCACTCCCCCGCTCCGGGCCCGTTCCAACTCCCCGGCACATGGATCAGAAAGACGCCCTCTCCCCCTTCACCGAGAACCCCGTGCCCCACCGCAAGCCGGTACCAGTGTGCGTTGAGCTCCCCCACCTGGTCGTCCAGGCTGTCCGGCACGGTCACCGTGGGTACGGTCGAACCCGCGGCCATCGGCCGCCATGCGACCCGGGGCGGCAGTACGTTCTCCCGCCGCCACTCCCCCACCGGCTCCAGCCCGGCCCGCCGAAGCACCTTCTCCAGCGCGACTCGTCGCTCGCGCCGCCCCTCTGCCATGCCCGTCATGGGAGTTCATCCTGCCCGAGCCCGCCTAGTGTTTTGTTGTCCGCGGACAACAACTCCGGCCCACGAAAGAACTGCCCGTGCTTCCCCTCATCCTCTTCGGCTGCTTCGCGCTCTCTGCCGTGGTCAGCACCCTCGCCGCACGAGTGGGCCACCGTGGCCAGGCCTGCGAACGCTCCCTCGGCTACTCGGTTCCCGACCACGTACGGGCGGATCCGGAACTACGACGCCAGGCCAACGCCCTCATCGCCCACTGGTGCACCAGAGCCGCCATCCTCAGCCTGGCCCCACTGGTGCCACTGGCTCTGCTCATCACGAGCAACGACACATCGACCGTATCCACCTGGGCCCTCATCGCCCTCGCCGCATACGGCTTCGTGGTGGTCGTGGTAGCCACCTACCCCTTCGAAAAGCTCAAGCACCTCACTCCCCCAGAGCCCTCCTGAGCCACCCACATCCCCCATGTGTTGTCCGCGGACAACACATCCACCCACCCAACCCCGACTCCGCAATCCCACAGACGTTGTCCGCGGACAACAAACCCGACCCACCGACCCAGCACCCCGCCCCTCCCCCAAACCCCTGGATGTTGTCCGCGGACAACACATCCGCCCGCCCAAGACGCGACGGCACCCCCGCCCTAACCCCTGGGACGTTGTCCGCGGACAACACATCCGGACCGCTGACCCAGCACTTCACTCACCTCCCCACCCCCGAATGTTGTCCACGGACAACGAATCCGCCCAACCCTCCCAGCGCCCCAACCCCACCCTCGGCCCGCCGAGTGTTGTCCGCGGACAACACATCCCGACCGCTGACCCAGCACTCCACTCACCTCCCCACCCCCGAATGTTGTCCGCGGACAACACATCCGCTCACCCCTCCCCAAGCCCCCACCCCACCCTCGACCCTCCGAGTGTTGTCCGCGGACAACACATCCGCTCACCCCTCCCCAAGCCCCCACCCCACCCTCGACCCTCCGAGTGTTGTCCGCGGACAACACATCCCGACCGCCGAGCCGACCCCCAGACGTTGTCCGCGGACAACACTTCCAAGAGCCGCGTGCGGTCTTCCGGTGTTGTCCGCGGACAACAAATCGGCGTGCCGAGGTCGGCTCAGATACTCATGTGGAAGCGCCGCCGGCCACCCAGCGGCTCCGGATTTGTTGTCCGCGGACAACACACGCGCTCACTGATCCGGCATCGGCGACCACACCCCGGCGGCCGTTCCCTCGCGCACATGCTCCTCGTAGACCGTGACCTTGTGCTGGATGACCTCAAGGCTGGCCGTCAGCTCAGCGATCTTGGCGCGGACATTCCGCTCGTGCTCCTGAAGGAGAGCGAGCCGGTCCGGTTCGTTGCCCGGGCCTGAGCGGACGAGTTCGGCGAACCGCCGGATGGTCGCGAGCGGCATGCCCGACTCCCGGAGCCGACAGCACAGGACGAGCCAGTCGACGTCCGTCTGTTCATAGATCCGCTGCCCGCCTCTCGTACGCGGGACCTCCCGCAGGAGCAGTCCTTCGCGTTCAAAGAACCGGAGGGCGTGGATCCCCAGTCCGGTCATCTCGGCGACCTTGCCAATCGGCCACCCGCCGCCCTTGGCCGCCTTCTTCTTCACGTCCTCGATCATGGAAGCGACGATAGCTTGACCTCGCCCGCACTCTAGGTTTTAGCGTCGCTCTCATGATCGCCAACCAACAGAAACTCGGCACCGGTTTCGGCGCCCTCACCACCGCCGACGACGTACTCACCGGAGTCGACCTGACCGGTCGGACGGCACTGGTCACCGGTGGCTACTCGGGTATCGGCCTGGAGACCACGCGCGCACTCTCCCGCGCCGGAGCTCATGTCGTGGTGCCCGCCCGCCGTCCGGACACCGCCGAAGCCGCACTCCTCGGCATCCCCGGGACCGAGGTCCGCCCCCTCGACCTGGCGGACCTGGAGAGCGTCCGAACCTTCTCCGCGGACTTCCTGGAATCCGGCCGCACCCTCGATCTGCTCATCAACAACGCGGGCATCATGGCCTGCCCGGAAACCCGCGTGGGCCCCTCCGACTGGGAGGCGCACTTCGCCGTCAACCACCTCGGCCACTTCGCGCTCGCCCATCGACTCCGCCCGGCACTCGCCGAAGGTGGTGCCCGTGTCGTCACGGTCACCTCGTCCGGGCACTTCCTCTCCGACGTCCGCTGGGCCGACATCCACTTCCGTACCGGCTACGACAGGTGGCTGGCCTACGCCCAGTCCAAGACCGCCAACGCGCTCTTCGCCCTGCACCTCGACACACTCGGCGCGGACAACGGCATCCGTGCCTTCGCCGTCCACCCGGGCAGCATCCTCACCCCGCTGCAACGCCACATCCCGCGCGAGGAATGGCGTACCCACGGTTGGATCACCGACGAAGGCCAACCCGCCCCCGGCTTCAAGACCCCGCAACAGGGAGCGGCAACCGCCCTCTGGGCAGCCACCTCACCGCTCCTCGACGACCACGGCGGCGCCTACTGCCAGGACTGCGATCTCGCCGAACCGGCCCGCTCCGACGACATGCTCGTCGGGGGCGTCAAGCCCTGGGCCACCGACCCCGCGTCCGCGGCCCGCCTCTGGGAACTCTCCAGCGAACTGACCGGCCTCAGCTCATTCTGAGCATGGAACGCGGATGTGTTGTCCGCGGACAACACATCCGACCCGCCCGAGCCAAGCTCCGCTGTTGTCCGCGGACAACGCTTCTGTTGTCCGCGGACAACGTTCCCGGTGTTGTCCGCGGACAACAAACTCGGCCTACCCGACCCGTCAGGTCACCGTGCCAAGTCGCTCACAAGGGCCACCGCCTCGTCCAGGCGGGCCAGTTCCGCGGGCGACAGGTGCGGGTCGGCCGCTCTCCTCACTCTCGCCCGGGCGAGGAAACCCGACTCCTCGGCGCCCAACTCGAAGGCGTTGTCCAGGTGTCCAAGGAGTACGGCCAGCATCGACCGGACTCCTGCCGCGATGCCCGTCTCCGCCGACGCCGGGTCGACGGCGACCTCGGCGAGGATGAGCGCCGACATCGCCCAGTCCAGTCCCGGCGGCCCCTCCGCCGTCGTGCACCAGTCGATGACCATCGGACCCTGGGGCGTGAGCATCACGTTCTCCGGGTGGAGATCGAGATGCAGGATGCGGTCCTCCGGGCGGTCGGCAGACAGGGCGGGCAGGGCGTGCAGTTGGTGCAGGAGCTTCGCCAGTGTCGCTGCCGCATCCGGTACGGAGATCTCGCCGTCGGCCAATGCCTGGCGCATCGTCTTGCCGTACAGCCGCTGCATCACCAGTCCGGTAGCCGGGTCGGCCGACTTGACCGCGGGTACCGGATACCCGTGGGCCGCGAGATGTGTCATCACGGCCGCCTCGCCGATGGCATCTCCTTCACCACGAAGGCGCCTGAGCACCCATGCCCCGTCGAGTGCGAACACCTCGGCGCTGCGGCCCGAACCCAGCAACTCGCCTATTTCCATGCGGTGAATGTATGTGCGGCCCACATGTGAGTCCAGGGTTCTAAGTGGCGGGGGAGCGGAGGAAAGCACGGTCCCGGGCCGCGATGGTGCCGACCGGAGCGGCGGCCCGAAGCAGGACGTCCAGGGCACGCTCGGGGTCGGAGGTGTACATGCCGCTCGCCCAGGCGGCATTGGCCTCGATCACCGCCCACCGACCGCCCGTCATCCCGATGTCCACCACGATCGCCGAGGGGAGCGTCCGTCCGCACTCCGCCAGCAGCTCCGCCCCGAAGGCCGCCGCGTCCTCGCTCAGCGGGCCGAGACTCAGCCGCCCGTCCTGCGCGTACCGGCTGCCGGTGTGGACCGTCCCGTCGAGCAGATACATCCGGTACTCGGCGGAGAACTCCACCACGTCGCTGACCAGAACCACGGTCGTCTCGGCATCCACCTCGTCCGGTCCCGGCAGCCGCGAACCGTCGGCGTAGACCATCGCCCGGATCTGCTTGTCGTTGGGCGACTTGACGAAAGCGGGCCGTCTGAGCCCGTACGCCTCACGGATCGGCATGGCCACGATGTCGCGCCCGGTCCAGGTGCGGGGGAGGAGTGCCAGCCAGTCCTCGGGCGCCTGGAGCAGTCCGATGCCCAGCACCGGGGCCACCACGTCCGCGAAACGGGGCCCAGCATGAAGATGCCCGGCCCGCAACTCGGCGGGCACGTCGAAGGTGGGAAGCCGCACCGTGGCCAGCCCCCGCGCCTGGGCGGTGTCGCGCATGGTCTGCGCCGATTCGGTGAGCCGGGGCGGCAGCACCAGAGTCCGTATGTCCATCGGGCAAGTATCACGGCCCTACGGAACGACGAAGGGGCGCGTCCCGGCATCGGCCTGGGACGCGCCCCTCACGGAGCTCACATATGGGTGTGCAATTCCTCGATGAGCTCGACCAGTTCATCGTCGGTCAGACCGGCCGCGAGGGAACGGGCCTGGTCCCTCGGAGTGCCACCGAGCTGCTGGACGAGCCCACGCGCCCCTGCATCGGGGGTACGGGCACCGGGGTTGTTGTCCGCGGACAACAACTCGGCCTCCTCCTCCGGCTGTTCCTGAACAACAGGCGCGGGCGCCACCGCCGGAGCAGGCGCAGGAGCGGGTGCAGATGCAGGTGCAGGTGCAGGAACGGGAGCGGGTGCAGGAGCCGCAACCGCCTCCGCCGCCCGCTGCGCCGGAGGCGTCTCCCGCACGGGAGCAGGAGCAGGAGCAGGAGCAGGAGCAGGAACCGAAGCAGGCGCAGGAGCAGCAGTCGCAGCAGCGGGCGCAGCCTCCATCTCCCGTACCGGCTCCGCCGTGTTGTTGTCCGCGGACAACAAATCCCGTTCCCCGCCGGTCTCTTCGGCCGCCAGCTCCTGCTTCGCCTGCTCGGCCAGTTCCTTGGCCTTGTCCCGGACCAGGTTCTCCCGGTCCCGCTGCTCCTTGAGGTACCCCAGGAGCTCCTGGCTCCCCAGCCCCGGCTGGTCCTTCAGCCGGCGGGCCAGCACCCGGCCGTCCCGCTCGGCGAGCGTGCCGTTGCTGAGCATCAGCTGGAGTTCCTCGGGGAGTTCGAGGAGGGAGAGCTGGTTGGTGACCCAAGAACGGTCGCGGCCCAGCCGCTTGGCCGCCCGCGCCCTGGCGCCGGTCGCGGATTCCTCGCTGCACACCAGCACCAGCTGCTGTACGCCCCGGGCGCGCTCGACGACGTCGAAGTCCTCCCGCTCCAGGTTCTCCTTCAGCAGGTGGTCTATGAACGCCTCTCGCGAGGCCGCCAGATCGTCCCGTACGACGAAGTCCAGGGAGTCAAGCCCGACGTGCGAGGCGCTGCGGTAGCGCCGCTCGCCGTTGATCAGGACGTACTGCGCGTCCCCGATCTGCGCCTCGTGCTGCGGCCAGACCTTCAGGTACGCGGCCCGGGAGATCGCGACGCACGCGGCCAGCTGGGTGTTCCGCAGCTCCTCGCCGAAGCGGGTGAGCTCCTCGTCCGAGCCGAAGTTGCGGCGCGGGTTGAGGGGGGTCGGGGCGACCTCTTCGAGGCGGATGCGGGAAAGCTCGTATGCCGGTACGTCGCCCTGGACGAGGGCCTTGGCCCGTCCACGGGCGCTCCGGCCGCG
This sequence comes from Streptomyces sp. NPDC032721, assembly GCF_055579625.1. Classification (NCBI taxonomy): domain Bacteria; kingdom Bacillati; phylum Actinomycetota; class Actinomycetes; order Kitasatosporales; family Streptomycetaceae; genus Streptomyces; species Streptomyces sp. NPDC032721. The sequence goes on along the minus strand of NZ_JBVIMX010000009.1, from coordinate 163,966 downwards.
CGGAACGCCGCCGAAGGAGGAGCCGGTACCGAGGCGGTCGGCGACGCTCATGAGGTGATCCTCCGTGCGATGGTGCGCATGATGTCGGACTGCTCGCAGTCCGGGGCGTACGTGAGCAGCGGCTGCTTGAGGCGGACCGCCTCGCGCTGCTCCTTGCGCTCGGGCATGATGCCGATGACCGGCGGGTCGCCGATCGCCTTCCAGCTGTCCAGCGAGGAGGTGGCGATGTAGCCCTTGCGGCTGTCGTACATGTTGACGATGAAGCCGAGCATGGTGATCTCGACCTCCATGTCCGCCGTCAGGTCCTGGATCTGGTCGTAGAGCATGTCGTACGCGTCGGCGGAGGAGTCCTCGGCGAGGACCGGTACGAAGACCCCGGAGGTCTCCGGCTCGTCCTCCTCGCGAGTACGGCAGTAGTAGAGCGCGGTGTCCATGGAGTAGCCGAGGCTCGGCGGGCAGTCGACCACGATGTAGTCGAAGTCCTTCTCCAGCGGCTCCATCGCCTTCTCCAGAGCCGTCTCCTTGACCCGTACGAAACGGCTGGTGGCCAGCTTCGCGTCGAGCAGGAAGGCGTCCTTGCAGGCGGGCAGCAGGAAGAGCCGGCCCGCGAAGCCGTTCTCCTCTATTGAGACGAGGAGTTCGCGCAGCTCGCCCTTGGCCTCACCGAGCATGTGCTTGGCCAGGCTCGGCTCGTCGATGTCGAAGAGCTGGTAGCCGAGCTGCTTGGTGAGGTGGCCCTGCGGGTCGAAGTCGACGAGCAGGACGCGGTTTCCGGCCTCGGCGAGAGCCTGGGCGACACCGGACGAGGTCGACGTCTTGCCGACGCCGCCCTTCTGGTTGCCGAAGATGATGCGGCGCGCACCGCTGCGGCGGGCCGCCCTGCGGGGGGAGGGGTGAGCCCCGAGCCAGAGCCGGATCGCCTGCGCGAGACCCTGGTTGAAGGGGAGGCGGCGCTCCTTGCAGTCGTCCTTGAACTCCCCGTACAGACCGGCGGGAAGGTACGTCGAGAAGGAGCTGCCACCGGTGGTGTCGACGAGTGGCTGCTCGGACTTCTCCGAGCGCCACGCCTGGACGCCCTCGGTGACGGCATCCTTGATGTCGACGCCCAACTCGGCTGCTCTGACTTTGAGTTCCTGGCGCAGAGAGGCCGGGAGCTTCGCTACTACCTTTTCCCGGTCGTCCGGGGCGTATGGGACGGTCATGCGGTTACCTTACTCACCTCCGAGGGGGTTTTGGTGACATTGGGGCAAGCGAAGTGCCGCGTGTCGGCTGAGAGCGGCTGAGAACAGGGCAAATTGACGGGCGTGAGGGCTTACGGACATCAGGCCGCGCGGGCATCGAGCCGCGCGGACATCAAGCCACGCGGACATCAAGCCGCCCGAACGGTGCCAAGCCCTCGCTACGCCCCCGCCAGCAACATCCCGCCCATCGTCACCATGGTTGCCGCGACCACCCCGTCCAGCACCCGCCACGCCCTGGGCTTGGCCAGCAGTCCGCTCAGCAGCCGCGCCCCGTAGCCGAGCGCGACGAACCACGTCACGCTCGCCAGCACCGCACCCCCGCCGAACGCCCAGCGCAGCGAACCGTGGTCGCTCGCCACCGACCCGAGCAGCAGCACGGTGTCCAGGTACACGTGCGGGTTCAGCCAGGTCATCGCCAGGCAGGTCAGTACGGCGGCCTTGGCGGAACCGGAGGCCGCGCCACCGGCGGTGAGGGCCGCGTCGGGGGAGGGGCGCAGTACGCGCCGGGCGGCCAGCAGTCCGTAACAGATCAGGAAGACGCCGCCCGCGATGCCGACCGCCGTCAGTGCGGCGGGCCAGGCGGTGACGACCGCGCCCACGCCCGCCACCCCAAGCGCGATCAGCACCGCGTCGGACAGTGCGCAGATGGCGACCACCGCGAGCACCGCGTGCCGGTGCGCTCCCTGTCGCAGGACGAGGGCGTTCTGTGCGCCGATGGCGACGATGAGGGAGAGTCCGGTGCCGAAGCCCGCGAGTGCGGCCGCGACGACTGCTGAGGTGCCGTGTGTCATGCCTCCGACGCTAGGGAACGCGCCGTCTTCAGTACAGCTAAAGATTCTTACGTACCCTTAGCGCTCGTGATGGACGAACTTCCCCTGGACCAGGTGTATACGCTGCTCGCCGTCGTCGACGAGGGCACTTTCGACGCCGCCGCAGCCGCTCTGCACGTCACCCCGTCCGCAGTCAGCCAGCGCATCAAAGCCCTGGAGAAGCGCACCGGCCGGGTGCTCCTGATGCGTACGAAACCGGTGCGCCCGACGGAATCAGGGCAGGTCGTGGCACGTTTCGCCCGCCAGCTCGCGCTGCTGGAACAGGACGCGCGGGCCGAGCTCGGGCTCCCCGGCGAGCAGGACCCCAGGGCCGGGAAGGGCCCGGTTCCGGCCCGGCTTGCCATCGCCGTGAACGCCGACTCCCTCGCCACCTGGTTCCTGCCCGCCCTGACCCGGGTACCCCAGGACCCGCCCGTCTGCTTCGAGCTGCACCGCGAGGACGAGTCGCACACCACCGCACTGCTGCGCGAGGGCCAGGTGATGGCGGCGGTCACCTCGTCGCCCGACCCGGTGGCGGGCTGCACGGTACGGGCGCTGGGGCTGGCCCGGTACCTGCCGGTGGCGAGCCCGGAGTTCGAGCTGCGGTACCTGGGGGAGGGGCCGCTGGTGGACCGGCTGGCCGAGGCACCGGTGATCGTCTTCGACCGCAGGGACGAACTCCAGGACGGTTTCGTACGGTCCCTGGCCGACGACTCCGCGAGAGGGGCCGGGGCCCCGCGCGGCGCCGGGAACGTCCGGCACCACGTGCCCACCTCCGAGGGGTTCTGCGACGCGATCGTCGCGGGGCTCGGCTGGGGCGTCGTACCGGAAACGCAGGCGGTGCCGCTGCTGCGCGCGGGGGCGCTGTCACTGCTCCCGACCGACCGCACCGTGGACGTACCGCTGTTCTGGCAGCAGTGGAAGCTGGACTCGCCCGCGCTGGCAGCGGTCGCGCGTGAGGTCGCGGCGGCGGCAGCGGTGGAACTGATCGCGCCGCGCTGAGAACCGCCCCCGCCCGTCAGTCGGCGAAGCGCCGTACGTACCGCTTCTGCCAGGGCGTCTCGACCGCGCGCCGGTCGTAGTGCGCACGGACGAAGTCCACGGCCGTCCTCGCCGGTACGCCGTCCAGTACGGCGAGGCAGGCCAGGGCCGTCCCCGTCCGGCCACGCCCGCCCTCGCAGGCGAGCTCGACCCGGTCGGCGGTCGTACGTTCCCACGCCTCGGCCAGCAGCTCACGGGCCCGGCCGTGGTCGGCCGGCAGCCGGAAGTCGGGCCAGCGCAGCCACCGGGCCTCCCAGGGCACCTCGGGCGGCTGCTTGCCGAGGAGGTACACGGCGTACGTGGGCGGCGGCCCGTCGGGGAGCGGTCGGCGCAGTCCACGGCCACGGACCAGGCGTCCCGAGGGCAGGCGCAGTACTCCGGCGGCAGTGGCTTCCCAGGAGTCGGTCACGGGAGCACCCTAGATCGCGCCCGGGGCGGGCAGCGGTGGGAACGGGCCAAATCCAGGCCGGGAGAAGGGTGTTGAAGCCTGGCGGAGGACTGCCAGGGGCCGCTGGCGGGGGTCACTGGCGGGGTCACTGGCGGGGGAGTACCGCCCGCACCGTCTTCCCGCGCAGCCCGCTGCCCCGCCCCGCGCCCCGGTTGCCCGCCCGTCCCGGCAGCACCGTCACCTCCTCGGCCAGCAGCTCCACCAGGTGCCAGCCGAACCCGCCGCCACCACCTGCCGCATCAGGGGTGCGGGGACGGGGGCGTACCGAGCTGCGGTCGCCGACCGCGACGGTGAGGGTGTCGGGGGACGCGGACAGCGCGAGGGTGTACCGGCCGCCGCCGTGCCGCACCGCGTTGGTGACGAGTTCGGACACGACCAGGACGAGGGTGTCGGCCGTGTCCGGGCCCGGCGCGGGGGAGAGGCGGTCGGTGAAGGCACGTGCCGCCTTGCGAGCGCGAAGCACTCCGGCGGCGCCCCTGCCCCGGATCGTCCCGACGCCTGGATCCCCGGTGGGATCCGGAACGGCGCTCAGGCGCGGGGTCGGCGGGCCAGGCTGTGCGGTGTGCTCCGTGGTCAGCTGCTTGCTGTTCATGCGCGTACGCCCCAATCCATGATCGGTTGTACCGCCCTGAGGCAGGCGTATGCCCGATGCATCGGCTCCTAGACACCCCGAGCACATTGCGGATGCGAAATTCAGCTCGTACGAGTGACGGCTATGGGGCAAGCAAGGGTTGAGAGGGCCGAAGAGGGGAAGCCTGTAGATTTCTGGATCCTCGGCCGCCAGAAAAACTGTTGTGGCGGAGGTAGACATCGGGCAGTGGCAGGACTACATTCCATTGCGTAACCACGAAGTCGAGTGAGGCGCGGCGGACAACGACGCATTGCCGCGCGCATGCCGGTTCGAAGCAGGTTGTGGCACGGCAGTGGAACGGCGGGGCCGGGCAGTTCGAGGGTCCCGTGGTTGGTTGCCGGGTCGTGCGGTCCCAGGGGCCGCGAGCAGTTCGCAGGACGGCCGGCATGACCGAGTACCCAGAGGTTGCACCCGAGAGAAAGAGGTTCGCGCCATCAGGATCGCCCGGGCGAGGTGAAAGTCCGCCCGGGTACCGCAGGCCCCGGAACGGAAGGTGGTCCCACGGTCACGCATCCGCGATCCCCGCAGTCCGGCCCGTCACGGACGGAATGCGGAAATTCAGGACCGGCGCAGCACTAAGGCCGGTAGATGGTGTTGATTCCCTTGGGGCCCTGGTGCCGAACGGCGCTGGGGCCCCACTACGCGTTGATCCCCAACCGTGAAAGCAGTGAGGTGCCAGTGACAGTAGACAACCAGCACTCCCCGTTCCCCTCTTCGTCCCCCGCCCCTTCTCCGTCCCCTTTCCGGGACCGTTTCGACGACGACTATCCCGCCTACACGATGGGCCGGGCCGCCGAAATGATCGGGGCGACGCCCGCCTTCCTGCGGGCGATAGGAGAAGCGCGGCTGATCACCCCGCTGCGCTCCGAGGGCGGCCACCGGCGGTACTCCCGCTACCAGTTGCGTGTCGCGGCCCGCGCCCGCGAGCTGGTCGACCAGGGGACTCCGGTGGGCGCCGCGTGCCGCATCGTGATCCTGGAGGACCAGCTCGAAGAGGCCCTGCGCCTCAACAAGGAACTGCGCCGACCCACCTCCGGGGAACTCGCCGGAGGCTGACACAACGGGACTTGTCCGCACTTGGCCAGGAATTGGTCACGACTCGGACAGCCCATTTTTTCCTTCCTCCATCCTTTTCGATTTCCCGGTCCTTCAGTCCCTCCGTCCCTCTTCGGTCCCTCTTCCGTCCCTCGCCCGCACTCGCGGACAGCGACGGAATGCCGCAGAAAGCGATGGACCTGTACGCACGCGCAATGCCATCGTCTGAGCCCGTGACCCAGCAGCAGACACGGAACTCCCTGGCGGTGGCGCCTGCGTACAGCCCGACCCGGGGCCTCCTCGCGGAGGCCGCCCGGCGGCGCGGCATGGCCGTGGAGGTGCTGCCCGTCCGTCCCTCGGCAGTCGCCCCGGAGGGACGGACGGGCAGCCGGCACTACTACGGCGGCCCGAAGTACGCGGCCGGAGCCGGGGACGGTCTCGGTGTCGCACTGCTGGCACCCGACGACGGGTGGATGTGCGCGCTGCCCCACGAGTTCACCGGCCGCCGCCTCACCCTGTCCACGCTGGGGGAGGCACGGAAGCTGCCCGGCCCGCTGTTCGCCAAGCCGCCCACCGACAAGAGCTTCCCCGCCGCCGTGTACCCGGACGGCCGCGCCCTGCCCTCCGGCCCTCTGCTGCCTCCCGAACTGCCGGTGCAGGTCAGCGAGGTGGTCACCTGGGCCGCCGAGTTCCGGCTGTACGTCCTGGACGGCGAGGTCCGCACCGGCTCCCGGTACGCCACCTACGGGCTCCTCGACCCGGCACCCCTGTCCGGCGCCCGGCACCACGCCGACGCGGCCCTTGCCTTCGCACAGCGCCTCCTCGGCGCCCATTCGGCGGCTCTGCCGAGTGCGGTGGTCCTGGACGTCGGACTGCTGTCGACGGGCGAGTGGGCGGTCGTCGAGGCGAACATGGCGTGGTTCAGCAGCTGTTACGCGGCCGACCCGGACCGGGCCCTGGACGTGGTCCTGCGCGCGGCAGGACCACCGGACCGGGTGACCGGGGACGACAGGAGATTCCTATGACACCGACCCGCCCGGAAGACGCCCCCGGCCGCTACGGCAGGCTCCGAGTCCAGTTCGATCTCACCCCCGCACGGTGGATCCTCGACGCGCAGCCCGACGACGGACTGTTCGGCACCGTGGCCGGGATCTGCGCGCCCGGCTTCCCCGCGTACGCGCGCGTGCTGCACCCGGCAGAGCTCGACGGCCGCCCGGTCCGCTGGGACGCGGTGGCCGAGGCGTACCCGGCGTACCGCGAAGCCTTCGGAGCCGTCGGCGGGGAGACCTGGTGGTACCAGCTGGTCGGCGCGGACGCCCCCTACGAGGCCCCGGAGCAGGACGGACTGCCCGGCGTCTGGGACGAGATGGCCTGGGAAGGCCCGACACCGCCCTCTGTCGCCCGTCCCCTGGCCGCGGCGCTCGCGGAGCACACACGGACCCCTGAGCGGTGCTGGTACGGCCTCTGGCGCGGTTACGGGACGTACGACTGGCCCGAGGACGTGCCCGCCTTCGACACCCCGCACCGGGACCGCGTCCTGCTCGGCGGGACGCTGGCCGAAGTCACCTCGCCGTCGGAGGCCGGGCCCGGCAGCGTCCTTTGGCGCTGGACCGACTACATCGAGCTGCCCGACCTGTGGTGGCCCGAGGACCGGGCCTGGTGCGTCGGCAGCGACACGGACCTGAAGAGCACCTACGTCGGCGGCACCGAGGCCTGCATCAACGCACTCCTCGCCGCACCGGGCCTGGAGGTCCATCCGGTCGATCCCTCGTCCTGGGTCGGGTGACCCGCGACGGTCGGCCACTGGGCCGGCCGGAGGGAAAGGGACTGAAGAGACCCGGCAGAACACATGCGCGAGGGGCGGCTGTGCGTGCCCTTCCGCGACCACTTTCGTGGCGGGGACGGGACGGAGGGACTGGACTGAGCGTTTCGGTCCCTCCGTTCAGTCCCTCGATAAAAGCCCAGGTCAGAGGGGTGAAGGTAAATCTGATCAAGGGACTGAGGGACTGAAGGGACTCAACTTTGCAGTATCCATCCCAATTGTGTGCGCGTGTGTATGCGGACGCGTGTAGTAGACAGGTATAAGCCTGAAGCGCTGATAACTAGGAAATTCAGTCCCTTCAGTCCCTTTCAGGCCCTGTTACAGCGGGGCGCAACCCGCTGACCTGCGGGTTTACCGAGGGACTGAAGGGCAGGGACTGAACCGCACGGTCCCCGGTCCTTCCGTCCCTCGGTCCAGAAATACGGAGAAGAGCCCGACTTTCGGCCATCTGTACGGACCTGAACGGGACCACCGGCCCCGGGCCCGCCGTTGCCCGTGCGGGACTGCTTTGAGGCCCCTCCGAGCGCGCCGGCACGAAGACCGCTCGCCCGCCGACGGCCCAAAGGGACTCAAGGGACTGAAGAACTGATACAACGGCAGTTCCCCGCGGAGATTGCCGACCCTTGCGCTAGGCTCAGGACCTCATAGGAAAGTTCAGTCCCTTCAGTCCCTCATACAGGTACCCTCAGGGCGCTGACCAGCGCTTTTACTTGCAGGGACTGAACGCACCAGAACGCACGACCTCTGACCCCGACAAGGACGACCGCGTGCCGCGCCACGGTGAGACCAGTAGCCCCCTCCCGTCAGGGACCGTGCGGGCGCACGCCGTTGCACGCTGGTGCGCGGGCAACGGCTGGCCGGTGCACCCCCTGGCCCCCGGCCGGAAAACGCCCGCGGCCAACTGCACCGCCTGCCGGGAAGCCGGGCGCTGCCCGCAGGACTGCCCGTGCATCGGGGCGGGCCGCTGGTGCCACGGCTTCCGGGCCGCGACCACCGACCGGGCCCGGATCGACGCCTGGTGGGGCGCCCACCCGGCCATGGGCGTGGGTGTCGCCTGCGGGCCCGCGGACCTGGTCGTGCTCGACGTCGACGCGCACAGTGCCGAGGTCCCCGACCGCGCCCGGCTGCTGCCGGGCATCCCGATCCACCCGAGGGTCGACCTGACCGGGCTGGGTTCCGGCTTCGACACCCTCGCCCTGCTGGCCGCGTACCGGAAGCAGCCGGACCCGGCCCAGGACGCCACGACCCTCCGCGTACGCACCCCCTCGGGAGGTCTGCACATCTGGTACCGGAACACCCGTCCCGAGACCCGCTACCGCTCCTCCACCGGTTCGAGCCCCCGGGTCGCCCTCGCCTGGCAGGTCGACATCCGGGCCGACAACGGGTACATCGTCGCGCCCACCAACCGCACCCCGCAGGGCGGTTACGTACCGGTGGGCGAGGCCAGGATGCCCGCGCCGCTGCCGGACTGGCTGGCCGCCGAACTGACCCGTACCGGGCACACCACCGGGGACCCCGCGGGCACCACTGACGTCCAGAAAGCCACAGACGCCCCGTCAAGGCCCTTTGGTGTGCCCCACCCCCGTCTCCGCCCCCGACGTGCCCCCAGGGCCGCAGAACGGCTCCTGGAGCCTCTCCTGGCCGAGGTCGCGGCCTGTGCGGCCGTCCAGGAGGGCGCGAGCTTCACCGAGAAGCTCAACAGGGCCGCGTACACCGCGGGAGGTCTGGTGGCCGGCGGCCACCTCGCCGATCCGGTCGTACGCGAACTCCTGGCGCAGGCAGCGCAGGCGGCCCGCCCGCACCAGCCGCAGCGCAACACCACGATCATCGACTCCGCCCTTGCCGCAGGTGCCACCCGACCGCTTCACCCCCAAGGACGCCCATGAGCAGCGCCGAGAGCACGAGCTTCGACGCCACTGCCGCCGCTCAGCAGATGCTCGAATTCCCGGTCCCGGACCCGGATTTGGACACTGCGGGCCCCGGCACGGCACTTCCCGCCCAGCAGGTCACCGGACACGGACAGCCCCCCGGGCAGCACGCCCCGTCCGGGGCGGCCGTGGTGAACGAGCCGTACCACGACGAGCTCGGGATGCTCCCGAACATGCTCACCGACAGGGGCAACGCCAAGCTGTTCGCGCAGCTGTACGGCGACCAGTTCCGCCACGTCGAGGGGCTCGGCTGGTACTCCTGGGACCAGTACCGGTGGAAGCGCACCGGCGGTGAGAAGGCCGCGCTGTGGGCCGCCGGGGACATGGCCGAGCAGATGCCCGCGCAGGACCCGCGCGGCTTCTTCAGCGACCGCGAGCTCTACGCCCACCGCAAGCGCACCATGTCGACCCCCGGCATGAAGGCCCTGCTCACCCAGGCGAAGGCGTCCCCCGCGCTGACCCTGGACCCGGACGTCCTGGACGGCGACGCGTACGCCCTGTGCACCCCCGAGGGCGTCGTCGACCTGCACACCGGCGACATGCGCAAGCCCAGCCCGATCACCGACCGGCACTCCCGGGCCACCAGCGTGGCGCCCGAGAACATGCCGACGCCGCGCTGGCACAAGTTCCTCCGCGACACCTTCGGCGACGACGAAAAGGGCCTGGAGACCATCGGGTTCCTGCACCTGCTGCTCGGCTACTCGATCACCGGGGACGTCGGCGCGCAGGTCCTGCCGTTCCTCTTCGGCGCCGGTGCCAACGGCAAGTCGGTGCTGCTGGACGTGATGATCCAGATCCTGGGCGACTACGCCGACGCGGCGCCGCCCGGCTTCCTGATGGAGAAGGGCAAGTTCTCCGAGCACTCCACCGAGCTCACCGAACTGCACGGGCGGCGCATCATGGTCTGCTCCGAGCTCAAGCCCAACGACAAGTTCGACGAGTCCCGGGTCAAGCTGCTCACCGGCGGCGACCGCATCAAGGCCCGCCGGATGCGCCAGGACTACTTCTCGTTCGCCCCCACCCACAAGCTCTGGCTGCTCGGCAACCACCGCCCCGAGGTCGGCACCGGCGGCCACGCCTTCTGGCGCCGCATCCGGCTGATCCCCTTCGAACGGGTCGTGCCGAACAAGCACAAGATCGACAATCTGGCCTTCGAACTCGTGAGGGACGAAGGGCCCGGAATCCTCCACTGGCTCATCGAGGGCGCGATGAACTACCTGGAGACCCGGGATCCGCTCACCGGTCCGGATTCCGTACGGATGGCCACGGAAGCGTACGAATCCACGGAGGACCACATCGGCCGGTTCCTCAAGGAATGCTGCGTCAAGAGCCCGCCCTCCGCGAACGGCCACGACCGCCCCTCCGACCTCCGCGTGGAGCAGGGCGTGCTGTACGCCGCGTACGGCACCTGGTGCAACGCCAGCGAGGGAATCAGGCCCGCGACCTCGCGTTCCTTCGCCAGCCGCATCCGTCAGGAGCTCGGCCTGGCGTCGCCGAACGACATGATGAAGTCCAGCGGAAAGAAGTACTACCCGGGACTCGGCCTGCTCGCCGACGACGACGATCCGGCCGTTTTGGTTGCTTCGAACGGCCCGGTAATCACATGACGCCCATGCGTGCACTGTGCCGCAACAGCGGGCAGCCTTACGATGGGTACCGGGCCTCCGGGCACGCGCACCGACGGGGCCCGACGACAGGACCCGGCCAGGGGCCAGAAAACCAAGGCCTGAGCGTGGCCGGAAACAACGAGGAGGGGCTTCAGCCATGAGCTCGCTACTGAACGAGAGCGATCTCGCCCACGAGAATGCGGTGGTGTGGCTGGAAAGCCCCGACGACCTCGACTACGTACGCCAGGCCCTCGACAAGACCCCCCGCCGCCGCGGCAAGCCCCGCTACGCCCGCGACGGCCGCCTCGTCGGCTACACCGAGCTCGACGAGCACGCCGAGGCCGACCCCGACAGCGGCCTGCACAAGCGCCGCGTCTTCTTCCTGCTGCCGCACGACCGCGACACCGCCCCCACCGGCTACTACGCGGAGGGCGCCCCCGGCGAGGCCGTCGACCCGCGCACCATCGACCCGCAGAAGGTCGGCGAGAAGACCCCCCGCTCCCAGCTCGGCTCGGCCGCTGCCATAGCGATGCCCTGAACGGCCGAGCCCGGGGGCTTCCCCGGGGGAAACTGGGTGCGTGACCACAGCTCCGGCCCAGCAGCCGTTCCGCGACAGTGACTCCCGGCAGCCGCTGCCGCCGCCCCGCGACCGTGACCGCCCCGCGCTCGGGCGGGGGGTCGCCACGCTGATCCCGTCGGGCCCCGTACCGGTCCCTGACTCGGCGGCCGACCGGGCGCGGGCAGCGCTCGCGGGGGTGCGGACCGTTCCCGTGCACCTCGGAGTGCTTCAGGCCGCCGTCGTACTCCTGGAGGAGCGGGCCCTCGGCAGCGAGGACGAGACCGAGCGGGCCGCGGCGGGTGCGACGGTGGCGATGCTGCGGGAGGCGATGGAGGGGGCCGGGACGGCTGTTCAGTAGTTCAGGGCACCCCGGAGCACTGTGCGTACGGCGCGGGCCGTGAAGTCCGCTTCGAGCGGCAGCTGACGGAAGACGATCCGCATCCAGGCCGCGCCCGCCAGCAGATCCACGAGGAGAGCCGGGTCGGCGTCCTCGGGCAGTTCCCCCCGGGCCACCGCGCGGGTGAACACCGGCTGTTCGCGGGCGAGCCGGTCCGCGAAGAACTCCCTCGCGTGCGCGGCCAGTTCGGGCGCCTGGGTGGCCGCGCCGAGCGAGGCGACCGCGATGGCGGCGGCGGGCGGGGCGGTGAGCATGGTGACGATGCCGCCCAGGAGGGCTTCCAGGTCGCCCTGGAGGGTGCCCGTGTCGGGGACGGTCAGGGCGAGCGGGGTGCCGTGCAGGAGTGCCGCGCCGAGCAGGGCTCCCTTGGAGGGCCAATAGCGGTAGAGCGTCGTCTTGTTGACGCCGGAGCGCTCGGCGACGCCCTCGACGGTGAGGCCTTCGTACCCCTTCTCCTGGAGGAGGGCCAGGGTGGCGTCGAAGATCTCGCGGGACTTGCGGGGGGCGGAGATACGGCGGGGGTCGTCGCTCATGGGGCGCAAGGGTAGCAAGGGGAGTGGCCGAAAAGAAACGCAACGTTGCGTTGCATTTGGTGTTAGCGTGCGGGGCATGACACAGCACCAGGAGTCAGCCGCGCCCCTGCCCGTCGTCTTTCTGCACGGCACCCGGGTCAGTCGCACCATGTGGCAGCCCGTCATGGACATCGTCGGTGAGCACCGCCCGGTCGGTGCCCCCGATCTGCCCGGGCACGGGCGACGGCGAGGCGAGAGGTTCACCATGGACGGCGCCGTGGAGGCGGCGGCCGATGCCGTCGACCGGCTCGGCGGGCGGGCCCTGCTGGTCGGGCTCTCCCTCGGCGGGTACGTCGCGATGGCGGCTGCCGCCCGCCATCCCGGGCGGACCGCCGGAGTCGTGGCCCTCGGCTGTACGGCGAGCCCCCGTGGGGCGTTCGCCGCCGTCTACCGGGCGCCGGTCATGCTGGCCGCCCGGTACCCCGAGGTGGGCGACCGCATCAGCCTCCGGGGCTTCCGCCGGATGCTTCCTCCGCCCGCGGCGGCGGCGATGAGTGCGGGCGGTCTGTCCAGCGAGGTGTGGTCGGACGTGTGGGACGCCGTCGGCGCGCTGGACGCGCCCGCCGCGCTCGCCTCGTACCCCGGTCCGGTCTGGCTGGTGAACGGTGCCCGTGACCCCTTCCGCAGTGACGAGCGGGCGTTTCTCGCGGCCTGCCGGGACGGGCGCCTCGCGGTGTGGCCGGGGCACGGGCACCTCAGTCCGCTGGGGCAGCCCAGGAAGCTCGCGCGGACGGTGCTGGACGCGGCGGTCGTCGCGGAGCGTGAAGCTGAGCGCGAGCTGATGGCCTGACCGTCCGGCAGGCCCCGGCCGCACCCGGTCAGGCCATGCTCTGGGCGCCGTCCAGGGATTCGCGGATGATGTCGGCGTGGCCGGAGTGCTGGGCGGTCTCCGTGACGATGTGCATCAGTACCTGGCGTACCGACCACTGTGCGCCGGGCTCGAACCAGGGGGCCGGCGGCAGCGGCTGTGCGGCGTTCAGATCGGGCACGGTGGCGATGAGTTCGTCGGTCTCCCTGGCCGCCTCGGCGTAGTCGGCCAGCACTCCGGCGAGGGTCTCGCCGGGCAGCAGTTGGAACTCCTTCTGCTCCGCCCAGTCGGTCTCCTCCGTCTTCGCGGCGCCGTTGCGGATGAAGTCCGCCCAGCCCCGCTCGACGCCGGTGACGTGCTTGATCAGTCCGCCCAGGCACAGCGTGCTGGCGGTGGTCCGCTGTCCGGCCTGCTCGTCGGTGAGGTCGCGGGTGGTGAAGCGGAGGAAGTACCGGTGCTTGGTCAGCGTTTCGAGCCATTCGGCGCGCTCGCCGGTGAGGGCGGTGACGGCGGGGGCTGCGGCGACGGTGGTGACAGCGGGGGTTGCGGGCAGGTCGTTGGAGGTCATGGCTCCGCCTTCCGGTTCTTCGGTTGCTGTTTCCTGTTCCTGCGGACAAGAGACAAGCTAGGCCGCATCGAGGTCAGATCGTGTCCTACATAGCGGTTTTCCGGTGGGCCGTGCGTGATCATGACCGGATGGACAATCGATTCCTTGGTATCGCCGGTGTCGCCGAGCTGGCCGAAGTCCCTTCTGTGGCGGTCGTGGTGGATGTCCTGCGCGCGTTCACGGTGGCGGCCTGGGCCTTCGCCCAGGGGGCGGAACGGATAGTTCTCGCCGAGTCGCTGGACGAGGCCCTGGCACTGAAGGGCCGCCACCCGGACTGGGTGGCGATCAAGGACGGTCCCGTCGCGCCCGGGTTCGACACCGTCAACTCGCCGGGGATGCTGCGCTCCATCGACCTCGGCGGGCGGACCGTCGTGCAGAAGACCACGGCGGGCACGGTCGGTGCCCTCGCGGTCAAGGACGCGAAGCTGGTGCTGTGCGCCAGTTTCGTGGTGGCGGAGGCGACGGCCCGGGTGCTGAGGTCGCGGGCGGGCGACAGCGTCACGTACGTGGTCACCGGCGAGGACGGGCGGGCCGACGAGGACCTGGCGTGCTGCGAGTACATCGCCCTCAGGGCCGGGGCCGCCGGGGACGGAGCGGATGCCACGGAAGCCGCAGAGTCCGCCCCGTACCTCCGCCGGGCCGCCGGGTCACGGGCCGCCTTCGAGCTGACGGAGGGGGTACGGCAGGGAGTTCACCCCGACGACGTCGAACTCTGCCTCGAACTCGACCGGTTCCCCTTCGCCATGGTGGCGGGGCTGGAGGACTCGCTCATGGTCCTCCGTGCGGTCCCGGCCCCGGTATCGCGACCCGTGTCGTGAGTTCATGAGTTCACGAGCTCATGAACTCGTGAGGACGACGAGTTGCTGGGTCGCCCGGGTCATCGCCACGTAGCGGTCCACCGCTCCCTCGATGCCCGTACCGAAGTCCTCCGGGTCGACCAGTACGACCAGGTCGAACTCCAGGCCCTTCGACAGCGACGGGGTCAGCGAGCGCACCCGCGACGTCTCCGCGAACGTGGGGTCGCCGATGACGCAGGCGACGCCGTCGGAGTGGTCGGCGAGCCAGCTGTCGAGGATCGACTCCAGGTCCGAGACCGGGCCGTGGAGGACCGGGATGCCGCTGCTGCGGATGGAGGTGGGGACGTTGGCGTCCGGGAGCGCCGCCCGGATGACCGGCTCCGCCTCCGTCATGACCTCTTCCGGCGTCCGGTAGTTGACGCTCAGCGCGGCCATCTTGATCCGGTCCAGGCCGACCCGCTCCAGCCGCTCCTCCCACGACTCCGTGAACCCGTGCCTGGCCTGGGCGCGGTCGCCGACGATGGTGAAGCTCCGGGACGGGCAGCGCAGCAGCAGCATCTGCCACTGGGCGTCCGTCAGTTCCTGGGCCTCGTCCACCACGATGTGCGCGAACGGACCCGCGAGCAGGTCCGGGTCGGCGGTCGGTACGGCGCTCTCGTCGACCAGGCTGCTGCGCAGGTCACCGCCGCGCAGCATCGTCACCGCGCCCTCGCCGTCGTCGTCGGCCTCAAGGATGTTGTCGATGACGTCGGCCATCCGGGCCCGCTCGGCGGCCAGCGCGGCGGCCTGCCGACGCTGACGTACGGCAGCCTCCGGGTCGCCCAGGCGCTGCCGTGCCGCGTCGAGGAGCGGCAGGTCGGACACCGTCCAGGCCTGTGGGGCGTCCTTGCGCTGGAGCGTGCGCACCTCGTCCTTGCTGAGCCAGGGCGCGCACATCCGCAGGTACGCGGGGACCGTCCACAGGTCGCTGACCAGGTCCGCCGCTTCGAGCAGCGGCCACGCCTGGTTGAGGGTCGTGACCAGTTCGCGGTCCGCCCGCAGCGCGCGCCGGAACAGCTCCGGCGGGACCTCGTCCTCGTCCGCGCCGTGCTTGTCGTAGAGGATCGTGGCGAGCTCCTCCCAGATCTGCTCGCGCGCCTCGTTGTGCGGGGTGCCCGGGTCCGCCGCGCGGAACGCCTCCGCCCAGTCGGCGGCGGTCAGCCGTACCTCGTCCCAGGGGGTCGATACGGTCAGGGCCTCGGTGGGCGGCTCCTCGTAGAACGCGACGGCCTTCTCGATCGCCCTGACCATGTCCGCCGTCGACTTCAGCCGCTCCACCTCGGGGTCCGTCTCCGGGAGGGCGGTGGCTCCCTCGGTGACGAGGTCCTGGAGCACGCACGTCTGCACGCCCTCCTCGCCGAGGCTCGGCAGCACGTCGGAGACGTAATTCAGGTACGGGCGGTGCGGGCCGACGAACAGCACGCCGCCGCGCCGGTGGCCCAGGCGCGGGTCCGCGTACAGGAGGTGCGCGCTGCGGTGGAGCGCGACGACCGTCTTTCCCGTACCCGGGCCGCCGTCGACGACCAGGGCGCCGCGCGAGCTCGCGCGGATGATGGCGTCCTGGTCGGACTGGATGGTGCCGAGCACGTCGCGCATCCGCGACGAGCGGTTGCTGCCGAGGCTGGCGATGAACGCGGACTGGTCGTCGAGGGCGGCGTGCCCCTCGAAGCCGTCCTCGGTGAACACCTCGTCCCAGTAGTCGCCGATACGGCCGCGGGTCCAGCGGTAGCGGCGGCGGCTCGCCAGACCCATCGGGTTGGCGTGGGTGGCCGCGAAGAACGGCTCGGCGGCGGGGGAGCGCCAGTCGACGAGGAGGCGGCGGCCCTCGTCGTCGGTGAGGCCGAGGCGGCCGATGTAGAGGGGCTCCGGGTCGTCCTCGGCGACGATGCGGCCCAGGCACAGGTCCATGCCGAAGCGGCTCAGGCCGCGCAGCCGGGCGGTCAGGCGGTGGATCTCGTTGTCCCGGTCCATCGCCTCCCGGCCGGCCCCGCCGGGGGCCCTGCGCAGGGTGGCGAGGCGGTCGGTCAGCTCGGCGATCGACCGGTCGAGGCTTTCCGCGAGGGCGGCGAAGTGCTTCTCGTCGGCGCCGATCAGGGCGGGGTCGGCCTTGGGGGACAGGTGGTCGGGCAGGTCGAACGCCCCGGTGGTCAGTGGGTTCGAGTTCGTGGTCATGTCAGCGGTTCCCGCTCGCACCTGTGGAAGCTCCTCGTCGCATCAGTGCAGGCCACAGCGGCCTAGGCGAGGATTGTGCGGCAGGACCGGGGCCTTGTGGCAAGCCCCCCCTTGGGCTATAACTTAAGAGTGGCAAGGGAGTGAAAGCTCTTCTTGCCCTTCTTTTTTGTGGGGCGCGGTCATGGGGGCGCCTTCACGGGGCGCCTGTCACGGGGGCGCCGTCACGCTGTGTGCAGCAGCTGGATCAGGTTGCCACAGGTGTCGTCCAGTACGGCGGTGGTGACCGCACCCATCTCCAGCGGCTCCTGGGTGAAGCGCACCCCGAGCGCCTGCAGCCGCTCGTACTCGGCGGGTACGTCGTCCACGGCGAAGGCCGCGAGCGGAATGCCTTCCTTGGCCAGGCCGTCACGGTACGCCCACACCACGGGGTGCCCGGCGGGCTCCAGCAGCAGTTCGGTCCCGTCGGGAGCCTCGGGCGAGACGACGGTCAGCCACCGGTGCTCGCCCAGTGGGACGTCCTGCTTCTTCTCGAAGCCGAGCACGTCGGTGTAGAAGCGCAGGGCCTTCTCCTGGTCGTCGACGAAGACGCTGGTGCGGTGGATCTTCATGGGTGCTCTCCGGGGTTTGCCTTGGACAGGGATTTCCGTGTGTGCGTTCTCATTCCTCCTCTTTCCTCGGCACGTTTTCCACCAGAGCGTAGTTCTCCGTTCAACAGCCCTTGCCGTGCTGAACCGTTCCATGATGGAAGGGATCGCGCGAAGGAGGAGCAAGTGGACAGCACCGCACGCTCGACCGGGCAGCCGCTGAGGCCCGTCGGGGTTCCGCCGAACGATTCCGACGTATCCGCCTGCGTTTCCGCAGACGTATCGCACGGCGTATCGCAAGCCGTATCGCACGACGTGTCGCACGACAACGATGCCAAAACTGATTTCGCCGACCTCCGGGCCACCGAATTCGGGTACCTCGACGAGGGCGGTCACTACTACCTGGACCACACCGGCGCCGGTCTGCCGCCCCGCTCGCTGGTCCGGGCCTCCGCCGCGCGCATCACCGCGGGCTGCTACGGCAACCCCCACTCCGAGAACCCCACCTCCCGGGCATCCGGCGTGCTCATCGCCGAGGCCAGGGCGGCCGTGCTGCGCCACTTCAGGGCCGACCCCGCCGAATACGCCGTGATCTTCACGCCGAACGCCACCGGGGCCCTGCGGCTGATCGGCGAGGCGTACCCGTTCGGTGCGCGCAGCCGGCTGGTGATGTCGCTCGACAACCACAACTCGGTCAACGGGCTGCGCGAGTACGCCCGAGCCAAGGGCGCGCGGGTGACGTACGTACCGCTGGCCGGTCCTGAGCTGAGGATCGACACCCGGCGGCTGAGGGCCGCGCTGCCCGCCACGCGGCACGGGCTGTTCGCGTACCCGGCGCAGAGCAACTTCACCGGGGTCCAGCACCCGCTGGAGTGGATCGGGCGGATCAGGGAGCGCGGGTACGACGTCCTGCTCGACGCCGCCGCCTTCGCGCCGACCAATCCGCTGGACCTCAGCCGGGTGCATCCCGACTTCACGGTGGTCAGCTGGTACAAGGTCTTCGGCCACCCGACCGGGGTGGGCAGCCTCGTCGCCCGCCGCGAGGCCCTCGCGCGGCTGCGGAGGCCGTGGTTCTCCGGCGGGACCGTACACGCGGTCAGCGCGGGGGCGCAGTGGCACGTGCTGAGCGACGGTGAGGCCGCGTTCGAGGACGGCACCGTCAACTTCCTCGCCCTGCCCGACGTGACGGCGGGCCTCGCCTGGATCGACTCCCTCGGCCTCGGCCGCATCCACCGCCACGTCACCGTGCTCACCACCCAACTACTCGGCGCGCTCGGTGAGTTGAGGCACAGCGACGGGTCGCCGCTGATCCGGGTGTACGGTCCAGGGCCCGACCGCAGCGGAGCGCCGCGCGGGGCGACGGTCGCGCTGAACGTCCTCGACGCGGCGGGCCGGGTCGTCGACGAACGCCTGGTCGCCGCCGAGAGCGCCCGGCACGGCATATCCCTTCGCACTGGTTGCTTCTGCAACCCGGGTGCCGGGGAGGCGGCCCTGCGGCTGCCGCCGCGCCGGCTGCGGCTGGCCGCCCGGGCCCGGCTGGCTTCGCTGGAGGACTATCTGGTGGTGCTGGGGCTGCCGTCGGCCGGGGCGATAAGGCTCTCGATGGGCATCGCCACGCAGCCGCGTGACATCGATGCCTTCCTGGCGTTCGTGATCGGTGCCTACCGGGACCGGACCGTCGACACGGAGGGACTGGCGCCGCGCGAGGGCTGTTGACGGCCGGTGATGGCCGGTGACGGGCCGGCTGCTTTCCGGTCCCGGCTATTTCCCGGCGCGCCCGCGTGCCATTCCCTGACGGCACTTGCGCGCCAGCACCCACCACGTCAGTGCCAGGAACACCACCGTGAAACCGGCGAGGGCCAGCCAGCCCCGGCTCGCCGGGTGCGCGAACGTATCGCCGTACGACTGGAGCAGCGGCGGGCCCAGCGGGGAGCCGCCGCTGCTCCACAGGGACTCAAGGCCGATGCCGCTGCCCAGCGCTTCGAACGCCCAGCGGTTGGTCATCGCCCAGCTCAGCGCCTCCCCGGCCACCGTCATGCGCGGCACCGGCACAAACGCGCCCGAGAACAGCACCTGCGGGAAGCACAGCAGCGGCAGCATCAGCGTGGCCTGGCTCGGGTCCGTCACCGCCGCCGAGGCCAGCAGCCCCAGGGCCAGTGCGGCGGCCGAGGCCAGGACGCTCGTCACGAAGAGCGAGAGGTACGTTCCCCAACTCGCCGACGGCAGCCGGTCGAGCGCCCGCAGCACGGCGAGCAGCGCTGCGTCCGCGACCGCGAGCACCGGCAGGACGGTGGTCAGTTTGGAGGCCACGTACGGCCCGATCCGCAGCCCCGCCAGCCACTCGCGGCGCAGCACGGGCAGCTCGGTGCAGATCTGGAGCAGCCCGTACGTCAGCCCGAAGAAGAAGGCGCCGAACGCGATCCAGAACATGATCATCGCGGTGGAGCCGGGCTCGGACGTTGCGGGAGTGAACGCTCCGGCCCGGAAGAGGACGGCGAACATCGCGATGATCATCAGTGGCGATCCGGCCAGGACCGCGACCGAGAGCTTGTTGTGCAGGAGGAGTGCGGTGCCGCGACGGGTGAGGAGTGCCCATTGGTGCACGGCGCTCGGGCGGGGCGGCTGCGTAGCTTGTGGTGAGGGTTGTTGTGCGGGCTGTCGTACGGGGGCGGGGTCGGGCGCGGGGGCGGTGCTCGTCGCGCGGGCGCCGCGTGCCACCGCTCCGTACACCTCCTCGGGGGTGGCGACCCCGAACGCCGGGCACAGGCCCTCGGGGGCGCCCGCGTAGGCGATCTCGCCGTCCGGCGAGAGGAACACCACCCGGTCGGCGCGTGCGAGGTCGGCCAGGGCGTGGGTGGTGAGGACGACCGTCGTGCCGGAGGCAGTCAACTCCCGCAGAGTGGTGAGGAGTTCGGCGCCGGTGACGGGGTCGAGGCCGGAGGTCGGCTCGTCCAGGAAGAGCACCCGGGGGTGGGTGAGGAGTTCGGCGGCGATGCCCGCGCGCTTGCGTTCGCCGCCGCTCAGGGCGCGTACCGGGGTGTCCGCCCGGTGGGCGAGGCCGAGCTCGCCCATCACCCGGCGTACCGCCCCGGCCAGTTCGTCCGCCGGGGTGCCGGGGCGCATGCGCAGGCCGGCCGTATAGGTGAGGGTGCGGGCGAGCGGCAGCTCCTGGTGGACGATGTCCTCCTGCGGCACGAACCCGAACTCGGGACCCGGCGGCCCGGGCGCCAGGCCCTCGTGCAACACCGTTCCCTCGGAGGGCGGTTGGAGTCCGGCGAGGGTCTGCAGCAGCACCGTCTTGCCCGCGCCGCTGCTCCCCGCGATCATCGTGACCTGGCCGGGCGGCAGGGCCAGCGAGATGTCGCGCAGGACGCGTCCGGCGCCGGGTACGTCCTGGGAGATCCGGACGGCGTCGATCCGCAGGCCCTCTGAGGTGGTGGTCACTGGCGACTCCTTCTCGCGGGGATCCCGGGCTCCAGGAACTCCCTCGGGTGTGGCGGCTTTGTTCTACCATGCCCGGAATCTCCGAACTCTTGGTGGAAGTCGCCCAGTTATGGGGTTCGGGTCGGGTGATCGCTCGTTTGAAGGGGGTCTGACGAAGAGAGGTCTGAGGAAGAGAGGTCTGATGAAGAGAGTCTGAGCGAGCGGGGCTTGGCCGGTCGGTCAGGTCGATACCGTGTCTCCCGTGGCACACGTCCCGGCGGCCGAACGCCGACCCCAGCTGATCAGAGCGGCCATCGACCTCATGTCCAGGGAGGGCGTCGCGGCAGGCAGCACCCGTGCCATCGCAGCGGAGCTCGGGGTGGCCCAGGCGACCGTCCATTACGCGTTCGGGGCCAAGGAGGATCTGTACCGTGCGGTGCTCAAGCACCTCGCGGACGAGCGGATCGCACTGATCGAGCGGTCCGCGCCGAAGGGCGGGACCTTTGCCGAGACGATCGCCGAGCTGGCAGCCGCACTGTGGCGGACCGCACGCGACGAGCCGGCGAAGTACTGGCTGTTGAACGAACTGACCATGTCCGTGCTGCGTACGACGCCCCGCCCGGGCGACGTGGGCGGGGGCCACTGTCGCGACGTACTTGAGGTGACTGACGTGACGGTGCGGGTCCTGGCACGGGCCGGCGAACGGGCCGGCGAGCGGACCGGCCGTCCGCTCGCCCAGCCGGCTCAGGCGCTCGCACGGTTCTTCCTGGCCGGGTTCGACGGGCTCGTCCTGCGGCGGCTGGCGCTGCGGGACGACGTGGCGGAACTCGCCTGCCTAGGGGCGCTGGTCTCCTCGACGGTGGCGCTGGCCGAGGGCCGCCTGGAGCTGCCGGGCCTGCCGGAACTGCCGGGCCTGCCGGAACTGCCGGAACCGCTGGAGCCGGGGGAGCTTACCGTCGCGCCGCAGGCCCGAACAGCTGACTCCGTACGACCGTAAGACCTGACCGGAAGGCAAGTACCCATGCGCACCCTGTACGTCGTCACCCACCCCGAGGCGACGCATCACGTCGAGGGCGTCGTCGGCGGATGGCACGACTCGCACCTGACGCCCGCCGGTGTCCGCGCGGCGACCGCCATCGCCGGTGCGCTGCGGGAGCAGATTCCCGACGACGCCGAGGTGGAGCTCTTCTCCTCGGACCTGGAGCGCACCCGGCGGACGGCGCAGGAGGTGGGCCAACTGTTCGGCGTGGAACCGGTACTGGACGCCGGGCTGCGCGAGAAGTCCTACGGTGAGGCGGGGGGACGGCCGCAGGAGTGGCTGGACCGGCGATTCGTTCCGCCGCCTGCCGTAGGGGAGCGGATGGACCACGACGAGGGCGTGGCGGGGGCCGAGACGAAGGGGGAGTGGATGCGGCGCGTCTACGCATCCATGGACGACATCCTGCGGCGCCCGTGCGGACACCAGATCGTCGTGACGCACGGCGGGTCGCTGACGTTCGTCGTGGCCGCGTGGATCAAGATGCCCATCGAGTCGGCGGGCTATGTCAACTTCCGTGCGCCCTCGGGCAGCATCACGACGCTGCACGAGGACGACTTCTTCCACAACCGGGCGGTCGTACGGCTGGGGGACACCCGGCACCTCGGTTGAGGTACCGAGGTGCGGCTAGTAGTTCCCGTTGGCGAGGATCTCGCCCTTCGCGTCGTACACGGTGACGAGGCCGTTGGCCGAGGTCTTCCACTCGGCGAACGCGGACGCGAGGAGCTTACCGTTTCCGCTGTTGGGGCCGAGGAGCCCGCCGGTGTAGTCGGTGTGGATCTCCGCGATGTCCATGATGTCGTTCCGCTTGTCGGCGCCCTGGACCTTGGTCACGTGCTTGGCCGCGGCCTTCTCCGCCGCGGTGCCTGACTTGGCGATGGATGCCTTGAACTGGTCGGCCTGAGTGGGCTCCGGCTTTTCGGCGGGGGGTTCGTCGTCCGAGTCGTCGGCCGCGGCTTCGGGTGCCGGTGCTGTTTTCTCTTGGGGAGCGGGCTGCTCGGGCTGCTGGGCTTGCTCAGCCTGCTCAGCTTGCTCGGGCTGCGAGTTGGCGGCCGGTGCCTTCTTCGGTGTGGTGTCGATGCGGGACGCGGCGAACGCGCTGACGAGCACGATCAGAGCGACGGCGCCGCCTGCGAGGGACAGCAGGATGATCAGCGCTGTCTTGCGGGTGTTCCTGGGCGGTGGGGGCGGCTGATAGCCGTAGGGAGGCTGTGGTGAGTACTGCTGGCTCATGCGGCGGTCCCTGGGTGAGAGCGGTGGTGGTGGGGCGATCCTCGCGCTCTCGTGAACATGGTGTGAGGGATGTGACGCTCTTGTGACATGGCCGGGTGAGCGGGACCCGGTTCGACTCAGGCACGGAGCTCCGGCAGAGCGAGGCCGATGGGTAGCCTCCCCGGGTGACGACTGCTTCCCCGACACGGCTCGTGGTGCTGCGCGGCAACAGTGCCTCCGGCAAGAGCTCGGTCGCCGCCGGGCTGCGTGAGCGGTACGGGCGGGGCATCGCCCTGGTGGGGCAGGACAACCTGCGCCGGGTGGTGCTCCGCGAACGTGACATTCCCGGTGGCGCGAACATCGGCCTGATCGACCTCACCGTCCGGCACGCCCTGGAACACGGCTTCCACACGGTCCTCGAAGGGATCCTGTACGCCGACCGCTACGGCGAGATGCTCGCCGGACTGCTCGCCGACTACCGCGCCCGCAGCCACTGGTACTACCTGGACGTGCCGTTCGAGGAGACCGTGACCCGGCACGCCACCAAGCCGATCGCCGACGAGGTCGCCGTGGACGTGCTGCGCGAGTGGTACCGGCCGCGCGACCTCCTCCCCGGGGGCATCGAGACGGTGATCCCCGCCGCAAGTTCCCTGCGCGAGACGGTCGACCGGGTGATGTACGAAGCGGGGCTCGCGGGCGGGGTGGCGGAGGACTGACGCGAGGGGTGCGGTTTACCGCAGGGGAAGTGTGCGGTGGACCGCATTCCGGGGAGGGGCGGCGGTCCCTAGCCTTTTTGACATGAGATCACTTCGGGGCGGGACACGGAGCAGGAACGGCAAGCACGGCTCAGATGGCGCATACGGCGCGGATGGCAGGGCGGTGAAAGGCCGCGGGGCGCGGCCTAGCTTGCGGCCACGGGCGGTGGCGATAGGGGTGTCGGCCGTACTCGCGGCATTCGTCGGGCTACCGGCGGAATCCGCCGCGGCAGCGGGAGTTGACGGCACGTACGTACGGGGCGAGCTGATTTCGGTGACGCCGCTCGGGGAGCGGGACAGCGCGGACATCGTCGAGGAAGCGCGGAAGGCCGGGTATCCGGCCGACACCGTCCGGTATGCCGTCGCCGCGTACCGCATCAGCTACCGCACCGTCACCCCGGACGGCAGACCGACCACTGCGTCCGGGCTGCTCGCCCTCCCGCGCGGCGGCGGTGCGCACCGGCTGCCCGCCGTCGTCCACGGTCACGGGACCCTGGCCTACCGGGGCTACGCGGCCTCGGTCGCGGAAGGCCCGGACCGTACGGTCTCACGGCTCTACGCCTCGGCCGGCCGTGCCACCGTCGCCCCCGACTACCTGGGCCTCGGCACGGGACCTGGCACCCACCCCTACATGGACAACCGCTCTGCGGCCACCGCCTCCCTCGACATGCTCCGCGCCGCACACACGGCAGCACCGAAGCTGGGCCGGTCGCTCGACGGGCGGGTGTACGCCACGGGCTTCTCGCAGGGCGGGCAAGTGGCCATGGCGCTGGCCCGCGCACTGGACTCCGGACAGGACCGCCGCTTCCAACTGCGCGGAGTGGCAGCGGTCGGCGGCGCGTACGACGTCGAGGGCAGCCAGTTGCCCGGGCTCTTCGACGGACGGGTCGGCCCCGGGGCGGCCGTCTTCTACACCGCTTACTACCTCACCGCGCAGAACCGCCTGCACCACTTCTACGCCGACCCGAGCGAGGTCTTCCGGGCCCCGTACGACGGCTATGTGGAGGAGCTCTTCGACAGCAACCACCCCGCCGACCAGATCGCCGGAAAGCTGCCCGCGACCTTGCGGGAACTGCTCACCGACCAGTGGTACGAGAAGCTCCAGCACCTGGACGGGCCCCTGCTGAGGGCGATGCGCGCCAATGACTTCACCTGCGAGTGGAAGCCGGATGTCCCCGTCACCCTCTACAGCGCGACGGGCGACCGTGACGTACCCATCGCCAACAGCGATACCTGCGCGCGGCAGTTGGCGGCGCACGGGGGGAGGGCCCGGGTCGTCGACCAGGGCGAGGTCAGTCACTATGCGGCGTTCCAGCGCTCGCTGCCGGAGATAACGCGTTCGTTCCCGACCACCTGACGTGCCCGGTGGGCCCGATGTCCCTGACGTATCTGACGTACCTGACGGATTGGAGGAGGTTCCGTGGAACTGCATCGCCGATGTGCGGACGAAGACGAGCGCGGGCGCCAACTCCCGCACGGGCAAAGGGGGCCCGCCACCTCCCCTCGGGCATTGTCAGTGCGGCGTGCGACGATCCGGCACATGATCGCTTCACTCGACGCCCTGCTGCCCACGGTCAACCTGCACCGCTCGACCACCTACGCCGACTGGGCCGCCGCCCATGACCCGGACGCGGCGCAGGTCGTGGGCGACCACACCGAGGCGATGCGGTCGGAGCTGGGGCGGTCCTGGGACAAGCCCGGCAGGTTCGTCGACGCGATGGCGGCGCGGGCACGGCGGCTGCCGCCGGCACACCTGCCGTGGTTCTGGGACACCGTCGGCCACCGGCTGATCGGCAACGGCGGGAGGTCCGTCGGCCGGGCAGGCGGGCGGGCCTACGCGGCGGCACGTGCGGCGGAGGCGGAGCACGGACTGCCGGTGGACGCCGCGTACCGCCGGGCCAACGCCCTGCTGTTCGCCGGGGGCGGGGCGATGCCGGCCAAGGAGCTCGCGGCCCACCAGCGGTTCCTGGCGGATGCACTGGAGCCCGCGGCCGCGCACACGGCACTTGAGGAGTTCCTCACCGCGTGGGCGGGTTCCCCGGCGGACCTCCCGGCGGACCTGGTGCGCCGGGTCCGTGCCTCCGCCAAGGCGGCCGGGTACGGGGACGAGGAAGTCGCCCGGGTGGTGGGCGCGCTCCTCTCGGTCACCCGGGAGAAGTCGGTGCCCGACGCCCTGCTGACCGCTGCGGGCACGGTGCTGGCGGCCCACCCGCCGACCGACGAGGTCGCGGCGGGACTCCTTGAGATGTTCCCGGACGGGGCCACCGACGGCGGCGCCTGGCTGCGGATGCTCATCGGCAGCGGGGCGGCCGGGGCGATGGAGGCCGGGCGGGCGGTGCCGGAGGGCGGCGTACCGCACTGGGTCGGCCACTTCGTCCGGATGTACCAGTACGCGGCGCAGTCCGGCGGCGGGGTCTCCCGGCAGCCGCTGCCTGCGGAACTCCTCGATCTGATCGGCCGGTTGGGGCCCCGGCTGCGGGCGGCCGGCACTCCGGTGTCCGTGCACACCACCCGCTTCCACTACCAGGGCTTCGACGCGGACGTGCTGGACGCCTGCCTCGCCGCCGGGGCCCAGGTCGTCGACCCGGGAGCGGAGGTCCGGATGCGGTTCTGGGGCGAGAAGTCGCGGCGGGACCTGGCCGCACTCGCGGCCGACCCGGTGTTCGGCCCGCGCCTGGAGGGGACCGTGCACGCGGGACTGCTGCCGAACTGGGGGAGGCCGCGCAGGCGGCCCGGGTCCGCCGTGACCCTGCTGCCCGGCAACGAGGGCATCGCCCAGGGCGTCGCAGGGCGGGTCGGCAAGCTGATCGACGCCGTCGCGGGCAGCGGCATGGCCGGGGCCGAGGAGGCGGTGACCGAGCTGGAGATCGTACTGGACCGGCCCACGGTGTCGGCGCTCGACGGCATCGCCGACGCCCTCGGTACGGCGGATCCGGCAGGAGCGCTGCGGCGTTCGCTGACCGCCGGTCTGCCGGAGGAACTGGCCTGGCCCGCGCTGGAGTCGGCGTACGCACAGTTCGCGGCCGGAGCGGCCGAGGGCGGCGAACCGGGCGCGGCGGAGGACGACACCATGGGGAAGGTGCTGCCCGGCGTGGTCGGGGTGACCTCCACCTGGCCCGTGCTCACGGTCTTCGGGCGCGACCGGGCGATCGCCGTCGCCCCGGACGGGGAGCGGGGCTCGTGCCGGTTCACGCTGCCGGACGGGGTGACCCTGTTCGCCGTCCACTACGTCGGCGGCTCCTTCCTGGTGAGCTGGTCCCTCGAACAGCGGCCCTACTGGTGCGACACCGCCATCTGGGCGGACCGACCCGACGAGCCGTTCACCCCGACGGAGACGGGCGGGCTCGTGCCGTACGGCGGCAGCCTGGACGGGGCGTACGGCTTCCAGTTCGAGACCGCCGACGGAGGCGGGCGGCACGGCGGCAACAGGGTGCTGCGGCCCGGTGGCACCGAAGGCATCGACCGCGACGAGCTCCAGCTCGGCGACGGCACCCGGATCTGGACCAACGCCGTCTTCGGCAGGCGCCCCTGGACCCAGGTCGACCCGGTCACCGGGGAGCCGCGCGGCATGACACCGCTGCCGGACTTCCCCGGCCGCCCCGCCAACCCCGACCCGGCCGCGGACCCCTCCGAGGCCGACCTGACCCTGGACTCCGAGGCCCTCCACCTCGCGCCGCTGCCCGCCGGGTTGACGTACGCCCCGCTCGGCAGCAAGGACGGCCTGGTCGGCACCCGGATCCTGTTCCGCACCCGGCTCCGCTACAACGCCCCCGACCACTACCTGCTGGAGAGCGTGGACGGCCGCACCTCCCGGTTCGACATCGACCGGCAGGGACAGGGCCCCTGGGGCCTGTGGGCCGCACCCGGGGGCGCGGTGGAGGACGTGGTCCTGGCCGAGTCCCAGACCCGCAACGGAGTGCGCGCGTACTCGTCCGACGGCGCCCTCCTGTGGGAACAGGACGGATACCACTCGCCCCGCAACTCGCGCGGAACCCCGAACCGGTCGGCCACCGTCTCGGGCGGAGTCGCCCTGCCGCCCGCCTTCTGGTACCTGCTGCAGGCCCGCGACACCGCCGGGTCCAGGGCACTGCGCGCTGCGACCGACCGCACGGCCGAGGTACTCCTCGCGGCGGCCCTCGACGGTACGGAGGACCTGCGCGCGGCAGTTGCCCGGGAGCTGCCGGAGGTCACCGACGCCGTACTTGCCGAGGCCGTGGTGGCGGTGGCGGCACGGGCCGCCCGGGTGGAGGAGCGGCGGCGCGGACTGCACCGGCGGGTCATGCTGCTCGCCGAGGCACCGCCGGTGCTGCCGCGCCGTTCCGTACCGGACACCGACCTGGTGCCCGCGCTGCACGGCCTCCTGCCGGCACCCACCCACGACGTGCGGCGTCAGACCCCCGGCCTCGTGGCACTGCCCGCCACGCTGAGCGCGCTCTCCGCCGACGGCGCCTGCCTGGCCGGAACCATTGGTGAGGAGGTGCGCCGGCTCTCGCCGCCCGCCCCGGCGCACGACTGGTCGCCCCTGCTCGGCACCATTGACGCCGTCGCCTGGCGGGCCGCCGTGGCACCGACCCCCGAGGAGTCACGGGCCGCGCTGCTGGCGCTGCTGGACAACTGGGCCGACCAGCCGTTCGCCCGCGCGGGCAGCTGCTGGTGGGTGGGCCGCACGGACGACGCGAAGGCGCTGGACGCGCTGCGGGCCGGGGGAACGGCGGTGGCTTCGGCAGAGGTACGGGCCGGGGGAGCTCAGCAGTGGTTCGTGACATCCGCGCCCGCACCCGCACCCTCACCCGCGACCGCGCCATCGCCCGAGCCCGTACCTGGGTCCGAATCCGGGTCTGGTTCCGCCGGGGTTCCGGGGTGCGGGCCGCTTGCCGGGGCGCGGTTCGTCCGGGTGGAGCGGGACGATGCGGCGCGGCTCCGTGAGCTGGTGGCGGCGGTCGAGGAGCAGGGGCCCGTTCAGGTCCCCGAGTCGGCGGTGGCGCGTTTCGCGGAACTCACCGGTGTGCGAAGGGCCGTGGCACGCCTCGTCATGTCGGGCCTGGTCGGCAGGCCGGTGCAGAAGGAGGACCGTGCGCTGGTGACCAAGGCACCGTACCGGGCGACCCCGCTGACGGCCGACGAGTACGACCGGCTGCGTACCCGCCTCGGTGCCGATGGACGGCGAGCGGTGCTGGCCGCCGCGCTGCCCGACGACCCGGCCGAACTGTGGCGGCCGGGCGGTGTCGAGGCAGCTGCGGGGCGGATGGCCGAAGCGTGGCGGGAGCGCATGGGAGCCGTGCCGCCCGTGGACGACGAGGCGGCCGACGCGCTCGAAGCCGACCTCGGCCTCCCCGAGACCTGGGCACGGCGGCTCGCGGGCGGATACGGAGCGGTCGCCGACGAGACGGTGCCCGCGGTCGGCTGGGAGCTGGCGGCCGGCGCGTGGGGGAGCGGAGTGGAGGTGCGGGCCGTGCCCCCGGCCGGTACCGAACTGTCCTACGGCACCCCGGTGGGGCTCCCGTACCGGCTGATCGCGAGCGCACTGGCCTGGGCCTGGACGGACCGCCCCGTCGGCGATCCGGCGGTGGCCGGGGCGTACGACCTGCACGAGCGGCTGCGGGCCGAACTCGCCCGCCCGGAGCTGCTGATGCGACTGCCGCACGGCAAGTTCGAGCACGAGGACGCACCGGAGAGGATCGCCGAGCGGTTCGGGCCCGTGCGACTGCCGGTGGCGATGGACCTGCGCAAGAAGGAGGGCCCGTTCCTGGTCACTCCGTACGACTCGGGACCCCTGGTCGTGTGCGCTCCCGACGGTGCCGCCTTCCTCCGCCCCGCCCTGGCCGCCGATCCCGGCACGCTGGACCGCCTCCGGGAGGAGCCGGGCCTCGGCGACGTGCTGGACCGGGCGGCGGTGTTGCTGGCCGGCGGCGGCCTGGACCGGATGATGCGGAGGTCGCGCTCCGGTGCGGTGCCGGACGGAGCGTACGAGGCGGATCCGGCCCGGTCCTGCCCGGAGCTCGTCGCCCGTGCGGCCGAACACCTCGGCACCGGCCACGACGCGGCCGCCCTGTACCTCCAGCTGGCCACCCTGGCGGCCCCCACGGACCGCAACGTCCGCCGCTGGAACGGCTGGACGGCCAAGCGGCACACGGCGGCCCGTCAGGAACTCCTCGCCACCGGAAAGGTGCTGGAGGCCAAGCGGGCCCGAGCGGGGCGGACCCTGTTCCTGCCCGGTGAATGGACCGAACTCCAGGCGCCCCACCTGCCGTTGGAGACTGTGAAACTGGCCACGCACGCGGTGCTGCCGCTGTGGCGGAACGAGATCGCCGCCCCGTTCCTCAGGGTGCTGCCGACGGCACCGCTGCACGAGATGTTCGAGGCGGCCTGGGAACGAGGGGGGTGTTCATGAAGGTGGAACTGCGGGAAGTACGGGACTCCGATCTGCCCGTCCTCTTCGCTCAGGCCAAGGACCCCGATGCGGTGCGGATGGCGGCCTTCACGGCCAGGGACCCGTCCGACAGTGCTGCCTTCCATGCCCACTGGGCGCGGCTCCGGCAGGACCCGACGGTCCGCGTACGTACCGTCGTCGGCGCCGAAGGGGAGGTCATCGGGCAGGTGGGCGTCTTCGGGCCGGCCGGGGAGCGCGAGGTCACGTACTGGATCGGACGGGAGTACTGGGGGCGAGGGGCGGCGACCGCGGCCCTGCGGGCGTTGATCGGCGGCGAGGCCGAACGCCCGTTGCACGCCCGGGCGGTGGCGGACAACCTCGGTTCCGTACGGGTGCTGGAGAAGTGCGGGTTCCAGGTGACCGGGCGGGAGCGGGACTATGCCGCCGGGCGCGGGGAGGAGGTCGACGAACTGGTCTTCACCCTGGCGGACTGATCCGGGCGGCGCTGATCCCGGCCGGAGCGGGCTACCACCAGTAGGCGGGGTAGTTGTGGGTCACGCGGTGCACGCGTCCGATGAGTGCTCCCGCGGCCACGACCACCAGCGTGGACAGGGTCAGGAGGCCGAGGAACAGCAGGGGCTCCGGGTCGGTGAGCACCACGATCACCGCGGTGGCGGTCGCGGGGGAGTGCGGGGTGCGCGCCCACGCCATCGCGCCGATGGTGAGACCGCCCGCGACCGCCGCCGTCCACAGCGAACCGCCGCCCACCGCCACCGCGGCGAGTCCGATCGCCGCCGAGATCAGCTGGCCGCCGATGACACTCCGGGGCTGGGCCAGCGGGAGGCCGGGGGCCGCGAAGACGAGGGCTGCGCTGGCGGCCAGCGAGGGTATGAGCAGCGGCTCGTGCAGGAACACGCCGAGGACGACGAGCACCAGCATGACGGCGACACCGCAGGCCGTCATGGCGGCCACGGCGGACATCGGCGCACGGGCGGGCGCCTTCCCGGCGAGCGCGGTGGTGCAGCGCTGCCAACGGGTGGGCCGGGCGGGGGAGACCGTGGGAATGGCGGAGTCCGTGGAACGGGCGGGCGCGTGCACCTCGGGGGTGGAGCTCGGCGGGGCGGAGGTGTCGGGCACGAAGGTTCCTTCCACGGCAGCGTGCTGGTGGGGCAGGTGAGGCTGGTGGTGCATGAGTGATCGCGAGTGGGCCAACGGCCCAATATATAGAGGGGCGTTGGCGAGTTGATCTAGGGGCTGAGCTGTTCAGTCCCGTACTGACCGCGTGTCCGGAGCCGGAGCAGCAGCGGCCTGAACCTCAGTCGTGGCCGCAGCCGCCGTCGCGCGGGCCAGGTGGGCGTCTTCCTCGCTGCTGGCCCGCAGCTGTACATGCTGCGTGGCGGCGGCCGTGCGGCGCTTGGGCAGGCCCAGGGCGAACAGCAGGCCCACCGCGACGGCGGCCGTGGCGATGAGGAAGGAGGTGCGGAAGCCCTCCATCGTCGGGATCGCGATACCGCCCACGTGCTGCGCCGAGTTGGCCAGGACCATGCCGATGACCGCTGAGGAAACGGAGGTGCCGATCGAGCGCATCAGGGAGTTGAGGCCGTTGGCCGCGCCCGTTTCGGAGGGGTCGACCGCGCCGTTGATGAGTGCCGGCAGGGAGGAGTACGCGAGACCGATGCCCGCGCCCACGACGACCGAGATGACCACCGTCTGCCAGGCGGCGCTCATCAGGCCGAGCCCGGCGCCGTAACCGACCGCGATGATCAGCATGCCGAGGATCAGCGTCATCTTCGGGCCGTAGCGCGCCGAGAGACGGGCGTAGAGGGGCGCGGTGAACATCATCGTCAGACCCAGCGGTGCGACGCACAGACCCGCGACGACCATCGACTGTCCGAGGCCGTAGCCGGTGGCGGAAGGCAGTTGGAGGAGCTGGGGGAGGACCAGCGAGATCGCGTAGAAGGCGACGCCGACCATGATCGAGGCGAGGTTGGTGAGCAGCACCTCGCGCCGGGCGGTGGTGCGCAGGTCGACCAGCGGGGCCTTGATGCGCAGCTCCATCACGCCCCAGCCGAGCAGTACGACGACCGCCGCACCGAACAGACCCAGCGTGGTGCCGCTGGCCCAGCCCCAGTCGCTGCCCTTGGTCACCGGGAGCAGCAGCAGGACCAGACCGAGCGTCAGGCCGAGGGCGCCCGCGACGTCGAAGCTGCCCCGGGCGCGCAGCGGGGACTCCGGTACGACCAGAACGGTGAGGACCATCGCGAGGACGCCCAGACCGGCCGCGCCGAAGAACAGCACGTGCCAGTCGGCGTGTTGGGCGACGAGCGCGGCGAGCGGCAGCGCGAGCCCGCCGCCCACGCCTATGGAGGAGGACATCAGCGCCATCGCCGAACCCAGCTTCTCGGCGGGCAGCATGTCGCGCATCAGGCCGATGCCGAGCGGGATGGCGCCCATCGCGAAGCCCTGCAGCACACGGCCCGCGATCATCACCAGCAGCTGGTCGGTGAACCCGCAGATCAGCGAGCCCACCACCATGATCGCGAGGCTGGTCAGCAACATCCTGCGCTTGCCCATGAGATCGCCGAGCCGGCCCATGATCGGGGTGGCCACGGCCCCGGCGAGCAGGGTCGCGGTCATCACCCAGGTGGCGTTCGACGGGCTGGTGCTCAGCAGTTGGGGCAGGTCCTTGATGACAGGGACGAGCAGGGTCTGCATGACAGCGACGACGATGCCGGTGAAGGCAAGGACGGGGACGACGCCGCCCGTTCGGCGACTGGTGCTGGTCGTCGGCAGGGACATTGCGGAGGGCCTCCGGAGGGCGGTCTCGGGCGAACTGGGAACAGCGGCTGGGGCGGATGGGCGCGACACGTTGCGTGTAGGCCGAACCTGTTTCCCCAGGCGACTATTCCGAGGATCGCCGTACCAAGGGAATCCTTGACCCTTTCGTTGCCCGCGTATTCTCGCGGGGCGCGGCCGGAGGCACGGCCGGGGACCGGACGGGCCGAGGAGGTTCAGGTGGCAGGGGCTGGAGCGACTGGAGCGGCTGGATCAGCCGGAGCGGCCGGCTCAGCTGAACCAGGTGCGGGCGGGGCCAGGCAGTCGCTCAGTGCCCAGGCGCGCGAGTCGGTGCGCCGGCGCATCATCGACCGCCGCTACCCGTTGGGCTCGCGGCTGGTGGAGCGCGAGGTCGCCGAGGAGCTGCGGATGTCCCGCGTGCCGGTGCGCGAGGCGCTGCGCGCCCTGGTCTCCGAGGGGCTCCTCGAACTACTGCCCAACAGCGGGGTGCGGGTGCGCCGCCTGGAGCGGGCCGATGTGCGCTTCCTGTACGAGGTCTGGGAGCCGCTCGCCGTGCAGGCCTCGCGGCTGGCGGCCCGCCGGGTGGCTTCCGTCTCGGACGAACCGCAGGGTGTGGAGGAGCTGCGCGGGCTGCTCGCGCGCGCCGAGCAGGCCGCCGCCGTCGGGCAGGGACAGCGCGAGGTGGCCGCGCACACCGCCTTCCACGAGGAGGTCGTGGCGCTGGCCGGGAACCCGTTGCTGGTCCGCACCATGGAACAGCTGAGCTGGCAGCTCCAGCTGCTCTTCGGTATGCGCGAGGAGCCCGCGCACATGCGCGCCCAGCACGCCGAGATGCTGCGCCACATTGCGGCGGGCGACGAGGAGGCGGCGGCGGCCGTCACGTTCCTGCACGTGAGGGACAGTCGTGCGGTGGCGTTGCACTCGCTCTTCGGCGATGATTTGTATACCAAGAAGTAGCCGGGAGCGTCGGGGGGTCATCGATACCCCCGGAATGGCGCGAAGATGCTGTGAAGCACGCCGGAAATCCTGAACGGATCTTGTTCGTGCTCAGGGCTTGGTATACAAAAGCGGGAGTCTCCCCGGGCCCACAGGCCCACCGGGACCGTTTCCCCGTTAGGAGTCCCCCATGGTTCCCCCTCCCCTCTCCCGGCGCGGTGTCCTCGCAGGTGCCGCCTCCCTCGCGGGCACCGGCGCCGCCCTCGGTACGGCCGGCGTCGCCCGGGCCGCATCGGCCGACGACCGTCACGTCCCGTCGCAGGGCACGGAGCGCAAGCGAGGCGCGACCGCGGTCTTCCGCGACGTACGCCCGTACGGCGCGAAGAAGGCCGTCGACCTGACGGTGATCGACGGCCGCATCAGCGACCGCCCCGCCCCCAGGAACGCCCGGATCATCGACGGCGGCGGACGCATCGCGCTGCCCTCCCTCGTCGACGCGCACATCCACCCCGACAAGACCACCTGGGGCGGCGACTGGCTGTCGCGCAAGCCCGCCAAGGGCATCGCGGAGTACTGCGCCCAGGACGTCGAGGTCTTCCGCAGCGAGCGCCGCCCGGTCGGGGAGCGGGCGTACGGGCTGATGGCCCACGCCGTCACCCGGGGCACCCGGGCCATGCGCGCCCACGCCGACGTCGCCCCGGCCTACGGGCTGAAGGGCGTCGAAGGCGTCGCCGAGGCGCGCGAACGCCTCGCGCACGCGCTGGACGTGCAGATCGTCGGCTTCCCGCAGCACGGCGTGATCCGCACCCCCGGCACCGCCAAGCTCCTTGAGGACGCCGCCCGCAGCGGCCTCGTCGACATGATCGGCGGCATCGACCCGATCAGCTTCGACAACGCCCTCGACGAGCAGCTCGACCTCGTCTTCCGGCTCGCCGACCGCTACGGCGTCGGCGTCGACATCCACCTGCACGACCGCGACGACAAGGGCGTCAAGGTGCTGCGCGGCATCATCGAGCGCACCCGGGCCCTGTCCCTGCGCGGCAAGGTGACGGTCAGCCACGTCTTCTGCCTGACGAAGATGGCCCAGGGCGAACTGGAGACCATGGCCGGTGACCTCGGCGAGCTGGACATCGCGCTGACCACGGTGGCGCCCAACGAGTCGCTCGTCCTGCCGATCGCGACGCTGCACGAGCACGGCGTCCGCGTCGGCCTCGGCTCCGACGGCGTGCGCGACTCGTGGAGCCCGTTCGGCAACGCCGACATGCTGCACCGTACGCACATCCTCGGCTGGGTCACCGACGTACGCCTCGACCAGGAACTCGACGACTGCTTCACGGTCGGCTCGCACGGCGGCGCCGACGTGATGGGCCTGGACCGGGCCACCTTCAAGGCGGGCGCCCCGGCCGACTTCATGCTGCTGCGCGCCGAGTGCACCCCGCAGGTCGTGGTGGACATGCCGCAGCGCGACCTGGTCGTGCACGGCGGACGCGTCGTCGCCCGTGGGGGCGAACTGGTCTGAAGTGGCCCGAACCGGCCCGGCCCCGTCGCCTCGCGAGGATGCGGCGGGGCCGCAGACTTGACCGCATGCCAAGGGGAAAGCGCAGTGCCGGACTGCTTCTCTTCCGGATCACGGGCGGTACGGCGGAAGTCCTGCTCGGGCACATGGGCGGGCCCTTCTGGGCGGGGCGCGAGGCCGCTGCCTGGTCGGTGCCCAAGGGGGAGTACGGGCCCGAGGAGGAGCCGGCCGCGGCCGCCCGGCGGGAGTTCGAGGAGGAACTCGGGTTGCCCGTCCCCGCCGGAACCTGGATTCCGCTCGGCGAAGCCCGCCAGAGCAACGGCAAGACCGTCACCGTGTGGGCGCTGGAGGCGGACCTCGACCCCGCCACCGCCGTACCGGGAACCTTCGTCATGGAGTGGCCGCGGGGGTCCGGGGTGCAGCAGGAGTTCCCGGAGCTGGACCGTTTCGCCTGGTGCACCCCGGAGCAGGCGGCCGAGCGCCTCGTGAAGGGGCAGCGCGTCTTCGTCGAGCGGCTGAGGGAGCGACTGGCTGAGTGAACGGGCGCGCCGGGACTCCTCGTCATACTGTTCGGGGCTCCGCACCGACGCCGCGTCCGTGCACGTCGGGCGCCCCGCGCGAGTCACCGGAAGGCACCCCGTATGTCCGACGCACCACCCAACTGGCCCCCGCCCCCCAAGGGCTGGCCACCGCCCCCGCAGGGCTGGGCCACGCCTCCGGTGCCCGCACCCGTGCTCGGCCCGACCCCCGCCCCACCGGGCTCCCGCTACGACGAACAGGCCAGGAACGGCAGACAGAGCCCGTCCGGCCGGGTCGTCGAGATCCTGATGACCCTGTTCTTCCTGGCCTGCGCGGTCGTCGCCGTCCTCATCGTCTGCGAAGTGATCGCGCTCGGGTTCGGCATCGAGTCCGCCGACCCCGACAGCGAGACGCTCTTCACGGACCCCCTGGCGGACAACGCGGCCTCGCTGCTCGCCATCGCCGCCGCGATCCCGGCCGTGTTCCTCGCCGTCCGCTGGTTCGGCCGCCGCCCGCCCGGCACCCTCTCCTCGGTCACCGGACGGCTGCGCCGGGGGTGGCTCGGCCGCTGCGCCCTGATCGCGTTCCCGCTGATGGCCCTCCAACTGGGGCTGCTGCTCCTGTGGTCGTACCTGGCCGACGACCCCGGTGGCCCCGGCGCCCTCGATGCCGCGGAGCCCGTCGAGTTCGTCGGCTGGCCGATGCTGCTGCTCAGCCTCGCGGTGCTGTGGGCGCTGGTGCCGTTCCAGGCGGCGGCCGAGGAGTACGTGTTCCGGGGCTGGTTCGTACAGGCCTTCGGCGCCTGGCTGCGCAACCCCTGGCCCGGCATCGTCGTCGCCTCGCTGCTCTTCGCGCTGGCCCACGGATTCGGCGAGACGACCGGATTCGCGCTGCTCTTCTACTCCGCGATGTGGTGGGGCTGGCTGACCATCCGTACGGGAGGCCTGGAGGCGAGCATCGCGCTGCACACCGCGAACAACGTCCTCTCGTACACCGTGGCCGCCGCGCTCGGCGAGCTGGCCGACACCGGCACCGCCGCCGACGCCCCGTGGCAGGCCCTCGTCCTGGAGCTCGTCTTCGCCCCGGCCTACTGCCTGCTCGTCGCCCGCGCGGCCACCCGCAGGGGCATCGCCACCAGGACGCCGGAAGCCGCCGTCCCGCTCACCGGTGCGGTACGTCCAGCCAGTGGCGCCGGCCAAGGCTGACCAGACGCAGCTGGCGGCGGGCCAGTTCGGCGGTGGCCGCCGCCTCGTCCGGGCCCGCCTCCAGGAACGCGGAGGCGGTCATCACCATGTGGTCCACATAGACCCCGGCCAGCATCACCAGGTCCGCGCGCGACCAGCCCTCGGAGTCCGGCAGGGCGCCCAGCGCGTCCGCCACCTCCTCGGCGAACAGCCGCAATTGGGCCCCGATCGCCTCGCGCACCGGCCGCACCCCGCCGTGCCGCTCGCGCGCGATGAACCGCACATGGGCGGGCGCGGACGCGACGAGTTCCGCGATCAGCCCGACGGTGAGGGCGATACGGGCCTCGCTGTCGTCCGCCTCGGGCGCGGCCAGGCTCGCCCGGATCGCCCCGTGCAGCCCGCCCAACGAGGCCTCGACCAGGGCGACTCCCAGTTCGGCGGTGTCCTTGAAGTGCCGGTAGAACGCCGTCGGAGCGAGCCCGACCGACCGGGTCACCTCCCGCAGACCGAGACTGCTCAGGCTCTGGTGCTCCAGCAGGCCGAGCGCGGCGTCCATCAGGGCCTGACGGGTCTTCAACTTCTGGGCCTGCCGGACCCCTGCGGTGTGACTCATGTCATCCAGTAAACAGTCGTTCTCCGAAGAAGGAAAGCGGGTAGGTGTGATTCAGTGGACAACTGTAGGTACAACTGTTCACTGAACCCGTCAACTACCACTCCCCCACGAGGTGTTCAGCCGTGATCGCACTCGTCGCCGTACTTCTGCTGCTGGGCGTCCTGCTCGGCCCGGTCGCCCACCTGCCGCTGCCCGTCACCCTGACCGCCGCCGCGCTGATCGGCTGCTGGCTGGTGGTCTTCGCGGTACGGGAACGCCGGAACCACTGAGCCGGAACCACTGAGCCGACATCACAGAGCCGGAACCACCGACCCGGAACCACCGAGAAAGGACCCCGCCATGCTGCTCACCGCACACACCCACGCCCCCGCCGACACCGATGACGCCGCCCCCGACAGCCGCCGCTCCGCCGCCCTGCGCGACGCCGACGGGATGGCCGTGGCCGCGTTCGTCCTCGGCCTCGTCGGACTGCTCGTCATGAACATCCTGCTGGGCCCGGCCGCCCTGGTGCTCGGTACGCTCGCGCTGCGCCGGGGCACCACCCGCCGGTTCCGGGCCTGGCTCGGCATGGGTCTGGGCGTCGCCGACCTGGTGGTACTCGCCGCGGTCGCCGACCTGAGCAACACGCTCTCCTGGAACTTCGGAGGCTGAAACGGGGGGAGAGCCCAAGCCCTCCCCCCGTTCCAGCCGCCTTGTCGCCCCCCGGCTTCAGCGCACCGGCCGCTCCAGCCGCACCCGTACGAGCGTGGTCTCGACCTTGCTGTCCACCAGCCGCCCCTTGGCGTCGAACGCCTTCGGGCCGTCGCTCATACCGAAGTCGTTGTCGTTGAGCAGCACCAGCGTCGACCGCCCCTCGACGGCGATGCCCTCGATCTTGCCCGGTACGCCCTTCACGGTGTTCAGGTCCACCACCAGGCGCTTGTCCAGCACCGGAACACCGGCCGCCACCGGGTTCTCCAACTGCTCCACCGACGGCTTCGTGGCCGCCTCCCAGCGCGACCCGAGGATGTCGGAGGACCTGCGCAGCCGCACCTCGTACAGCCGCGTCGACTTGTCGGTCCGCTCCTGGACCAGCAGCCGGTCCCCGCCGAGCGCGACCAGCGCGGAGATCTTGAGTTCCGAGGTCTTGGTCTGCCCCGGCTCGACGACGCCGACCGGGTCGAACCGGTAGACGTACTCGCCGACCACCCGGTTCTCGCGGGGCGAGAAGCGCAGCAGCCGGGTGTTCCGGGAGCTCTCGCCACCGGCCTTGTCGGGGTTGAGCAACGGGCTCTGCAGCCCGATGACCAGGTCACCGCCGGGCAGTAGCGCCAGCGCCTCGAAGCCCCGGTTGAGCTTCCGCTTGAGGAAGACCGCCGGCAGCGACTCGATCACCGGGTAGCCCGCACCGGCCAGCCGCAACCCCTTCGGCACGTGCCGGGCCAGCACCCGTCCACGGGCGGAAATGTGCACCAGCGAGGGCCCGTACTCGTCGACCAGCCAGAAGCTGCCGTCCCGGTCCCGGACGAGACCCTCGGTGTCCAGACCGTTCGGGTTGTACGGGAGCGGGCTGGTGGCGTTGTAGTTGTACGGGGCCTCGTCGCGGCCCGCCTGGTTGGGCAGCCCGGTCACGGGCGCACCGGACGCGGTGGTGATCGGGATGGACTCCAGCACCTGGATCCGGCCGCCGACGGTACGGATCTTCACGATGGCCGGGTTGAACCCGGGCACGGGGAAGGTCCGCCGCTTCTCCTTGCCCACTTCGATCTGCCCGTTGGGCCCCCGGTCGGTGACGGTCCAGTACTCGCCGTGCCGCCCCGCCGGATACAGGTCGCTGCCGATGCCGCCCAGGTCGACCCCCCGGTCGTCCTTGACGGTGCCGGGCAGCAGCCGGTTGCCGAAGGCGCCCAGCGGAATGTCCGGTAGCGTCGAGGTGGAGACCACCCGGGGGCCGTGGCCGTGGCCGTGACCGTGGTCGTGCCGGCCGGGGCTCGCGTCGGCGGTTCCGACGACCGTCGTGAGCGCGAGCACGGTGGACAGCGGCAGCACCACGGCGGCGGGGCGGCGCAGGAGGCGCGGATTCATCTGAACTCCCTTGTACTGAGCACATGGTGTACGCCCATGGCTGCGCCCCCATGCTCCGCACCCACGCGCAACGCGGAACAACGCGTACATGACGAGGGAGCGTGCCCCGGGTGAACGCGCGCCCCCAACCCCGTGCCGCGCGCCCACCCGAGGGCAAACCCGCCCCCGTCCCCCTAGTAGCGGTCGAGAATGAGCTGCGTCTTCAGGATGTCCCCCCGGTACAGCCACCCCTTGGCCTCCGCGACGGCGATCGCGTCCTTGTGCAGGGTCGCCGCGTCGGTGCGCGAGTCCGTCTTGAAGGACAGCTCGACGACGTACTCCGTCCCCGTCCCGCCCGCGCCGACGACCGGCAGCACCTCGATGCTCGCGTCGTCCGAGGCGCCCC
This sequence comes from Streptomyces sp. NPDC032721, assembly GCF_055579625.1. Taxonomy (NCBI): domain Bacteria; kingdom Bacillati; phylum Actinomycetota; class Actinomycetes; order Kitasatosporales; family Streptomycetaceae; genus Streptomyces; species Streptomyces sp. NPDC032721. Next base: position 124,060 of record NZ_JBVIMX010000009.1, on the reverse strand, counting down.
AGGCACCGCCGTACACCTTCGCGGTCACCGGACCGTGCGCACGGGAGGCGCCCAGCTTGCCCGTGCCCCAGCCGGCGGACTTCCAGTCCGCCAGCTTGCCGGGGACGTCGCCGACCAGCCAGCTGCGCCCGGTGTCGTTGGACGGCAGGGTGGTGCCGGGGTAGGCGGAGCCGGCGCTGCGCTTCTTCTCGTTGCTGAAGCTGAGGGTCTGCTTGCCGTAGCCCCAGTCGACCTCGGCCTTGTAGTTGGTGTCGGAGCTGCTGAAGCCCGCCGCGTTGGCCGCGTTCAGGGCGGCGTCGAGGTTCCCGTCCGTCACCGGGAACCTCTTCTTGTACGTCTCCTCGAAGGACGACCCGTCCTTGTGCCGCAGGCGCACGCTCCAGCCCTCGGCGTCGAGCGCGCGGTCGTCGGTGTCGTAGTAGCTGTACGAACGCGCCTTGGCCGACCCCGTGATCCCGAAGGCCGAGCGGACCGCCGCACTCGGCGCACGGCCCGAATCGAGTGCCGCCGCGGTGAGGTTGATCTTGACCTCGTACGTGGGTACGGCGTTGGAGGCGGCGTACGCGGGGGAGGCGGGCGACAGGAGCGCGGCGGAGACGGCGAGCGCGAGAACCGAACCGACGGTGGCGGCCGGGCGGGCGGCGCGGGAAGTTGAGGTCATGGCGCAGACGATCACGGTCGGGAGTGAGGATCCGGTGACCCGGGGACGTGCCCCCGATGAACCGCAGGCATCGGAACCGCACCGGGCGTGGTTCCACGGACCGTGCCGGAACCCGTACATTCCGTGAGGCAGTGCGAGGCAGTGCCCGGCAGCCGACCTGGAGGCGAACCATGAACACCGAAGCGGCCACCGATATGCCCACTGATGCGCCCACCGTTACGCACCCCGATTCGCTCGCGGATACCGCCACCGGCACGGCGGTCCCCGAGGTCGCGCCGGACGTCGTCGCGCAGTGGCAGGCGCGCGGCGGCGAGCTGGTCGAGCTGCTCACCGAGGTGCGTGAGCGGTGCGGCGGTGTGGCCGCTTTCCGGGCCGGTCCTGCCCGCACCGTCCTGGTGTCCGACCCGCAGGCCGTCCAGCACGTCCTGGCCCAGCACGCGGACCGCTACACCAAACGCTCCCACCGGGCCCGGCTACTGGTCGGCGACGGCGTGCTCGCGGCCACCGGGGACGCCTGGCAGCGCCAACGCCGCATGCTGCAAGCCCAGTTCACCGGAACCGGGATGCGCCGCTACGAACACCGCATCGCCGGGGCCGCCCGCACCACCGCGGCACGCTGGGACGCGTACGCCCGCACCGGGGAGAGCTTCGACGTCGGCGACGAGATGCGCCGCTTCGCGCTCGACGCCATCTGGCGCTCCCTCACCGGACACCCGCTCGACGAGGAGACCGCCCGCGACCTGGACTCGGTGGGCACCGTCATGGAGGCCCTGCCGACGCTGCCCGCCGATGCCGGCCACGCCCGGGACGCAGTGGCCGCCGAGCTCGCCCGGGTCGACGCGCTGGCCGCGCGCGCCATCGAGGCCGCCCGCAGCGGAACAGCGGGCCCGGACGGGCCCGGCCTGGTGCACCTGCTGACCGAGGCCGCCACCGAACGCCCCGAGTACACCGACCTGCTGATCCGCGACGAACTGGTCACCCTGCTCGCGGCCGGGCACGAGACCACCGCGACCACCCTGACCTGGCTCCACCTGCTCCTCGACCAGAACCCCGGCGTCCGCGAACAGGCCCTGGCGGCCGGGGACGAAGGCTCGCCGGAACGCGGTCAGGCCCTCCGCGCCCTGGTCAACGAGACGCTCCGGCTCTACCCCTCAGCCTGGATACTGCCCCGCCACGCCACCCAGGACGACGTCGTCACCGGCTTCGCCATCGAAGCCGGTACCGACGTCCTGGTCTGCCCCTACCTCACCCACCGCGACCCCGAACTCTGGCCGGAACCCGAGCGGTTCGACCCCACCCGCTTCACCGTCCCGGACGCCAGGCCCGCCCAGCAGGGCGCCTACTACCCCTTCGGGCTCGGCCCGCGCGCCTGCCTGGGCCTCCAGTTCGCGCTCCGTGAGTCGGTCGTGCTTCTCGAACACCTGCTGCCGGTGCACACCCCGGTGTTCTCCGCGACCCCCACCGGGACGGCGTACGGCATCACCGTCCGCCCGGAAGGACCGGCCCGCGCCACCCTGGGAACCAGTCGGCCCGGTCAGTCCGCGACCCTGGCGGAGAGTCCGTAGTCCAGCTCCCGTCCGTCGACGAGCAGCGCCTCCACCGTGCGGGTGGCCGGATCGATGTCGGCCACCAGGCCCTCGCCCGCATAACGCGGGTAGCCCGAGGCGCCCGTCTCCCCGGTCGCCTCGACCACCCCCGAACGTACGGCCGAGGACTCCGGGATGACCCCGCCCTCACCCTCGATGTGCTCGGGAACCAACAGGACCGTGAACTGCGGCGGATTCGTCGTCATGGTCCGCCATTCAAGACCCTGCGCCCACCGGATGCGCGGCAGGCTCGCGCGAAAAAGGACGGGCAGCGGCGCCGGACCCCGTGCCAGGATGCCCGTCATGGCGAGCAGAGGCTTGAGTTTCGGGGCCATGGCCCAGGCGTACGAGAAGTACCGGCCGGGGTACGGGACGGAGCTCTACGACCTGGTGCGGGCGTACGCGGGACGGCCGGTGCGAACCGCCCTGGAGATCGGGGCCGGGACGGGCAAGGCCACCCGGCTGTTCGCCGGACACGGGGTGGCGGTCACCGCGACCGAGCCCGACGAGGCCATGCTCGCCGAACTGCGTGAGCACGTACCGCAGAACGTGCGGGCGGTGCGCGCCGCGTTCGAGGACCTGCGGCCGGGGGAGGCGGGGGAGGCGGGCGAGACGTACGGGCTGGTCTACGCGGCAGCCGCGCTGCACTGGACCCGGCCCGAGGGGCGGTGGCCGAAAGTGGCCGCACTGCTGGAGCCCGGCGGTGTGTTCGCCTCGTTCGGCGGGCCCGTCCAACTGGCCGACCCGGCGGTGGAGACGGCCGTCCTCGCGGCGCGCACGCCCTTCCTGGAGAGCGACGAGGTACCGTCCCCCGACGGCACGGGCCCGGAGCGTGCGATGCAGTGGCCGGGCACGGAGCTGGAGCGGTCACAGTGGTTCGGTGATGTCCAACAGGTCGTGATCGAGCGGCAGTTGACGATGACCGCCCACGACTACATCGGCCACCTCTCTACCGTGTCGGCCTATCTGGTACTGCCGGACGAGGACCGGGAGCAGGTGTTCCGCCGGATCGAGGCGGTGCTGCCGCCGACGGTGGACATCGCCGCCGACCTCACCGTCCACCTCGCCCGCAGGACCGCCCCCGGCTGATCCTCGTCGAGGCTGTGCGCGCGGGGTGGCGGGGGTCCCCTCCGACGCGGCTCAGCGGTGTGGAGAATGATCAACATGCCGATAACGATCACGCCTCGGGCGGCCACCGCCGCCGACGCACCACTGGTCAGCCGCACCCTCGCCCGCGCCTTCGTCGACGACCCGATGATGAGCTGGTTCTTCACCGACCCCGCCACCCGCGAGGCCGCGCTCACCCGGTACTTCGACACCCTGTTCACCCGGCAGTACGTCCACCACGGCGTCTGCGAACTCACCGGGTCTGCGGTGTCGTTCTGGGTGCCGACCGAGGCGCAGGAGAAGGCCGTGCCCGACGCGGCGACCATCGAGGAGCTCACCAACATCCTCGGCGAGCGGGCCGCGCAGTTCGGGGCCGCCGTACAGACTGCCGCAGGGCACACCCCGCAGGAGCCGCACTGGTCGCTGTCGCTGATCGGCGCAGACCCCGCCGCCCGGGGCCAGGGCCACGGCTCGGCGCTGCTGCGCTCGGGCCTCGCCCAGGCGGACGCGGCGGGGCAGGCCGTCTACCTGGAGTCCTCCAAGCCGGACAACCTGCCCGTCTACCAGCACTTCGGCTTCACCGTGCGTGAGGAGTTCGTCCTGCCGGAGGGCGGCCCGACCCTGTGGGGAATGTGGCGCGAGCCGCGTCGTACGACCGGTTCGTGACTCCCGGCACCCCGGCCTGATCCGTCTTTTCGGCCTGTTCCGCCGGTGACGGGGCGGCCGGGGTGCCGGACTCGATGTCGTCGAGCAGCCTGCGCAGGGCGAGGTGGCCGGGCGGCGCGGGCAGCCGCTCGTCCATGGTGGCGAGCGTGCGCTGCGCCCGGCGCCAGGCGCGGCTGCTCCGGCCCTCGTGGTGGTCGATGAACGCCTGCGCGTAACGAGCGGTCACGCACGCCCAGTCGTCCGTACCCACGTTGGGGTGCGTCAGCGCCCGCCGGGCACTGACGCGCGCCGTGCCCGGCGCGAACGAGGCCTGCGCGAGGGCGGCCTCCGCCTGGCTGATGGCGGGCGAGGGCCCGCCCGTGGAGTGGTACGGAATGGTGTCGGCCGCCTCCTGGAAGTGCGCGGCGGCCGCCTCGTGGTCGTGCCGGTGCAGCGCGAGGAGTCCCTCGACGTGGGCGACGCGGCCGAGCGTGGCGCAGTCCCCGGCCAGCACGGCGGCGGCCCAGGCCCGGCCGAGCAGCGTACGGGAGGCCAGTGGGTCGGCGCCCGCCGACAGCCACGCCGCGAGCAGCAGCGCGCGCGGCACGTCAGGGCCCTCCAACTCCCGCCCGTCCAGCAGCTGTTGGAGATAGGCCTGGCCCTCTTCGGCGCTGCCGTGCACCATCCACCAGAACCACAGCCCGGTGACCGTCGCCAGCGCCGCCTCCGTGTGGCCGGGGTCCCGGAGCGCGTACCGCAGCATGGCGGTGAGGTCGTCGAGTTCGTCCTGCACCAGGAGGGCGGCCTGGGTCTGGCAGCCGTTGTCCCACAGGTGCCCGGCGGACACGGCCAGGTTCCGGAAGTGGATCAGGCGTCGCTCGTACGTGGTCATCAGCTCGCCCGCCTCGCGCAGCCGCTCCAGGCCGAAGTCCCGGGCGAGGCGGGCCATCCGGTACCGGGGCTGACGCGGGCCGCCGGGGTCGTGCACCGGCTCCAGCACCCCCAGCGCCACCAGCTGGGCCAGACACGCGGGCACCATCTCCGGCTCCACCTGGCCACCGGCACACATGAACACCGCCGTCGACTCGGTGAACGGGCCGACGAAGACGCTCGACCTGCCCCACACGATGCGCAGCACCCGCTCGCACAGTATGTAGCTGGCGCCGATCGACTCCCGCAGCGAGCGGTGGCGGCGCAGCGTCCGGTGCGGGCTGGTCGGCCAGCCCTGGTTGTCCCCCAGCAGCTCCGCGAGCCGCCGCACCGGATAGTGCCTGGTGTGCTCGGCGGCGAGTTCGATCGCGAGCGGATTGCCCTCCACCTGGCGGCAGATCAACTCCACCCACTCCAGCTCGGTGTCCTTCACCCGCAGGGCGGAGGCGGTGCGGGCGCGCGAGAGGAAGAGCTCAACGGCGGGTGCCCGCCGGCGGCGGCCGTCCGGCCCCTCGGTGCTCAGCGGCGCGGGACGGAGCACGTGCTCGTCGCCCAGCCCCAGTACGCGCCGCGAGGTCACCAGCAGGCGCAGGGTCGGTACGGCCATCAACAGGCTCTGTGCCAGGCCGATGCACTCGGTGTGGACCGGGTCGACGTCGTCCAGCAGGAGCAGGGTCGGCACGGCGGGCAGCAGCCGGACCACGGTGGCGACGTCCGCCGTCAGCCGCGTGCCGCCACCGGCCAGTGCCCGTACGACAGCGGCCGTCAGCGCACCTGGCGCCGCCGCGCCACTGCCCTGCCAGCGGGCCTGCACGACGCGCTGCCACGGTGGCTCCGGCATCGCGGCCACGACGGCGGCGGACAGTCGGCTCTTGCCCACCCCGGCCGGGCCCGCCACCGTGACCAGCCGGTGCCCGGCCAACAGCGCGCGCAGCGCCGCCATTTCCTCCTTGCGGCCGACCAACCGGCCCACTTGCCTTCCACGGGCGGTGGTGGTGGCGGAGGCGGAGGCGATGGCAGGGGAGCCGCCGGTACTTGTCCACATTGTCTTGGTTCTCCTGGGGTGGGGCAGGGGTCGGCCGGGCGGCTGTTCAGCCTCGGCGGAAGAGGTCCTGGGTGTCCGGCCGGCGGCCCGGGGCCTCGGGGCGGCGGGGGAGTTCGCGGTTCTGGTGCCGCCACAGGGCGCACACCGCGTCGTAGATGGGCGTGGCGCTGCCGCCGCCGTCCCTGTCTCGGTCCCAGTCCCTGTCTCTGTCTCTGTCCCTGGGCCAGTGCTGCGGAGCAGGGCCCAGTACGAAGACCGGGGCTGCAGAAGCGTTTCTCTTATGCATAACCGATTCAACGCGCGGAGCCGCGCTTGGATTCGGCCCAGGGCCACAGAGATGCGTGTCGTGGCTGGCCCGTTCGCTTGGCGGCCACCCCCGCGCGACGGCTCCAGCGGGGCGCGACCAGCGGAAAGGCGTGCTGGGGTGCCCGTGGGCCAGCCGCCAAGCGCACCGACTGTCCGCAGGACGAAGCCCGCTTGCCCGCCGGTGCCCGAAAGGTGCGAGGGCGAGGGGGGAGGTGGGCCAGACTCGTCCCCGCCCGCAACGGGTGCCGTACGACCGGCGCCTGCTGCGGTGCTGGCCGGGGCGTCTTCCGCTGTCGGCGGCGGCAGGCGCTCCGGCCGTTTGTTCCCTCGCTCCCGCCCCCGAGGGGTGCGTATCGCACGATTTCCACACGAACGGATGGGGGAGTTTCGCTTCAACGGTCGTGCAGGACCCCGCCTCGCACACTGGGCCGACGATCAACGGGGACATGAACGGGGAACGGGGAACGGGGACATGACGCAGGACACGACGCCCGAAACGCCGAGAGGCGTGCGCCGGGACACGACGCGGGCAGCGACCGACGAACCAAATCGGCAGGCCGACAGGGCCGACAGGGCCGACAAGGCGGATAGGGCGGATACGGCCGACAAGGGTGACAAGGCGGCCCCCCATGCCTTCGGCGCCACCACCGCCGAAGAGGCCGAGTACCTCATGCACCAGATGTTCGCCCACCACCAGAAGCTGGCGGTCCGCTTCGACGAGCGGTTACCGGTCCGGTTCGGTGCCCACATCCTGGCCACCGGCCCGGCACACCTCACTCGGATCACGATGTCCTGCGAACTCGACCTCCACGCCTCCGAACTCGGCCTCTACTACGCCGGATCGGTCCAGCGGGGCAGCCTCGCCATGCGCCAGTGCGGACAGGACATCGTGCTCTCGCCCGACCACGACAGCCCGATCCTCCTCGACCCCACGGCCCACACCCGCATCGTCCACGTGCCACCGGCCCAGTTCTGCGTGCTCGGCATCGACCCCGCCTTCCTGGAGGGCCTCCTCGCCGACCACCTGGAACGCCCGGTCAAACCGCTGCGCAGCGACAACCGCACCACCTCCGGGACCGGCCGCGGCCTCGTGCCCGCGCGGCTGATGCGGCTGTTGGAGGACGAAGTCACCGACCCCACCGGCCTCCTGGACCCCGGCCCGGTCGCCGACCGCCTCTGGGAGAGCGTCGCCACCGCCCTCCTGTACGGCGGCCACCACCAGTACAGCGAGGAACTCCACGCACCGACCTCCCGGCTCAGCCCCCGTACGCTGCTCCGGGCGATCACCGCCATGGAGGCCGACCCCGCGCACCCGTTCACGCTCGCCGAGCTCGCCCGGATCGCGGGCGTCGGCCCGCGCGCACTGCAGAACGCCTTCCGGCAGCACCGGGGCACCACCCCGCTCGGCTATCTGCGCCAGCTGCGGCTCACCGCCGTGCACGAGGAACTCCTGCACTCCGAGCCGCCGGTGACCGTCAGCGAGGTCGCCGCCCGCTGGGGCTTCGCCCACCCCGGCCGCTTCGCCACCCTCTACCAGCAGCGCTACCACCGGGCCCCGTCGCGGACCCTGCAGCAAGGCGCGCGATGAGCCCGGTGAGCCGGCAACCGCGTACGGTCCCGGGACCGGCTCACGCCCTCGTCAGGGGCGGACCCTCGCCCCGTGCCGATTCGGCGGTGTGAGCGGCCTCTCAACGGCCGTCGCGCACAGCGTTGACCTGCGGGCATGCACAGGACGCATCAGAGATGCAGCAGACCGGTTTTGCGGCAGCGGCGCCCGCTGAGATCGTCGCGGCCTGCCACTTTGCAACCGGACTTGGAGCGCCCCGGATGAGCACGACACCGACCACAGCGACCTCGCCCCCGCAGAAGAACCCGCCCCCGCAGAAGAACCCGCCCCCGCAGAAGAACCCGCCCCCGCAGGAGAACCCGCCCCCGCGGAAGAAGGAGGGCCGCGCCGCCCTCGTCCCGCTGCTGGCGCTGGGCACCTTCGCGCTGGGCGTGGACGCCTACGTGATGGCGGGTCTGCTGCCCCGGGTCTCGGACGACCTGCACGTCTCCGCGTCGTCCGCGGGCCAGATGGTCACCGTCTTCACCCTCTGCTACGCGCTCGGCGGCCCCCTCTTCGCCACCCTCCTGGCCAGGCGGCCCGCCAAGGTGCTGCTCGCCGTCGCGCTCGTGGTCTTCACCGTGGGCAACGCGCTCACCGCCCTCGCCCCCTCCCTCGCCGTCCTCCTGATCGCCCGCGCGGTGGCGGGCGTCGGCGCGGGCGTGTACTCGCCCATGGCCGCCGCCACCGCGGCCGGGCTCACCACCCCCGAACGCCGGGGCCGCGCGCTGGCCACCGTGATGGGCGGACTGAGCATCGGCACTGTCATCGGCGTGCCCGGCGGCCTGCTGCTGGCTTCGCACGTGGGCTGGCGCGGCACCCTGTGGCTGATCACCGGGCTGGGCGTGGTCGCGCTGATCGGCGTCGTACGACTGCCGAGGATCGAGGTGAGCCCGCCGCCCCCGCTGGGCGAACGGGTCCGTGCTCTCGCCGGTGGCCGGGTCGCGGGCATCGTCACCGTCTCCCTGCTCGGCGGCATCGCGAGCCTCGGCCTGTACACCTATCTCGCCGAGTTCCTCGCCGACGCCGCCCACACCGACGGCACCGACGGCACCGTCCGGGCGATGTGGGCCTGGGGTGCGGGCGGCATCGTCGGCAGTCTCCTCATCGGCCGGCTCGTCGACCGGACCCGCCGCCCCTTCGCCGCGGTCACCGTCATCCTGGCCCTCGTGGTGGTCAGTCAGAGCGTGCTGCCCGTCGCCGCCAGGGCCGGCGCGGTCTGGGCGATCGTCCCGCTCGTCGTCTGGGGCGCGGCCGGGTGGGCGGTTCAGGTGCCGCAGCAGCACCAGCTCATCGCGGCCCAGCCCCGGCAGGCCACGGTCGCCGTCTCGCTGAACAGCTCCGCCGTCTACCTCGGCAGCGCGATCGGCTCCGCGCTCGGCGGCCTCGCCCTGAGCCTGGGCACCGCACCCGCCGCCCTGCCGTACGGGACGGCCGGACTCACCGCCCTCGCCCTGCTCCTGCACCTGACGGTGGTACGAGGGGCCGTCCGGCGCGGAGAACGTGCCACTGCAACCCCCTGAGCTGGGCAAACAGTCGTAGCTGACTAGCATCGGGACCATGGACATCGGTTTGCAGCACCTGAGATGCTTCCTCGCGCTGGCCGAGGAGGAGCACTTCACCTGGGCCGCCGACCGCCTCGGAATCTCCCAGCCCACCCTCAGCCGGCACATCCAGCGGCTCGAAGGGCAGGTCGGCCAGACCCTGTTGGACCGCAGCACCCGCCACCCCCGGCTCACCGCCGAGGGGCACCGGCTGCGGGCCGATCTCCAGGTCCTGCTTCCCCAGCTGGAAACCGCGCTCCGGCCCGCCGAGCCGCAGCCCTCGCTGCGGCTCGGCTACGCCTGGGGCTTCCCCCTCCAGCGCGGCCGCCGGGCGCAGGCCGTACTGGAGGAGCGCCACCACGTCCTCGTACAGATCGTGCGCAAGGACGACCGCACCGCAGGACTGCGCGACGGCTCCGTCGACGCGGCCCTGCTCTGGGGGACGCCCGGCGACCCGCGCCTGGTCACCACTGAGATCCTGCGGGAGCCGCGCGTCGCGGCGATCTCCCGGCGCTCCACGCTGGCCGGCCGCGAACGCGTCAGCTGGCGCGACCTCGGACGCCGCTGCCTCGTCGTCAACACCGTCAGCTGCTCGCTCACACCGGGGGACTGGCCGTCCGACGCCACCCCCGAGATCGGTGCCGAGGCCGCCAACATCGAGGAGTACCTGCACGCCGTCGCCGCCCGGCGCGGGGTGGGCGTCCTCCCGGCGTCGGTGGCCGCACAGCATCCGGACCCCGACGTCCTGTACCTGCCGCTCTCGGGCGCCCCGCCCGCAGTCCTCACGTACGCCCGTCCCCGCACCAACCCGCACCCCTCGGCGGCGGCCTTCGGCAGCGCGCTCCTGGCTCAGCCGCCGGAGCGCCGCTCCACCAGCACCTCGATGCCGTCCAGGATCCGCTGAAGGCCGAACTCGAACTCGTAGTCCGGCTCGTCCGGTTCCTCCATCTCGCGCGAGGCGAGCAGCCGGCTCACGGCCGGGAAGCGCTCCGGGTCGGTGACCGTGCGCAGGAGCTCGCTGTAGCGGGCGAGGGACTCCTCGACCGTCACCCCGGAGGCGCGGTAGGTCTCCGTCAGGTCGGCGATCAGCATCGTCTCGTTCCGTACAAAGCCGTCGACGAGCATCAGCACCGACGCCTTCTCGCCCTCGCTCAGCCCGGTCCCGGCCAGCGTGGCGAGGCCCCGCTCCATCCACTGAACCTTGCGGGGCGTGGCGGGCGGACCGGAGACCGGGACGCGCAGCACCCACAGGTTCGCGTGGTAGACCCCGCGGATCAGAGTGGCCCAACGGGTCATCCCCTCCCGCCAGTTGATCCCGTCCTCGAAGGGCGGCGGCTCCGGTGTCACCGCCTCCACCATCAGCGGGTACAGCTCGTCCTTGGCCGCGACGTACCGGTACAGGGACATGGGGGAGGAGCCCAGCTGCTTGGCGATCCGCCCCATCGAGACCGCGGTGACGCCCTCGGCGGCGGCGAGGGCGACGGCCGCCTCCACGACGCGGTCGAGCGACAGCGTGGGGCGCGGGCCCTTCGCCGGGCGTTCCCGCAGGCCCCACAGGGTCTCCAGGCTCACGGGCAGTCCCGTGGGTCCTTCGTTCACCGGTACGGCTCCTCTTCTCGGGCTTGACTCCCATCCTAGATATGCGTAACCCTTACGCAATACAGCGTATGCCTTACGCAATAGAGTCCTGGAGGGAAGCCACCGATGGACACCGCCGTCCTAGCCACCGCCCTCGTCAAGTCGTACGGGAGGACCGCCGTCCTGCGCGGGGTCGACCTCGCGGTACCGGCGGGCCAGGTCTTCGCCCTGCTCGGGCCGAACGGCGCGGGCAAGACCACCGCCGTCCGCATCCTCGCCACCCTCACCACCGCCGACTCCGGCACCGCCCGCGTCGCCGGGCACGACGTCGCCACCCGCGCAGGGCGCCGCGCGGCCCGCCGGGCACTCAGCCTGACCGGGCAGTTCGCGGCCCTCGACGAGGCACAGACCGGGCGCGAGAACCTCCGGATGACCGGCCGCCTGGCCGGGCTCGACCGGTCCACGGCCGGCGCCAGGGCCGACGAACTCCTGGCCCGCTTCTCCCTCGCCGACGCCGCCGACCGCCTCGCCCGCACCTACTCGGGCGGCATGCGCCGCCGACTCGACCTGGCCGCCTCACTGGTCACCGACCCCTCGGTGCTCTTCCTCGACGAGCCGACCACCGGCCTCGACCCGCGCAGCAGGACCGAACTCTGGGAAATGGTGCGGGAGTTGAGCGGACGCGGCACCACCGTCTTCCTCACCACCCAGTACCTGGAGGAGGCCGACCGCCTCGCCGACCGGATCGCCCTCATCGACCACGGCCGCATCGTCGCGGAGGGCACCGCCGCCGAGCTCAAGTCCCACGTCAGCGGCCACCGGCTGGACCTCACCCTCACCACCCCCGCCGCCTACGACCGCCTCGCCGCCCTCGGCGTCACCACCCACCACGACCCGGCCGCCCGCCTCCTCGGCATCCCCACCGACGGCACCGCCGCCGACGTCCGCCGGCTCCTCGACGCCCTCGACCCGGACGGCACCGACATCGCCTCCCTCGCCCTGCACACCGCCACCCTCGACGACGTCTTCCTGGCCCTGACGACGGCCTCGGCCCCCACCCCTGCCAAGCCGACGGAGGCCACCCGTGTCTGACGCCCTGACCCGTACCGCCGTCCTCTCCGCACGCTCGGTCCGCATCTCCCGGCGCAACATCGACGCGCTCATCACCTCGATCGTGCTGCCCCTGATGCTGATGCTGACCTTCGTGGTCTTCTTCGGCGGAGCCATCAACACCGGTACGCAGTACGTCACTTACGTCGTCCCGGGCGTACTGCTCCTGTGCTCCGGGTTCGGCGCGGCCTCCACCGCGGTGTCCGTCTCCGAGGACATGAAGAGCGGCATCGTCGACCGCTTCCGCGCCCTGGACATCGGCGGCCTCCCCCTGCTGGCCGGCCACGTCGCCGCCTCGGTCGCGCGCAACCTGCTGGCCACGGCGGTCGTCCTCGCGGTGGCACTGGCGATCGGGTTCCGCCCCTCCGCAGGACCCGCCGGATGGGCCGCCGCGCTGGGGCTCCTCACCGCCTGGATCGTCGCCGTCTCCTGGGTCTCGGCAGCCGCCGGCCTCCTCGCCCGTACCCCCGAGGCGGCCAACGGCTACACCTTCTTCATGATGTTCCTGCCCTACCCGTCGAGCGCCTTCGTACCGGTCGAGACGATGCCCGCGTGGCTGCACGGATTCGCCGAACACCAGCCGGTGACACCGGTGATCGAATCCCTCCGCGCACTGCTCCTCGCCCAACCCGCGGGCGGCACGCCATGGGTGGCGCTCGCCTGGTGCGGCGGGATCCTGGCAGCCGGAACGCTGCTGACCGGAGCGCTCTTCAGGAAGCGGACCGCCTAGCGGGTCCCGGCGTGGGGTCCTGGCATGGACGCAACCGCATCGGAACCCCGGGTCCTGCTCATCGGAGTCGACCCCTTCAAGGTCCCCGGCCCCTGGGACCCGGGGCCGCGACGACAATCCGGCGCTCGTCACGGCCGCTCTGCAGGCAGGGACTTGGGAGTGCGTGGTGATCGGCGGCGTACGGAAGCCCGCCGAGCTGCTGGAACTGTTCGAGACCGTGATCAACCTGGTCCGGCAGCACGCCCCCCGGGGCATCGATCGCGTTCAACACCAGCCCCACGGACACCTACGACGCGGCGGCCCGCTGGCTCGACGCCCCCAAAACGGTCGCGGGAGCGTAAGCAGGAGCAGGGCCGCCGCCCGGGGTCGTCGTCAGTCGACGACTCCCCTTCTCGACGTGCAGTTGTACGGCGTGCCGCTGGACCCGTTCTGGATGCACGAGAACATGACGTAGCCGAGACCGCTGTAGATGAGGTCCTGTTCCGCGAAGAAGTCGCTCGCGCAGCCGTTGTTGCTGCCGTTGGCGTCCTGGACCTCGAAGTAACCGCCGGCGTTGGTCGAGACTATGGTGACCGCGCGGCGACTGTCGCCCGGTCCCGAGTCGCACGCCTCCATGACGGCGGTGGAACCCCCGACAGCGGCGTAGCCGCGGTTGTACCCACCCTGTGCGGACTTGCCGCTGTTGAGGTAGAAGGCGTCGGCCACGGCGGGGGTCGCCGTGAGGAGGGCGACGGATGCGGCGCTCGCCGCGAGTCCGAGAAACAAGGCACTTCTGCGTTGGCGCATCGGATGCTCCCGAGGTCCTTGGTCCCCCTAAGAGGGCTTCGGCGCCAGCGTTGGGCGACTGAGGCGCTGCTTCAAGGGAATCGCTGTCCGGGACGTGTCCCAGACAGCACCGGACGGTGCGCCGGCTCTTCCACGAGAGCGACGGCATCGGGCTCCGTCTCCGCCCGGTCGGGCACCCACCTTCCCGCAGCCGTCCGACGCACGGTCCAGCACCGCGTGTTCGAACTGCCCGCGCAGCAGGTCACAGCGCACGGAACTCATCACACGACCGTGCCACATCAGCATCGGTGGCCACCACCAGTCGCTGAGCGAAGTGCGGCGCGCGCGTCGGGAGTTGAGCGATCTCCTCGACGGTGGACAGACCTGCGGAAGACAGCCCTGCGGTCGCACCCCGGTGTGCTCCTGGCTCGTTGTGGCGAGCGACGAGACCGACCGACCAACCTCAGGGGAGCCCATGACGGCACCGCAGAAATCCGCCGACCCATCGGCACACGAAGGCAGGACCGGCCGCCGAGCCGCCGTTCTCCTTGTCGTCGTCACCGCGTTCCTGGCGGCGGGCTGCACCACGCCGCGTCCAGCTCCGGTGGGCCCCATGTTCGACAAAGCCAGCGCTCGCGAAGGCGCCCGTGTCTATCAGGAGGCCGTGAACGCGGGGGACCTGACCCTGGCCTGCGTGCTGGCCTCGGAGCGGATGCAACGGGGTCCCCTCGGGGACTGCCTGAACAAACGGCCCGCCTTGCCCCGCGCCCGCTCGACCCAGCCTCTCCCACTGCCCGACGCGTACCCCCGCGCCGACCCCGACGCGCCCGCCCTCCCTGATACCGGCCCCGTCGTCGTCTCCAGCGTCCTCGTCGTCCCGGCCACCGCCGACGGCAGCCATCCGGCGGGTTACGGGGCCGTCGTCACCTACACCTCCACCTGGCCGGGCAAATCCACCTCGACCAGGCGCCATGTGGTGCGCATGATCAACGAGTACGGCTGGGTCATCGACCAGCACGAGAATGTCCCCGCCGGAGCCCAGGGGCGTGAATCACTGGTCATCGACGCCCTCTTCAAGAAGAAGTGGATGCCACGGCGGTGATCCAACTGGTGACCTAAGGTGAGGCCATGCCCCATGAAGCGATGGACGGTGGTCTGGTGAGCCAGGAGACAGTCGAGGCGGGCGGGTATGCCGGGGGCGTGGCGGCCGGCAGTTTCCGGCTGGCGGCGTACGCCGTGTGCATCGAGGACGGGCGCGTCCTGCTCGCCCGTCACGCGTCGGGGAACTGGACCCTCCCGGGCGGCCGCGTCGAGCAGTCGGAGGATCCGTTCGACGCGGTGATCCGCGAGGTCGCCGAGGAGACCGGCTGCGACGCGGTGGTGGAACGCCTGCTGGGCGTGGACTCGCGAGTGATCCCCGCAGCCGTCGCGCATGCGGGGATCGAGCACCAGAACGTCGGCGTCTTCTACCGGGTCCGCATCACCGGCGGCCGGCTCAGGCCCGAGCCGAACGGCGAAACCGTCGAGTCGGTCTGGACCCCGATCCCGGAGGTCGCAGGGCTCCGCCGGTCCTCGCTGGTCGACGTCGGCCTCGCCCTGGCACGGACCACACCGGCGACCGGGCACGTCGCTCCCGTCCCGGTCACCGGGCTGCTCCAGTACTGAGGCAGCAGGGCGGACTCAGCGCGGCATCAGCGCGCACTCAGTGCTCGCAGAGGGAGAACTCCCGCTCGTAGATCTGCTCGTTGTGCTCGGCGACGAAGAACTTGCGTTCCTGCATGAGCTGTTCGCGGAAGTCCTTGGCCTGTTCCAGCGTCATCGTGGACGTCTCGGCCCAGGGCTGCTGCGGCGGCACGTCGGATGTCGAGACGATGGTCTGCGAAGGGTCGATCAGGAAGAACGCCAGGATCTTGCGGTGCCCCGGCCGGGTCGGGTCCGCGAGGCGGAACGGTCCGACGCGGTGCTGCAGGACGTTCGGGAACGCCAGGCAGCGGCCCGCCGGGGTCGGTGCCGAGCCGAGTTCCTGGTTCAGCGGGTCCTCGTTGTCCAGGCCGTAGACCTCGCTCATTCCGGCGTTGTCGTTCTGCTCGTACTCCGGGTCGTCGAGGGCCGCCCGGAAGCTCAGCCGGCTCTCGGTGATGTTCTCGTTGTCCCAGTAGTAGATGCCGGTCGAGACGATCCGCTCGTTCAGCATCCCCTCGACGTGCCAGGAACCGCCCGCGTACTCGGGCTTCTCCGGCGTGAGATGAATGGTGGCCAGCTTCGCGATGACCTGGAGGCGGCGACCGCGCAGATCGACCCGCGCGCCGTCGGGCAGCACGGGCGGGCTGAACTCCGGGGCGTCGGGAACGGCCGGACGGCGCTCCCGCCACCAGTGGTCCTGGGCGATCTCGTACTCCCGGTAGGCCTCTTCGAAGCCCTCGTCGTCCTCGTCGCCGTCGGGTTCGACCGGCTCGGTGCCGTCGTACCAGGAGTAGGGGTCGGGCTTGATGCGCAGCGGCCGGGGATTGCGCAGGTCGGTGAGCACGTTCTCGAAGAGCGGGCGCATGCGGCCGAACAGTTCCGGCAGGACGGCGGCGAGCTCGCGGTGCTCAACGGGGTGGACGTTGTTGACGTACGACATGAAGACGGCTTCGCCGTCCTCGCCCACCTCGACGTCCGTGGGCAGCCACTGGAACTTGTCCGAGAACTCGTACTGCGTATACCGCCCGCCCTTCTCCGGGCGCTGCCAGGCCCGTTCGGGGCCGCCGCTCACCTCTCGTACGTTGCAGAAGAGCGAAGGGTGCACCAGATCCAGCACCTGGCCGTCCGAACCCGGATGCCAGTCCTTCTCCGCCTCCGGGACCTCCTCCAGCACCCGGACCGCCTCGCGCAGCCGGGACCTGAGCCCGTCCTCGATCAGGGTGTCCGACTGCCACACCCCGTCCACCGCGGCCACCTCGATGCCGCGCTCCTGGTCCCGCAGCCCGGCGTAGTGGGCGAGTTCGGCCAGTACGTGGCGAACCTGCGCCTCGGTCAGGCCCTGGTCGGCCATTTCCCTGGTCCACCTGGCGACGATCGCCGCGTCGTTCATCTTGGCGAACCACTCCGGCTTCGACCGTATGAGGGCGCTGCACTGCATCATCTCCAGCTCCCGCAGGGTCCGGGGCCGCGCGAACGTGGTGGTGCGGAAAGCAGCAAAAGGCAGGGGGAACGGGGACAGCGCAGTCAACTCTCTCGGTCCTTCCAGATGGTGTGCGGTAGCGGGGGAAGGCTACTTCAGCCGACTGACAACGGACTGACAACGGACCGAGGGCGGAACGGGGACGAACCGAGGACGGACCGATGGCAGAGGGCCGGCAGTGGCGCCCTTCATCAACTCTCTTGCACGCGCGGCGAATTGGCGTCCACACTGCGAACGCGCAGACTTCAGCCACGTACTGACCCTCGAAGGACACGATGTCCAGGCCCGAGCTCCGCAGGATCGAGCACGACACCCAACTCAGCCTCTTCCTCGCCAAGTCCGGCGACCACGACCGTGCCATCGGCCTCGGCCGCGAGGCGATGTATCTCGCCCGCCGCGAACTCGTCGCCGACGACGGCCGGGAGACCCGGCTGGCCCTGGCGGTGTGCCTGCACAACCTGGGCCTCGTGACGTCCTGGTACGGACTCCACGAGGAGGCACTGCGCGCCGCCGACGAATCCATAGGCTTCTTCCGCGACATCGCCGCGGAGGAGCCGGACCTCGGCCTCCCGCGCCTGGCCGA
Source organism: Streptomyces sp. NPDC032721 (assembly GCF_055579625.1). Taxonomy (NCBI): domain Bacteria; kingdom Bacillati; phylum Actinomycetota; class Actinomycetes; order Kitasatosporales; family Streptomycetaceae; genus Streptomyces; species Streptomyces sp. NPDC032721. The sequence continues at coordinate 106,701 of NZ_JBVIMX010000009.1, read as the reverse complement.
CGCCCTCGACAGCCTCAGCACCCGGCTCGCCGACCTGGGCAGACACGAGGAGGCGCTCCCGCCGTCCAGGGAAGCGGTGACACTCTTCCGCGGCCTCGCCCCCACCGAGCACCACCGCGCGGAGCTCGCCCGCTGCCTCAACAACACGGCCGCCCGCCTGACCGCCACCGGCCGCGACGAGGAGGCCCTCGCCTCCCTCACCGAAGCCCTGGAGATCCACCGCGCCCTCACCGCCACCGCCACCCCCACCCCGGACGACCGCGAGGTCCACCTCCACACCGTGGCCAGGCTCGCCAAGTGCCACGCCGCGCTCGGCAACGACCCCACGGCCCGGCTGCTCGCCCTCGAATCCCTCCAGCTCCTGACGCTGCTGCCCGCCGACCACCGCGCCCGCCGGTCACCCGAACTCCTCGACCACTGGCGCTTCCTGGCCCGCCACCTCGCCAGGACCGGCTACCGCACCGACGCCCAGCAGCTCAGGACCGCCGCCAGACGCCTGCGCTGGCAACCGCGGCACCGCTCGCCCCGGCCACCACGGCCATGAGTGCAGGACGCCCGCTGTTCATGCTCTGTACGCCGAGCCCCTCAAGACTGCACCCTGCGTGTGCCGGGCGTCGTCCGGCGCCGGTCGTGGCGTGAGTGGTGTGAACCGTGGAGGTCGTACGTGGTGAGACGTCGTGAGGTACTCGGTCTGCTGGGAGCCACCGTGGGCGCGGGGGTGGTCGGTACGGGAACGGCCGAGGCCCGCCCGCACTCCACCCTGAAGGTCCTCCAGTTCAACATCTGGCTCGGCGGCAGCCGCGTGCCCGGGGGCCGTGCCGGCATCGCGGACACCGTCGCCGCAGTCCGCCCCGACATCGTCATGCTCAGCGAGTCGAACCCGGAACGGGTCGCCGCCCTGCTCTCCGACCTCGCGGACCGGGGCGTGACGTACTACGACAACGCCAACCCCACCGACCCCGCGGTGATATCGCGGTACCCGGTCATCGAGCACCAGTCCTTCCCGTCCTGGTCGAAGGCGGTCGTCTCGGTGGGCGGCACGGAGGTGGCCGCTTACTCGGGGCACCTCGAATACCGCTACTACGTGAACTACCTCCCGCGCGGTTACGGCGGCGGTACGCCCGCACCGCTGGAGACCTCCGAGTACGGCTGGGGCGAGATACCCACCGGGCCGATCACCGACACCGGCCTGATCATGCGGCTCAACGAGGCGTCGGGCCGTACCGCCGTGACGAAGACGGTGCTGGCCGACGCCGCGAAGGAGCGCCGCAAGGGCCGGCTCACCCTGCTGGCCGGGGACTTCAACGAGCCCTCGCACCTCGACTGGACCCGCAGGACGCGCCACCTCTTCGACCACAACGGCACCGTGATCCCGTGGTCGACGACGAAGTCCATCGAGGCCGCCGGGTTCCGCGACAGCTACCGTGAGATCCACCCCGACCCGGTCCGCACCCCCGGCTTCACCTGGCCCAGCGACAACCCGGGCGCCAAGACGGAGGAACTCACCTGGGCCCCGAAGGCCGACGAACGCGACCGCATCGACTTCGTCTTCTACCACCCGGACCGCCGCCTGCGGCTGCTGGACAGCACGATCGTCGGCCCCTCGTCGTCCATCGTGCGCAACGTCCGCACCGAGGAGACCGGCCGCGACAGGTTCTGGGAACCGAACTGGACCTGGCCGACCGACCACAAGGCGGTCCTGAGCACCTTCCGGCTCACCGGCCGCCGCCACTAGAGGGGGCTGCGTCACCAGGAGTTCGGCCGGGGGCCGCCCACCTGGGGCGACGACCGTAAAACCCGGGGGAGCCGGCGCCCGCGCACTGTTACGGTCGGGCACCATGAGCTGGCTTCCCGAAGACTTCGTCCATCCCGTCCTGATACCGCTGCCGGGCGGCACCCATCACCTGCGTCCGATCCGGCAGACGGACGCCCACCTCGACTACCCGGCCGTGATGGGCTCGCGCGACCGGCTGTACACGGTCTTCGGCCCCGCCTGGGACTGGCCATCGGCCACCATGACCTACGAGGCCAACGAGGCCGAACTGCTGCGGCACGAGAAGGAGATCGACGCCCACCAGTCCTTCAACTACGCACTGTTCGCCACGGCGGAGACGGCCCTGCTCGGCTGCGTCTACATCGACCCGCCGGAGAAGGCGGGCGCGGACGGCGAGATCTCCTGGTGGGTGGTGGACGAGCTGGTGGGCAGCGACGTCGAGCAGGCGCTTGACACGCTGGTGCCGGAGTGGATCGCCGCGGACTGGCCGTTCGAGCAGCCGCGCTTCCTCGGCCGCGAGACCTCCTGGGAGCAATGGCTCGCCCTGCCGGCGCACCCCGACGCGTAACCGGCCCGACGGGGTGCAGGTCCACCGGCCAACATCGGCCGCGGAGCGGCCGGTTAGGGTCGCAGGCATGACGACACCCCTTGCCACCAGTGCCTTCGACTCGCTCCGCCTCGACGCCGTGTCCGACCAGGAGGCGCTGCGCCGGACCTACGAACTCCCCGGCGCGGCCGCCGTGCGCAAGCAGATGACCGAACTCACCGACCAGACGCGGCAGTTGATCGGATGCTCCTCACTGGTCTTCGTCGCCAGCGCGGACGCCGAGGGCAACTGCGACGTCTCCCCGCGCGGCGGCCCCGCCGGATTCGTCGCCGTGCTGGACTCACGGACGGTGGCGATACCGGACGCGACCGGCAACAAGCGCCTGGACACCCTGCAGAACGTCATCGCCACCGGCCGGGCCGGACTGCTGTTCGTCATACCCGGGCGGACCACCACTCTGCGCCTGAACGGCCGGGCCTGCGTCTCCACCCGCCCGGACCTGCTGTCCCAGCTGACCGCCGTGGGCAAGCCCCCGGCCAGCGCACTGGTAGTGGGCATCGAGGAGGTCTACCCGCACTGCCCCAAGTCGCTTCTGCGCAGCGCCGCCTGGAAGCCGGAGCAGTGGCTCGCGGCGGACGCCCAGCCGTCCTCGGCCGAGGTGACGCTGGCCCAGCTGCGCATGCCGGACCTGACGATCGCCGACATCGAGAAGGCGGAGGCGGAGTCGCTGAAGTACCGCTACGCGTAGCTACGCGTAACGGGACACCGGGGTCAGGTCCGTCCGTTCCACCGCCTTCATTCTTGCGAAGCGGTCCCGGACCTCCGTGCGGCGGGAGCGGTCCATCGCCAGGTTGGTGAGTTCGTGCGGGTCCTCCTGGAGGTCGTACAGCTCGTGGTCGCAGTCGTCGAAGGCGGCGTCCGGGCCGTAGAGCATCCGGGAGGGCTCGGGGACCTCCGCGCGGTCGGCGGGGAGGCCGCCGCCCACGCCGAAGTAGCGGGCGTACTTGAAGCGGCCGTCGAACATGCCCCGTACCGCGTAACGGGTCTGCTGGATCCGGCGGGTGTGCACCGAGTCGTGGGCGAAGAGGACGTAGTCGCGGACCTTCGCCGCCGGGTCGGCCAGGACCGGGGAGAGGTCCTTGCCCCGGAAGGCCGGCTCGGGTGCCGCCCCGGCCAGTGCGCAGATCGTGTGCGCCAGGTCCACGTGCGAGGCGAGGGAGTCCGTGGTGCTGCCGGGGCGGGTGAGACCCGGTGCCTTGACGTAGCAGGGGACGCGCATGATCTCGTCGTAGACGAAGGGGCCCTTCGAGCGCAGCCCGTGCGAGCCGCACATGTCGCCGTGGTCGGAGGTGAAGACGACGACGGTGTCGTCCCAGCCGCCGGACTCCTCCAGTGCGCCGAGGACCCTGCCGAGGCTCTCGTCGGCGAGTTGGTGCAGCTTGACGTAGTAGTCGAGCTGGCGGAGCCAGGACTTCCTGTCGTCGGGCTCGATGCGCCCCCACAGACTGTTCTGCTGGTCGTACCGCCACTGGCGCTGGGTGTCCGGCTTGGTGTGCAGGTCGTCGTCGAAGTTCGCCGGCAGCTCGTCGAAGATCTCGTCGTACGGTTCGGTGTACGGCGGGATCGCCCGGCCGCGCCCCCAGTCGTCCGCGTCCAGGAAGCCGCGGATGAACTCCAGCATCTTCGGGTGGGCCCGCTGGTACTCCGGCTGGTCGATCGGGTACCACATCACATCGTGCGGATTGACGAGCGCGACGGTGAGGAACCAGGGCCGGAGGGATGGTGAACCGGCCGCCCGGCGGAGCCAGTTGGCGGCGTTCGCGGCGATCACCGGGTCGAAGTGCACCCCGGTGCCCGCCATCCCCATGAAGTGGTGGTCGTTGCCGTCCCAGTCGCCGTAGCCGTACGCCTCCATGTCGGGGTGCGCGGAGCGGGACAGGTGCCACTTGCCGATGTACGAGGTGCGGTAACCGGCCTTGCGCAGGGCGCTGCCGATGGTCGGGGTGGTGGTGGGGAGTTCCGGCTGCCAGGGGAAGATCACGTTCTCGGCGACCTGGTGCTGGGTGACGTACTGCCCGGTCATCATCGTCGCGCGGGACGGCGAGCAGGGGGACGAGTGCGTCCAGTAGTTGGTGAACTCCAGGCCCTCGGCGAGCAGGCGCTCGCGCCAGGGCAGCCGGACCTGCGGCGGCAGCCAGCCGCGCTGGCGCTCCTGGTCGGAGACGACGAGGAGGATGTTGGGCCGCTTGCGGGGGGTGGGGCGGGGGGTGGGGCGGGTGTGCATGGGAGTGCCCTTTCGTCGCAGATGGAGGAGGGGCAGGGGGCGGCCGGCTGTGGGCGGGGGCGGCACTGCGGTACCGAGACGGCCAAGCGTTTGTTTGGTGCGCTGCCGCACCCGTTCTAACGCAGTTGCGTTAGTCGGCGCAAGGGCACAGTATGGGGAGGTCGGTGGAGCCCCAACGCGCTTGCGTACAGGAGGAGTTGTGAGGACCCGGCAGGCCCGGAAGGACACCCGGGTGCGGCTCGTCGAAGTGGCCGAGCGGCTGTTCGCCGAGCGGGGCCTGCACGCGGTGTCCTTCCGTGAGATCGCCGCGGCGGCCGGGCAGCGCAACACCTCCGCCGTGGCCTACCACTTCGGCGACAAACGCACCCTCGTCGACGCCGTCTACGCCCACCGCCTCGCCCCGGCGAGCGAGGACCAGCTGCGCCGCATCGCCGCCCTCGACGCACAGGGGCGCGGCCACGACCTGCGCGCCCTGGTGGAGATCCTGGTGTACTCGATGACGGGCCGGCTCGGCACGCACGAGGAGCCCGGCTGGTTCCTGCGCTTCGTGGCCAACGCCCTGTACGTGCACGAGATCGCCCCCTTTGACCTCACCGCCCAGGAGTGGACCCGGGGCATCCATGAGCTGCGCACCCGGATCGACGGGTGCATGGGCGCACTGCCGCCCCAAGTGCGCGCCCAGCGCTGGGATTTCCTCATCGGGCTGCTGCTGCACACGCTCGCCCGGCACGAGTACCTGCTCCAGCGGCACGGCGAGACCCCCGCCGGAGTGCCGTGCCGGGAGCTGCTCGCGGCCGGGCTCGCCGACTCGGCGGTCGCCCTCCTGGAGGCCAGCGCGTCGGCGGCGACGTACGAGGCGCTGCCGACCGAAGCGACCTGAACCCGAAGGGATTCCTCCGCCAGTACCGGGAGCCGTGGCGTCAGGCCAGGCTGAGGAAGAGCTTCTCCAGCTCCGCCTCGGTCAGCGGCGGGCGTTCGCCGTCGGTCGCCGCGAGGCACTCGCGCATCCCACTGGCGATGATCTTGAATCCGGCCCGGTCGAGCGCCCGGGAAACCGCCGCGAGCTGGGTCACCACGTCCTTGCAGTCCCGGCCCGCCTCGATCATCGCGATGACCCCGGTGAGCTGGCCCTGGGCGCGCCGCAGCCGGTTCAGGACGGCGGCCATCGTCTCTTCGTTGTTCTGGGCGGCCATGACGGCGGCTCCTGTTTCTCGTCGTCGTCGGACATTCCAGTGTGCGGTACGTCAGCCGCGCAGGGCCGACCGGGCCGCGTCCAGGTTCTCCGGGCGAGGACGGTTGAACGGCAGCCTGCTCAGTACGGCGGCCATTCCGCAGGTGTTGCTGACGCCCGAGTAGACGAGTCCGGCGGCGATACCGGCGGACAGCAGCCGGGCCCGGGGCGCGCGTACGCCCAGCGCGAGACCGGTCAGCACCAGGGTCCCCGCGGCGAACCGGACCTGGCGGTCCATGGCCCAGACGCTCCGCCGCGCGGGCATCTCGGCGCGCTCGACGGGCAGACCGGCGGCCTGCCAGGCAGCGGTGCCGCCCTCCAGCCCCGCGGCCGCGATCCCGGCCCGGCCGAGCTGCTCGCAGGCGGTCCTGGAGCGGACCCCGGAGGCGCAGACCACGGCAAGACCGCGCCGCTCCGAGGCCTCGCGCAGCTCGTCCAGCAGGTGCGGCACGGCGTCGAGGGGGAGGTTGACGGCACCGGGGACGTGACCCTGGGCGTACTCGTCGGCGGACCGGACGTCCAGGACGAGGACGCCTTCGGCGATGCGGGACTCCAACTGGGCGGGAGCGAGGGGGGAGTTCATGAGGGAAGCGCCCTTCTTTCGTGTGTCTGGGGGGAGGTACGTGGGTGCGGTCAGGCGGCCAGGGCGGGCCGCGTCGCGGCCCAGGTCGCGTAACCGCCGTCCAGGTTGGCGACCTGGCGGCCGGTGAGCTGGGTGAGGAGCCGGGCGGCGGTGTGGCCGCGCAGGCCGACCTGGCAGTGGACGATCAACGGCTGCCCGGCCCCGGCGGGGACCTCGGCGAGGCGTGCGCGCAGTTCGTCGACCGGGATGTTGACCGCGCCGGGAATGGCACCCCGGGCGTGCTCGTCCCGGCCGCGTACGTCGATCAGGGTGGCACCGTCGGCGACCAGGGCCTCCAGCTCGTGCCACTGCACGGAGGTGCTGGTGCCGGTGGCCAGGTTCTCGGCGATCAGCCCGGCCATGTTCACCGGGTCCTTGGCCGAGCCGTACGGCGGGGCGTAGGCCAGCTCCAGATCGGCCAGGTCGGCGGCGGTCAGACCGCCCGCCATCGCGGTGGCGAGCACGTCGATGCGCTTGTCGACCCCGTCCGCACCGTCGGCGCCGACCGCCTGGGCGCCGAGAATGCGCAGGTCGGACGGGTCGAAGAGGAGCTTGATGGCGATCGGGGACGCGCCGGGGTAGTAACCGGCGTGCGAACCGGGGTGCAGATGCACGGCCTGGTACGGGCGTCCCGCGGCACGCAGCCGCTTCTCGTTCCACCCGGTCGCGGCCGCGGTGCGCCCGAAGACCTTGACGACGGCGGTGCCGACCGCTTCGCGCGCCCTGACGGGGCGCCCGGCGATGGCGTCGGCGACCAGGCGGCCGTGCCGGTTGGCGAGATTGGCCAGCGGGATCAGGGTGGGCTCGCCGGAGAGCGCGTCCGGCTTCTCGGCCGCGTCGCCGACCGCGTACACGTGGGGATCGCTGGTGCGCTGCCGCTCGTCGACGGCGATGCCGCCGCGCGCGCCGACCGCCAGCCCGGCGGCCACGGCGAGCCGGGCGTCGGGGCGTACGCCGATGGCCATGAGGACCAGGTCGGCGGGGGCGGTGCGGCCGTGGGCCAGGGTGACGTCGTCCGGCCCGACGGCGGTGAGCCGCGTGCCGAGTTCGACCCGTATGCCGTGCGCGCGCAGCTCGGCGGCGACCGGCGCGGCCATCTCCGGGTCCAGCGGCGGCAGCACCTGGTCGGCCAGCTCGACCAGCGTCACCGCGAGGCCGCGCTCACGCAGGTTCTCGGCGGCCTCGACGCCGATGAAACCGCCCCCGACGACCACGGCGCTGCGGGCACCGGCGTCGAGATCGGCGGCGATCCGGTCCACGTCGGCGACGTCGCGCAGCGTACGGGCGCGGGAGACGCCGGGCAGGTCGGGGACGAAGGGCCGGGCGCCGGGACTGAGTACGAGCCGGTCGTACGGCTCGTCGTACTCCCGCCCGCTCTCCACCTCGCGCACCCGGACGGTACGCGCCGCACGGTCGATCGCGACCGCCTCGCTGCGCACCCGTACGTCCAGCTCGAACCGGGCGCGCAGTGCCTCGGGCGTCTGGACGAGGAGCCGGGCGCGCTCCTCGATGACGCCACCGAGGTAGTAGGGCAGCCCGCAGTTCGCGTAACTGACGTGCGCGCCGCGCTCCAGCACGACGATCTCCGCACTGTCGTCGAGACGGCGCAGCCGGGTGGCCGCGGACATCCCGCCCGCGACACCTCCGACGATGACGACCTTCATGGCTCCTCCTGGAACACCTGGAACGCTGCTGCATTTTTACCCCCGGGGGTATTCAAACATACGGGTGGGGGTATCGCGGAACGCGGCAATCCGGTACTGGGGGAGGGGTGTGCGGGAAGGGCGGGACTCCCCTTGACCTGAAGCGCGCTTGAGCTCTTAGCGTGTTCCCGAGTTGATCACCCGACGACAGGAGAACGCGCCATGATCGTCGTGACCGGAGCCACCGGAAACATAGGAAGCGCACTGCTCAGGGAGCTGCACGCGGCCGGTGCGGGGCCGCTGCGAGGACTCACCCGTAACGCCGCCGGGGCCGCCTTCCCCGAGGGGGTCGAGACCGTCGAGGGAGACTTCGCGGGCTCGGGGTCGTGGGTGTCCGCCCTGGACGGGGTGCGCTCGCTCTTCCTCCCGTCGCGTCTGGGCCCCGACGCGGACATCATCGAGGCCGCCCGGCTGGCCGGTGTGGAGCACGTGGTGCTGGTGTCGTCCATCACCGTCCAGACGCATCCGCACCTGGGCCCCGCCGCCGAGAACCTCGCGGTCGAGCGCCTGCTCAAGGACAGCGGCATGGCCTGGACGATCCTGCGGCCCACGCAGTTCGCCTCGAACACGCTGATGTGGGCGGAGTCGATCCGCGGCCACCAGACGGTCCGTGCCCCGTACGCGGACACCGGGCTGCCCACGATCCACCCCGCGGACATCGCGTCGGTGGCCCGGGTGGCACTGACCGAACCGGGCCACCGGGGCCGGACCTAGGCCCTGACCGGCCCGGCGCGGGTGACGCCCCGGCAGCAGGTCGAGACCCTCGCGGCCACGCTCGGGCGGGAGGTGCCCTTCGCCGGGATCAGCCGTCAGGAGGCCTACGCCCGGATGGCCGCGGTCTTCGGGGACGAGGCCGCGGACGCGGTGCTCGACGTCACGGGCGGCGACCCCAACGACGAACTCCTGACGGTGCGCGACACGGTGTCCCGGGTCACCGGCTCCCCGGCCAGACCGTTCGGGCAGTGGGCCGCGGAGAACGCGGCCCTCTTCCGCTGAGCCGAGTCGGGCCGTTGGGGCGTCGGACGAGTGGCTGACTCCCCCTGTTGGTAAGGCTGTTGGTAAGGGCCTCGGGGTGATGGCCCGGAGTCTGTCGCCTCAGGGGCGCCGGATCGCGGCCCGGCCCCGCCCCTTCGTCCTTCCGCACCATCCACCCCCTTCCACTTCGTCCTCGCGGCCAGATCCACCGCCCGTCCCGCTGCCTACGCTGGGCGCACGCTCAGCCGACGGCCTCAGCCGACGACCAAGGACGGTTTCCATGACGGCAGCAGTCGAATCCGCGCGTTGGACCAATCTGCTCAGCACCTCAGCGTCCAAGCACGAAGTCCCCGGTGCGTCGCTCGCCTTCTTCCACGACGGGAAGATGCACGAGTTCGCCACCGGTGTGCTCAACCGGGACACCCAGGCCCCGGTCCGTACCGACTCGCTCTTCCAGATCGGTTCGGTCACCAAGGTGTGGACGGCCACGCAGATCATGCTGCTCGTCGAGGCGGGCCGGCTGGACCTCGACGCGCCCGTCGTCGAGGTGCTCCCGGAGTTCCGGGTGGCCGACGAGGCGCTCACCAAGTCCATGACCGTACGCCATCTGCTCACGCACACCTCCGGCATGGACGGCGACCTCTTCCTCGACACCGGGCGGGGCGACGACACCCTGGAGAAGTACACCGAGGCGTGTCGCGACCTCACCGCGATCCATCCGCTCGGCGCCACCCAGTCGTACTGCAACTCGGGCTTCTCGGTGCTCGGCCGGATCATCGAGCAGGTGACCGGCAAGGTCTGGGACGCGGCACTGCGCGAGCAGATCATCGAGCCGCTGGGGCTCACCCGCACCGCGACGCTCCCCGAGGACGTACTGCGCCACAGCGCGGCCATGGGGCACGAGGCGGACGGGTCCACGTCCCCGGTGTGGGGGCTGATGCGGTCGGCGGGACCCGCCGGACTGATCTGCGCGCAGGCGTCCGACGTGGTCAGGTTCGGGCAGGCCCACCTCGCCGACGGACTGCTCGCCCACCCCGAGGTGATGCGGGAGGCGCACGTGGCCGTGCCGTGCCCCCTGCCGTTCGCCGCCGAATGGGGCCTGGGCTGGATGCTCGACACCATGTCGGGGCGCCGGATCGTCTCGCACGCGGGCAACACGATCGGCCAGTCGGCACTGCTGTGGGTCGTACCGGAACTGGACTTCGTCGCCTGTGTCCTGATCAACGGCGGGGACGCCTCGGGAATGCAGCACGAGGTGGCGACCGAACTCTTCCGCGAGCTGCTCGGCATCGACGTCCCCGCCGCACCGCAGCCCCCGGCCACCCCCGTCGCCGTCGACGCCGGGCGCTACACCGGGGTGTACGAGAGCGTCGGCAGCAAGGTCACCGTGACGGAGACCGAGACCGGCGGGCTGCACTTGCGGATGGAGACCAAGGGCTCCCTCGCCGGCATGAGCCCGGTCAGGGAGTGCGACCTCGTCGCCCTGGGCGAGGGAAGGGTCATCGGCCGACTGCTCGGCGAGGGGCCCTGGAATTCCATGACCTTCTACGAACTGGCCGACGGCTCGCCCTATCTCCACCTTGGCGCCCGCGCCCTGCCCAAGACGGCCTGAAGGGCGCTGCCATGACAAGCATTCTTCAGGACGACCACGGCGACCACGGTGACCACGACGACCACGACGATCCCGCGCAGGCCCGGATCCGGAAGATATTCGACGGCGCCGACGCCGAGGGCTTCCTCCACGTCCGCGAGATCGACGGCGACGCCGAGATCACCTTCGGCGCGGACGACCCCGTGGTCCTGGCCTCCGTGTTCAAGGTGCCGGTCGCGCTCGCGTACGCGCGGGGGGTGGCCGCCGGTGAACTCGACCCGCAGCGGCGGCTGAAGGTCACGGCCGAGTACAAGGAGGGCGGCATCGGCACCGACGGCTGCCTCGACGACGTCGGGATGAGCCTTCGCGACCTCGTCTTCATGATGCTGACGATGAGCGACAACGCGGCCACCGACGTCGTGATGCACGAGGTCGGACTCGACGAGGTGCACGCCGCTCTCGCCTCCCTCGGACTCAAGCGCACCCGCATCGTCGGGGACTGCCGGTCCATGCTGACCAGCATGATCCCGGAACTCGGACTCGACCCCGACGGCGACCTGGAGGCGATGGTGGCGGAAGTGGACCCGGCGCGCATTCCCGGGCTCTCGGTGCTCGATCCGGAACGTACGACCTCCGGCACGCCCCGCGAAATGACCTCGCTCCTCACCGCCGTCTGGCGCGACGAGCCCGCAGCCGGGCCGCCCGCCGCCTGCGCCGAAGTACGCCGGATCATGGGGCAGCAGCTCTGGCCGCACCGGCTCTCGGCCGGGTTCGAGGACGGGATCAAGGTGTCCGGCAAGACCGGCACCCTGTGGGGCGTGCGCAACGAGGTCGGAGTCGTGGAGTACCCCGACGGACGCCGCTACGCAGCCGCCGTCTTCCTGCGGCCCCGGTCGATGGCGTACCGGCTCCCGAAGGTGGACGCGGCCATCGGGCTGGCGGCGCGGGCAGCCGTCGACCTGCTCCGTACCTGAGCGAGCGGCACCTGACCGAGCGGCACCCGAGCGACCGGCGCCGCACCCGATGGAATCATCCGGCGAGGGGCAACTCCCCCCAAGGAATGCCCTCATACCCCATGAGCAGGCGTGATGTCTGGATACGCGCACTACCGTGACCTCATGCTGAATCGGCCGTGCCCCTCGCTGCGACGCATCGTCGACGACCTGGGCAGCACCGTGCTCAATGTCGTCGCCGCACCCCCCGGTGATCTCCGGGCGGGGATCACCGGCGTGCACATCTACGATCCGCTGGACGAACTCCTGGTGACCCCCGGCACCCTTCTGCTCGCCGTCGGCGTCGAGGGCGGCGAGCGGATCCGCGCACTGATGAGGGCGGCGGCCCCCGCCGCCGCCCTCATCGTCAAACAGCCGGTGGAACCCGACGAATCCATGCGACGGACGGTGGCCGAGACCGGCGTCGCCGTACTGGGCCTGGCCCGCGCCGCCTCCTGGGCCCAGGTCGCCGCCATGCTCCGCTCCCTGCTCTCCGAAGGGGACTTCGGCGACCCGGACGACGGGCTGCCCGGCGACCTCTTCGTGCTGGCGAACGCGATCTGCGCACTGCTCGACGCACCCGTCACGATCGAGGACAGGGCGTCGAGGATCCTCGCCCACTCCGGCCGCCAGGAGGAGGCCGACCCCAGCCGGGTCGCCACCGTCCTCGCCCGCCAGGTCCCCGAGCACATCCGCCGGATCGTCCAGGAGCGCGGCATCCTCCGGCAGCTGGACCAGAGCCGGGAACCCGTCTTCGTGCACCTGGAGGAGGGGGACATCCGCCGGACCGCGATCGCCGTCCGGTCCGGCGACGAGATCCTCGGATCGATCTGGGTCGCCGCCGCCGACCCCCTGGACGCCCCGCGGGCGAGCGCGCTGACGGACGCGGCGAAGATCGTGGCCCTGCAACTCCTGCGCGAACGCGCCGGGGCCGACACCCGTCGGCGGCTGCGGGCCGACCTGCTCTCCACCGTCCTCGAAGGCGGCCCCGGCGCCCCGGGAGCCGCCGCCCGGCTCGGCATAGCCGACGGCGAACCGGGCGGTGTCTGCGTCATCGCCGCCCAGCTCGCCGACGACACCGCCGTCCACACGGACGCCGACCGCGAACGCTTCTGCGACGCCCTCGCGCTCCACCTCGGCGCCATCCACCCGCGTTCGTCCGCCGCCGTGGTCGGCACGGTGGCGTACGCCGTCCTGCCGATGCCGCAGGGCCGGGCGGACCACGAAGGCAGCGAGCGCCGGGCCGTCCAGGTGGCCAGGAAGTTCCTGTCCAGGACCGGCGTACGGTACGCCGCCCGCATCGGCGTCGGCCGCCCCGCCGCCACCCTCGCCCAGGTGGCCCGCTCCCGCGCCGACGCCGACCGGGCACTGCGCGTGCTGACGTCGCACCAGGAGCCGAACACCGCCGCCGGTTACACCGAGCTGCACATCGAGTCCCTGCTGCTCCAGCTCGGCGACCTCGCGACCGTCCAGGAACACCAACCGGTCGGCCCCTACCGGCACTTGCTCGCGTACGACACCGAGCACGGCAGCGACTTGGTCGCCACGCTCTCCTCGTACCTCGACGCACTGGGGGACGTACCGGCCGCAGCCGCGCGCATGCACGTCCACCCGAACACCTTCCGGTACCGGCTCAAGAGGGTCGTGGAGATCAGCGGTCTCGATCTGGACGATCCGCGGGAACGGCTCGGCGTCATGCTCCAGATCCGCCTCTTCGGCACCGGCGGACCCCCCTCACCCTGAATCCCGGCCCCATTGGCCGCCAGGACGGACAGCCCCCCGAGTTTTGTGCTCCGGCACGAATACCGGGGGGCCGGACAGCGGACAGGGTGGTGCCTCACTCCCCTGCGCATCCCCGACGCACCCCCGACGCATCCCCACGCGTCACCTCCGCGCGTCCCGAAGTTCCGCTTCTGGAGTCCTCCATGAAACCCATCCGACCCACCGTGGCAGCGGCCCTGGCCCTGCTGCTCGCGGCCACCGGCTGTGCCACCACCGGCGGCTTCGCCCCGGACGGCGACACCTTCACCCTCACCACGCCCCTCGCCCCCGGCGCACTCGACCCCTCGCACGCACTGACGGGCGGCACCAACTTCCTGCTGTCCATCGGCTACGACACCCTCGTCTCCAGCGACGAGCAGGGCAGAACGGTACCGGGGCTCGCCGAGAAGTGGCGGGTGACGCCGACGTCCGTGACCTACACCCTCCGCAAGGGCATCACCTGCTCCGACGGGACACCGCTGACCCCGAGCACCATCGCCGCGAACATCGCCCACGAGACCGCCCCCGCCACCAAATCGATGCTCCTGGGCGTCGTCGTCCCCGCCGGCCTCACCGCCAGGGCCGACGACGCCGCGGGCACCGTCACCCTGGCCACACCGCAGCCGTTCAGCTTCATCCTGCAGAGCTCCGCGATGATGTACGTCGTCTGCGGCAAGGGCCTCACCGACCGCAAGCTGCTCGCCCGGGGCATGTCGGGCTCAGGACCGTACCGGCTCGCCGAGGTACAGCCCGGCGACCGCTACACCTTCCGGCTGCGCAAGGAGTACGCCTGGGGCCCCGACGGCGCCACCTCGGCCGGCATGCCGGAGAAGCTGGTCGTACGGGTGGTGGCCAACGAGCAGACCTCCACCAACCTCATGATCGGCGGCGCCGCCAACGCGGCCTTCGTCCAGGGCCCCGACCGGGCCCGCCTCAAGGCCGTCCCCGGCATCCGTACCGAGGAAGTCCCCACCGGCAGCGAGCAGTTCATCTTCCAGCAGAGCAAGGGCAGGCCGACCGCCGACCCGGCCGTCCGCAAGGCGCTGTTCATGGCGCTCGACGTCAAGGACCTGGGCCGGATGGCGTCCGGCGGCAGCGGCGCCCCGCCGGGCGGCATGGTGTCGGAGCCGCGCCCCTGCCCCCGCGTCGACTTCTCCCGCTACCTGCCGCCGTACGACCTCGCCGGGGCCAAGGCCGTCCTGGACGCGGCCGGCTGGAAGGAGGGCGCGGGCGGCATACGGGTCAAGGACGGGCGCAGGCTGTCGCTCACCCTGCTGTTCGCCACCGCCCGGGGCGAGACGGGCGCGGCCACCGCCGAGTACGCCGCCGCCGAGTGGAAACGCGTCGGCGCCGACGTCAAGCTCCTCGGCGTCACCGGCGGCCGTCTCGCCGACGCCACCAACGGCAGCCTCGACTGGGACATCGGCGCCCTGCCCGTCGTCGTCCCCCTCCCCTCGATGCTCATGGGCGTGCTCTCCGGCCCCACCCCGCCGGACGGCGGCAACTTCCTGCACCTGAAGAACCAGCGGTACGAAGCCCTCACCGGCCGGGCACTCGGCACCCCCGGCGAGCCCGGCTGCGCCCTGTGGAACAAGGCCGAGGCAGCACTAGTCGAGCACCACGACATCATGCCGATCGTCCACCTGACCACCACGCTGGCGACCAAGAACGGGTCCCTCCGCATGGTGCCCGGAGCGGTGTACCCGACCACCATCCGGCTGCACACGGAAGGCGAGTGATCGGGATGAGCCGTCAGGTCCGCCAGATCCGCCTGATCCGCATGCCCGGCAACAGTCCGCGAAGCGCCGTGCGCCGCAGGCTCCCGCTCGCCTTCCTGCTCCGCGCCGTACTGCGCCTGACGCTCTCCCTGGCCGTACTGCTCGTGGTGTCGTTCCTGATGATCCACCTGCTGCCCGGCGACCCCGCCCGCGGCTCCCTCGGTGCGTCCGCCCCGCTGGAGGTGGTGGAGAGGCGGCGGGCGGCGCTCGGCCTGAACGACCCGCTGCCGCGGCAGTTCCTGGACTACGTGGGCCACGTGTTCAGCGGAAACCTCGGCACCTCCTTCCTCACCTCGGAACCGGTCGGCGACGTCATCGCCGACCGGCTGCCCCACTCCGTCTCCCTCGCCCTGCTGGGTACGGTGCTCGCGTTCGGCATCGCGATCCCGCTCGGCATGTGGGCCGCCGTACGCACCGACAACGGGCGCCGCCCGCTCACCCGGAGCCTGTTCTCCGGCGTCACAGGAACCGCCAACTCGATCCCCGAATTCCTCTACTCGATCGGCCTGGTGGCGGTCTTCGCGGTCGGCCTGCACTGGCTGCCGCCCGCCGGAATGGCGGGCCCCTCCTCGTACGTCCTGCCCGTACTGGCCCTCGCGATCGGCCCCGCGGCACTGCTCGCCCGGGTCGCCCGCGTCGAGACCCAGCGCGAACTGGGCAGCGAGTACATGCGCCTGGCGCGCGCCAAACGCCTTCCGGCCGCCCGGCTCCATCTGCGCCACCTGCTGCCGAACACCTTCACCGCGACCCTCACCATGGGCGGGCTGCTGCTCACCTCGCTGATCACCTCGGGCGTGCTGGTGGAGAGCGTCTTCGCCTGGCCGGGGCTCGGCCAGCGCACCGTCGAGGCCATCACCCAGCAGGACTATCCGGTCGCCCAGGGCGTGATCCTCGTCTACGGGGCGATCGTGCTGGTCGTGAACTTCCTCGTCGACCTGCTGCTCGGCTTCCTCGACCCGAGGTCCGCGCTGAACGCCGCGCTCGCGGAATCGGCCCCGGCGGAGCCCGCCCCCACCCACCGCGCCCTCGCGCCCGAGGAGGCATGATGCGCCGCCCGCGCCTGCCGCGTACCGCGTCCGGCCGCACCGGACTCGCGCTCGTCACCCTGCTCGCCCTGCTCGCCGCCCTCGCCCCGACGGTCTGGGGGGACGCCGCCACCCGCTTCGACCCGTCGGCGATCGGCGAGGGCGCCTCGGCCGCCCACCCCCTTGGCACCGACGCGCTCGGCCGCGACCTGCTCGCCCGTACCCTCGTGGCCACCCGCTTCACCCTGCTGCTGGCGCTGCTGGCCACCGCCATCGGCACCGGCATCGGCCTCGTCCTGGGCACCCTGCCGTCCGTACTGCCCAGGCGCGCCGGGCAGTTGGTCACCTCGGCCGTCAACGCCCTGGTCGCCTTCCCCGGGCTGCTGCTCGCGATGTTCACCGCCGTGATCGCCGGACTCGGCGCGACCGGCGCGGTCCTGGGCATCGGCGTCGCGATCGCGCCCGCCTTCGCCCGGCTGACCCACACCCTGGCGAGGTCGGTCGCCACCTCCGACTACGTGCTCGCGGCCCGGATGATGGGCGTGCCCCGGCACCGCATCCTGCTCCGGCACGTGGTGCCGAACATCGCCGAACCCCTGGTGATGACGTGCGCCCAGGCGATCGGCGGGGCACTGCTGGGGCTCGCGGGGCTGTCGTTCCTCGGGCTCGGCGTGCAGCCACCTTCGTACGACTGGGGAAGGCTCCTGTTCGACGCGTTCGGGCACATCTACGTCACCCCGGTGGTGGCGGTCGGTCCGGCCGTGGCGATCGTCCTGGCGGGACTCGGGTTCGCCCTGCTCGGCGACTCGTTCTCGGACGCCGCGGCGCGGCGGACCGCGGCGGCCGGCGGCGGCGACAAGGCGGGGGCGGAGGCGGAGGCGGGGATCCCGTCGTCCGAGCCCCAGGAGGACGAGCCCCAGGAGGACGAACCCCAGGAGGACGAGAGCCGGACGGCTGAAGGCGAGCCGGACGCGGCGCTCGACGTCCGGGGGCTCACCGTCACCTTTCCCGGCGGGGCGCGCCCCGTACGGGACCTGTCGCTGACCATCCGGCAGGGCGAGATCGTGGGCCTGCTCGGGGAGTCCGGCAGCGGCAAGAGCATGACGGCGTCCGCGATCGGCGGACTGGTCCCCCACCCCGGCCGCGTCGACGTGCGCCGGCTGCGGCTGGACGGCCAGGAGGTGAACTCGCTGCCGGAGAAGGCGCGCAGGAAGCTGCTGGGCACCTCACTGGCGATGATCTTCCAGGACCCGATGGCCTCGCTCAACCCGGCGCTCAGGGTCGGCGGGCAGCTCGCCGAGGTCTCCGTCGTCCACCAGGGTGCCTCCCGCGCCGACGCCCGGCAGCGGGCCGTCGACCGGCTCGGCAGCGTACGGCTGCCGGACCCGGAGCGGACGGCCCGGATGCATCCGCACCAGCTGTCCGGCGGCATGCGCCAGCGTGCGGTCATCGCGATGGGACTGATGGGCGCCCCCCGGCTGATCATCGCCGACGAGCCGACGACGGCCCTCGACGTGACCGTGCAGCGGCAGATCCTCGGACTGCTGCGCGAGGTGACCGACGAGACCGGCGCGGGCGTGCTGTTCATCACCCACGACATCGCGCTGGCGGGCGAACTCTGCGACCGGGTCGCGGTGATGTACGCGGGCGCGATCGTCGAGGAGCTGGAGACCTCCCGGCTCGCGGACGGCGCCGTGCACCCGTACACCCGGGCGCTGCTGGGTTCCGTACCGACGATGGACACCGACCGGCACGCCCCGCTGACCGGCATCCCCGGCACCCAGCCGTCCCCCGCCGACCTGGGGCCCGGCTGCACCTTCGCGGACCGCTGCGCGTCCGCGACCGACCGATGCCGCACGCAGCGCCCGGTGCTCGTCGAGCACCGGGCGGGCCATCGCGCGGCCTGCTGGGAGGCATGATGATGAGAATCACCGATCTGACCGTGCGGTACGGCTCCCGGACCGTCGTCGAGGGGCTCGACCTCGACATCCCGCCGGCGACCGTGGTCGGCCTGGTGGGGGAGTCCGGGTCGGGCAAGTCGACGGTGGCCAGGGCGGTCACCGGGCTGGTCCCGTACCGGGGCACCATCGAGGGCCCGGGCGGGCACAAGGTGCAGATGGTGTTCCAGGATCCGTACGGCTCGCTCAACCCCCGTATGACGGTGGGCGCTTCGGTGGCCGAAGGGCTGCCGGGAGGGCGGGCCGGAAGGCCGGCACGCGTGCGGCGGACGGCGGAGGTGGAGCGGCTGCTCGCGCTGGTGTCGCTGCCCCCGCAGTACGCGGCCCGGTACCCGAGAGAGCTGTCCGGCGGGCAACGGCAGCGGGTGGCCGTCGCACGTGCCCTGGGCACGCGGCCCGAGCTGCTGATCGCGGACGAGATCACCTCGGCGCTGGACGTCTCGGTGCAGGGCTCGGTACTCAACCTGATCCGCTCGCTCCAGGCGGAGTTGGGCCTCTCGATGCTCTTCATCTCGCACGATCTCGCGGTCGTACGGTACGTCTGCGACCGGGTCGCGGTGCTGCACAGGGGGCGGCTCGTCGAGGAGGGCCCGGTGGAAGAGGTGGTCGCGGCCCCGCGCATGGCGTACACGCGCGCGCTGCTGGACGCGGTGCCGAGGCCGGTCACGGCCTGAGGCGTGGAGTGTGAAACGGCGTGAAACGGCGTGTGCCGCCTGCCGGCATCTGGCAGGCGGCACACGCCGTTTCGTTCGTACAAAGTTCGGGGTTCGGGGTTCGGGGTTCGTTCAGCGGGATCGCGGCGCGGCGGATTCCGGCCCGAGGGGAGCGCGGTCGACCGCGTAGCCGATGCGGCCGGGCAGCCCGGTGACCCGGCCGCCGTCGGCCAGCAGCCCGCCGAGCACCTCGCGGACCGCCAGCCGCCAGGAGGTGGCGGCGGCCGGATCGCTGCGGCGCAGGGCCTCGATGTCCGGGGGCAGTTCGACCAGCACGGTCGGCGAGTCGGTGGACAGCAGGCGCGGACGGCCGTCGCGGTCGGCGGCCAGTACGGGCACGGGGGCCGCTGCGGTGGAGCTGCCGGGGGGCGGGCAGGCGCGGACGCCCGAGGCAGCCGCGATCACCTGCGGCGCGTTGAGGTCCCAGCGGGCGAGCACCCGGTCGGATTCGTCGTTGCCGTTGATCGCGTCCCGCATCGTGCCGTAGAACCCGGCGTGGTACTCCTCCAGCGTCGCGCCCAGCTTGGTGAGGTTGAAGTGGGCGTTGCGCCGGACCAGCGGGTCGAAGGTCCAGGTGATCCGGTCCAGGCCCTGGGCCAGGGCCCAGTCGCGCTGGTGCTGCTTGAGGGCGAAGCCGATGCCGTGCCCCTGGGCCGCACCGGTGATGTGGGAGTGCAGCGCCAGACCGGGCGGGGCGGCGAGGAACGCGACGGAGGCGCCCACCAGCCGGGTGCCGTGGTACGCGCCCGCCACGTAGTTGCCCGCGTGGGACAGTGCGCGCATCAGCTCGACACCGACGGGGCCCTCGCCCGGCGCGTACTGCCAGATGCGGCCGAAGAGCCGGTCGATCTCCTCGAACTCCGCCAGCCGGTGGACTTCGCGCACGGCGACCCGGCCGGGCGACTCCGCGAGGACCACGTGCTCGTCGGCGGAGCGTGTCGCGTCGGTGGCGGGCGTCATCGGGCGCGCCCCAGTTCCGCGCGGAACAGCCGGTGGACGTTCCCGCCGAGTATCTTCCCGATGTCGCTCTCCCGGTGGCCGCGCCGGACGAGCTCCGCCGTCACCAGGGGGAGCCCCGCCGGGCCTTCGAGTCCCGGCAGGGTGAAGAGCGAGTCGATGTCGCCGAGGCCGAGATCGAGGTCCTCGCAACAGGGCGGGGTGACGTCGAGCAGCACCTCGCGCACGAAGTCGGGCCCGATGCCGACGTGGTCGATGCCCGCGACCGACGCCACGTGCTCGATGTGGTCCACCAGCTTCTCCAGGGTGCGGTCCTTCTTGTCCTCGGCGAGGAAGCCGGGGAAGAAGTTGACGCAGACGACACCGCCGGTCGCGGCGACTCCCCGGAGCTGGTCATCGGTCAGATTGCGGTGGTGGTCGCGGAGCGCCCGGGCCGACGAGTGGGTGGCCATGAGCGGGCGGGTGGCCAGTTCGAGTACGTGCCCCACCCCGGCGGCGCCGAGGTGGGACACGTCGAAGAGCATCCCGAGCCGTTCCATCTCCGCCAGGGCCCGGACCCCGGCGGCGGTGAGCCGGGACCCGGTGGCGTCCTCCCCGCTGCCGTCGGCGAGCGGGGTGCGGCTCCAGTGCGCGAGCGAGGCGACCCGTACACCGAGACGGTGAAGGGTGTGGAACAGCTCGACGTCGGCGTCGATGCCCGGGGCGCTCTCCAGCGCGAGTACGAGCGCGATCCTCGACGCGGCGAGCGCGGCGTCGATCTCGTCGCCGTCCCGGCACAGGGCCACGGTGTCCGGGTTCCCCTCGGCCAGTATGTGGGCGGTCTCGATCATCCGCAGGGTGCGGCGCAGCGCGCCTTCCGGGCGGTAAGCGTCGTCGATGAAGATGGGCAGCACCTGGATGTCCACGCCGCCGGCCCGGAGCTGCGGCAGCCAGCGCTCGCGGAAGAAGTCGGCCCAGCGCGACGGGGGCCGGGCCGACACCGCCATCAGGAGGTCGTTGTGGGTATCGGCGACGATGGCGCGTTGGTGCAGATCAGCGGGCACGTCGGAGCCTTCCGGTGGGAGTTGACCCGGACGACGTTAGGACGGCCGACGTGCGCGCGGTTCATCCACGACGACGAAGAAACCCACCTGCCTTCGTCGCCCGGACCAACCGTGCCGGGGGCGCCGGGACGGGGCCGGGCGCACGAGCTTTCAGCCCCGCACACGCTGGGCCCGGCCAACTCACCCCGAGCAGCGGTCCGCAGCCCTCCGGGAGCGCCGCAGACCCGTAGGCGTACCGGCCAACTCGGCTCCTGTACCCCGTACTTGGTGCGGGGCACAGGAGCACGTGAGCCGGACGAGCTGCGGCACGGCGGCAGCGGCGGCGTGCCGTGCGAAGCCGCTAGCTGAGGGTCTTCAGGGCTGCCGCGTCGTACGGGGCGAGTTCGTCAGTGCGGCCCGTCAGGACCTTCTGGGCCCACAGCGGGTCCTGGAGCAGGGCGCGTCCGACGGCGACCATGTCGAACTCGTCGCGCTCCATCCGCTCCAGCAGGTCGTCGATGCCCCTGGCCTGCGAACCCTCGCCCTTGAAGGCGCCGATGAAGTCGCCGTCGAGGCCGACGGAACCGACGGTGAGGGTGGGCCTGCCGGTGAGCTTCTTGGTCCAGCCCGCCAGGTTCAGGTCCGAGCCGTCGAACTCGGGGTTCCAGTAGCGCCGCGTGGAGGCGTGGAAGGCGTCGACGCCCGCTGCGGTGAGCGGTTCGAGGATCGCCGCCAGCTCTTGCGGGGTCTCGGCGAGCCGGGCGTCGTACGCCTGCTGCTTCCACTGCGAGTAGCGGAAGATCACCGGGAAGTCGGCGGAGACGTTGCCCCGGATCGCGGCGACGATTTCGGCGGCGAACTTCGTACGGGCGACCGGGTCACCGCCGTACGCATCGGAACGGCGGTTCGTGCCCTCCCACAGGAACTGGTCGACCAGGTAACCGTGCGCGCCGTGCACCTCGATGCCGTCGAACCCGATGCGCTCCGCGTCCTTGGCCGCCTGCGCGAACGCGCCGATGACGTCGTCCAGGTCGGTCTGCGTCATGCTCCGGCCCGTGTCTTCGGCGCCGTCGGCGCCGATGCCGGAAGGGCCGACCGAGGGGGCGTCGGCGAAGGGCGGGCTCCCGGCCTCGCGGACCGTGCCGATGTGCCACAGCTGCGGCACGATCGTGCCCCCGGCCGCGTGCACGTCGGCGGCGACCTGTGCCCAGCCCGCCAGTTGCTCCTCGCCGTGGAACCGGGGCACCCGGTCGCTGTTGCCCGCCGAGTCGTGGCCGACGTAGGTGCCCTCGGTGATGATCAGGCCCACGCCTGCGGCGGCCCGGCGCGAGTAGTACGACCTGACGTCCTCGCCGGGGACGCCGCCGGGCGAGAACATGCGGGTCATCGGAGCCATCGCGATGCGGTTCGGAACGGTCAGGCCGTTCAGTGCGACGGGGCGGGAAAGGATGTCCGCAGCGCGGGATGCGGGCGACGAGGCGTCGGTCACGGAGGGTTCCTCCTCAAGTGCCGGAGCACTTTCGAGAGCACGTACAGGCGGTCGGATTCCTGTGTGCCAACCGGCCCGGCCACCGGGGCATTCCGGGGCCGGGGGCCCACCCGCTGTGATCCGAACCACGGCGCGGGCGGTCGCGCCGCCCCTCCCCCCGCCCTCTGTGTGTCATCCCCCGCGCGGAGCGGGCGCCTTGTAGAGGTCGTCGAGCCGGAGACGGGCGGACGGAGGCAGGGGAGGGCCGTCCGTCGGCAGGCAGGACCGGAGGAAGTAGGCGAGCAGGCGGTCGGACGCGGCCAGGGCCTCAGCCGGGGAGTCCCGCAGGACGCCGTTGTTGGCCAGGAGGAGAAGGGTGACGTCGCTGGGGTCGAAGTCCGCGCGCAGCTGCCCGCGTCGGCACCCTCACCGCGCAGCTCGCCCGCGCCCGGGGCCTCACCGTCATCGGCACCGCGAGCGAACGCAACCACGCCTTCCTCGGCCAACTCGGCGTCGTACCGGTGACTTACGGGCCGGGGCTGGCCGATCGCCTCGCCCCCCTGGCTCCGCACGGTGTCGACGTGGCCCTGGACGCGGCCGGGAAGGGCTCCCTCGGCGAACTCGTGGCCATCGCGGGCGACCCGCACCGCGTGATCACCATCGCGGACCCCGACGCCGCCCGGCACGGAGTGCGCCTCTCCCGGTCCGAACCGGGGGTGTCGCCGGGTTGGGCGGGACTGCCGCTGGCGGCCGAGCTCGCCGACCGGGGCCGGCTCACCGTCCCGCTGCACGCCGTGTTCCCGCTGAAGGAGGCGGCCGCGGCCCATGACGCCAGCGCCACCGGCCATGCGCGCGGCAAGATCGTCATCACCGTGCCCTGACGCTCCCCACTCCCGGTCTCCGCCCCCGTCCTCCACCCCTCATCTCCACCCCCCATCTCCACCCTCGTTTCCACCCGTGGGTCCAGGTGTCGAAGGCCTCTTCGCTGGAGCCTTGAGGCATGACAACAACGGAGTGGATCACAGACATCGCGCTCGTCCTCATCGTGTTCCGGCAACTGCGGGAGGACCGGCTCGACCGCAAGACGTTCCTGCTGCCACTGGCGATCGTCGCCTTCGTGGCGTACTCGTACCTCGACTCCATCCCCACCGCGGGCAACGACCTGGTGCTGATCGCGGCCCTGATGGCGGTGGGCGCGGCGCTCGGTGTCTCGGGCGGCGTCTACACCCGGATACGGGCCATGGGCGGCCACCTCCTGATCAAGGCGGGCGCGGTGTCCGCGGTGCTGTGGGTCGTGGGCATGGGAGCCAGGATGGGCTTCCAGCTGTGGGTGGAGCACGGCGGTGGCGCCGATGACGTGGCCAGGTTCAGCGCCGCCCACCAGATCACCGGCGGACAGGCGTGGGTCACGGCGTTCGTGCTGATGGCCGTCACCGAGGTCGTCACACGCGTGGCCACGATCTTCGTACGCAGCAGGCGGGTGAAGGCGGTCCGCCCCGCGACGGCGACAGCGACAGGGACAGCGCCCGTGACCACGACCGCGACCGTCCTCGACCGTACGGTCTGACCGTGCAGTATCTTCGGCCCGTGTCCGCAGACGAAGGCACCCTGCCGCCCGGAAAGGCCGCGGACCCGGAGACGGGCCCGCGGCCGGTCCCCGGGCAGGACCCGCGCGTGCAGTGGGCGGCGACCCTCGCGGTCATCGTCGTGGGAGCCCTGACCATCCGGCCGATGGGCTTCACCGGGCAGGGGCTGGCGGTCGCCGTGCTCTTCGTGGTCAACGCGGTGTCGCTGCTGGCCAGACGGCTGCCCGAGGACAAGGTCTCGCCGCGCGCCGCACTGATCTGGCTCTCGTTCGGCATCCTCGCCGCCGCCGCACTGATCGGTGCCAGCAGCAGCGGTACGGCCTACCTCTTCGCCTACTTCGTCGCCGGTCACATCGGCTACCGGCTCGCCACCAAACCGGCCCTCGTCCTCGCGGGCGCCTGCGGCCTGCTGTGCGCCGCAGTTCTCTACCTCGGCCTCGGCCCTGGCAACCCGGACCTGCCGTGGGCGATCGGACTCGCCACCGGCACCCCGGTCGTGATCGGCATCCTCAACCGCGCCCAGCGACAGGGCGTACGGTCGGCGATCGAGGCCGCGGAGTCGGCGGAACGCGCCGCCCGCGCCGAGGCCAGGACCGCGGTACTGACCGAACGCGGCCGGATCGCCCGGGACGTGCACGACGTACTGGCGCACTCGCTCGCCGGGATCAACATGCAACTGGAACTGGCCGACGCCCTGCTCGACACCGGTGACCTGGCGAAGGTCAGGGAGGCCAACAACAAGGCCCACGACCTGGTCAAGGAGAGCCTGAAGCAGGCGCAGTGGACGGTGCACGCCCTGCGCGAGGACTCCCTGCCGCTGCTGGAGAGCCTGACCGCGATGCTCGCCTCCTCGGGACACCACGACGCGCTGAGCGTCGAGGGGACCGTGCGCGAGGTACCGGCCAGGGTGACGCAGAACCTGCTGAGGATCGCCCAGGAGGCACAGACCAACGCGACCCGGCACGCGCCCGGGGGATACGTCGCGGTGGAGCTGACGTACGCCGCCGCATCGACGACGGTGAAGGTCCGCAACGGCCCCGCGACCCGCGGGGCGACCACGCGGGACGGCAGCGGAATGGGACTGATCGGCATGCGGGAACGCGTCGCCCTGCTGGGCGGCATCCTCACCGCCGGCCCGGTCAACGACGGTCCCTACCAGGGCGGCTGGCAGGTGGAGGCAGTGATTCCGGGATGACCGAGGTGACCGAGAAATGAGCGGGATGGCCCAATCGAGCGAGAAGCAAACGCAGTTGAGGGTGGTCGTCGCCGACGACCAGGCCGCCGTCCGGGAACCGCTCGCCGCGGTGCTCGCCCTGGCCGAGGACATCGACGTCGTCGCGTCCGCCGCGAACGGGACCGAAGTGCTGACGGCAGCCGCCGCCGGGCCGGTGGACGTGGTGCTGATGGACCTGCGGATGCCCGTGATGGACGGCATCGAGGCCACGCGCCGCCTCGCCGAGGAGCACCCGGAGGTGGCGGTGGTCGTCCTGACCACCTTCGCCGACGACGAATCGATCCTGGGCGCACTGGGCGCGGGAGCCCGCGGCTACCTGACCAAGAACGCCGGACGCCAGGACATCACCCGGGCCATCCGGGCCGCCGCCGCAGGTCAGTCCGTACTCGACCGGGAGGTCCAGGACCGGCTGCTCGCCACCGCCAGGACCAAGGCACCGCAGCCGGGGCAGGACACGGCCCAGGATCTGCCCCACGACCTCACCCCGCGTGAACGCGAGGTGCTGATGCTGATCGGCCGGGGCCTGCCCAACCGGGCCATCGCCGAGAAGCTCTTCATCAGCGAGGCCACGGTCAAGACCCACATCAACAACCTCTTCGCCAAGGCGACGATCCGCGACCGGGCCGACGCCGTCCGCCGCGCCATCGCGGCGGGCCTGGCCTGACCGGTCCGGTCGACCGGCGGACCGCATCGGCGGACCGCATCGGCCGACCGACCGGCCGGCTCCGGGGGCGCGCACCCCGGAGCCGGCCGGTCCGCGCGTACTAGTGGGGGACCGGGCACACCCCGGTCGCTGCCACGGTGTTGTAGCTCGGCGCCGCAGAGCGGGCCGTCGTGTTGCTGCCGAGCTGCCTGAGGATCTCGTCCGACAGCAGGTCCTGCTGTCCCTTGAGCGCGTCGGCGACCGTCGCGGCCTTCGGGAAGACCATCTCGGCGGCGATGTTGTCCTGCACGATCCGCGCGAGGTTGTCGAGCGCGGTGAAGATCGGGTCCGCCGGCGGCTCCAGGCCGGGCAGGTCGATCAGGTGGGTGGCGACCTTCGCCGCGTTCATGCAGTCCTTGAGGATGATGGTGTTCTGGTTGAGGACGCTGGTGGTCCACTGCGACAGCACCACGCAGTACAGGTCGGCCCAGGCGGCCTCGCCGACCTTGGCGCGCCAGGTCTTCATGATGCTCTGGACGCCCGAGATCTGAGCCTGCGAGGCGTGCTCCATGTTGACGCGGATGTCCGGGTAGATGCTGCCGGAGAAGGCCTCGAAGGACGCCATGTCGAACTTCTTGGCCGCGATCGAGTCGCTGATGAACTTCAGACCGCCGTCGATGATGTTGCCGCAGGACGTGGTCAGCGCTGCGGGCAGCCCCGCGGAGGGGAGCTGGCGGCGGGCCGTGACCAGCTTGTCGGCGTACGCCTGCAACGGCGCGATCCATGCGGTGGAGGTGTCGCTGTTGAACGCCACCATGACGAGGTCATGGGGGTCGATGCGGCCGGCGTTGGGCAGGTTCGGGACCTTGTCCGCCAGGTACGAGGCGATCACCGAGAAGATGCCGAGCGGCACGTGAGCGATGGACTTCGCCAGCTCGAACGTTGCCGGTACGGGGTTGCTGGACTCCTGGCCGCTCGTGGTCACGAGGGTGAAGCGGCCGCCCTTGGCGTCGTTCTGCACGACGACCACCGGGGCAAGGTGCTTGATCAGTTCTGCTTTGAGCGTGGCGTAGTTGGTGCGCATGCCCGCGTTGACGGCGAGCATCGACGCTCGCGCGGTCTGCTGGCTGACCGCCTCGACGGCTGCGGCGTCCGCGCCGTCCGCGACAGTGGCCGCGGAGCTGGGGGATGCGGAATAGCCGAGCAGAGCAGCGGTACCGATGCCGGTCGCGCTGCCTATGAACCCTCTGCGGGTAGCCATCTTCGTTTTCTCCATGAGGTCTTGCTGATCGAGGTTGTGCTGATCGAGGTTGTGCTGAGCTTTTTGTGGTTCTTCTTGGATGGGGGGATCGCATGCATGGGGGGACCTTCAAACTGCGGGGGGATGGGGGTGTGGGGGAGAGTGCGCGAAATGGCGCACCATTCGGCGGGAGAAGGAACCGGAAATTCCTTCGCCCGCCGAAAACTGTGGGATGCGAGAGCTACTTCTTGATGTCGCTCTGCTTGGGCACCACGACGCCGAAGCGGTCCTGGATCGTGGCCAGTGCGGCCTCGTGGACCTGCTTGGCGGGAATGCCCCGGGGGTTGCCCTTGACCGGCAGCGGCCGGGTCGCGGAGGCGTCGCCCACCACGGTCGGGTTGTAGCCGTTGTAGACGGCGCCCTCGGTGGTGAACAGGGTGCACATGTGCGTCATGAATCCGGCGATGATGACGTTCTTGCGGCCGGTCTTCTTGAGCTCCGCGTTGAGCGTGGTGTCGTGGAAGCCGTTGGGAACGGCCTTTTCGACAATTGCCTCGCCCTTGGCCGGCTTCAGCGCCGGAATGATCTGTCCGGCCTTCGACTTGAGGTCGTAGCCCTTTTCGACGATGTGGATGACCGGAGTGTTCGCCTTGCGGGCGCGCTCAAGCAGCGCCTTGGTGTTGTCCACCGCCTTGCGCCAGTCGGTCAGTTCCATCGTGCCGCCGGTGTAGACGTTCTGGTAGTCGACCAGGACCAGCGCCGCGTCGGAGAGCTTCGCCGGGGTCTCGTCGAGCTTCATGAGCTGGCGCAGCGTGGTGGTGTTCTTCGCGTGGTTCTGCTCGGCCGACGGCGACGGCTTCTTGTCCTGCCGGTCGGAGTTGGTGGCGGCCTGGGAGCTTCCGCCGCACGCGGTGACGGTGGCCGCGAGCAGGGTGGCGGCCCCGAGGGCGACGAGCGTACGCAGCGGCTTCATCAGACGATCTCCTTCTGGGTGGCGACGACCCCGTACAGGTCGGCGATGGTGGCGAGAGCAGCCAGGTGCACCTGGGCGGCGGGTACGTCGACGCCCGCGACGGGCAGCGAGCGGGTGGCGGTGGCGTCGGAGGCGACGGTGGGGCGGTTGCCGTTCAGGAACGCGCCCTGCGCGGTGAACGCGACGCACATGTGGGTCATCCACCCCGCGATGACGACGTCCTGGCCCTCCTTGAGGTGGCTCGCCAGGTCGGTGCCGACGAACGCGTTCGGGACCTGCTTGACGACGACCGGCTCACCGTCGACCGGGGCGACCTTCGGGTGGATCCGGCCGATCTCGGCCCGGATGTCGTACGGGGTTCCCTCGCCGCCGTCGTTGATGACGTGCACCACCTTGGTGCCGGCCGCACGGGCCCGGACCAGCAGCTGGGCAGCGGCGTCGAGCGACTCCTCCCAGCCGTCGAGCTCCATCACACCCTGGGTGTAGGTGTTCTGGAGGTCGATCAGGACGAGCGTCGACTCGGCCAGCTTCGCGGGCTCCTGGTCGAAGCCGTTGAGCTCGCGAAGTGTGGTCCTGGACATGCGTGTACCGCCTTTGCATCACAGAGAGAGACACAGCCCGCCGCGTCCGGTTCAGGTGCTTCCGGGGCTGTGATCATCACGCTATGAGGCTGCCGCGGTGTCGGCAATGACGTCTAACATGCAGAAACCGACGTCGAGTTGGGTGGGTGTCCGTTCCCGCACCCCCGCGTCGGGAGGGGCTGCGCACCTGCCCGTGGGATGATCTCCGAGGTCGGCAGCGTGCCGCCCGTGGGAAGGGGGCCATCGCATGGCCGCAGGATTTTCGGCGTGGAAAGTCAACAAGCAGTACGCGGTGAACGACCGCACCGCCCTCAACGGCAAGCACTACCTCTGCCTGGTGGCGCACAAGTCCAACTCGGCGAACAACCCCAAGAGCGCCCCGAAGCTCTGGAAGCGGTACGAGACCTGACAGGGCCTGGGCAGCGGGCGCAGTCGCGCTACTGCGCTGCCGCCGCGAGCCAGGCGTCGGCGATCAGCCGGTGGCCGAGCGGGCTCGGGTGGACGCCGTCCGGGGCCAGTTCCGCCGCCTCCGTTTCCCGCGCCGCGCGGGGCAGGACCAGGTCCGCACGTACGACCTGGGCCCCATTGCCCCGAGCCGCCCGCAGGACGGCGTCCGTGCGCGGCAGCAGATCGTCGAACCAGCCCTCCTGCTCCGGGGTGACCGGCAGCAGGAAGGGAGTGATGACGACCAGCCGGGCGGCGAGGGTCCGCGCCGCGTCCGCCAGCAGCCGGTCGAGGCACGCCTCGAACTCGTCGACCGGGCTGGGCAGCCCCCTGTCGAAGCGCCGCCAGGTGTCGTTGATGCCGATCTTGACCGTGAGCACGGTGGGACGGTGCTCCGTGACGTCGGCGGCCCAGCGGGCTTCGAGGTCGTACACCCGGTTGCCGTTGAGGCCCTTGTTGATGACCCGGGGGAGGGGTCGCCGTCCCTGAGTGCCGGGTCCGGCCCCGGCGCCCGCCCGGTCGTGCAGGGTCCGCGCGATCTCGTGGACGTAGCCGTTGCCGAGCGAAGCGGAGTCCGCCCGGTCGCGGCCCGCGTCGGTGATGGAGTCACCGATGAACAGGAGCGTGTCGTCTGGCTCGATCTGCATGGCTGCCGTTCTGACGTCGTGGGCGGGTTGTCGTGCGCGATGGCCTGTCGGTCAACTACGTCTGATCGTACGGACGTTGACCTGCTGCGTGCCGCAGTGTCCCGGCCTCCCGGCCCAGTACGGCGGGGTCCTCGCCCGGTACGAACTCCAGCAGCGCCTCGATGCCCCGGCCGTCCACCTGGCGGAGGGCCGCGGCCCACAGGTCCGCCCGTTCGGCCAGCGGCAGCCGGGTGTTGCCCGGCCACCACGAGAAGGCGTGCACGGCACTGACCCGGTCGCCGAGCTCGGCGAGCCCGGCCAGGGCCTCCTCGTCGGGGACGTCGAGCGGCGGCTGCCAGTAGGTGCGCACGTTCTCCGCGCCCACCTCCTCCAGCAGCCGTACGGTCGAGGCGACGGTGTCCGTGAGCGTTCCCCCGTGGAACTCCGTCGCGAGCTCCAGCCCGTGGTCGGCGGCGATCCGGCCCGCCTCCCGCAGACCCGCCACGGTCGTGCGCCGCGCATCCGGCGAGGCGGCCGCCGATCCGGTTCCGCCCGCCCACACCCGTACCCGCCCCGCCCCGAGGAGCACCGCCGCCCGTGCGACAGCCGGGAATTCGGCCAGTTCGCCCGGGGTGGCGCGGAAGTACGAACCGTACGAACAACAGTCGAGCCCGAACCGGTCGGACACCTCACGGACCGCGCGCACGGTGCCGGGTTCCCCCGGCGGCGCGTGTACGTCGGCTCCCCACTCGACCACTTCCAGCCCCGCGTCGGCGGCGCACCGCGCGACCTCGGCGGCGGGCAGCCGGCGGAAGGTGACCGAGCACAGGCCGAGCCTGGTCGGAACGCCGTCCGCCACGCCCGCCCTCTTCCTCTGCTCGACCTGCTCGACCTGCTCGACCTGCTCGCTCTGGTCGATCTGCTCGGTCACCGAATCCACCTTCCTTTCGTTCATGCCGCGTTCGGGCCCACGTCCGCAGTGGTGAGCGGGCGCCGGAGCGCGGGAGTCGTCGCGTACTCGTCGGCGCCTATGTCGCGCGTGCTGCCCCGCTGGTCCCCGTCGATGTCATCGGCCACGGCCGGGCTGCCCAGCGTGGCGGCGCCGATCGCGGGGCTCGACGACGACAGTCGCAGGACACCGTCCTGCCCCGCGACGAGCCGGGGATCGGCCCGGGTGAAGCCGCCGGAGGGGATGTTGCCGTTGGCGGCAGCGCCCCAGAGCATGTTGGACTGCCAGGTGAAACCGGAAGTGGCCCCCATCGCGACGAGGCTGCCCGAGCCGCCGACCAGCAGGTTGTCGGCGACGACCACGTTGCGCGGCTCGTAGGTCCGGGTCTCGCCCACGAGCGTTTTGGCGTTGTTCAGCAGGGAGTTGTGCACGATCACCGCGCGGTCGACGGCGTCGTTGCCCTTCCTTTCCGTGTCCGACTCGCCCGAGTGGTGGTCACGCGTGGATCCGCTGCCGATCACCAGGGCACTGCCCGACAGACCGCTGAGGTAGTTGTTGACGATCAGGTGGTCGTTTCCGTAGAGGCGTATGCCCTCCGTGCCGTCGAGCAGGTAGTTGCCCTCGACCCGGTTGCGGTTGCCGTGCCGCAGCACGATCCCGCCGAGGCTGTCGCGGACGGTGTTGTACCGGACGGTGCTGTCCGAGCACTTCACCGAGATCGCCTCGGGGTCCCCGTCGCAGCGCTCGAAAAGGTTGTACTCGACCTTCGCCTTGGCACCGGACAGCGCCCGGCCGCTGGCGCCGAGCCGGATCGGCTCGCCGCCGTTGTCCCCCGTGAAGCTGTGGTCGGAGAAGTAGTTCCTGAAGATCTGTACGTTCTGCGCCATTTCGGTCTTGCGGGACTCTTCGCTGGGGCCCTCGACGACGAGGAAGACACCGAGGGTGGTCTTGTGGTGGAAGTGGTTCCTGTCGATCTTCGTGTCGTTCGCCCGCACGACGACCCAGTGCTTGTCGCCGGTGTCCGCGAGCTGGAAGTCGTTGCGGGTCAGCCGGATCGACGAGCAGCTCTCGGGTATCTCCAGCGTGGTGCTCTGGCGGAAGGCGAAACCGCTGATGGTGATGTTGCTCGAATTGCTGAGGACGAAGCTGCGTTCGCCGCGCAGTACGACACCGCCCCTGGTCTTCGCGACGATGGTGATCTGCGCACTCGTACCGGCCTTGCCGGAGATGCTGATCGCGCCGCCCGACGGCACGGTGTACGTGCCGTCGGCGACGACTATCCGGTCACCGGGTGCGGCGCCGTTGATCGCGCTCTGGAGCTGGGCCAGGGACGAGACGGGTATGTCGGCCGCCGATGCGCTGCCCGACAGCGAGGTGGTGAGGGGGACGGCGGCGAGTGCGGCCACCGCGCTGCTTCTGAGGAACGTGCGTCGTTGCATGGTGCCTCCTGGGGGGGGGAAGTCGCGGGCGGGGACTCCGCGCCGCCGGGTAAATGGAGGAGGTGCTGCTCAGCGGGCCCGAGGGCCGACGTCCGCCGTGGTCAGCGGCCCGCGCCTCGGCGCGCGGCGGGAGTATTCGTCCGCACCCACGTCGCGGGACCAGCCGCGCGGCTGCCCGTCGATGTCGTGGGAGATGCGCGGCCACCGGAGGGTGCCGGCGTCGATCGCCGGGCTGTCGGCGGCCGGCCGGACGATGCCGTCCCGGCCCGCCACCAGCTTCGGGTCGGTACGGGTCCCGCCGCCCGAGGGGATGTTGCCGTCGGCGGCCCCGCCCCACAGGAGGTTGCCCGACCAGGTGAAACGTACGGTGTTCGCCATCGCGACCAACTGGCCCGCGTCCGCCACGAAGAGGTTGTCGGCAACGGTGACGTCACGCGGCTCGTGCGGGCGCTGGCTCTCCCCGGAGAGCGTGCTCCCGTTGTTCACCAGGGTGTTGTACGCGATGAGGACCCGGTCGGCGGCGTCGTTGCCGCGCCGCGCCTCGGGCGTCTCGCCGGGCACGTGGTCGCGCGCCGAACCGCTGCCGATCACCAGGGCGCGGCCGGACAGACCGGCGAGGTGGTTGTTGACGATGCGGTGGTCGTTGCCGTAGATCCGCACGCCCTCCGTGCCGTCGAGCAGGTAGTTGCCCTCGACCCGGTTGCGGTTGCCGTGCCGCAGCACGATCCCGCCGAAGCTGTCGCGGACGGTGTTGTGGCGAATGGTGTTGTCCGAGGACTTCACCGAGATGGCCTCGGGGTCCCCGTTCGCCCGCTCGAACAGGTTGTACTCCACGACCGCGTGGGCGCTGGTCAGCGCGCGCGGGCTGACGCCGAGCCGGATGGGCTCGCCGCCGTTGGACCCCGCGAAGCTGTGGTCGGAGAAGTAGTTGCGGTGTACGTGGACGCGCTGGGCCATCCCGGCCTCGCCCGCGCCCTCGATGCCGAGGTAGATGCCGAGCGTGCTCTTGCCGTGGAAGTGGTTGTGGTCGATCTCGCTGTCGTCCGCGCGCACCATCAGCCAGTGCAGGCCTTCGACGTCGGCCAGCTGGAAGTCGTTGCGGGTGAGCCTGATGTGCGAGCAGTCCGGCGGGACGTCCAGGGTGGTGCTCTGGCGGAAGGAGAAGCCGCTGAGGGTGATGTGGCTGGACCCCTCGAAGACGAAACCCTGCTCGCCGTTGAGCACGACGCCGCCGCAGGTCCGGGCCGCGATGGTCACGGGCGCCCACTTGGTGCCCCGCTTGTCGCGGACGGTGAGGGGGCGTCCCGGCGGGACGGTGTAGGTGCCGTCGGCCAGGACGATCCGGTCACCCGGGCGCGCCCGGTCGATCGCGGCCTGGAGCTCCTCCAGCGAGCGGACGGTCGCCGAGGCCGCCGATGCCTGAGGGGCCGCCGGTGCCGCCGGTGCCTGCGGAGCCGCCGGTGCCGCCGTCGCGCTCGCGGTCAGCGCCCCTCCGACCGGGCCTGCGGCCAGCGCCACCCCGGTCGCGGTGCCTATGAGGAACGTGCGTCTTTGCATGATGCCTCCGTGAGGAAGAGTTCGATGACGGGTACGGGGGTGTCCGGGCGCCGGACCGGGATCTGGAGGGTGAGCGTCCCGGCGGGCTGTCCGCCCATCTCGGTGTTGACCGCCGGCCGGTCCGGATCGATGTGCACCTGGACGATCTCGGACGCGTCGTTCAGCAACTGGGCGTAGCGCACCCGGCCCGCGAGGCCCGGCAGGTGCAGATGGCGCAGTGGCCAGGCGAACAGGTGGACGTAGAGCCGGTCGCCGCGCTGGGTGTACCGGCACTCGGAGGGGGCGGTGTACGCCGACGGGCCACAGCCGCGTACCGACCTCTCGTGCAGCTCCATCCACCGCCCGATCTCCCCGAGGGTCCCCGCATCGCGCGGGTCGAGCTCGCCCCGGCCGTTGGGGCCCACGTTGAGCAGCAGGTTGCCGCCCTTGGACACCCCGTCGACGAGCATGCGGATCAGCAGGTCGGCGCTCTTGTGGTCGAGGTTGTCGCGGTCGTACCCCCAACTCCCGTTGAGCGTCTGGCAGGCCTCCCAGAGCACCGGGTGCCCGTCCTGGGTCATCGGGCCCGAGGGCTGGTACTGCTCGGGGGTGACGAAGTCGCCGGGCAGCCCGGTCCTGTCGTTGACGAGTACGTGCGGCTGGAGCTCGCGGACCATCTCCAGGAGCTTGGGGGAGTCCCAGTCGTCGGGCCCCTTGCCGCCCCACCAGGAGCGTCCCGCGTACGAGAAGTCGAAGAACAGGTAGTCGACGCGTCCGAACGACGTCAGCAGTTCGCGGACCTGGCCGTGCAGATACGCCTGGTAGTCGCGGATGTCCCGGCCGGCGTGGGCGGCCTTGAACTCCTCGTCGTCGCGCTGCGGATGGGTGCCGTCCACCGGGAAGGACGGGTGGTGCCAGTCGATCAGCGAGTAGTACAGGCCGACCTTGAGCCCCTCGGCGCGGCACGCCTCGACGAACGGGCCGACGAGATCACGGCCGTACGGGGTCTTGGTGACCTTGTACTCGGTGAGGGCGCTGTCCCACAGGCAGAAGCCGTCGTGGTGCTTGGCGGTCAGGACGACGTACCGCATCCCGGCGGCCTTGGCCGACCTGGCCCACTGGACAGGGTCGTAGCGGTCGGGGTCGAAGTGGTCGAAGTAGACCTGGTACTGCTCGTCGGTCAACTCCTCCCGGTTCTTGACCCATTCGTGCCGGGCGGCGAGGGAGTACAGGCCCCAGTGGACGAACATGCCGAACCGGTCGGTGGTGAACCAGGAGGTACCGGGGGTGCCCTCGGGGACGTCCCCGGGGGCGGTGTGCGGGGTCATGCGGAATCGCTCCTTGGATCCTTGAGAACGGAGAACGGGGGCTCAGCCCTTCAGCGCGCCGGAGGACAGACCACTGACGAAGGAGCGCTGGAAGAACAGGAAGACGATCACGGACGGCAGCAGGGCGAGCAGCGCCGCGGCCATCACCACGCCCGGGGTGACGTCGGGATCGATCCGCAGGGTCCGCAGCGCCAGCGGCAGCGTGTAGGAGGACGCGTCGACGGAGACGAGGAGGGGCAGCAGGTACTGGTCCCAGATCATGGTGAAGCCGAACACCCCGATGACCCCCAGCGCGGGCTTGCACATCGGCAGGATGATCTGGAAGAAGATCCGCAGGTCACCGGCCCCGTCGATACGGGCGGCCTCCTCCAGCTCCCTGGGCACGTCCCGCATGAACTCGGTCATCACCAGGATGGAGAACCCCCAGGCGCCCAGCGGGACGATCATCCCGGCCAGGGTGCCGATGAGGTTGAAGTGCAGTACCGGCAGGTCGGCCAGGATCAGGGACAGCGGGAGCGCCAGGATCTCCTCGGGCAGCATCAGCGTCGCCAGGATGGCGACGAGCACCAGCGTCATCCCGGGGAAGACCTTCCTGGCCAGCGCGTATCCGGCCAGGACGGACACGGCCACCTGGAGCAGCAGCCCGAAGCCGACCACGAAGAACGAGTTCAGCAGGTACGCGAGCACGCCCTGGTCGAAGGCGATGCCGAAGTTGTCCAGCGTGACCCCCGAGGGGATCACACTCAGCTGGGTCGGGTCCTTGACGTTGCCGAAGGCGCTGACGAGCAGGGCCAGCAGCGGCCCGCCGAAGACGACCAGGGCCAGCAGGTACACGACGGTCTTCAGGACCCGTCCGCCGACGCTGCGACTCTCGGTCAGCCCCAGCGCGGTCTCCGTTGATGCGCTCACTTGCTTTCCCTCCGCCGCAGCAGTTGGACGACGACGGTCAGGATCAGCGTCGCGACGAACAGCAGGACGGCTCCCGCCGCGCCGACGCCGAGCCGGTTCTGTTCGAGGCCGAGCTTGTAGATGAGGGTCATGACGACCTCGGTGGAGCCGTCGGGCCCGCCGTTGGTCAGCAGGAACACCTCGGTGAACACCCGCAGCCCACGGATCGCGGCGAGGATGAACAGGATCGAGAACACCGACCGCAGCCCGGGCACCGTCACGTACCGGACCCGCTGCCACCTGGAGGCGCCGTCGACCTTGGCGGCCTCGTACAGGCCCCGGTCGACACTCGTCAGACCGGCGAGGAAGATCATCATGTCGTAGGGGGCGCCCCGCCAGATGCCGGTGAGCATGACCGAACCCATCGACGCGTGGGGGTCGTTGATGAACCCCGAGGGACCGAACCCCACCAGCCCGAGCAGGGAGTTGAGCATCCCGTCCTCGGTCGGGTGGTACATGATCCGCCACAGTTCGGCGACGACCGCGATGGGCACCACCACCGGCAGGAACACCGCCGAGCGTACGAAGCCCAGCCGGCGGCTCTGCCCCTCCATCAGCAGCGCGAGGGCGAGGCCGAGAACCATCGAGCCCGCCGTCTGTCCGGCGGCGAGGACGACGGTGTGCCAGGCGGCCTCGCGGAAGCCGTGGGACTGGAGGATCGTGGAGTAGTTCTCCGCGCCGACCCACTTGTTTCCCAGGTAGGGCTGAACCTCCTGGAAGGACATGGTCAGTGCGCTGAGCATGGGGATGAACTTGAAGTACAGGAAGAGCAGCAGCGCGGGAGCGAGGAACAGCCAGGGCGTCCACCACCGGCCCGACCTGCGCCCGTTCTTCCGGGCGCCGGGGACCCTCGGGCCCCGGCGGCCCGCTGTGCCGGGGGCGGGGCCGGCCGCCGGGGGAGCGGCCGGATCAGCCTGGTCGAGGCTCATGACGCGGCGATCCCCTGCTCCTTGAGGATGCCGGCGAGCTGCTTGTCGAGCTCGGCCAGCTTGGCCTTGGTGTCCAGGCCGCAGTCGGCCATCAGCGCGTTCACGGTGTCCGCGGTCGCCTGCCGGACCGGGGTCCAGTTCGGGACGGAGGGTGCGTAGCGCCCGGTCTCCTGGTAGATGTCGGCGAAGGCCTTCCAGCGGGGGTCGGGGCGGACCTGGGAGATGTTCACCGTCTTGTTCACGGGGAGCTGTACGACGAAGCCGGTGTCGCCCTCCATGCCGATCTTCTGGCCCTCGGGGGAGATGGCGAAGTCGACGAAGGCGTCCTGCCCCGCCATGTTCTCGGAGCCGGCCATCAGGTAGACGGAACCGCCCTCGGCGAGGACGGTGGCGTCCTTCGGTCCCTTGGGCATCGGCACGACCTCGTACTTGTCCTTGCCGAGCGTCTCGTCGAACCGGGGGAGCATGTACGGGCCGACGACGTACATGCCGGTCTTGCCCGCCTCGAACGTCTCGTTCGTCGGCGGGGTGTCCATGGTCACGGAGCCCGGCTGGACGGCCTTGGCCGTGCAGCCGAGGTCACGGAACCACTGCATCGCCTCGACGGACGCCGTGCTGGTCATCGCCGGCTTGTAGGTGCCCTTGCCGGACTCGGTGATGAAGTCCCCGCCCGCGGCCCACAGGAAGTTGGAGAAGTACCAGGAGGCGTAGCCGCGCTTGGTGGAGAGCGGGGCGGCGAGCCCCGCGGTGTCCTGCTTGCCGTCGCCGTCGGGGTCCTGGGTGGTGAAGGCCTTGGCCATCGCCGCGAAGTCGGCCCAGGTTTTCGGTACTTCGAGCTTCAGCTTCTGCCGCCAGTCCTTGCGGATGAGCAGCGCGGACGCCTGCGCCGAGTACGGCAGTGCGAACTGCTTGCCGTCCACGCTCTTGCCGGAGTCCAGGCCCCGGGCGATGAGGTCCTTGCTGTTCTTGACCTTGCCCAGGTCGATCTCCCGCAGCAGGCCCTGGCTGTTCATCGCGCCGAGCTGCGTGACGTCGTTCATCACGAGGTCGGGAAGGTTCTTCTGCGCGGCCCGCTGCTGCAGCTTGGTCTCGAAGTCGTCGAAGATGGCCGTGACCTTGACCTTGAAGCCCGTGGCCTTCTCGAAGGCCTTGGCGAGCCGGAGCGTTCCCTGCTCGCCCGGTCCGCCCGGCTTCGTCCTGGTCCAGAGCTCCAGCGGCGCTTTGGTGTCCTGCTTGGCGTTCACGCCCGCAGGCCCTGAGGTACAGCTGGTGAGGACCAATGCCGAGGCGAGAAGACCCGCACCGATCCATCGCAATCGCTGCATGACAACTCCCGTTTCGTGGCTGCCCAGTTGGTATAGAAAGCGCTTGCTCGGACCGTAACGGGGTCGGAATCAGCGGTCAATACTCCGATGAATATCAAAATTCCCGGAGACGGCGAAAGATTCGCCGGACCTGTCTTTCCGTGCCGCCGCATGCACAAACCGACTCCGGCAAGGCATTGACCATCTTTGGAAATTGCTGATAGGAGAGGTGGTTCGAGCGCTCATGGAAACGATCACCGCTCTCCGGGGCGGATGCCGAGCACTCTGATCGCCGTCTGACCGGCGAGGACCGGACATACGTGATTCCGTCGATCGCATTCCAGTGATCCGATGTATGGTCCCTGCGAGTCGCCTGACGCGAGGGGTCAACAAACCGCGTCGGCCCGCGACATCCATTCCGGCACTCGCCCACGAAACCGACCGGACCGCACATCCGCCGAAGGCCCGTTGGGCGGCCGGCCGACGGGCCGCCGGAGAAGCAACAGAAGCCACAGAAGCCAGAGAACAGGCAGAGGAGAAAACCCGCATGAATGAGCCCGGCACCGTACCGACAGCCCTGCTGGTCATGGAGGAAGAACGCCGCGCGGATGTCTATCCGCCCGAAGTGATCGCCGGAATAGGTGAGTTGGTGCACTGGCAGGGACCGCCCCGTACCCACCAGCAGCTCGCCGACGACTCCTCCGTACTCGCCGGGGTCGACGTCCTGCTCACCGGGTGGGGTGCGCCCGTCCTCGACGCCGCCCTGCTGGCACACGCCCCCCGCCTGCGCGCCGTCCTCGTCGCGGCGGGATCCGTCCGTCACCTGACCACGCCCGCCTTCTGGGAGCGCGGCATACCGATCGTCTCCGCGGCGGCCGCCAACGCCGTCCCGGTGGCGGAGTTCACCCTCGCCCAGGTCCTGCTGGGGCTGAAGCAGGTGCACCGCATCGCACGGGACGCGGCGAGCAGCCGCAGCTTCCCGCACGACGTCGCGGTGCCGGGCGCCTACCGGTCGCGGGTGGGCCTGCTGGGGCTCGGGCACATCGGGCGGCTCGTCGCGGACCACCTCGGCCGCTTCGACCTCGACGTCTGCGCCACCGACCCCGTCGCCTCCCCGGAAACCGCCCAGCAGGCGGGCGTCCGGCTCGTCGGCATCGACGAACTCTTCGCCACCTGCCACGTCGTCAGCCTCCACGCACCGCTCCTGCCCGAAACCCGCGGCACGGTCGGGGCGCGGCTGCTGAACTCCCTGGGGCCGGGCGCGACGCTGATCAACACCGCACGCGGCGCACTCGTCGACGAGCCGGCCGCCGCGCGGGTGCTGCGCGCCAGGCCCGACCTCACCGCCGTACTCGATGTCACCCACCCGGAACCTCCCGCCCACGACTCACCTCTCTTCGACCTGCCGAACGTGGTCCTGACGCCCCATCTCGCCGGTGCGATGGGCGCGGAACGCCACCGCCTCGGCCTGCTCGTGCTCGACGAGCTCCGCCGCTTCACCCAGGGCGCCCCGCTCCAGCACGCCATCGACCCGGTCCACGCGGCCACCTTGGCCTGACCCGGTCCCGGGCCGTACGCCAGGCACGACAGGCGTACGGCCCAGGGCGACCCAGGAAGGTGCGGCCGGTGCACGCGCACGCCCTGCCTGTGTCAGCGCCGCCCGTCCGTCCGGCGCGGGAGCCGCCACGGGTTGTCGTCCCGCAGGGCCTCCGGCAGCAGCGCGTCCGGGAAGCCCTGCCAGGCGACGGGCCTGAGGAAGCGCTCGACGGCGGCGGTGCCCACGGAGGTCGTCGTCGGCGAGGTGGTCGCCGGATAGGGCCCGCCGTGCTGCTGTGCCCAGCTGACCGTGACCCCGGTCGGCCACTCGTTCCACAGCAGCCGGCCCGCGAGCCCGACGAGCGAGGGCAGCAAGCCCCGCACCAGCTCGGCCTCGTGCTCCTCGCCGTGCACGGTCGCGGTGAGGCCCGGCTCCAACTCACCGAGCAGACCCATCAGTTCGGCCGTATCTGCATACGTCACCACCAGCGAGGCAGGACCGAAGCACTCCTGCCGTACGTCCGTGCCCGCGGCGAGGAACTCCTTCCCGCTGATGCTCAGCAGGGCCGGAGCGAACCCCGGACCGCCGTCCTGCCCGGACTCCGCCAGCACCTCGACCCCCGGCACCGCACGCATCCTGGCCAGCACGCGCGCGTACCCCTGCGCGAGGTGCTCGTTCAGCATCGGCTGGGCGGCGACCGCGGCGACGGCCTCCTTCAGTGCGCCGTCGAGGCCGTGGCCCTCCGGCAGGAAGAGCAGACCGGGCTTGGTGCAGAACTGTCCGGCGCCCAGCGTGAAGGAACCCACGTACGCCTTCGCGACCTGTGCACCGCGCGCGGCGACGGCGCCCGGGGTGACGACGACCGGGTTGACGCTGCCGAGTTCGCCGTAGAACGGGATCGGACGCGGACGGCCGTTCGCGATGTCGAACAGCGCGCGCCCGCCCGCCACCGAGCCGGTGAACGAAGCCGCCGCGATCCGCTCGTCACGCAGTGCCGTGACACCGGCGTCGACGCCGTGGACGACCGCGAAGATCCCGTCCGGCGCCCCGGCGGCGAGGAGCACGTCGCGCACGAGGGCGCCCGTCCGGTGCGACAGTTCCGGATGCCCCGGGTGCGCCTTGAGTACGACCGGACAGCCGGCGGCCAGCGCGGACGCGGTGTCCCCGCCCGCGACGCTGAACGCGAACGGGAAGTTACTGGCGGCGAACACCAGCACCGGGCCGATCGGCACCAGCAACCGCCGGATGTCCGGACGCGGACCCATCGGCCAGGCGGCGTCCGCGTGGTCGATCGTTGCTCCGAGGAAGTGCCCTTCGTCCAACTCCTGTGCGAACAGGCGTAGTTGGAACGTCGTCCGGGCGAGCTCGCCCTTCAGCCGTGGTGCGGGCGGCAGGTGCGTCTCGG
This sequence comes from Streptomyces sp. NPDC032721, assembly GCF_055579625.1. Classification (NCBI taxonomy): domain Bacteria; kingdom Bacillati; phylum Actinomycetota; class Actinomycetes; order Kitasatosporales; family Streptomycetaceae; genus Streptomyces; species Streptomyces sp. NPDC032721. Next base: position 65,598 of record NZ_JBVIMX010000009.1, on the reverse strand, counting down.
CCGCCGCCAACGCGATGAGCTCCTCGGCCGCGTCGTCGATCGCGTCGGCGACGGCGGTCAGCCAGGCCGCGCGCTCGGCGGGGGTCGAGGCGGCTGCCGGTCCGGCCGCCGCCCCGGCGCGGGCGAGCACGCCCTCCAGGGCGGCGGAGTCGGTGTCCTGCATCACGAGTCCTTTCTGCGCGAAGCGTGCGCCGCGTCCGTGGCGGCGCACATGTCCTGCCAGCGGCCGGGTCCGGCCAGTCCGAGGTGGTAAAGGTGCAGCTCAGCGGCACCGGCCTCGGCCAGTTCCGTGACGTACGCCTTCATGTCCGGGACCGGGCTCGCGGCCACCGCGGTGAGGTAGCTGCCGACGTCCACGGCGGACGGAAGCTGCCGCCCGGCCGCCGCGACGGCGTCCACACTGGCCTGTCCCGGCACCCAGTTCGGCAGCACCACGGCGTCGACCTCGGCGGCCGCAGCCGGGGTCAGCCCCGGCAGCGCTCCGGTCGCCCACGGATCGAGAGCCCCGTGCAGCACGACCCGGATGCCGGGCCCGATCGCGGCGAGCACCCCGCGCCGCAGCGCGTCGGTGCCGCGCTGCCGGGTCCGCAGGAGTACGGTCCTCAGCTCGGCGGCCAACTCATCGGCAGTGCCGGTCAGTTCGGCACCGTCCACCAGGCGGCGGACCTCGGCCCGCAGTGCCTTGCGCACGTCCTCGGCGAGGAATCCGTACCCCGCCCAGCCGTCGGCGCAGGCCGCACAGCAGCACACCGAGAGCAGCCGCGCGACGGCCGGGGACCAGACGCCGTCCGTCTTCTCGTGCTGGTGCTGGTGGACCGCGCCGAGCTGACCACAGGCTTCGAGGACCACCGACGCGACGTCGAGCCCCTCCAGACACTCCGCGGTCAGCGTCGCCGCGTACGCCCGCACCTCGGGGTGCGACGGGCACAGCGCCCACGGATAGCTCTCGCCGAAGCAGTTGCGCACGGCGTACCCGGGGAACTCCGTACCCAGCCGCGAATCGTGGGTGAGCACGATCCACGCGGCGGCGGGCACCCCGGCCGCGTTCAGTACGCGTACGGCGTCTCCCGCGCTGTCGGGCGCCGAGACCCAGTCCGCCGCGGCCGGACGGAGCGCGGCGTCACGCCAGGCCTCCTCCCGCACCGGACGGTAGAGCGCCGCGTGCCGGGCGAGCACCGAAGTGCCGTCCGGCGACCAGGGGGTGGCGGCGCGGGCGCTGTGGTACGACACGGCGACGGCCACCTCGTCGACCCCGAGCGCCCGCGCCCGGGCCACGAAGCCGGGTGCGTCGATGACGTCCCACGGATAGGCGTAACCGACTACGCGCACCGCTTCACCACCGCGCGGTGCGAGGCTCGAACGACGGGTCGAACGTGCGCATGTACGTCACGTCGTCCCGCTTGGTCTGTCCGCACCGGAGGTAGTCCTCGTGCGCCCTGGCCAGCGCGTCCCGGTCCAGCTCGATGCCCAGTCCCGGCCCCTCGGGCACGGCCACCGCGCCGCCGCGGAACTCCAGCGCGCCCGGCGCGATGACGTCGACCTCGCGCCACGGCCAGTGCGTGTCGCAGGCGTACGTCAGGTGTGGGGTCGCCGCGGCGACGTGCACCATCGCGGCGAGGCTGATGCCGAGGTGGCTGTTGGAGTGCATCGAGAGCCCGACGCCGAAGGCCTCGCAGGTCTTCGACAACGCCTGGGTGTCGCGCAGACCGCCCCAGAAGTGGTGGTCGGAGAGTACGACGCCGACGGCCCGTGCCCGGAACGCGGGCTCGATGTCCTCGAACCGCACCACGCACATGTTGGTGGCCAGCGGCATGCTCGCCTGCTCGGCGACCTTCGCCATGCCCTCGATGCCCGGGGTCGGGTCCTCCAGGTACTCCAGGACGCCGGCCAGTTCCCGCGCGACGCGGACCGAAGTATCCACCGTCCAGGCCGCGTTGGGGTCGATGCGCAGCGGGTGGCCGGGGAAGGCCTCGGCCAGGGCGCGTATCCCGTCCATCTCCTGGTCGGGGTGGAGCGCGCCGCCCTTGAGTTTGATCGACTTGAAGCCGTAGCGGTCGATCATCCGCTTCGCCTCGCCGACCAGGGCGTCCGGGGTCAACACCTCGCCCCAGACGTCCTGTTCGGCGCCGGTGTGTGCTCCGTACTTGTAGAAGAGGTACGCGGAGAAGTCGACCTCGTCGCGCGCCCGCCCGCCGAGCAGGTCGACCACCGGACGCCCCAGGAAGTGCCCCTGCGCGTCCAGACAGGCCACCTCGAACAGCGCGTAGACGCTGGCGATCGTCTTGCTCACCGAGAAGCCGCCGGTGAGGCCGTGCTCGTCGGAGAACACCGCCCCGCCCAGCACCCGCGTCACGATGCGGCGCAGTCCCGGCAGGTCGAACACGTTGTGCCCGGCCAGCTCCGGCAGCACCTTCCGCACCTGCTCCAGGAAGGCCAGATCGCCGTACGACTCACCGAGCCCCGCCACACCGTCCTCGCAGCGCAGCTCGACCACCCCGCGCAACGCGAACGGCTCGTGCACGCCCATCGCGTTGAGCAGCGGCGGATCCCGGAACGCGACCGGGGTCAGGACCACCTCGACGATCTTCATCAGCGCACCCCGTCCCCTGCGGCAAGCATCGCGTAGCCGTCCGCGACGATCTTCTCCAGCCGCTCGATCTGCTCCGCCGAGGGCTCGACGAGCGGCGGCCGGACGCCGCCGACGCGGTCGCCGCGCAGCCGGGCGCCCGCCTTCACCAAGGACACCGCGAAACCGGCGGTCTCGTCCCGCAGCGCCACCAGCGGCAGGTAGAACCCCGCCAGCAGTGCGTCGACGGTCTTGTCGTCGTCCGCCGCGAGCGCCCCGTGGAAGCGGATCGCGATCTCCGGCGCGAAGCAGTGCACCGCCGACGAGTAGCGGGCCACCCCGATCGCCTTGTACGCGCGGGCCGAGACCTCGGCGGTCGGCAGCCCGTTGAAGAAGAGGAAGTCCTCGGCGCGCGGTGAGTCGGAACTCCGTACCGAGGTGACGATCCTGCTCATCAGCTCGACGTCGCCGACGCCGTCCTTGAGACCGACCACGGCCGGGACGTCGAGCAGCTCCAGCGCGGACCTCGGGGTGAACGCACCGTTGGCGCGGTGGTAGACGACGACCGGGACGTCGGTGTCGCCGACCGCGTACCGCACGTGGTCGACGAGCCCGGACGACGGCCCGGACACCAGGTACGGGGGCAGCAGGAGAACACCGTCCGCGTTCCCCTCGCGCGCCGCCGCGATCCCGGCCCGCGCGGTGGCCGCACCGCCTCCGGCACCCACCCAGACCGGCACCCGCCCGGCGACCACTTCGCGCGCCCTGCGCAGGAGCGCGGCCTGCTCGTCGGGCACCAGTGCGCTGAACTCGCCCGTCCCGCAGGCGATGAAGAGGGCTCCGGCACCGGCTGCCACGTGCCTCTCGACCGTTTCGGAGAAGGCGTCCAGGTCCACTTCGAGGTCGTGGGTGAAGGGAGTGAGGGGAAACGCGAGCAGGCCGTCAAGCTCGACGCGGGGCTGCGCGGGGTGGGGCTGCGCGGTGTGGGGCTGCGCCGTGGCGGGTTCTGCCGTGTGGGGCTGTGCCGTCAATTTCTCGCTCTTTCGTTCTGGAAGGGTCACGCTCACCCCTCTCGACGACGTTCACATACATGAATCGTGTCTGATACTGTGCTCGATGTTCATGGACTGGAACAATGTCCCGGGACGTTAATAGGGTGTGACGTACGTGTCAACGGTCGGACGTACTGGATGAAGGAGCGCCTCGTGCCGCAGAAGGCAGGAACCCCCGCAGGCGGGAACGCAGTTGAGCCGGCAGGGGTCAAATCGGCGCGCCGCACCATCGACCTGCTGGAGACCTTCGCGGCCAACGTCGGCTGGCTGTCCCTGGCCGACCTGCAAGCCAGTACGGGTTTCCCCAGGTCGAGCCTGCACGGACTGCTCCGCACACTGCTCGACGCCGGCTGGCTGGAGACGGACTCCGGCACCGGGCGCTACCGCCTCGGCGTCCGGGCGCTGACCTGCGGCACGGCCTATCTCGACCGCGACCCGGTGATCCCGTACGCGACCGAGGCGCTCGAACTCGTCCGCGAGAAGACCGGGTTCACCACGCACTACGCCCGCCGCGCCGGCGCGGAGGTCGTATACCTGGAGACCCGGGAGTCCGCCAGGTCCACCCACCTGGTGTCCCGCGTGGGCCGGACCCTCCCCGCCCACGCCACCGCCCTCGGGAAGGCGCTGCTCGCCGAACTGACGCACGACGAGATCGAAGCCGTACTGCACGACCCGCTCACCGCGCGGACGCCGAACACCATCACCTCGGTCCAAGCCCTCCACGCCGAATGCGCCCTCACCCGGGAACGCGGCTACGGAGCCGAGATCGAGGAGGGCGGGCTCGGAGTGCGCTGCGTCGCCGCGGTGATCCCGTACCGCATCCCCGCCACCGACGCGATGAGCTGCTCCATGCCCCTCGACCAGGTCACCGACGCCGACGCGAAGCACGTGGGCGAACTGCTCGCCGAGGCCACCACGGAACTGGGCCAACGCCTGCGCCGAGCCGGAATCCGCTGACCGACAAGGCCCTTTCCTTCCTTCGCTACGCAGAGATCCGCTACGCAGAGAAAAGAGAACCCCGATGGCGATGGCGACGGCAGACCAGCGCGTCCTGATCACCGGATCAGCGGGCATGGTCGGCGGCCTGATGCGCTCACGGCTCCGCCGCGACGGCCGGATCCTGCGCCTGCTCGACCTCGCCGACCAGCCGGCCGCGGAGGAGGGTGAAGCAGTCGAGCTGATCTCCGCCTCGGTCACCGACCCGGCAGCCATGGCCGAGGCGTGCGCCGACGTGGACGCGGTGATCCACCTGGGCGGCCTCAGCCGCGAGGCATCCTGGGAAGACACCCTCGACGTCAACATCCACGGCACCAGAACGCTTCTGGAAGCCGCCCGCGCCGCCGGCGTCCCACGCATGATCCTGGCCTCCAGCAACCACGTCGTCGGCTACCGCCGCAACGACGAAGCCGACGGCGGAACGGGCCTGCCCGCCGACTCCACCGCCCGCCCCGACACGTACTACGGCGTGAGCAAGGCGGCCATCGAAGCGCTCGGAAGCCTCTACCACTCGCGGTTCGGCATGGACGTGATCGTCGTACGCATCGGCTCCTGCTTCCCGGACCCGATCGCGCTCGGCCCACGAGGCCTGGCCACCTGGCTGTCCCCGGGCGACGCGGCCCGCCTGTTCGAAGCCTGCCTGGCCACCCCGTCGCCCGGCTACCGCGTCGTCTGGGGCGTCTCCGACAACACCCGCCGCCTGTACTCCCTCACCGAGGCGGAGGCCCTGGGCTACACCTCCCACGACAACGCCGAAACGTTCGCGCCCCAGATCAACACTCCCGCCCCCACCGGCCCCGCCGCGGACCACATCGGCGGCCCGTTCGTCACGACCCCCCTGGGTGAACCCAACCCCCTCTGACCCACCAGCCCCGGCCGTCACCTAGCCTGCCCCAATGGCCAAGCCGGCGGAACACCCACACATCACCAGCCGCATCGGCCGCCGCCAGGCCCTGAAACTGACGACCGGCGCGGTGGCCGGTCTGGCCCTGACCACCTCCGCGTGCGACAGCACACCGGACGAGCCCGAGCCACCGACCCGCAAACCGCTCTGGACCCTGAACCTCCTCGACAAGGACGGCACACAGAAGGGCCTGGACGACGCCACGCCGGTGCACCACAACAACGTGCTCTACGTCAGGACGAAGAAGCACGGCCTCTACGCACTCGACGCGACCACCGGACGCGAACGCTGGCACGCACCACTGGCCGGCCCCTTCCCCGGTGCACCGTCCGTGACGCCGCAAGCGGTGTTCATCGCCACGCAGGGCGGCACCGTACAAGCACTGCGCACGGCGGACGGCAAACCGCTCTGGAGCCGGACCCCGGGAAACCGCCTGCGCACCCCCAGCGCGGGGGACGTGTGGATCAGCGGCTCCATCGCCCTGACCAGCTTCCTTCCCTCCACCTACGACGAGGACCCCGACCCGCCGCCGAGCGTCCTGTACGCACTCGACACCCGCAACGGCAACCTCCTCTGGCACACCGAAGCCTCGCTCCTGGAGGTGCGCGACGGCCTCGCGTACGTCAACCTCCCCGACGAGAGCCTGACCGCACTGGACCCACGTACGGGCCAGGTCCGCTGGTCGGCACCGCCGGAGAAACCGGGCGGCAAGTGCACCCTGGACCTCTTCACCGCCGGCCTGCTCTTCGGCCGCAACGGCAACGTGGGCATCGGCTCGAAACTGGTGGCGTACGACCCACGCACCGGCGCCACCCGCTGGACCGCCCCAGCAGCCCACGCCTCGACACCGGTGGCCCACACCCACACTGTCTACATCAACGCCCCCGGCCGAACCCGCGGCGACGGACAACAACTCCACGCCTTCGACGCCACCTCGGGCAACCGCCGCTGGACCGCCCCCGCCTTCTCGAAGACGCTCAACGAAAGCGCCGCGCTCGCCGCCGACAAGGACTGCGCGTACCTGAGCTGGAGCGAGAGCACCGGCTTCGCCGAGAACCGCACGACCCTACGAGCCCACGACGCCCGCACCGGCCGCGAACGCTGGCGGAACGACCGCCCCGAAGCCTCCTACAAAGCGGCCACGACTCCGGACAGCCACCTCTTCATCGCCTACACGCCCGACTGGTACTGCTACCACACCCAAACGGGCAAGCCCCTCTGGCGCCTCCCCACAGAAGAAAGCACCTCAGGCCCCCCACCCCTGTCCGCCAACGGCCTCCTCTACTTCACCAACGAATCAGTGGTACACGCCCTCCGCCCCTGACCAAAACCTCCAAAATGTCCGCCTGCCGCCCATCCGGGCGTCCGTCGGGCACCACCACCAAGAGTTCAGGAGCCGTTCAGTGACGTGGTCGCCGGCTCATTTCGCCGTGGAGCAGCAAGACCTCCCCCGGCTCCGTGAACTGCTGGACGCGGGGCATGACGTGGAAGACGATCAGGGCAACGGCTGGACTCTCCTGCGGCACGCCGTCGACGTCGAGCACGACAGCCACGTGCAGTCGGGCGCGCCGCTCCACGCGGACGTGACAGCGTTCCTCCTTGCACGGGGCGCCGATCCCCTGCGGTCCTGGGAGGGAACATCCATCGTGACCGCAGCCGAAGACTGCGGCCACTGGCTGGCAGCAGAGATCATCCGCGCCTGGATCGCCCGCGGCGAACAGTACGTGTACGACCAGCCCTGATGCGCGGGATGACGGCCGGGCAGGCTACTTTGCTCGGATGAGTCTCCTTGATGATGTGGCCGAGCGCGACGGCTGGCGCTGCTGGGTGTGCGACGAGCCGGTCGACCCCGACAAGTCGGTCAATGACGAGCAGGGGCCCAGCGTGGACAGCCGGACCGCCGACCGGAAGGCCAAGGTCGCCGAGCGGCTCGCACACCGCGGGTGCAACTCCCGCAAGGGCGCGGTCAAGGTGGTCATCGCCTGGCCGGACGACCTGTACGTGGTCGAACCCGCCCCGCTGATCGCTGTCGCCGCGAGGCTGGAGCGCAAGGGGGGCCGCGAGATGGTGGGCCGCTGCCCGACCAAGCGGGACGCCCAGGAAGCGGCGGACTGGCTGGTGGACCGGTTCTCCCGACTGACGCCGGGGCTGCCGGTGACCGCCGAAGTCGAGCCGGGCGGCGGCCAGTTCCTCGTCATCCTGGCCACGGGCCGCCGCTGACCGGTTGTCTCCAGTGATCTCCGGCGCACAAGTGTGCCCCCCGTACACGAAGTTCTGGCATGCTCCGTGTCATGTCTCAAGCGATCTTGAAGTCCGAGCGGATCCAACTGATCCCCCTGTCCCGCGAACACCTCGAACACCAGGTCGAGCTCGACGGCGACTCCGAAGTCATGGAGTACCTGGGCGGCGCGCGGAGCCGTGAGCAGATAGAGGAAGCGCTCCAGGGGTACCTCGAAGACGCCCGACGGGTACCGGGATTGGGATGCTGGGCCGGATTCGTGGAAGGGGAGTTCGTCGGCTTCGGGCTCCTGCGGTCCCCGGGACCTGCCGAGCAGGAAGCCAACGACGGGCAGCTCGGGTTCAAGATCCTGCGACGCCACTGGCGTCAGGGACTTGCCAGCGAGGGATCCCGTGAGCTGATCCGCCACGGGTTCGAAGACCTCGGACTCGCCAGGATCCACGCCATGGCAGCGGCGGCCAACACCGCGTCCCAGGCGACGCTCACGGCCCTCGGACTGCGACGCGTCCGTGAGTTCCTGGCGGACGCCGAGTGGTTTCCGCCCGGTACCGACCTGCGCACGGTCGAGTACGCGATCACCCACGAGCAGTGGAGTGCGCCGCGTCCATCAGCGCTGTGACATAGGCATCCAGCCGCTCCTCCACCACCCGCGTCGTCAGCTCTGCCCGCCCTGCCTCCCGCCACGGCCGCGCCACCCACCGCACTTCCTCCGAGGACGCCAGCCCGTCCCTGACCAGCCAGTACAGCCGCTCGTTCCGGTCCGCAGCCAGTTCCCCGCCGGCGTCCTCGTACGCCCCGGGGAACCGCAGACCCCACGCCGGGCCGTGCAGCAGCGCGAGATTGACGGCGCAGTGCGCCACATCAAGATCGGCCGGGCCCCACGAGGCCCCGGCCCAGTCGACGACCCCCGTCAGCCTGACCTCCGCCGGCCCTGAGGGCGGCACGTCGAACAGCACGTTGCCGGGCTGGAAGTCCCGGTGCAGGAACCGCCCTTCGTAGCGCGGCACAGGCTTGCGGATCACACGGATCGCCGCGGCCCAGGCCGCCGCGTCCGCGCCCTTCGGAACCACGACACTCTCGGCGGTCGTCAACGCCACGTACTTCCGCGGCCGTTCGGCGGGCCGCAGCGCGTGGATCGCCACGAGCTGACGGGCCAGCAGCGGAATGCGCCCCTCCAGCCCCTCGTCGTCGAGGACCGTCCGCCCCGCCAGATGCGTCATGAGGAGGGACGGGTACGCGCAGTGCGCGGCGGTCGGATCCACCGCGACCAGCCCAGGAGCCGGTACGCCGGTCCCCGCCAGCAGGGCCAGCGCACCAGCCTCCCGGCCCAACCAGTCCTCCGCCTGCTCCACATCGACGAAGGTCCGCAGCACCAACTCCCGGGCCCCGCCGCCACTTCGCGCGCCGCCGATCGTCAGCTTCCACACCTCGGTAGTGAGGCCGCCGTGCAGTGCCTCGGTTCTGACGATCCGTTCACCGGTCTCCAGGTGCTGTCTCACCCAGGCCAGAGTCGTCGGCCGGACAGCTGCTGTCTCATGGTGGTCGGTCACCCCTGCATTGTGCGAGACCGCCGACAGGCCGCACGAGGCCGTTCAGGTGGTCGGAGTTGAGTGCCGGCTCAGCGGAAGGCGGCGATGTTGCGCGCGACCCAGTCGCTGAAGTGGCGCGGGGCGCGGCCCAGGACCCGCTCCACATCCGGGCTGATGAGCAGTTCGGCGGGGTTCGGGGCGGAGATGATGTCCAGGGTGTCGTCGGCGAGTTCCGCCGGTACGAAACGGGTCATCGCGGCCTTGGCCTCGTCGCGGGTCAGTTCGTGGAACCGTACCGGCGACCCGAGTGCGGCAGCGATGGCCGCAGCCTGCTGACGTGGTGTGATCACCTCCGGCCCGGTCAGCTCGTACACCGCGCCGTGGTGCCGTTCGTCCAGCAGGGAGGCCGCCGCGACCTCGGCGATGTCCGCCGGATCGACGACCGGCACCCCCACATCGCCGAAGGGTGCGGCGACCGTTCCCTTCGTACGGACCGACTCCGCCCAGGCAAAGGCGTTGGAGGCGAAACCGCCCGGTCGCAGGACGGTCCAGTCCAGGCCGGAGCCCTGCAAGGCTTCCTCCACCGTGCGCACCGCGACCCGCGACGGGCCGGACGGCCTGGTCGCCACGCCCTGCGAGGACAGCAGGACGAGTCGGCGGACCCCGCTCGCCCTGGCCAGGGCGATGAGGTCGGTCGCCCTGGCCGTGGCGGCGTGCAGGTCGCCGGAGAGCAGGAGGAAGAGTGCCTTCGCCCCGTCCAGTACGGGGGTGAGGCTTGTCGGTTCGGTCAGGTCGGCCGCCACGTGGCGGACTCCGTCGGGCATCGCCGCCGCGTTCCGCGACACGGCCGTCACCTGCTCGCCCGCCGCGGCCAGGGCCTGCGTCAGAGGCCGGCCCACATTGCCGGTAGCCCCGGTCACCACGATCATTTTCAGCTCCTGGTTCGTTGTGCGCTAAGGCAGTTGACGCTAGGAGGCAGGCTTACTTTTCGTAAGAACATACCCAGAGGTAAGCTCCGGACATGACGGAAGGTGTGCAGCTGAAGCAGGCCGAGGAAGGTCAGCGGTATGAGGTGTTTCACACTGACTGCCCGGCGAGGGACGTGGTCGACCACGTGACCAGCAAGTGGGGTATCTGGGTGCTGATCTCCTTGCGGAGCAACGACCTTCGGTTCTACGAGCTGCGGGACAGCATCCGGGGCATCAGCGAGAAGATGCTCGCCCAGAGCCTGCGCGCGTTGGTCCAGGACGGCCTGGTCTGGCGGAAGGTGGAGCCGACAACACCGCCCCAAGTCACGTACGGGCTCACCGAGTTCGGCCGGGAAGTCAGCGATCCCCTGAAGGACTTGTTCCACCGGATCACGGAGCGGCTCCCACCACGCAGCCAGGGCTAGCCGGCACCGGGACGGGCGGGGTTGATCAGCACCACGAAGCGGTCGCCCTCGGAGTCCTGGTCGGAGCCAGCATCACCAGACCTTCCCCGGCCTCCCAAACACCGGCCATGGTCATGACGAGATGAGGAACAGCCACTCGGCGAGGCAGGCCGGAACGCCGTTCCCGTATCCTGACCTGCGCCCCGTCTGATTGCGGCAGCAGTGGCAGCGGCAGTGACCGACCCCCAGCTCCTTCTGTGTCGACCTTGAGGTGACTTCGTATTCCCCAGGCCATCTAGCGGTCCGCCTTCCCCCACGTTCTGAGTCGAACGTGCCCGGGGGAGGACGTCGCACCGGCCTGAGTTGCGTCACCCACCCCCGCGTTTCCCGTCTTGTCCTGCCCGGGTGCAGCTCTGCTGTCTGCCCCGGGTTCCGTCCTGACCGGCCTCGGAGCGGCCGACGGCAGGGTTCCCCGATTCCCTGAATCAGGAGTTTCCCGTCGTGTCCTCCCCGCCCCGGGCCGCCTGGATCGCCCTCGCCGTGCTCCTGGTCGCCGAACTCATTGACATCCTCGACCAGTCGGTCGTCCTCACCGCCCTGCCCGTGATCCAGGAGTCGACCGGCGCCGGACCGGCCGCGTCGCAGTGGCTGACCGCCGGCTACTCACTGGCCGTCGCCGTCGGCCTGATCACCGGCGGGCGGCTCGGCGACCTCCACGGCCGACGCAGGATCCTCCTCGTCGGCACCCTGGTGTTCACCCTGTCCTCACTGCTGTGCGGCACCGCCACCACCCCCGGCGTACTGATCGCCGCCCGCGTGCTCCAGGGTGCCGGCGTCGCGCTGATGCTCCCGCAGGTCCTGGCCACGCTCCATGTCACGTTCGAGGGGCAGCACCGCAGCAAGGCATTCGGCCTGTACGGGGGGATCCTTCCGCTCGCCAACGTCCTGGGCCCGGTCCTCGGCGGTGCGCTCACCGAGGCCGACCTGTTCGGACTGTCCTGGCGGCCGGTCTTCTTGATCAACGCACCCATCGGTCTCGCAGTGATCGTCCTCGGCCGCAGGTTCGTCCCCGAGTCGACCGCGCCGAAAGCCGACCGCCTCGACCTGAACGGCATGCTCCTGTCCGCCCTCGCCGTGGTCCTGATCATCTTCCCGCTCACCGAGGGGCACACCCACCACTGGCCGCTCTGGTGCTTCACCATGCTCGCCGCAGGCCTCCTCGTCCTCGGTGTCTTTCTGCGCCACCAGCAGCGCGGGAAGGACCAGCAGGGCCACTCCCCGCTCCTGGCACTGTCCCTGTTCCGCGACCGGCAGTTCTCCGGCGGCCTCTCCGCGCAACTGGTCCTCGGCCTGCTGTGCGGCCTGTTCTTCATGACCTGGACGCTCTACCTCCAGCGCGGTCTGGGCATGAGCCCGCTGATGGCCGCCGCGGCCTTCGCGCTGCTCGCCCTCGGCGAACTGGCCGGTGCGACAGCGGCGATGAGGACGGCCGGGCGCTTCGCCCGCCGCCTGCCACAGACCGGCCTCCTGATCGCCCTCGCCTCCATCACGGCGTACGGAATCCAGCTTTACGGCAACCAGGTCGGCGGCATCCAGTCCGACGAGGCACTCCTGGCGATGGCGGCCCCGACCGTACTGCTCGGCTTCGGTCTCGGCATGGTCGGCGGCCCGCTCGCCGACATGTCGCTCGCCAAGGTCCCGCACGAGAACGCCGGGTCCGCCTCGGGCCTGTTCAACACCGCGATGCACCTGGGCATGGCCCTTGGCACGGCGCTGACCGCACTCACCTTCTTCTCCGCGACGGGCGGTTCGCCCGACAGCGCGGTCAATCGGGCGGCATTCACCGGTGTTCTCTGGTGGACCGGCGGCATCCTCGCCGCGATGTGGGCCCTGATGTTCTCCCTGCCGGCCCGTGCGAGCAGGGAGGCCGGCTGAACCGTCCTGCCCGCTGCACAACGCCCCGGACGAACTGTGGGAGCAGCCCAGAGCATAGGATTCCGCACCAGATAGGGCATAGGGCATAAGTTTTATGTCATAGGGCAATAGAGTCGGCCAGGAGGGGTCATGTCGGAGCATCTGGGACCGCTGGAACTGATCGGGGGCCGGTGGGCCATAGGTGATTCGACGCGAAAGGGCGGCTCGTTTCTCGTCCTGACACCCGAGGGCCTGGAACACCACACGCGGGGCGCGCTGGGACCGCGCGACGCTGTCGCGTGGTCCCGGTTCGTGGAACTGGACGTGCTCGCCACCCAATGGGCGTGGATGGCCAGCGGCGCGGCGGGCGCACTGAGTGCGGGCATGAGCGGGAACGTATGCGGCCGCAGAGCCTGCTCCGTACAGGCAGTGGTACGCCACCCGTACGACAACTGGTCGGCGAACTACACCCACCACAAGCGCTCCTACCCCTACTTCGAGATCGCCCTGGTCCAGGGACTGTTCGAGAAGGCGGTCAAAACCAACGCAGCGCACCGGCTGGGCGACCCGGAGTGGCTCGGCAAGGCGGTCGCTCAACTGGCTTTGCTGCGTGAGCAATCGAGGAGCTCGGCGCTCCGGAACGTGGACAAGGCCATTGAGGGCCTTGGCATCTGAGCTGCGCCGGGTTGGCGCGGTCCGTAGCCGCCGGGCCTGCGCCTTCCAGAAGCAGACGTGCTCATCGCGAGAACGACTGGCTCTTGGACTTGTGGCGGACGGACCGAGAGGCTGGGGGTCATGGAGGTGACGTGATGAAGTACTCGCACCCCGATGAGGAGCTGGTCAACCAGCCGATCGGGTACTGGACATGGGCCGCGAACAAGACCCTCACGGCGTACGTCAGAGGGCGCCTCGCGGCGATCGGGATCACCCAGCCCCAGTGGTGGGTCCTGCACCAGGTCCTGCACAGTGACAGCGGCGCGACCCGGGACGAAGTGATCACTGCGCAGCAGGCCAACCTGGACGTCGGTGCCGGAATCGTCCCGGACATCGACCTGTTGATCGAGCGGAAGCTGGTCGTCGTGGATGCGGCCGGCCGACTCCGGATCACCGACGAGGGCCGGGCGCTGCACCGGCGTGCCGCAGAGACCCAACGGACCAGCCGGGCCAGTGTCCACTCGGACGTTTCGGACGAGGAGTACCTGATCACTCTGAAGGTGCTACAGCGCATGGTCCGCAATGCGGGTGGACAGGTCGCCCCAGCCTGACGACTGAGCCGGGCCGGCCATGACGGTCGGGATGAGCGGAGTGATCGGGGTGATCGTCAGGGGGCACTCAGGGACCGCTCAGGGTCATCCCGAATCGAGCCCGGCATCCGGGCAGGAAGACTCGAAGGCACGAGGAACACCAGTTCCGAGCCTTCCTGAGCGGAGTCCCCATGTCCCTGCGCCGTCCGTCGGTCATCTCCCTGGCCGCGTTCACAACCGCCGTCGCACTGTGTGCCGTTGCTGTTCCCGCCCAGGCGGCCACCGCTGCTTCCCCCGGCCTGGACCGTGCCGCCCTGCGCGAGGCGATCGCCCTTCGTGCGGACGACGGCGCGGCCGGTGTCGTGGCCGAGGCCCACCGCGACGGTGAGACGTGGCGGGGCACATCCGGCGACGCCGTCACCGGGAAGCGGGTGAGCACCAAGGCGCACTTCCGGATCGGCAGCGTCGCCAAGCCGATGGAATCCGTCATACTCCTGCAGCTCTCCGCCGAGGGTCGCATCGACCTGGACCGCAGCGTCCAGCACTACCTGCCCGGGCTGCTGCCCGAGGACAGGTTCCAGGAAGCCGTCACCGTACGGCAGTTGCTCAACCACACCAGCGGGTTGCCGCAGGACCTCGACGGCGCGCCCCCGTTCTCCCAGGACGAGGCGATCGACGGCCGCTTCGACTCCCTCAGCTTCGACCGGAGCATCCAGCAGACGCTGCGCCCCGAGGGACGTCCGGGGCCGGGTCCGCGCTTCAGCCCCGGCACCAAGCAGGAGTACAACTCCTTCGGCTACCGCATCGCCGGAAAACTCATCGAAACCCTCACCGGCCACTCCTTCCACCACGAGGTGACCCAGCGCATTCTCAAGCCGCTCGGGATGCGCGACACGGCCACCTCGGTGCCGGGCCGCGCCACGTCCGTGCCCCGCCCGTACCTCCCGGGCTACCTGCCCCGCAGCACCGGCCGGCTCGTCGACGTCAACAAGCAGGGCGGCCTGCCCGCCAGCATGACGTCAACCGGCGCCGACCTCGACCGCTTCATCACCGGCCTCTTCACCGGCCGCCTCCTGCGCCCTGCCCAGCAGGCCGAACTCTTCGCCGTCCCGCGCGGCACCGACGGAAAGCCCCTGCCCTACGCGGGCACCTCCAACTGCAACCAGGGCCCGGCAAAGGGCACCGCCTGCTTCAGCACCGTACTGATGTCCTTCCCGCTCCCCGACGGCACCGTGCTGTGGGGCAAGACGGGCAGCGACATGGGCTACAAGGCCGGCGTCTTCGCCACCCCCGACCTGAACCGCCGTGCCGTGTACGCGATAGGCACCTCCTCGCCCGACGACCGCGCCCCGGCAATAGCCCAGCGCCTCGCCCTGGCAGCCTTCAAGGGCTAGGACCCCCCGACCCCGACCCCGACCCCGACCCCGGCCCCGACCTCGCCCCAGCCACGCTCGACCGACCGAGGGCATCGCTCAGCTCCGTCTCCCGCGCCACTGAACAGCGCGGTCAACATGGGCACGCCGTGACCAAGCGCCTGGCGCGGCAACGGGCCTGTGGCGACAAGCGAAGCGAGTCCGTGCCCGATGGTCCAGCTCTGTGTTGCCAGTCGAAGTCGAAGTCGAAGCCACCGCGGTCATCGAATAGACGTCTGGACCTCCGGACATCCGGACGTCGTCGCGACGAGCAGCCCAGCCGGCCCCCGGGCCGAGCCGGGTAGCCTGTCCCGGCACTCGAAGTGACGTACCCGAGGAGACCCCTTGCCCGAGCAGACTCCTGGGTTCGGTACGCCCCGCCCCACCCTCGAAGCAGTCGCCGCCCGCGCCGGTGTCTCCCGGGCGACCGTCTCGCGCGTAGTCAATGGCGGCGCCGGTGTCCGGGCAGCCCTGGCGGAGAAGGTGAGCCGGGCAATCGAAGAGCTGGGATACGTTCCCAACCACGCGGCCCGCACCCTGGTCACCCGCCGCAACGGCGCCGTCGCCGTGATCATCGCCGAACCTGAGTTCAGGATCTTCTCGGACCCCTTCTTCGCCCAGCAAATACGAGGCATAAGCCGCGAGCTCACGGCGTACGACTCCCAACTCGTCCTGCTGTGGGTGGAAGGGCCCGACGACCACGAACGCATCGCCCGCTACCTGGGAGGCGGACACGTCGACGGGGCGCTCGCCTTCTCGCTGCACGACGACGAACTCCCCGCGATCATCGGCCGGATGAAGGTGCCGTACGTGTTCGGAGGACGGCCGGGGAGGCCGGCCCCGACCGGGCCGACGGGTGCGGCAGCCGGCCCCCCGGTGCCGTACGTGGACTGCGACAACCGGGGCGGAGCACACGAAGCGGTACGCCACCTGGTCTCGCTCGGCCGGAAGAGCATCGCCCACATCGCGGGCCCGCTCGACCAGACCTCCGCGCTGGACCGTGCCGACGGCTACCGCGACGCACTGCGGGGCGTCGGGCCGGAGCTGATCGGCGAGGGGGCTTTCACGGAGGAGAGCGGCGCCCGTGCGATGGCCGAGCTGCTGGACCGCACGCCGGACCTGGACGCGGTGTTCGCCGCCAACGACCTGATGGCGGCAGGCGCGGTCGCGACGTTGCGCGAGCGGGGGCTGCGGGTTCCGGAGGACGTTGCCGTGGTCGGGTTCGACGACATGGCATCGGTGGTGTGCAGGATCGACCCACCGCTGACGACGGTCCGTCAGGACGTAGAGGAAATGGGCCGGTTGATGGTGCGACTGCTGATGCGCTCGCTGGGCGAGAGGGGGTCGGGGGCGCCGCCCCCGGACCCGGTGATCACGCCCACCGTCCTGATACGGCGAGCTTCGGCGTAGGGCGTGTCTTTCTGATCAGGCCTGGGTCGCGGGGCCGGTCACGCACATCTGCGGCGTTGTCGTCAATCGACGACGCTCCGCGTCGCCTCAATCCTCCGCCTTGCAGCTGCACGCACCCAGCCCCGCTCGGCCACCCCGAAAGGGCAAGGCACCCCTGGTCGACCTGATCCGAAAGACACGCCCTAGGCACCGACAGGGCGAGAGAGCCCCGTCGGCGCCCAGCGCCGACCCACAGGACGGTCAGCCGTACGGCAGGACGGTCAGCAGTCCGCCAGGCCGGTCAGCAGTCCGCCAGGCCGGCCAGCCGCCCGGCGGGCCGGTCAGCAGTCCGGCGGGGCCGGTCAGCCGTACGGGATCGTCAGCACCGACCCACCCGCCCCCGTCCTGAGCCTCGCCGCTCCGTTCCCGATCGCCGGCCACACCTCAAGGCGTACGGTCCCGCCCTTCAGGTTCCCCGGCGAACCGGTCGCCGACTTCAGGCCGCTGCCCTCGCCGTACGTCTCCCAGCCGGTCACCGGATCGGTCGCGAAGTACCGGTAGGTCTCCGTCCGCTCGAAGGTGCCGTCGCCCGTCAGGTCGTAACTGATCCTGGCCTGCTGGCCGAGGCCGACCGCGGTCCCGGCGTCCACCTGGAGGCGGAAGGCCGTGGCCCCGCCCGCCGTGAGGGTGCCGTTGACCTGCTTCGCCTCGTAGACCAGGGGCCGGTACGGCGTCCCGTCGTGGTTCGCGCCGTCCGCCGACGCGAGGGTGTCGCTGCCCGCCGTGCCGCCGTCCGTCGTGGTGAGGGTGCCTCCGCTGCGGAGCTGGAAGACGTTCCCCGTCGGCGGGTCCGGATCCGGGTCGGGATCCGTACCGCCGCCGGTCCCGGTGCCCGTCGCCGTGGAGCGCGCCGGGACGGTGAGGGTCTTGCCGTCGGAGAAGGTGACGGTGCGGGGCGTGGCGCCGTAGTTGTGGGCCGCGTAGGTGCGCACGGTCCCCTTCGTGAAGACGCCCGAGGTCGGGATGTCACCCGTCACCGCGGGATCGGGAGCGCCGAGCGCGTCCAGAGTGCCGATCCAGTGGTACGTGTGCGCCTTGGACTCGCCCTGCTCGGGCGTGTAACCGCCGCTGCCCGCATCCCACTTGGCCCGCGCCGCCGCCGGATCCGCGAGCGACTCGAACTCCCACAGGATGTCCCGCCACTCGACGGCCGGCCCGCCGTTCTCCCGTACGAGCTCGGCGAGGTTGCGCCGGATCGCGGCCTTGTGCCCGCCCAGGTGGAGGGAGCCCCCGGTGACCGGGAGGACGTTGATGCCGTGGATCTCCTCGGGGTTCGCCGTCCACCACGTCGCGTACGCCGCGCCGCTTCCCCAGACCATCCCGGCCGTGTCGTGGCCGAACCCGGCGGGGAACACCTGTTCGTCGGCGTCGAACCAGTACTGGGAGATCGCCTCCGACTCGGTGGTCAGCAAGTAGGCGCCCAGATCGCGGAGTTCGGCGTTCCCGGTGGCCGAACCCCAGAGTACGAGGGCCGCGCTGAGGTTCGTCGACTCGGACGACGACTCCTGGTTGTTGCCCGCGGCGAAGCCCTGGTGCCCGGAGGCCCAGCTGTGACCCGCGTACACGTCGAAGCCCCGCAGGAACGGGAAGGCCGTATCGCCACGAGCGGGGTTGGCCGCGTCCTTGACCAGGGTCTTCACCATGCCGCCCCACGCGGAGTCGGCGGCCCAGGCCTGGTCGTACTGGGCGACGACCGCGGCGGCGTACACGTAGTAGCTGTAGTGGAAGTGGTGGTCGTTGAGTTCCGTGTCGCTGCCGTACGAGGCCGGATAACCGGTCAGCGTCTTCCAGTCCTTGTCGTACGAGAACTCACTCGCGCCGCCCGCGGTGAACCACTCCTGGAGCCGCCCCTTGATCAGCCCGAGCAGCTTGTCGCGGACACCGACCTCGCCCAACTGGTCGGCCACCGGCACTAGTTGGGCGAGCCTGCCGAGCGCCTTGCCCGTCCAGTACGTGTCCGTGGCCCCCGAGAACGGATCGGCCGCGTTCGCCACCTCGTCGAGGTACGCCTTCAGGCGCGCCCGGTCCACCCCCGAGGACTTCGGGAGGGCGGGTAGTACGGGCGAGGACTTCTGGGTGGTGGTGAAGGCGGTGCCCTCGCGGACCTTCATCGTGCCGCGCGGCGAGACGTAGGTGTAGGAGGTCAGCGGATCGGCCGTGTGCAGCCACTGATGCCGGTAAAGCGCCTGGAGAGTGCCGGTCTCGCTGCCCTCCTGCGCCTGGGTGGTGAGGGTGTAACCGGCCTTCACCGAGCCCGCCGACGAGGACCAGGACACCCGGGAGCCGGTGACGAAGCTGAAGGCGTACTTCTTGTACGTGGCGAGGGCGTCGGCTGACGGCAGGACGGCCAGCGAGAAGTAGTCCTTGCCGCCCAGTCCTGCGGTGATCGTGGACCCGGAGACGTTCCAGTCGCTGCCGGTCGGGGCGAAGAGGGCGTAGTGGTGGCCGGAGACCGTGATGCCGAGGACGTTGCCCTGGTCGGCGAAGACGGCCGGTGCGGCGGCGGTGGTGATCTGCGCGTTGCCGCCCGACCCCTTGGCGTACACGAAGGGCAGACCGTGGCCGATGGTCGTGCGCAGGGTGCGGGCGCCGTCCGACCAGTAAGGGGTCACGGTCCAGTCGGACCACGAATCGGCCCTCGTGTCGGGGGAGTTGAGACCGGTGAGGCCGAGGGTGAGGTCACGCTTGTGCGCGTACTCGTACTGCCGGCCCTCGCCGACGACCGCGGGAGTGGTGGGGTACCCGACGTCCAGACCGCCCGCGGTGGCCTGGTAGGTGAGCGGGTGCCCGTACATCGGGGTCGAGTACGGGTTGTCGCCGTACCGCTGGAAGGCCAGGGACGACCACCAGTCATTGGTCGGTACGGGCTTGCCCTTGGCCGCCGGGGTGACCTTGGGGCTGACGGGGGCACCGGTGTGGGTGGTGGGTCCGGAGGTTCCGGCGGGGCGGGTGTCGGAGTAACTTCCGGAACCCACCGGAACGGTGGCTGCCACCGCCGGGGAGACGGCGGGACCGAGCCCGACGGCGGCCAGCGCGGCGACCAGGACCAGCGCGGCGGCCGGTCGCCGGAGCGGAGTTCTGCTGTGGGGGTGGGGGGCTGGGTGGGAGCGGGGAACTGGCATGGACGGCACCTCGAAGTCTTGACGGGAAGGGCCTATCGAGAGCGCTCTCAGACGTCAAGGAACGTAGAACTCCGGAAACGCGAGTGTCAATAGGCCCAACAGTCAAGGGAGTTGAGCGACTCATCCAACCGCCCATGCCTTCGACCCTTGACGGAGAGCGCTCATCCCTCACCCGATGCGACCGCCCGGCGCGCATTGGCATGGACCTGCCCGCGTTCCTTCGCTAGTCTCCTCACCGGCACGCCCTGAGAGCGCTCTCAGATCGCATCGTGATGTTCCCTCCCCCCATTCACCGGAACAACGAACGAAGGGCCGAACCCCATGAAACGCACGACAGCTCTGCGCGCGGTCCTGTCGGCACTCCTCGTCGTGGGTGCCACCGCAACGACCGGATCCGCCTCCGCCCCGAAGGACACCCCCGATGCGGTCCGAGCCCCGGCATCCGCAGGCATACTCGCCGCCATGCAACGCGACTTCGGCCTCACCGCCGCCGAGGCGAAGGCCAGGCTCGCCGCGGAGAAGGAGGCGACCGACGTCGAGAAGCGGGCCAGAGCGGCGGCGGGAGCCGACTACGCGGGCTCCTGGTTCACCCCGGAAACCGGACGCCTGACCGTCGCGGTCGCCGGCCGGAACAAGGCGGAAGAGGTACGCGCAACCGGCGCGACCGTACAACCGGTCGCCCGAAACGCCCAGCAACTCGAAACGAACATGCGACACCTCAACACCCTCAAAGCCCCCTCAGGCGTGACCAGTTGGCACGTAGACGCAAAGACCAACAAGGTCGTGGTGGAAGTCCAGACCGACCGCCAGAACGACAACGATGTCCAGCGCTTCCTCACGCAGGCGCGCAACGCCGGCCCCCTGACGGTCCGGGCCACCCCCCACCAACCGACGACCTTCGCCGCGGGTACGGTCGGCGGCGACCCGTACTACACCGGCAACGTCCGCTGCTCCATCGGCTTCTCCGTACACGGCGGATTCGTCACCGCCGGCCA
Organism: Streptomyces sp. NPDC032721; assembly: GCF_055579625.1. NCBI lineage: Bacteria > Bacillati > Actinomycetota > Actinomycetes > Kitasatosporales > Streptomycetaceae > Streptomyces > Streptomyces sp. NPDC032721. The sequence goes on along the minus strand of NZ_JBVIMX010000009.1, from coordinate 44,804 downwards.
CTGCGGCGGCACGGGCCAGGCCGTCAACGGCTGGGACCGCTCGTACATCGGCAACTTCCAGGGCTCCTCGTTCCCCGGCAACGACTACGCCTGGGTCAACGTGGGCAGCGGCTGGTGGACCGTCCCCGTGGTCCTCGGCTGGGGCACCATCCCCGACCGCCTCGTCCGCGGCTCGGCCGAAGCCCCCGTCGGAGCGTCCATCTGCCGCTCCGGCTCCACCTCCCACTGGCACTGCGGAACCGTGCTCGCCAAGAACGAGACCGTCAACTACAGCCAGGGCGCCGTCCACCAGATGACGAAGACGAGCGCATGCGCCGAACCGGGCGACTCCGGCGGCTCGTTCATCAGCGGCGACCAGGCCCAGGGCGTCACCTCGGGCGGCTGGGGCAACTGCCGCAGCGGCGGCGAGACCTGGCACCAGCCGGTCAACGAGATCCTCAACCGCTACGGCCTTACCCTGCACACGGCCTGACCACGGGCCGAGCCGACGTGTCCGGTGCGGCGGCGGAGACATTCACCGAGGGGCTCGCCGAACTGATCGATGGCACGCTCGAAGCTGCGCTCCGTGCCCGTACGCGACCAGAACGGCATGACCACAGGCTGACGGACATCGCCCCGGCCCCGGTAGGGCTCGGCCCCGACCTCGTCGCGTCGCCGGAGTGCCGACGGCATCGGACATGGCACTCATCGCCCTCCGCGCAGCGGGCCGCCCCGACTTCACGCGATCACGGCAGCGGACGCACCTGTCCGCTGCCCCTGAAGTCGATTACGCGCTGCGCGGCGGCTGATTCCGCGCTGATACGGGCCCGACATATCGCCCGCATACCGTCGGCCACGTTGCTCGCACCACCGGAAGGCCCCCCCACCCATGCACCACTCCCACCGCCGAACTCTGCGCCGCGCCGCCCTCGCCACCACGGCTGTGGCCACCGGGGCGGCCCTGGTCATGTCCTGCGGAGGAACCAAGTCCGATACGGCCGACACCTTGTCCCCGCTCCGTACGACCGCCCCTACCGCCTCCGGGCCGGTGGCCGAGTTCACGTACGACCTCGGCGACAGCGCCTACGCGCCGCCCGGCCTGGACGGCGACCGTACCGAACTGAAAGCAGCCGTCACCGCACCCCGCAGCCTCGGCTCCGGGAAGCACCCCGTCGTGTTCATGCTGCACGGGCTGGCCGACGCCTGCGCCACCGGTGACAAGCCCCTGCGCCCCTCCGCCTGGCCGTGCGGCGACGGAGCCCGGCCCGTCGACAACCACCTCGGATACTCCTACCTCGCCCAGCCGCTGGCGGAGAAGGGGAACATCGTGGTGTCGATCTCCGCGAACGGCATCAACGCCCAGGAAACAAGCCAGAGTTCCGGCTACCAGGCACGCCGGGCACTGCTGGACAAGCACCTGACGCTGTGGCGGGACCTGGCGGCCGGCAAGGGCCCGCTCAAAGGGCTGAAGCAGTTCGCCGGCCATGCCGACATGAACCGGGTCGGCACCCTGGGCCACTCCCGCGGCGGAGGCGCCGTCCTCGCCCAGGCCCTGGACGACCACCACACCCCGGACGGCGTGACCCTGCGGGCGGTGGCAGCGCTGGCCCCGGCCATGAACGGCATCGACGAGACCAAGGACCGCCTGACCAAGGTCCCGGTCCTGTTCGCCGCCGGGACCTGCGACGCCCTGTGGGAGGAGAGCACGACGGTCCGGGCGATCACCGAGCGAAACAAGAACACCGAACTCCACAGCATCCCCGGCGCCAACCACAACTACTTCAACACCGTATGGACCCCCGGAACAGGACCGGCATTCGCCCGCGACGACGTAGCCATCGAGCACCGGAACCGCCCCGGCGGAAAGTGCAAGAGCGTCAACCACACAGGCAGTCCACACCAGTTGACACCCCCGCAGCAACGCAAGGAAGCGATCCGGTACGTCACCGAATTTTTCGCCAAACGGCTGCGCTGACCGCGCCAGGGCACCGGCACCGGCACCGACGCTACGGCCACGGAAGGGGCAGTGCGGGTGCCGCCCCGGGAATCCTCATCGCCCCTGGCGCAAGGTGTCCAGCGCCGCTTGGCTCTCCCCGTCCCCGGCGCGGTAGATGACCAGCCGCTGGTCCGGATCCTGAAGCGGCACGAGCACCTCGAAATCCACTGCGATCAAACCGACGTCGGGGTGGCGCAGAACCTTGCGCCCACGCCCGTTGACCTTGACGTCCCGCTCCCCCCAGAAGCGCGCGAACTCCGCGTCACGGGCGGTGAATTCAGCGATACGGTCGGCCAGTTCCCGGTCCTCGGGATGCGCGGCCCACGCAGTGCGCAGGTGGGCGATTCCTTCCCGTACGACGCGTTCACGGTCGACGTAGAAATCCCGCATCCCCGGGTGCATCAGGCACAACCACATCGCGTTGCGCTGCGAGGGCGGCAGCGCGTCGAAATCGAGGAGCAGCCCGGCTATTTCGGGGTTCCAGGCCACGATGTCGAAGCGGTGGTTCATCACCATGGCGGGCAACGGCGACAGGTCGGCGACCAGCCGGGCAAGCTGCGGGGACGCAGTGGTGGCGGGCTTACTGGCGTTGCGGGGGCGTTGCTGGGCCAGGTCGAAGAGGTACGTGCGTTCGTCGGGGGCCAGGCGCAGCGCTCGGGACAGTGCTTCCACCACGTCCGCCGAGGGCCGCAGCCCGCGGCCCTGTTCGAGTCGCACGATGTAGTCGGTGCTGACCGCGGCCAGTTCGGCGACCTCCTCGCGGCGCAGCCCCGGGGTCCGCCGGGCCTTCCGGTGGGTGGCCAGGCCGAAGCCGTCGGGGTCCAGGCGCTCGCGCCGAGCGCGCAGGAAAGCGGCCAGTTCTTGGGTGGTGTCCATGGCGCGAATCCTGTTCGTTCGACTTCGTTCGATGTCCGCACCAGGGTAGGACCGGCCTTCCCAGGAGGATCCTTCCCTTACTCCCGGCTCGCGACGGCCACAGGCTTGGGTCTCGGCAACGGATCACGAGCACAGGAGGACACGATGCCGCTCACCCTGGACACCTACCGGCTGCTGGGCCGCTCCGGACTGCGGGTCTCGCCGCTGGCACTGGGAGCGGCGACCTTCGGCACCGAATGGGGCTGGGGCGCCGAACCGGACGAGGCGCGCAAGCTGTTCGACGTGTACGTCGAGCGCGGAGGCAACTTCATCGACACCGCCAGCACCTACACCAACGGCAGCTCCGAGCGGCTGCTGGGCGAGTTCGCCCGGGACCGCCGCGAAAGCCTGGTTCTGGCGACGAAGTACTCGACGCTGCGTCGGCCCGGCGATCCGAACTCCGGCGGAAACCACCGCAAGGCACTGTTCGCGTCGGTGGAATCGAGTCTGCGCAGGCTGCACACGGACTATCTCGACCTGCTCTACCTGCACGTATGGGACGCCACGACTCCGGTCGAGGAGATCCTGCGCGGCCTGGACGATCTGGTCCGGCAGGGCAAGGTCCTGTACGTGGGGATCTGCAACGTCCCGGCCTGGCAGGTGTCGCGCATGCAGGCGATCGCCGATCTGCGCGGCTGGTCACCGCTCGTCGCGCTCCAGACCGAGTACAACCTGATCGAGCGCACCGGGGAACGCGACCTGATCCCCATGGCACGCGAGATGGGACTGGGAGTGGTCCCGTTCTCCCCACTGGCCGGCGGCATCCTCACCGGCAAGTACACCCGCGACGACCTGACCTCCCCGAGGGGCGGCGCCGACGGCACGCGCAAGGACTTCAACATCGCCAACGGCGCACTCACCGAACGCAACCTGACCATCGCGGACGCGGTGAAAGAGATCGCCGCGGAACAGAACAGAACCCCCGGCCAGATCGCCCTGGCCTGGCCCCTGCAGAACCCGGGCGTGACGGCCCCCGTCATCGGCGCCCGCACCCCCGCCCAACTGGAGGACAACCTGGGCGCCCTGGAAGTCGAATTCACCCCCTCCCAACTGACCCGCCTCGGACAGGCCGGCGCGATCGAACTGGGCTTCCCCCACGACTTCCTCGCCGGCGAAAGGGGCCGGATGCAGAACCGCGGAGACCTGAAGATCGACCCACGCCGCTGAGCCCCGACCGCATACCGAAGACCGCATACCAAGGACCGCCCCCCCAACACCGGCATCACCGACGAGACGAGTACGTACTCAAGCGCGGCGCGCCAGGATCGCCGTGAGGCCGTACTCGAAGCGCTCGTCGAAAGAGTCAGGCCCGAGGTGCGCCAGCACGCGGTGGAGGGCCGGCTGCGCGGCAGGGGAGACCGCGGCGGCGAGCCGCCCGTCGAGTTCCTGGCCGGCCGCGGCCTGTTCCTCCTGCGTCAGCCCGAGAGTGAAGTAGGTGAGGGTCCAGACGGTCCAGGCGGCCTCCCGTTCCGCCAGGCCGCCGTCCAGCAGCGCTGCGACGAGGGTGTCCGCGAAGCGCAGGGTGTGCGGTTCGGCGGTGTTCGTGCCTACGACGAGGGCGGCGCCGTCGCGATGCGCGAGGAGAGCGCGGCGGTAGCGACGGGCCAGTTCGCGGACCCGCTCCTCCCGGGGCTCCGGCAGGCCGTCGAGCGGGATTTCGCCGATCACCGCGTCCGCCATCAGCTCCAGCATCCCGGCCTTGGTCTTCACGTGCCACAGCACGGTGTTCATCCGTACGCCGAGGCGGTCGGCGACGGCCCGGGTCGACAGGGCGTCGAGCCCCTTCTCGTCCAGCAGTTCCAGCGCGGCACGGATCACCGCGCCGGGGTCCAGGCGGGCACCGCGGTCCTCGGGCGCTTGCTTCTTGGTCATTGACCTAGTCTACTGGGGCCCATCGGACTTGGTCAGTGACCAAGAGTCTTGGAAGGGTAACCATGGATCAGCACGTCGTCATCGCCGGAGGCGGCCCGGTCGGGCTCTGGCTCGCCGCGGAACTGCGCAGGGGCGGGGTCACCGCCACCGTCATCGAGGAACGCCGCGAGATCGACCAGCGCTCGAAGGCGCTCACCGTGCACCCCCGCACCATCGAGGTACTGGCCTCGCGCGGCGCCCAGCACGCCCTCCTCGACGAGGGCCTGCGCATCCCCGGCGGCCACTTCGCGATGCTCGACGACCGCCTCGACTTCACCGACCTGGACACCCCGTTCCCCTTCACCCTCGCCCTGCCGCAAGCCCGGACCGAGGCACTGCTGGAGGCCCAGGCAGACCGGCTCGGCGCACGGATCCTGCGCGGACACCGCGTCACCGGGTACACCGAGCGCTCGCACGGCGTGACCGTACGGGTGGAAGGCCCGGCCGGGCCGTACGACCTCCAGGCTGCCTACCTGGTCGGCTGCGACGGTTCCCGCAGTACGGTGCGTACGGCTGCCGGCATCGACTTCCCCGGCACCCCCGCCACCGTGCTCGGCTGGCTGGGCGACGTCACCCTCGACGACCCGCCACGCCCCGGCTTCAGCACCTTCGGGCCCGAGGGCGGACTGATGGCCGCACCCCTGCCGAACGGCCGGTACCGGATCGTCGGCGCCGACCCCGACAGCCTCACCACCGAATGGCCGGGCGACCTCACCCTGGACGAACTGCGCGCCAGGACCGTCGCCATCACCGGCACGGACTTCGGCATGCGCGACCCCGTATGGCTCTCCCGCTTCGGCAACGCCACCCGCCTGGCCGCCCGTTACCGCAACGGACGCGTCCTCCTCGCGGGCGACGCCGCCCACCAGCACTTCCCCGCGGGCGGCGTCGGCATGAACGTCGGCATCCAGGACGCACACAACCTCGGCTGGAAGCTCGCCGCGACCCTGACCGGCCGCGCCACCGACGACCTCCTCGACACCTACCACCTTGAGCGCCACCCGGTCGGCCGCCAGCTCACCGGGAACAGCCGCGCCCAGACCGCCCTGATGACCGCCTTCACGCCCGAGAACCTCGCCCTGCGCTCCCTCCTCAGCACGATGATCGCCGACCGCCCCGAGTTCAACCGCGAGCTCGCCGAACGCCTCACCGGCCTCGCCGTCAACTACCCACAGGCCGACCCGGGCGCGCACCCCCTCACCGGAACGCGCGCCCCGGACCTGACCTTCACCGGCACAGGCAACGGTTTGTTCACCCTCCTACGCGCCGACGCCCACCTCCTGCTCCTCCTGACCCCCGACCTCACGACCACCCCCACGCCGGGCCCCGGACTCACCGTCCACACCGCGACCCTCCACCGCCCCCCGGCACAATGGGCGCAGGTGAGCGCGGCGCTGATCCGACCCGACGGGCACGTGGCCTGGGCGACGAGCACCCAGGACGCCGACGAGGGGACCGCAGCCGCGCTCCGAGCACTGACCGCAAGCGGCTTGGCGGCGGCCTTTCCCACCGTGCCTTGACGGTCAGGCCTTCGCCCGCGTGGCGAGCCATCCCGCCATCGCCCGCACCCCGATGCCGATGGCCTTGGTGTCGGGGTCGAAGGCCCCGTAGTGCGGGACCCCCTCGGTGATGTCGGTGCCCGGCCGCCGTACGCCGAGGAAGGAGTACGTGCCCGGGATCCGGTCCAGGAACAGCGCGTAGTCCTCGCCGTTGAACGGGAAGGCGGCGTGCATCACGGTCACCCCGCCCGCGCCCAGAACACGGCGCAGGTGCCGCCCCAGTGCGAGTGCGTCACGCTCCGGGCAGACCATGGCGGGGAAGGGCGCCCGGTCGAAGTCGACCACCACACCCGCGTACTTCCTGACCAGCCCCCGAATCGCCTCGCGCACCTCGACGTACCGCTCCTCGGGCCAGCAGCGGTACGACACCGAGACGGTGACCTGCCCCGTGTCCTTGTCCTTCGCCGCCCCGGCGAAGACGGTCACGAACCTGGCCAGCGGCCCGTTCTTGACCTGTACGTCAGCGACCATCTTCTCCAGACCGGCGGATGTCTCCGGGGGCGCGACGGTGCCCAGCCCCGTGATCTCGGCGGCGAGCCGCTCGGCCCGCGCGAGCGCGTCGGCGCCGTTCACCTCGATGACGGTCCCGTCCTGCCCGGGCAGCCCACTGCCGGGCGTCACGGCGAACTGCCCCACGGGGAAGGGCCCGCAGTGCAGGGCATGGATCTCCTCGGGCGCGTAATCCCGCAGCACACCGGCATCGATCATCGCGCGCGCCCCCTGAAGGGTCTCCTCTCCCGGCTGGAAGAAGAACACGACGGTCCCGCTGAGACGGTGCCGCAACCGCGCGAGGGTCTGCGCGACACCGACACCGACTGCGGTGTGGATGTCATGCCCACAGGCATGGGCGGGCTGGGCGGCCTCGGGAAGAATCCCTTCCCCCGGCACGGCGTCCATATCGGCACGGTAGGCGACGGTACGCCCGGGCCGCGCGCCCTTCAGCACACCGACGACGCCGAAACCACCGACCCCGGTGGTCACTTCGAGCCCGGCGGCGCGCAGCAGATGCGCGACGATCCGGGACGTGGCCACCTCACCCTCGGAGGTCTCGCTCTTCGCCGTCTCCGGATAGGCGTGCAGATCGCGCCGCAACTCCACGAGGCCGGCCTCGACACGCCGCACAACGGCGTCGATCGCACCCTGATCAAGGGGCCCGCTCCGACCCACCCCCTCAGCGGCGGCGGCCCCGGCGGCCCCAGCGGGCACCAGAACCCCGACACCGGCCGCAGCCGAACCCCCAAGCAGGGCACGGCGGTTGAGAACGGGCTTGTTCGGACGGGTCATTCTTCCCCCCAGGGCAGTAATCCAAGGGCACAGCGAAACCACCGGCCCACGCAACGCTCGGAGCAGTCAATCAACAACAGCCTCCCCCAAGCCCAACTACCCCCACAAATAAGAGAATTGAGGAACCGACGCAACACGGAACCCTCGATTCACCGGGACTTGAGGGTCTGGCCCGGACGGATCAGGGCGAAGTGGGAGTGACGCAGACTGGACGGCATGACGACACCCGCAGAGCTGCTCCGCGACTTCGCCCGCACCCGGGCTTCCCTCGACGGCGAGGAGGTCACCTACTGGTGGTCCGGTGACGTGTACTCCTGGGCCCCCGACGAGCCCTACCAGCGCCTCTTCGGCTTCGAGGGGCTCAACGTATCCCGCCTCGTAGAAGACCCCGCCAACGGCCCCGACGCCTACCAACTCCTCACCCGCGAGGCCGCGTTCTACCTGGACCCGGTCAGCCGGGAGATCCTGGACACCTGGCAGGACCTGCCGGTCGTACACATCTGGAACGACCCCGCGAACCAGAAGTGGCGCCCCTTCCCCATCCCCACGACCGAGCTCGGCGACCAGATCTGCTTCAGCCTTGAGATCCCGCTCGCCTACCCCTCGCCGCTGCCGGTCGCCGACTACCCGCTCGCCTCGGCCGGCGACACGTACAAGGCCCTGGAACTCTTCCAGTTCTTCGCCGCCCGCACCGACCTGGCGGGCGACGCGCCCAGCGTCCCGGCCACCATGTCGTGGAGCCGCATGTCGCCGTGGCTCCCCTGGATGGGCCGAGGGCAGCGTCCCGGCGGTCTCACCTACCACTGCCGGGGCCGCAAGCTCACCTCTTACGCGGAGGTCCCCGAACGCACCCGTGCGTACATCGCCGAACACCACCCGGAGTACGCCCACGCGCCGGAGAAGTGGAGCGAGCCCAACGAGACCAGCTGGACCTACTGGCGCAAACTCCACCCTGTCAGGAGTGCGTGAGTGCGTGAGTGCGGATATGCGGGTGCCCCGCGAAGACATGTCTTCGCGGGGCACCCGCATGCCACCTCATCCCCGTGCGTGTGAGCGGCTGTTCACACGCACGTCCCTCTTGTTGCCAGCCGCACCGCCAGCCCGGGGGCCTGGCCCCGGAGGGGGTGGGTCAGTGGTTGTTGGCGCCGTTGCCGGAGAGGATCGGGAAGTCCTCCAGGATGTGCGAGAGCGGCTCGTCGCCCTTGGCCTGGGTGGAGTTCTCGACGCACTGCTGGTTCTGCGGGGCGGACAGGATCGGGATGTCCTGGACACCGACCGGCACCAGGCCCGCGAGGGAGGTCAGGTTGGCCTTGGCCGGCAGGCCGACACAGGGCTTGTTCAGCGAGCCCTGGACCAGGGACATCTGCGGGCTCATGTCACCGGCGGTCTCGGCGTTGCCGTAGTGCTGCTCCGCACCGTTGCCGCTCATCGACGTCGTGCCGTCGTCGTCCGCGAGGGCCATGGCCTGCGGAGCGGCGATGACGCCCAGGCTCATCGCGGCGGCGGCAACTGCGGACGAGACCATCATCTTGTTACGCATGGAGAAGACCTTCTCGAGTTCGGGAGGCAATGGCTGCTTACGAGCGGCATAACCATTCCCCGGCATGTTTGGTTGCTGCCGTTCACCCGTATGGCATAAAAGCTGCACAGCCGCCGTGCTCGGCCTTATTTCCGGCCGATCCGTTCGTCATTTAATAGCCGCCCCTCGCGGTGTCGGATGCTCCCATCCGAGTGAATGGAGATAACCAAACCCGTCGGAAGGCGTTTTGCAGGGAGCTCCAGCACGGGGTACTCCATGGGAAAGTAAGGATTCAGAGATGAAGAAGATCATGGCGACGGCCATGCTCGCAGCGGCCACGCTCAGCATGGGCGCCCCGCAGGCCCTGGCCATCGGGGACGACCACGGCACCACCTCCAAGAGCGGCAACAACGCGGAGCAGCACTACGGCAACGCCAAGACCGCCGGTGACATGAGCCCGCAGATGTCCCTGGTCCAGGGCTCGCTCAACAAGCCCTGCATCGGCCTGCCGGCCAAGGCCAACGTCACGTCGCTCATCGGTGTCGTCCCGGTCGGTGTCCAGGACATTCCGATCCTGTCCGCGCCGCAGAACCAGCAGTGCGTCGAGAACTCCACCCAGGCCAAGGGTGACGAGCCGCTCTCGCACATCCTCAGCGACTTCCCGGTCCTCTCGGGCAACGGTCACCACAACGGCTGACCCCTTCGTGTGTGTGCAGCCCGCAAAGGGCTGCACGCACCGTGTCTCTTCCGCACAGCGTTGTGCCCCCCAGGCCTGTCGGTCTGGGGGGCACAATCCGTATTACGGAGGGGAAGTGAGCACCCCGTGGCAGGCCCGGTGAGAATCCCCTGAATGCCTTGGGCGTCTTCCGCGCAAGCCGACACGTGATCCGCAGCAAGCAGCGGGACGGAGGCCGTCCGCCAGCGCGACGCCCAGCTCAACCCCGAGGCGCTCAAGGCCCCGCGGGCCCTTCCGTTCGCGAACTGTGCCTCAATGCGCCATCAGGGGGAACCTGGAATGAACGGAGGATTCTGCTCTCAGAGCGATGCCACGCATGTGCGAGGATCCCTCGAAACATCCCAACTTCTCAGGAGATGCACCACTATGAACGCTGCCAAGAAGGCTGCCTTCGTACTCGCCACCGCTGGTCTCGCTGCTGGCGCCGCCGCCGGCACCGCCGCCGCCGACAGTGAGGCTGAGTCCGCCGCGACTCACTCACCGGGTGTCGTCTCCGGCAACACGGCCCAGGTCCCGGTGCACGTCCCGGTGAACGTCGCGGGCAACACCGTCAACGGGGGCGGCCTGCTCAACCCGGCGTTCGGCAACGACGCCACCAACAGCTGACCCCGGCTCTCGCCAAACGGGTAGGGCCCCACAGGTCTGCTGTGGGGCCCCAACTATGTGCCGAACCTAGCGGGCAACCACCGCTCAGAGCAGCCCGATACCCAGGCCGAGGCCCAGCCCCACACCTACACCGGTGTAGTGCGGGTACCAGTACGGGCCGTCGGCACAGTAGACATGCCCGTGGTGACTCCAGCAGCGGTCCACCGCAGCAGGCTTGACCGCAGGCGCCTTGTCCGCCGCCGAAGCCGCTCCCGCCAGGGGAAGAAGAGCAGTGGCCGCCAGGGCCGCCGTCACTACGGTCTTTCCAATGATCTTGCGCATGTGCACTCCCAGAGAGGGGGATTGAGACGCAGGGAGGCATACCGTCGCTCACCTGTTCCCTCCCGGAGGGCCCGTCACGTCACACCAGTGGAGCGTCCGATTACTCCGGATGCCCCACCGCCGGCGCAATCACTTCAGGGGAAGCCCACCGAGCATCGACCCCGCACCCTTGCCGCCCACCGCGTCCTCGACCAGCGCCACCGGCTCCGTGTCCTTGACCTCGGTCACCGTCTTGGCCGCTTTCTTCGCCTCGTCGACCAGCGGCAGCGGGGCGTCCAGCGAGGCGGTGTGCGTGTTGTACGCGTCAACCAGCTGCGCGACACCCGAGTTGAGGCTCATCGACGGGCTGGTCGGCACGGTGTTCTGCGCAACAGCCGCCGAGGAACCCGCGGCGACGGCGACCAGCGAGAGGGCCAGAACAGAAGTTGCCTTGGTGTGCTTCATGAAGATTTCCTCATTCTCTATGGGACTGCTCTACGGCTGGTGGAACCTGACGCCGCGGGATCCTGCTCGCAGCGCCTACGCGATGACTAACGCGGACCCAGGAGCCAGAGAAACTGAATTCATGCACAATCACCCGGACTTCACTCGCATGCCGGAAACGCCACGCAAGAGAAAAGTGGGGCAGGCCTGATGCCTGCCCCACTCGAACAGCGTGTACGGCTCGCCGACGTCAGCGCTGGGCGGCGCGTCCGCGACGGGTCATCAGGATGCCACCAGCGAGGAGCGCCGCACTCAGAGCAGCGGCACCACCGAGCTCGCCCGCACCCGTGTGCGCCAGGGTCGGCTTACCACCGGGCTTGCCGGGACCCATCGGCTTACCGGGCTGCGGCTTCCCCGGGGTGTTCGGGGGCTCGTCCGCAACCGGCGGCTGGTCGGCCGGGGGCTCGTTCGCCGGGGGCTCATCTGCGGGCGGCTCGTCGGCGGGCGGCTCATCCGCCGGGGGCTCGTCGGCGGGCGGCTCATCCGCCGGGGGCTCATCGGCCGGAGGCTCGTCCGCCGGGGGCTCGTCGGCGGGCGGCTCATCCGCCGGGGGCTCGTCGGCCGGCGGCTCATCTGCCGGGGGCTCGTCCGCCGGGGGCTCGTCGGCGGGCGGCTCGTCGGCCGGGGGCTCATCGGCCGGCGGCTCGTCGGCGGGCGGCTCGTCCGCCGGGGGCTCATCGGCCGGGGGCTCGTCCGCCGGCGGCTCATCCGTCGGAGGAGTCACGGTGGAGCCGTTGGCGCACTTGTTGCCGAAGGCCGGGTTGAGCGCGGCCACCACATTCACAGTGTTGCCACAGGCGTTGACCGGCACGTGCACGGGGACCTGCACGTTGTTGCCCGAGGCGACACCGGGCGACCCGGTGACCTTCGACGTGGCCGTGGCACCGTTGCTCTTGCCGGGCACACCCGGCTTACCCGCTGACCCGTTGGCGCACTTGTTGCCGAAGGCCGGGTTCAGCAGGCCGATCACGTTGACCGTGTTGCCGCAGAAGTTCACGGGCACGTGCACCGGAACCTGAGCGCTGTTGCCGGAGACGACCCCCGGCGAGTTCGAGACCGTGCTGTCGCCCACCGCGTCGGCGTGGGCGTAGCCCCCGGTCATGGAAAGCACACCTGAGACGGCTGCAGTTACCAGCACGCTCTTACTCAATACCTGTCGCACTACGCCGTTCCCTGTCTTTCATGCTTGCGGGGCAAGCCGGTTGCTCACCCACACATGAGGAAGCGTTGATTGGCCAGCCCCCGAACACACGGCATGTATTCAGGGGCTGGCCAGTTCCGAACACTCAAGGGTTCGGATAAGGATTTACTTGTTCACGCAGGTGTTGCCGAAGGCCGGGTTCAGCAGGCCGATCACGCTGACCGTGTTACCGCAGAGGTTCACGGGCACGTGCACCGGAACCTGGACGACGTTTCCGGAGAGAACGCCGGGGGAGTTGGAGGCCGCGGCGTCAGCGCCCGCGTCCGCCATGGCCGGGGAGGCCGCACCCAGGGCCATCAGCGAGCCGGCGAGAACTGCAGCAACCTTCATGGACTTCATTTTTGTGACCTTTCCTTCAACGACGCAGTGACAGTCACGTATTTCGTGCTGTACGGGACCATGAGGGAATCCCGTGGCGTCGCCGTCGATATCCGTAACGATCCGGAGTCAATAAGGAAACTCGCTCAATTCCACGAGTTTTTGCGGTCACCCGAAAGGCCCTACGAGGAAAGCTGCGAAGAAGGGACTCACAGAGGGAAAGCACGCCACTGCCGCACACCGCCGCCAACGCTTCGCTCGTCCCAGCGCAGGGTGACCACCGCCCGCAGCCACCGCCGTGCCGGGTCAGCCGCCGAGCGGGAGTCCGCCCAGAAGCCCGGCGGGAGCAGACGCGGTGGGCGACGAGCCCTTGGTGAGCCCTCCCACGACGGGGAGCCCACCGAGCAGATCACCGGCCGGATCCGCAGCAGCGGGACGCGGCTTCGGCGCCGCCTCGGGAGCGGCGGCCTGAGCCGAGCCGGCAGCAGCCAGCGCAGAACCCGAGACAAGAACGGCGAGAGCGGCTGCGGATGCCTTGTGATGACGCATTGACTTCTCCTGTGTGCAGTTCGGCTGGTCGCAGTCGCAACGAGCCGCGCCGCCCAGAAGTCACGCGCCCGCCCTCTCCGTACTCGTCGGCGCATCCTCCAGCCCGGCCCCCAACCGGCCACGTGCCGATGCCCGCGGCCCGATCCGCAGAAACGTCACCACGCTGCTCAACTCACCACCTCCACAGCCGAGTCGATAGGGTGATCTACAGCGATTTTTCGTCTCCAAACAGTCTCCATGGACGTTCTCCAGAGGTGAAACGACAGACACCGCTCGGTAACTGTCGCCCCGAAGCCACCCCACGGACAGGACCCCCCATGAAGTACACCCAGGCCACCGCAGCCCTCGCCGGAACACTCGTAGCCCTTGGGTCCGCCACTCCGGCACTCGCCCACCACGAGACCAGCCACGGCATGCCCCAGAACGCCCAGGTGAGCGAAGCGCAGACCCAGATCGACAAAGTGCAGGCCGGTCAGGTGCAGCAGCTGACGGACGTCGCCACCCCGCAGAAGCTCCTGGCCGACCTCAAGTCCAACGTGGACGAAATGCAACTCAGGGAAGAGGCCGCCGCACGCCGCGTGCACCCCGGCGGCCCCAACGCGGTGCCTGCCCCGGGAGCCTTGCTGGGAGGACTCACCGCCGGCGGCGGCCCGATCGGAGTTCCGCTCGACTCCCTGGCCTGACCACCGCCCGTCCCCGATCCCGAGTCGTGTTCTGTCGGTGTGAATTGTGGAGATCGTTAGCTGGGGCAGGAGGAGCAGCAACGTTTCGGCTGTCTTTTCGTTCACCACAAGTACGACCGCTGGCCCGTTCCCCTGGCGTTCGTACGCGGAAGGGGGCCCCGAAATCCATTGCGGCCCCCTTCCGCGGGAACCACCCCCGAAATTCCTGCGCTCTGTGGTGGACCACCCGCCGGGCGTGCTTCCCGATCGTGCCGGTCACCCGCGCTCCGAGGTCGAATGCGCGGGAGTTGACCCTCCCCCTACGTCAGGCTTGAGGCTGTGTACTGACGAAAGGGCAGGTGGATGAGCTATTCCGTGGGGCAGGTCTCGGCCTTCGCCGGGGTGACGGTGCGGACACTGCATCACTACGACAAGGCGGGGCTGCTCTCGCCCAGTGACCGCAGCCACGCCGGATACCGGCTCTACAGTGACGCTGACCTGGTCCGTCTCCAGCAGATCCTCTTCTACCGTGAGCTCGGCTTCCCTCTCGACGAGATCACCGCGATCTTCAAGGATCCGCAGGTGAACCCCTTGGAGCGGCTGAGGGCCCGGCAGCGGCAGCTGAGTGAGGAGATCGCCCGGCTGGCGCGGCTGGCCGAGGTGGCGGAACGGGCGATGGAGGTCCAGAAGACCGGGGTGTCCCTGACTCCTCAGGAACGCTTCGAGGCCTTCGGCGAGATCACCTTCGACCTGAGCTATGCGACCGAGGCAGAACTGAAGTGGGCGCACTCGGACGGACAGCGCGAGGCGATGGCGCGCGCTGCTGCTCACACCAAAGAGGACTGGCGTCAGCTCATGAGCGAGGCCGCCTCCTGGCGCGCGGAGCTGCTCGCGGCCTTCGACGAGGGGGAGCCGGCCGACGGCGGGCGGGCCATGGACCTCGCCGAGGAGCACCGCTTGCACATCTCGCGATGGTTCACCTCCTGCCCACCCGACATGCACGGCCGCATCGCGGACGACTTCGTCGCCGACCCGCGCGCATTCGCTCTGGTCGTACCGCCGTCGCAGCAGCGACCGGGCCTGGCCGCCTATACGCGCAAGGCGGTTCACGCCAACGCGGCCCGCCACGCTGGTGGCCGTGCCGATGGTGAGGAGGACCAATGAGAATCCTGATTGCCGCAGCCGGATCGCGCGGCGACATCGCGCCCTACACGGGTCTGGGCGCCGAACTGTGCCGGGCCGGATACGACGTCACCCTCGCCACCACAGACACCTTCGCACCGCTCGTACGCGACGCAGGGCTGGAATTCCGTAGCCTCCCCGCCGACACACGAGTGCGGGGCAGCGTCACCGGCAAACGTGAACTCATGCGCACCGCCGCCGAGTTCATCACCGAACTGGGGCAGGGCTTCGCCGACGTGATGGACGATGGCACGGACCTGCTTCTGCTGTCGACCACCACGGCTCCGCTCGGCTGGCACCTCACCGAGGCCACGGGCACACCGAGTCTCGGCGTGTACCTCCAACCCACCGCAGCGACCGGCGACTTCCCGCCGGTCGTCACGGGCTCCCGCTCACTGGGCCGTCTCGCCAACCGAGCCACGGGACGCTTCGCACTGCGCATGGCCGACCGCGTTTACGAACAGGCTGTCGCAAAGCTGCGCCGCCGCCTCCAGCTGCCCCCGGCCTCGCCTTCCGAGATGCGCCGACGACAGGAACAGCGAAATTGGCCCATCCTGCACGGCTTCAGCACGGCCCTGGTGCCCCGTCCCTCCGACTGGCGCCCCGGCCTGGAGGTCGTGGGCAACTGGTGGCCCCATCATGAGGCGACCGAACGGCTGCCTACTGAGCTTGAGGACTTCCTGCGTGCCGGACCCCCGCCCGTCCTCATCGGCTTCGGAAGCATGGCGGCCGGTGACGGGGAGCGGCTGAGCGAGATCGCTGTGCAAGCCCTGCGCCGCGTCGGGCTGCGCGGCGTCCTCCAAGCGGGCAGCGCCGGGCTCGCCGCCGACGGGGACGACGTGCTCACCATCGGGGACGTACCGCACGCCTTGCTGTTTCCACGGCTGGCTGCGGTGGTCCACCATGGCGGGGCCGGCACCTCGGCCGCCGCACTGCGTGCCGGAGTACCCGCGGTCACCGTACCGGTGACTGCGGACCAGCCGTTCTGGGCGGGACGCCTTGCCGCCATCGGCGCCGCCACCGACCCGATCCCCTTCGGATCCCTCACCGCCGAACGGCTGGCCGACTCACTTCACCAAGCAGTGAACCAGCAGGCACACAGCCGAGCCGCCGCACATGCGGCGCAACATCTACTGACGGAGAACGCAGCAGGTCAGACACTCAAGACCATCCAGCGACTGACCGATGGATAGCGCCAAGCCGTTCCCCCTCCCCGGTGGTCTAAGCAAGAGCGGCTGCCACCTTGGTGCGGTAGATCCGGTCCTTGTCCATGCACATCTCCTCTTGAGCCGCCCCCGGCCCGGGCGGCGAGAAGTGCACATCAACTGGCACAGGTGTCTGCATGAACAGCGCGTTCAACCGCTGATGCCCTCGCCTTGGCGGGTTTCTTCGTGGTGTTCTTCCTTATGCGGGTGGCCCTGGGCAGGCTGTAGCTCTCCATGATTTGTGCTGCGAGTGTTCGAGGCATCGGGGAGGAGTGGACCATGGACGTATCGAACGAGGTCGATGACAGCGTCGTCTTCGGCACCGTCCTCCAGGGCGGCGAGATCAGCGTGCGCTTGCCCGCGAAAATCACTCCGGCGCTTTCTGGGCTGCCCAGTGCCTCTGTCGCCTTTGCGGGTCGGCATGCCCACATAGACTCGCTGGTAAGGCAGTTGGCGCCCGCAGGGAGTCCGCATCAGAGCGTGCCGGTGGCCGTGTCCGGTATGGCGGGAGTCGGCAAGACCGAGCTGGTGCTCCAGGCCGCCGACCGGGTCCTGAAGAAGCCGGGCTGGTTTCCCGGCGGGGTGCTGTTCGTCGACATGTTCGGTTACGACTCCGACCGCCGGCTCACCCCCGCACACGCTCTGGCGGGCCTGCTCCGCTCCTTGGGTATGCCCGCGGAGAACATCCCCGATGACCTGCCCGGCCGCTCCCGCCTCTTCCGCAGCGTCCTGGCAGCCTTCGCCGAACGGGACCGGCGCGTTCTGGTGGTCGTCGACAACGTGTCCGACTCCGAACAGCTCGGCCCGCTGCTTCCCACCGACGGCCGTACGGCAGCCTTGGTCACCTCCCGCCACACCCTGGGAGTGGAAGCCCGCCTCCACGACCTCGGCGTCCTCGGCACGGAGGCTTCCGTGGAGGTGTTGCGCAGTGCTCTCGACCTGGCGAGAGGCAGCGCGGACACCCGAGTGGCCGACGCCCCTGACGAAGCCGCCTCGATCGCCGAGTTGTGCGCCGGCCTGCCGTTGGCCCTGCGCATCGCAGCCTCCCTGCTCGCCGATTCACCCCGACGTCCGCTCGCCTCCCTGCGCCGGTCGCTCTCGGACGTGCACCACCGCCTGGACCAGCTGGAGCGCGAGGATCGAGCCGTAGGGGCTGCCCTCGACCTGTCGTATCAACAACTGGACGCGATCCAGGCCAGGTTGTTACGTCTCTTCGCGCTCAACCCGGGCCCGGACCTGTCCACCGCTGCGGCCGCCCATGTGATCGGTGAAGCAGAGATCCGTGCCGGGCAGCGCTTACAGGCGCTCGCCCGTGCGCACCTTGTCGAACACGGCGCCGTCTGGGGGCGTTGGCGGGTGCACGACCTGGTGCGGCTCTACGCCGGGCAGCGTGCAGGGGCAGAGCCCACGATGGCCGAGGACACCAGGAAGCTCCTTCAGTACTACGTGCAGCGCACGACAGCAGCCGGCAGTTACGTCGTGAACCGGCAGGACCTGACGCCCCACGGCTTCGAGGACCGGCCCGGGGCGTTCGCCTGGCTGGAGGCCGAGAAGGTCAACCTGCTCGCCGCGGTATCTCTCGCGGGCACGACGGGAAACATGGACCTGGCCCGGGACCTGGCCATGGCGCTGACGGAGTTCCTGGCAATGACCCTCCACCAGGAGGAACGGCGCGCCACCGCCGAACTGGCCCTGCGGGCCGCACAGGCTCTGGACGACGCGCATGGAACCGCTTATGCCCACGTCGAACTCTGTGACTCCCTTCGCGCGGTGGGCGACCTGGAGGGAGCCATCGATGCCGGGCGCACGGCCACGCAGCTCTTCCGCGCGCTTCGCGACCAGCCGGGCGAAGGCCAGGCAGCGCGCGCCCTCGCTGCCGCCCTGGGCGATGACGGTCAGCTGGAAGAAGCACTGCGCATGGCCGAAGAAGCAGTACGACTGCTGCGGCTGGGACCCGACCGGCACCGCATGGCAGTGGCCCTGATGGACTACGGCGTGGGGCTCGACCGTGCCGAACGGTACAACGAAGCCATCCCCGTCCTGGAGGAGGCATTGGCAGTTCTCTCCCAGACGAGTCCCAGCGTGGCAGCCCTGGCTATGCAGAACCACGCTGGGGCCCTGTACGGCGCCGGCCGGTGTGCGGAGGCTGTCGCTCGGTTCGAGGAGGCCGTGACATGTGCGCGCGCAGCGGGGGACGGGCATTGGGAGACCGCACTTGCGGCACAGGCATCGCATCGGCTCGGCGTTTTCCTTTGGCGCGAGTGGGGTGACAACGAGCGTCGTCGGGGCAGTTTCTGCCTGCGGCGAGCCGCCGACCTCTACCTCAAGGCAAACGACGAGGCCCTCGCGGCCAGGCTCTACACGAGTACGGGAAGAGATCTGATCCACTACGCCGTGGACGACACAGATCTGACGGAGGCCGCAGAGGCGCTCGCCTCAGCGATCGAACTCCATCGCCGCAGAGCTGTGAGCGAGAGAGACGATGCCAGAGCTGCACTCGCCGAACTCCTGATGACGTACGGAATTCCGCTCGCCCGGCTGGGCCGCACCGAGGAGGCCTCGCAGAGTCTTTCGGAGGCCCTGGAGATCCTTCAGCGTCGGGGTGATCCGACTTGAAGAGCGGTTTGCCCTGGCGAGGATGTTTGGTAACTGGCGCGGTACCAGCCGCTCCTTCCACCGGCTGTGCCCCGACCGGGCCCCGAGCTCTAGGCAAGGGCCCGCCGCACGGCCGGAGGGCAAGATCTTGTCCTTACGACGGTGACCCTCCAGGGGGAGCGCCGAGGTAACGACGTGGTCCGCGAGAGAGGGCGGGGGCGTCTTCTGGTGCGAGTGCGAGGTGACAGCATGGCCGCATGGATGCAGTGGGACTGGGCGAGTTCGTTGTACGCCGCGTGAGTGAGTCTGAGGCGGACGCATTGATCGCCATCGACGCGGTCGCGATCGACGGTGACGACGAGCGGCAGGCGAGCATCCGAAGGTGGTGCCAGCAGGGACTGGCGGTCGTAGCGGAAGATGCGTCTGGCCCGCTCGGCTACTGCGTGGTCGAGTACACATTCTTCGAACAGGGCTTTGTCACGATGCTGATGGTGGCGCCGCCCGCCCGTGGCAGTGGCGTTGGCCATCGGTTGCTGGGAGCCGTGGCCGCCTCGTGCACGACCCCGAAGCTGTTCACCTCGACCAACGTCTCCAATCAACCGATGCAGCGGCTGCTCCAACGAGCCGGGTGGAGCCCGGTCGGCCTGCTTCACGGGCTGGACGAGGGCGACCCTGAGCTGTTCTACATCTGCCGCCGGCAGATCGGAGCGACACGCCCGTGACCTGAAACGGACCACACGGGTTCATCGGATGTGTGGTCTTGCGAGAGGCCGGTGCCGGGCCGAAGCACGAGCTGGTCTTCGTCGATCGCGTGCTGGCCACTCTGGTTCATCTGCGTACGGGACCGCCGCACGTCGCGCTCGCCGCACTTGGCCACGCCGGAGGGGCCCCGCTCCACCGTGCTGCCAGCGCGTACCAGGTGCGGACGGCCACCAGTTGCTCCAGGACCATCAGCGACAACGGGTGCGCGAGCAGCTCGCGCCGCCCATACTTCGCGGCCGCCGATTGCGGCCCGTACTCCGCGAACAGGCACACCATCCGTTCCGCGTACTGGCTCATAAGCGGCCTCAAATCGGAATCAACAGCGTCGACTCGCTGGCGGCGCAGTCATCACGCCGTCCTCCGTTGTCAGACCTCGGGCTTAGCATCCGCTCGTGAACCTCGAATCCCGTCTGCCTCATGGCATAACCCTGCCGTCCGGCCGCATGATCACCTCGGACAACGGCGACGGCGGCGTGCAGCCTCTGTGGCTGAGCGATGCCCCGGTCTCGATTGCCCTGTGGTCACAGCTGCGAGCCGCCCACTCCACCTCAGGGCTCTGGCCGCTCCTGCTCGACGCCCTGGATCCGCAGGATGCGGACTTCCGCCCCTGGGGCTGTGGCGAACTGTGGCCCGAGCGCATGTCCCGCCCGGCGGACCACGACCCCATGGCCCTCCTCGCGCGCTGGTGGCGGAACTACACCGCCACCGAGGAAGACGACGATCAGCTCACCGCCGACGAACGCCTCGCCGTCACCGCTCCCTTCGGCCCGACCTGGCCAGGACCCGCACCCGCACCCGAGCCCTCGACGAACGCCGATGAGATCGCCGAGCAGTACGCGCGCGGCTTCCTGGACCAAAACCCTTACGCACGACTCGGACTTGCCGCAGCAGCCCGCGGCGCCGACGCCCTCGCCACCGTCGGCTGGATGGGACCCGCCAACTACGACAACGACACCGCCGCCTTTGCCGCCGTCGTCCGCAGCTGGGAAGAGCGCTTCGGCGCCCGCGTCATCGGCGTCGGGTTCAGCACCCTCCACCTCAGCATCGCCACACCACCAGCCCGGACCGACGACGCCCTGGCCGTGGCCGCCGAACACTTCGCCTTCTGCCCCGACAACATCTGGCAGGGAGCACACCCGGGCCTGGCCTCCTACGCCGCGGAGCTCATCGGCCTCAACTGCTGGGAGTTCTGGTGGGACTGAGCGTGAGCTTGAGTTTTGACCTCAGACGACTCTTGCTCGCCTCGTTTCCACGGTGTCCGCCGCCGATCCCGCCCAGCTCAGGCAGATGACAGGGAACCGAGGCGTGGTCGCGCTGGAGCGAGGAGCCGATCGAAGGTCAAGACCCGTGCTGGGAGCCGTCAGACGAAGAAGGCGTTCATTCCGGGCACGTCGGAGAGATAGGTCTCGATGCCCGCGATCTTTCCGTCGCGGAGCCGGCAGACCGTGGCCAGGTACTCGTCCAGCACGGCGTCCTCCCGGTGTGCGGTGTTGTGCAGGGAGAGAGCCATGTTCTCCCTGCCGACCAGGAGATGCAGCAGCTCGAAGTTGAGGCCGTACGAGGCGATCAGCTGAGCGCACTCCGCCACCGCGTCGGCGGTCCACCCGCACACCGCTCCAGGCTGTATCAAGCAACGTTCGCCCCGTTCCGGTGAGGGAGTTGTCACCTGGTAGCGTCCCCCTCTTCGGCCAGGGCAGCCTGCTGGAGTCTTGACGGGATGCACGGTGACTTCTCCGGATGGCGATGTCCTTGCCGCGGCGGTGGCAAGGGTCGCGAAGACCTTCAGCGGTATGACCGCTCAACCGGACGAGAGCGGCTGCGGCCGTTGCTTCGAGGTGGGTGAGGTCGAGCTGCTGCGGACGCCTGGTGTCCCGCTCCCGGCGGACCTTGTCCGTCGGGTCGCACAGAAGGATCCCTTCCACTGGGATGACCAGCCCGCGATCATTCGGCGGGTTCTGCCGCAACTCGTTGCGGTGCTCGCTGAGGGCGCGGACGAGGCCGATCTCATGGCCCGCGGACTGGCCGCGGCAGGGTGGTCGCAGTGGCCTGGCGAGCAGGCCGGGGCAGTGGCCGGCTTCCTGGAGGCGTGGTGGACGCAGACCCTGCGGTCGGAGTCGCCGCCCGTCTCTGCCTGCGCGGTGTTCGAGAGCTGTGTGACTGCGAGTTCCTCGGTCTCCCCGTGGCTCGCCCTGTGGGAGGCGGCTACGAACCCGGTTGCCCGCCGTCACCTGGCTGACAGTGCCGGTTGGTGGAGGGAGGAGCTGATCTCCGACTACTCGCCCTTCACCTGGTGGTGGGGAACCGAGGCGGAGGAGCAAGCCGCCTGGTCCGAGGTGAAGACATGGCTGGCCGGTCAGGCCCGTGCAGCCGTCGTGCCAGAAGGGTGATGTGGCACTAGGGCGTGTATCGAAAGCATTTCCGGATCGGTCGTCGGGTCGCTACGGTGCGGCCATGGCGAACTTTGTGCTGGTTGCAGGTGCACGGCTCGGATCGTGGGCGTGGGGCGATGTGGTGCCGCATCTGCGTGCGGCCGGCCATGGTGTCCACCCGCTGACGTTGTCCGGTCTCGCTGAGAAGCAAGGCGTGCCGGCCGGGCAGCAGACCCACGTACAGGACATCGTTGATGAGGTCGAGCGCCAGGACCTGCGTGAAGTCGTTCTGGTAGGCCACAGTTATTCGGGTGTCCCGAGTGGTCAGGCTGCCGGGCGGATCGGTGACCGACTGGCGCACGTGGTCTTCCTTGACTCCAGTGTTCCGGCCGATGGTGAACCGTTCGTCTCCGACTGGCCGGACGGTGGGGCGATGGTGAGGGCGTCGATCGCCGAGAACGGAGGATTCTGGCCGGTCGCGCCCGCGGCCCACTTCGGGGGCCACGGTCTCACCGATGAGCAGATCGCACGGATCGTGGGCGGTTCGACGCCGCACCCGGGTGCCACGCTGACCGAACCCGCCGTGCTGGACAGGCCGCTCGGCGACCTCCCGGCGACTTACGTCAAGTGCACGCTGGGTGACCCCGAGCCGAGCGACGACGTGGCCAAGCTGCTGACCAGTGGGCACTGGCGGCTGATCGAGATGGACACCGGCCACTGGCCGATGTTCTCGCAGCCGCGTGAGCTGGCGCAGGTTCTCCTCGACATAGCGGGGGCGTGACCGCAGGTCCATGCTGCGTGGGCTTTGTGCCGGCGTTGTATCAACTGCCCTGATCGCAACCACTCGTTAGCGTGCCGGGCCCAGTGGTCCTGCGGGTCGGACTGTGGCGGCCGACCGCCGCGCGAGCCGCGTCCCATGCGGTTGCGGGCTGGTCGGCCTTGCGCCGTCAGTGCCGGTCCTACCGCTCCCGTGCGATCCCCACGGGGTTGGTGGGGGACGGCGCGCTGCTGCCGGTGTAGGAGGGTAGGGCGGCCACCAGCCCGGTGAGGGCCGGGTCTGCGGCGTAGCGGCGTGCGTGCAGGTCGGCGATCTTGCGGGCGATGTCGGGGTCGTCCTCGTCCGTGGTGTCGTAGGAGACGAAGGACTCCAGCAGCGGAAGGCCGATCCGGTCCGTGTGGGCGTGTGAGGGTGCCGTCAGGTACTCCCAGTAGCCGTCGAGGTCCTTGAGGACGAAGACGGCGCCGTACTCGAACTCGCCGCCGATGTCCTTGCCGACGACGTACCGTACGACCGCGTCGATGGACTCGCCCTGGTGGCGCAGGCCGGCGAGTGCCTCTTCGCGCTGTCGGGCGGTGGCGGTCGTCCTGAAGAGGAAGCGGTTGTGGTGGTAGATCATTTCTCGACCTTTCGGCAGGGCGCTGACAGCGCCCGCTGGATGACGGCGATTTCGGCGAAGTGCCGTCGCTGCTTCGTGTGGTTCTGACCGGTGTGGGGCTCTCCACCGGGGTGTTCTTCGCGTCGGAAGGGGGTGAGCGGCGTACGGCGTGCCGTGCGTCGTGGCGGGGGCCTCAACCGGCTGCCTGCCCGCGTGACTTGGGCGTCAGTGTCCGTCTCTGCCGGGTGCGGCGCTGCCGGTGTATTCGTCGAGGTCGCGGACGAGTTCGGCGACGTCCGGGACGTTCTCGAAGCGCCGCCGGTGCACCTCGGCGATCTTCGCGCCGATCTCCGGGTCCGGGTCGTCGGTGATGTCGTACGACATGAACCTGTCGACCAGCGGCAGACCGGCGCGGTCCATGGCGAGGTGCGCCGGGTGGTTCATGTACTCCTCGTACGCCGGGATGTCCTCGACCGAGGTGACCGCGCCGTACTCGAATTCCCCGCCGATGTCGGGGCCGACGACACGTGTGCTGATGGACGGGATGGCGTGGATGTGTTCGGTCATTTTGGCGAGGCCGGCTGTCCTCTCCGCGTCCGGGACGCCGGGCTTGAGGGTGAATCGGATGCAGTGGTAGATCATCGGGCTTCCTCTCGGGCGGTGTGCACGGCCGGGGCGAACGCGGCGGCGTGGTCGCGGGCGAAGTCGGTGAGGTCGCGGGCGGGTCGTCCGGTGAGGTCGGGCACGGACGAGTGCACGTCGGCGGCCTCTCCTCGGCTGTAGTGGGCGTAGTCCTCGACGAGGCCCCCGAGTTGCCAGGGCGGCAGGACGCCGCTCAGCGCGGCGGTGAACTGGTCGGCGGAGGTGTCGTGGAAGGTGATGTGCCGTCCGGTGGCGGCCGACAGCGCCTCGGCTATCTGGGTGTGGGTCACGGCGCGCGGGCCGGTCAGCGTGTAGGTGCGGCCGGTGTGTCCCGGGGTGGTCAGTACGGCCGCGGCGGCGTCCGCGATGTCCCTGGTGTCGATGGCGCTGACGGCGGCGTTGCCGATGGGCGCGGCGAGGAAGCCCTGGGCGATGGTGCCCGCGAGGCCGAGCAGGGCCTGGAGGTAGAGGTTGGGGCGCAGCACGGTGTGGTCGAGCCCGAGGTCCGCCACGTGTGCTTCGACTTCGGCGTGCCAGCGCAGGAACCGTACGGGCGAGTCGGCGCGGGCCGCGTACTGGGAGAGCAGTACGAGCCGTCGTCCTCCTGCGTCTTGGGCGAGGTCGGCGAACCGGATCTGGAGTTCGGCGGCGTCCGGGGCCGAGGGGCTGTTGAGGAAGGCCGCGTCGACGCCGTTCAGCGCGGCGCGGACCGAGGCGGGGTCCCGGAGGTCGGCGACGACGTTCTCGGCTCCGGGGACGGGGCGGCCGGCGTCGCGGATCATGGCGCGGACGGTGACGCCTCGGGCCAGCAGGGCGGGGACCAGGGCCGTACCGATCGTTCCGGTGGCGCCGGTCACGAGCACGGTGGGTGCGTTCATGGTGGAGTGCCTTTCTGAGTTCTGTTCGATCTGTTCGTTCGGTGGGTTCGGTGGGTTCGGTGGGTTCAGTGCGTGTGCGCGGTGGCAAGGGCCGGGGCCGGGTGGGCCCGGGCGGCAGGTACGAAGGAGAGTGCGAGGGCGAGGAGGACCAGTGCCGCCTCGCCGAGGAAGGCGGCGGTGAACGAGATCTCCCCGCCTGTTCCCGCGGCGCCGATGGCAATCCCTGCGAGAGCCGCGAGCCCGACCGCGCCGCCCAACTGCTGTGCCGCGTTGATCAGTCCGCTGAGCAGGCCCGACTCGTCTTCGGCGCTGTCACGGACCCCCATCGCGGTGGCATTGACGAGGCCGAGTCCGAGGCCGGTGCCGATCAGCAGGAACGCGCCGAGCAGGCTGAGGGAGAAGCCGCTGGCCGTCGGGTCGAGCACCAGCCACAGGAAGCCTGCGAGCAGTACGGCGAGGGAGACCGGGAGCGCGCGGGTCAGCCCGATACGCCTCGCCAGCAGCGGTGCGGCGACGCTGCCCGCGATGATCGTTCCGGCGATGGGGAGTTGTGCCATTCCCGTGGCGAAAGGACTCATCCCGAGTACGTCCTGCTGGTACTGGGGCAGGAAGAAGAACAGGCCCGTGAGCGTGGCGCCGAGCAGCAGCACCACCAGGTTCGCCGTGACCACCGGCTTCCTGCGGAAGACGCCGAGCGGCACCAGGGGGTGCGCGGACCGGCGCTCGGCGAACACGAACGCCACCAGGGAAGCGAGGCCGGTCACGAGGCCGAGGACGGTGCCGGGTGCGGTCCATCCGGCTTCGGAGGCGGAGACGGTGCCGAGTGCGAGGCCGGAGATTCCCACGGTGATGGTGAGAGCGCCGGGCACGTCGAACTTGCCGGGCCTGCCGGGCCTGCCAGGCCTGCCGGGCCTGCGGGACCTCGCGGACCGAACCGGACCGCGGGTGGTCCCGGGGGTGGGGGAGCCGCCGGGGGCCGACGGCAGCGAACGCCACACGACGATCGCCCCGACGACGCCGAACGGCACCGGGATCAGGAACACCGACTGCCAGCCCAGCGTCGCGGTCAGTGTGCCGCCGAGGAAGACTCCGACGAGGCTGCCGAGACCCGCCACCGCACCCCAGACGCCCATCGCACGGGTACGTTCCCCGGGCGACGGCCAGAGGGCGAGTACGAGGGACAGCGCGGCCGGCATCACGGCCGCCGCGCCGATCCCCTGCCCGATCCGCCCGGCGACCAGCATCGTGCCGCTGGTCGCCAGTGCGCAGAACGCCGATGCCGCGAGGTATACGGCCATGCCGGTCAGGAACACCTTGCGGCCCCCCAGTACGTCGGCGATACGGCCTCCGAGCGGCAGCAGACCGGCGAACGTCACCAGGTAGCTGTCCACGACGACCGTGAGTTCGGCGGCGCTCAGCCCGAGCCCGGCACGGATCGTCGTCCCGGCGAGGTTCACCATGGCGCTGTCGAGAATGACCAGGAACACGGCGGTCGCCAGGCCCGCCATCGCCACTCCGCGTGGCGGCCGTGCGCGGGCGAGCAGGGCTGTGGGGGCGGTTTCGTCGCTCATCGTCCCGTCCTTCCGAAGAGGGGCTAGCGGTGGGTGTGGTGGGTTCCTGGCGGTGGTCGGTTCGGTTCCCCGGGGTGCATGCCCTGACGATCCCGTGAACCGGCCTTCGCTCGCGTCGGTGAAAATCACCTACGTACGTCGGCGGCCGCCTGAACCGGCCCGTCGTCGCCGATGACCCGGCGGCCGCCCGGGGCGGCGGCAGCACCGCTAGGGTGCTGATCATGTCCACGACGCCCTCCCGGACCCTCCTCGGTCGGCACGACGAGATCACTCGCCTCCTCGCGCTGGTCGGCGACGCGGAACAGGGCCGGGGCGGAGTGCTCGTCCTCCGCGGCGAACCGGGCATCGGCAAGACCGCGTTGCTCGAACACGTCGGGCGTGCGGTGCCGGAGGGGTTCCAGGTGATCCGGGCGTCCGGGGCGGAGTTCGAGGGGGAACTGCCGTTCGCGGCACTGCACCAGCTGTGCGTGCCGGTACTGGCGCATCTGGAGTCGCTCGCGCCCGCTTACCGCGACTCCCTGCTCGTCGCGTTCGGGCTGTCCGACGGCACCCCGGACGCGTTCCGCGTCGGCCTGGCCGTACTCCAGCTGCTGGCGACCGCCGCGTCGCAGCGGCCGGTGCTGTGCCTCGTCGACGACGCGCACTGGATGGACGCCGCGTCCGCGGGGGCGCTCACGTTCCTGGCGCGACGCGTCGCGGCAGAGCCGATCGCGATGGTGTTCGCGGCCCGCGACTCCGAAGTCGTACGAGGGTTGGAGGAGTTGCCCGGCCTGACGGTCGGCGGCCTGAGCGACGCGCACGCGCACGCGTTGCTGGCCGAGGACAAGGCCATGACGCTCGACGTGCGGGTACGTGATCGGCTGCTCGCCGAGGCACGCGGAAACCCGCTGGCCCTGATCGAGCTGCCGAAGGCGGGCGGCTTCGCCCTGCCGGCACCGTCCCCCGTCGCGAGCCGCATCGAGCGGAGCTTCGAGGCCAGGATGGCGGAACTGCCCCCGGAAGCAAGGCAGTTGCTGATCCTCGCGAGTGCCGATCCCACCGGCGACCCGGGCCTGCTGTGGCCGGCCGCGCAGCAGCTGGGCCTCGGCGTGCCGTCCGCGAGCGCCGCCGCCGAGGCGTCCGGGCTGGTGCGCTTCGCCACCCGTACGCGCTTCTGCCACCCGCTGGCACGCTCGGCCGCCTACCGTACGGCCGAACCGGAACAACTCCGGGCGGCACACCGGGCGTTGGCCGACGCCACCGACCCCGTCGCAGCCCCGGACCGGCGCGCCTGGCACCGTGCGCAGGCCACCACAGGACCGGACGAACGGGTCGCGGCGGAGCTGGAGTCGTCGGCGTCGCGCGCCCAGGCCCGTGGGGGCGTAGCGGCCGGCGCCGCGTTCCTCGAACGGGCGGCGGAGCTGTCGCTCGACCCCGGAAAGCAGGGGGTACGTGCGCTCGCCGCCGCACGGGCCACGCTCGCGGCGGGCCGGGCGGACGCCGCGGGCGAGCTGCTGACCAGCATCGACACCGCGTCACTGGACGATCTCCAGCACGCGTCCGTCGAGTTGCTGCGCGGGCAGATCGCCTTCAGCCAGGGTTCGGACAGGGCCGTGCGGGGACCGGAACTCATCCTGCGGGCAGCACAGCGTTTCGCCGTACGAGATCCGGAACGCGCACGCGAATGCTTCGTCGCGGCACTGGAGATGGGGCTCGCCGTGGGACAGGCGGCAGGAGTGATGGACCGGGTGCTCGAAGCGGCCCGGACGGTGCCGTCGGCCCCGGGAACGACGGATCTTCTCGGCGCGCTGGTGCTGTTGAACAGCGAGGGTCACCGTGCCGGGATACCGGCGCTCCGGCGGGCGCTCGTCGGCAATGGCGGAGACAGTGGCGGTGACGGTGGCGACGGTACCGCCGGATGGACTCGGGCACCCGCGCTGGCCACGGTGATCGCGGGCGAGCTGTGGGACCTGGACCTGCACGCGAGGATCGTCGCGTGGCTGGTACGGACGGGGCGGGACACGGGATCGCCGATGACCATCCGGCTCGGTCTGTCGCAACTCGCCCTGTCCACGGTGTTCACCGGCGCCTTCGGGCAGGCGATGGCCGCGATCGCCGAGGAGGAGGCGATCGCCGACGCCACCGGCGATCTGCCGCAGCTCTACCCGAGGGTGCACCTGGCGGCGCTGCGCGGCCGCCGCCAGGAGGTGCTCGACCTGTTCACCGAGGTGACCAGCAGGCCGGCCGGGCACCTGACCGGGAACGCCCACTGGGCCACCGCCGTCCTGTACAACGGCCTGGCCGACTACCCGGCCGCGCTGGCCGCCGCCAAGCGCGCGGTGGCGGGCGGCGACCTCTTCCTCACCGGCATCGCGCTGCCCGAACTGGTGGAGGCCGCCGTCCGGTGCGGCGAGGGCGCCGCCGCACGAGCGGCACTGGCATCCCTGGCCGAGCGTACGGAACCTGCGGGAACCCGCTTCGCCCTCGGTGTGGCCGCGGGAGCGCGGGCGCTGGTCAGCGACTCGGAGGACGACCACCGAGAGGCACTTGAGCATCTGACGGGCAGCTCACTGACCCCGCACCTGGCGCGGGCGCAGCTGCGGTACGGGGAGTGGCTGCGCCGGGCCGGCCGCCGCCGCGACGCGCGCGAACACCTGCGTACCGCGCACGCACACCTGGCGGAGACCGGCATGGAGGCCTTCGCCCAACGGGCCGCCGACGAACTGCGCGCGACCGGGGAAGTGGCCCGCAACCGCTCCGGGCACACGTACGACCAGCTGACCATGCAGGAGACACACATCGCGCGCCAGGTCGCGGCGGGTGCGACGACGAAGGAGGTCGCCGGGCGGCTGTTCCTCAGCCCGCGCACGGTGGACGCCCACCTGCGGAACATCTTCCGCAAGCTCGGCATCACCTCCCGCAGGCAGCTCAGGGACATGCCCGATCTCCGGTGACGGACCTCCCGGAGCTGCCGGGTTCAAGTGTCCAGGTTTCGCCAGGACTTCGGGCGGGGCATCGCGCACTGGCCGAGGTGGCTCCACGAGAACTCCGCGACCTGCAACTCCGTATCGGTTGGGTTGATGTGCACCAGGCCCTCTGGCAGGGTGCGGGCATCAAACGGGGAGGGACCCATGCTGAGGCAAGTCGCCGAGGGTGTGCTGATCCACCAGAGTGAGGTGCTCGAAAACAACACCGTTGTCGTGCAGGGCAAGGACGGCGTGCTGCTCGTGGACGCCGGGATCACCGGTGCCGAAATGACCTGCTTGGCGAACGACCTTCGTGGGCTGGGCAGGCCCGTGGTGGCAGGGTTCTCGACGCATCCTGATTGGGATCACGTGCTCTGGCACGCCGAACTCGGTGAAGCGCCTCGCTACGGCACAGCCCGCTGCGCGGACTTCATGCGGGGTGTGCTGTCGAACGCGGGCTGGAGGGCCGGCGTCGCCGAAGGACTGCCGCCGGAAATCGCCGAGGACACACCGCTCGACCTGTACGGCCTCGTTACGGGACTGCCTGCTGAAACCGCACAGCTTCCTTGGGACGGTCCCAAGGTGCGGCTCATCGAGCATCCGGCGCATGCCCCGGGCCATGCGGCCCTGTTGATCGAAGAACGCCGGGTTCTCATCGCCGGCGACATGCTCTCCGACGTCTTCGTACCCATGCTCGACGACACCGATAGTCCGATTGAGGACTACCTCGTCGGGCTGGAGTTGCTGGAGGGCGTAGCGGACGACGTCGATGTCCTCATCCCCGGACATGGGTCCGTCGCCAGGAATGGTGAGGTACGCGCAAGGATCCAACGGGATCGAGCGTATGTGGAGGACCTACGTGACGCCCGGGTCTCCAGCGACCCACGGGTCGTCTCGCCCAAACCCGGCTGGGAGTGGGCAAGCGACATTCACGAAGGGCAGGTCCGGAACCTCGCCCGACGAAGCAAGCGCGAAGACGGGCCCGACCAGCCTGACTAGAGAGGCGCTTTCTCCGCGTAACGACGGCGCTCCTGGTATCGGCGTACGGCGGGGCAGCGGGACGGGGTGGGCGCTCACGCTGCGGGGCCCCGGCACCAGCCGGGGCCCCGCTCCCCCTTGAAGCGCGGCCCTCGGGCCGCGGCTCACCAGTCCTCGACGGCCTCGGCCACCGCCTCGGCGAGGATGGTTCCGATGACGTAGCCGATCGCACCGCCGAGGAAGGTCCCGAAGGGTCCGGCGACCGCGGTCCCCACCGCGGCTCCATGCACACCGTTCTTGTCGGACGCGTCGCCTTGCTCAGTGAGGGTGTGGACTCGCTGTCTCTTTGGGCGGGGCGCGAGCAGTGGTCGGGGGAGCTGGCCTTCGCGTTTCGCCCTGGTGGGGCCAGCCCGCCGTGAGTCTTGAGGCGGGTCTGGTACGCCCACCAGAAGTCCTCGGCCCCGATGTCCTCGGTACTGCCGGGGGTCCGGTCCTGGGCTCTGCGCGGGTGCGATCGACTGCCTCATCTTCGGCGGCACCGTCACCGAGACCGGCGCCGGCTCCTCCCGCCTCCAGCAGGCCAAGTCCGAGCGGGCCGGGGCAGGCTGACTCAGAGCTCCTATCGGAAAGACCAGCAGACGAGTGCGCAGCGGAGGGCGTGGAAGGATTCTTGGATCTCCAACAGCTCCGCAGGCAGAAGCCTGGCGGCTCCGGAATCGGAGTGCGGGAGAGCCACTGCGCTGCGATACTGCGCCGATGATCAACATGCCTACCGCTGTACGGGACTCGTTGCAGGGCCTCGCGTTCGGCGACGCCTTCGGCGACCGCTGGTTCGGCATCCTGCGCAGGCATGGTCCGGCAGCCCTGGAAGCGCGGACGCTGCCCCCGGAACCGCTGTGGCAGTGGAGTGACGACACCGCTCAAGCGCTGGTTCTCGTCCGGGAGCTCGTCGAGGGCGGGGGCATCGTCGACCAGGACCGCTTGGCCCTGCGCCTCGCGGCGGCCTACAGCGAGGACACGCACCGCGGCTATGGAGCCTCGATGCATGACGTGCTGCGCCGGATCGATGCGGGCGAGCCCTGGCGGGAAGTGGTCGCTGGACAGTTCGGCGGCCAGGGCTCCTGGGGCAACGGCGCAGCCATGCGAGCCGCCCCGCTCGGCGCCTGGCACAGCGCCGATCTCGATGTGGCCGCTGAGCAGGCCGCCCGTCAGAGTGCGGTCTCGCACCACCACCCGGAGGCGGTCGCCGGAGCAGTGGCAGTTGCCCTGGCCACGGCGCTGGCGACCCGAAGCCGGGGCGGGGCTGCCCCGGCCAGATCGGACTTCCTTCAGGCAGTCGCCGAACGACTTACCGACAGCGACGTCCGGTCGGGAGTGCGGATCGCGGCCCGGATGCCGGAACACACCTCTGTTCGGCATGCCGCGGAGGTCCTGGGCTCCGGCTACCGGATGTCAGGGCCGGACACCGTCCCGTACGCCCTGTGGTGTGCGGCGGGGCATCTCGACGACCTTCACGAGGGCCTGTGGGTCACGGTCGACGGGCGCGGCGACATCGATACCACCTGCGCCATCGCGGGCGGGGTCATCGCCGCCCGCACCGGCGTCGCCGCCCTCCCTCGCGCATGGCACGCGGCCTGTGAACCGCTGCCCCCGGTCGTGACGTAGTAAGGACTCCTCACGGGACGAGTTCAGGCGCCGCCAGCAGATGAGTGCGCATCCGAGGGCGAGGAAGGCTTCCTGGATGTCGTCGCGGATCTCCCAATGGATCCGCAGGCGGCGGAACCAATGCAGGTGGGCGAACGCGCGCTCTACGACCCAGCGCTGGGTGCCTGGGGCGGAGTCGTGCTCAGTGCCGCGGCGGGCGATCACTGGCTCACTCCGAGGCCCCAGACCAGCCGACGGTACTTGTCGTGGTCGTAACCGCGGTCGCCTAACACTGTGTCGGGACGGCGCCGGGGCCGGCCGTACTTTCCGCGCACGGGAGGCACCGCTTGGAGCAGTGGGATCAACTGGGTGACGTCGTTGTGGTTACCACCGGTGAGGGTAGCGGCGAGCGGGATGCCGGTGGCATCGGTGATCAGGGGTTGTTTGCTGCCGGTTCTGCCCCGGTCAACAGGGCTTCGTCCTGTCTTGGCTCCCCCTTTGACGCCCTGATGTGGGAGCCGTCGACGACCGCTCGGGAGAAGTCCAAGGCGTTCGCGCTGCGCAGCCTGGCGAGCAGTACTTCATGCAGACGGTGCCATACCCCGGCCTCGGTCCACTCCCCCAGACGACGCCAGCAGGTCATGCCCGACCCGAAGCCGAGTTGCTGTGGCAGGTACTCCCAGGCGATCCCGGTGTGCAGCACGAACAGGATGCCCTGGAACACCAGTCGGTCCGGATGCCGTTTGCGTCCCGGATGTCGGTACCGACGCTCGACCGTCGGGACCAGCGGCTCGACCACCGCCCATAACTCGTCATCCACTTCCCACGGCTTCGGCTGCGCCACGCCTGTCGCGCCTCAGCGGCGCGTCAAAGGTTCAAAGTAGGACACGAACCAAGTCAGCTGGTTCTGCCGACCGTCCGACTGCGGACGAAGATCACCAAGGGAGTCGGCTCCCGGGCCGTTCAGTGCCGAGTGTCAGCGGCAGCCTTGGCCTGTGCTGCAGGGCTGGCGAGACGGTGGTGCCTGCGGTGTTTGCTTACTGGCTCGGGGCGGTACTTGTGGGAGTGGCTCGCTGCGGCGGGCTGGGGCCGACGGGTTGGGAAAGCAGCCCGTCGGTGCTTCCCAGGTGCCGGGCTGCTTCGTCGATCGCGGCCCGCAGCTGGGTGGCGACGCGGGGACGGCAGGGGTCGGTCGTGGGCGCCGAGCACGATCGGGTGTGCGATCTCGCGGAGTTTGGTGTTGGTCCGCTGTGAGACCTCCACCAGAACGTCCCAGGCCTGGCCGGCGGTCAGCTTGTGTGCGGAGATGAGGACGCCGCGTGCGAGATCGTCCAGGGGGGCGGCGCTCGATGGCCTCTCGCAGCTGGGCGTTCTCCTGGTGCAGGGCGGCGAGTTCGGCCTCGGCTACGGAAAGCTCGACGTTTTCTCTCCGTTCCAGGGGCGGGCGCATCCGTGTTCCACCCGGCAGCCTGGGAGTGGTAGCGGATCACCCCCCCCGCCGACGCCACCAAGGCCGCCCCGCCCCAGTCACGCCTCCGCCAAAGCAAGGTTGTGGCGGCTGTTGAGGGTGTAGGGGTGGTCGGCGCCGAGAGTCCGGGGTCTCTGCCCGGAGGATGTGCCGGCGTAGTACGAGTTCCGCCGTGGTCATTCCCGCGTCGCGCAACGCACTGGCGAGGGCGTACAAGGTGAGGTGCGCGGGGGCGAGCCGGTGTCGGGGGCGCGGTCGAGATGGGGGCGAGGAGTGGTGCGGTGGGCCAGCCCGCCCGGCCCACCGCCACGCGTCTCGTACTCTGTGGCCACTGCTGTGCTGGTTACAGAATGTCCCCACTGAACACGCGACAGGTCCTCGCGGGCGCTCTCCAACTGGTCGGCCAACTTCGTTGCCGCAGACTGAAGTTCCTCCACGCGCCGTCGAGCTGCAGCCTCTCGTAGCTGAAGTCCTTCCGGCAACGACACCCTGGCGCCCCACCTCCTCCCCGCCACTGTCCTTCGGCGCTGACCTCTTTGTCTTGCAGTCACACGCTTCGTTTGATCATTGGTGCCGGGTGATGTTGACCATCCAGGTGATCCCGAACTGGTCGACGAGCGAGCCGGCCTCGTCACCCCACGACTGCTTCTCCAGGGGCAGCGTTACGGTTCCGCCGGCGGACAACCTCTCGAAGTAGTCGCGGAGTTTGGTGTCGTCGCCGCCGAGGAAGACCGCGACGTTGTCGCCCGGGGTGTGAGGCATGTCTTCCCGAACGTCCCACGCCATCAGCGTGTAGCCGTCCGGGGTACGGAGCGTGGCGTGCATGATCTTGTCGGGATGGGGCACGTCCGGCGAGCCGTATTCGGCGTAGGTGCCCATATCCAGCTGGCCGCCGAGGACGTCCTGATAGAACTCGATCGCCTGCCGTGCGTTCCCGTTGAAGGCGAGGCACGGGTTGAGTTGAGATCCCATCTGATGCTCCCTGGCGTGAGGGATTTCGAACGGCTTGAACGTAGCAACGGGCACTGACAACCATCCGAATGCTGGCCATCGCTCTGCTCGACGCAGAGATCGAGGATCCGCACCCGAGGAGGTATCGACACCGGCCGGGGGCGGACTGGACGCGTAGCTTCTACGCCTGAGAAGGGGCCGCCTCGTGGGTGGGGGAGTGCCGGTATCGGAGTTGAGTACCCATCAGATCAGGGCCGCTCTGCGTGCGTTGGGGGTGCCTCAACTGGAGACGCTGCCGCGGGGGACTGCGCTGGGCGCCCTGCTGTTCTGGGCTGAGCCGTCGGCAGACGCGGTCGACCGCGTCGAAGTGGAGGAGACGCGCGAAGACTTCGCCCTGGCCATGGACGCCGCGCGGGGCGTGGACCCGACGAGCGACGAAGCGGCGGCCGCAACCGTGCCCTCCTCGGCACTGTGGCCGCACCTGCTGCGCTCTCGTATCACCCGCATGCTGGCAGACGTGGACGCCTCTCGCCTCGATGACGAGAGCACCACCGATGCCGTCCTGCCGGCCTCGGCCCTTGCGACGTGCTGCGCAGCGGGCTTCCTTGAGTAGGACGGACACCAGGCCGGTGCAAACAGACGGCTCGCGATTGAGTTACACAGGTCCCGGCCCTGCACCACACGAAGTGGACCAGGGCCTTTGACTGGGAGTCGTTGCGCGGTGTGTTGGGGAGTCACTGTTCGGGCCCTGGCATGATCAATCGAGGCCGGGTCTACCACCGGGTCTACCAGGCGTACACCGGCTACGAACGCGCCAAGTTCGGCCCGGTGCCGCCCACCGGACGGCTGCGGCCGAGACCGTCGTCGGCGGCGGTGCCACAGATCAGGTGGGGCGCCCCGCCGCCGTGGCTCTGGATGACTCCGCACAGCACGATGACGGGCCGCGCGTCGGGGATCACCGGGATCTTCTTCTCGATGTCCTCACGCCACGGCGCCACTTCGTGTGCCCCGGTTGGCCAACGGGAGCCGAGGCCGTGAGCCGTGGCGGGTCTTCTCCTGGTCGCGGAGCATCTGCAAGAGGCCGTATCAGAAGGAGTCCCAGCACCGGCACCGTGGCAAGGATCAGCCACGGCGCCGGGCCGTCCGTGTCCAGCAGGGCGCCTACGGGGACGCTGCCCGCCAGCACGACCAGGCCGGAGACCGACGACAGCGCACCCGTGAACAGGCCGAGGCGTTCCTCCGCCACCAGCGCGGTGACGCCCGCCCGCGCTGCTGGGACCACCAGCATCTGGCCGAGCGTGAGCAGCACCACGAACGCGGTCGCGGGCCACAGGCCACCTAGCGGACGCAGCGCCGCCGTCGCGGCGAACGCGGCGCCGAGCAGCAGCAGTCCGGCCTGGAGCATCGCGGGCCACGCGAGGCCGAGGCGGGCCGAGGCGAACCGTTCTACGGGTATCTGGCCGAAGACGACCAAGGCCGAGGAGAGCGCGAACAGCCAGCCGAGCGCGGCCTGCGAACCGGTGGCACGGTCGAGTTCGGCGGGCAGAGCGAGATAGAGCTGGTTGTAGGCGAGGAGGTAGGCGGAATAGGCGAGGGCGAGGAGGAGGAAGGGGCGGTGGGTGAGGACGGGGCGCAGGGTGAGGGGTGAGCGGGTGAGGGGCGAGCGGCTGACGTGCGGGGCGCCGCGTGGCATCAGGCGCGCGTGAGCGGCCAGGACGAGCGTGAACACCGCCGCGCCGGCGAGGCATGCCGCGCGGAATCCGCCGTACAGGAGCGCCGCGCCCAGCACGGGCCCGATCAGCGCTCCGGCCTGGCCGCCCGCGGAGAACTTGGCGAGCACCCGGGTGCGGGCGGGGCCGCCCGCCCGCTCGATGCGAAGTGCCTCGCGGGCAATCTCCGACTCGACCGCCGGGGAGAACAGCGCGGCCGCGAACCCGATGAGCATCACCGCTCCGATGACCGACCAGGCGGCATCGGCGTACGCGAGCCAGACGAACCCGGCGACGCGCAGCGCGCACCCGACGAGGACCGGCGGGCGCGGGCCGTAGCGGTCGGTGAGGGCGCCGCCGACGACGAACATGCCCTGCTGGGAGAAGGTCCGCAGACCGAGGACGAGGCCCACCAGGGCGCCGCCGAGGCCGAGTCCGGAGCTCAAGTGGTCGGCGAGATGGGGCAGTACGGCGAAGAAACCGATGTTGAAGGCGAACTGGCTGCAGACGAGAAGGCGGGCGAGGGCTGTCACGCGGGGACGGTCCGTCCGCCGGACAACGCCAGGACGCGGTCCGAGAAGTGGCGGACCACTGCGAGGTCGTGGCAGATGAACAGGTAGCCGAGGCCGAGCTGTTCCTGGAGGTCGAGGAGCAGGTTGAGGATGCTGGCGCGCAGCGACGGGTCGAGGGCGGAGACGGGCTCGTCGAGGAGAAGGAGTACCGGGTCCGAGGCGAGGGCGCGGGCGATGCCTGCGCGCTGGCACTGGCCTCCGGAGAGTTCGGGCGGGAGCCGGTCGCCGAGAGAGGCGTCGAGGCCGACCTGGTGCAGAAGTTCGGCGACCCGCCCCGGGCCGGTCGTACGGGACCAGCGGCCCTGCACCTTCAGCGGTTCGGCGATCTGCTCGCGCAGCGGCTTGCGCGGGCTGAACGAGCCGTAGGGGTCCTGGAGCACGGGCTGGATGCGCGGCCGGACGGTCGTGCGCAGCTCGCGTTCGCGGACCCGGGTGAGGTCGCGGCCCTCGAAGAGCACCTGCCCGCCCTGGGGGCGGCGCAGTTGCAGTACTGCGTTGACGGTGGAGGATTTGCCGCAGCCGGAGGGGCCGATGAGCCCGACGGTCTCGCCCCTGCCGATGTGGAAGGAGGCGCCGTCGACGACGGTGGTCGCACCGTGACGGATGACGAGATCGCGGACGTCGAGGAGG
Source organism: Streptomyces sp. NPDC032721 (assembly GCF_055579625.1). Taxonomy (NCBI): domain Bacteria; kingdom Bacillati; phylum Actinomycetota; class Actinomycetes; order Kitasatosporales; family Streptomycetaceae; genus Streptomyces; species Streptomyces sp. NPDC032721. The sequence goes on along the minus strand of NZ_JBVIMX010000009.1, from coordinate 7,288 downwards.
GGAGGGGCGGGCGTCGGGGTCGCGGTGGTCATGCGGTTGCCTTCAGCAGGGCGGTGCGGTCCAGGTTCCGGTGGCAGGCCAGGACGCGGTCGTGGCCGAGGGGGCGGGGCTCGGGGAGTTCGGTGCGGCAGCGGTCGACGGCGTGCGCGCAGCGCGGGGCGAAGGCGCAGCCGGGCGGCATCGTGCCGGGGGCGGGTGGCTGGCCGGGGATGACGGGCAGCCGGGACTTGTGGGGGACTTGGCGGACGCCCTCACCGGGCAGGGCGGCGAGCAGTCCGGCGGTGTAGGGCGCGCGGGGGTCGGCGATCAGGCGGTGGGTGGGGGCGATTTCGGTGATGCGCCCGGCGTACATGACGGCGGTCCGGTCGGCGTGCTGGCGTACGGTGCCCAGGTCGTGGGAGACGAGGAGCAGCGCGGCGCCGGTGGCGGCCCGCTGCTCGGTGAGCACGCTGAGAACCTGCTCCTGCGTCTTCGGGTCGAGCGCGGTGGTCGGCTCGTCGGCGACGACGAGATCGGGCTCGTTGATCATTGCCATGGCGATCACGGCGCGCTGCCGCATTCCGCCGGAGAACTCGTGCGGATACGCCGATGCCTTGGCTGCCGCGATCCCGACCCGGTCCAGGGCGGCGGCGGCCCGGGCCCGTACGTCGCGCCGGGAAAGCTCGGGGCTCACGGAGCGCAGGGCGCGGCCGAGTTGGTCGCCGACGGTGTGCACGGGCGACAGAGCGGAGAGCGCGTCCTGTGGTACGAGCGAGATGCGCCGCCCCCGGTCGCCGGGCCCGACGGTCTGCCCGTCGAGCAGTACGTCGCCGCTGACGCGGGCCTCACGGGGCGCCATTCTGAGTACGGCCATGGCGGTCAGGGACTTCCCGGCGCCCGACTCCCCGACGAGCGCGAGCACTTCGCCGCGCCGCACATCAAGGTCGACGCCACGGACCACGTCGACGCCGGCGAAGGCGATGCGCAGGTCACGGACGCGGAGGAGGGGAACGGCGGTGGACTTGGGCGTGGACTTGGGCGTGGACTTGGGGTGGGACTTGGGGGTGGAGACAGGGCTGTGGTCAGGCGTGGACACCGAAGGTCCCTTCGCGGCGATGGGGTCGGGGGGTGTGTGGCCGACCGGGTGTGGTCGACCGGATGTGGCCGACCGGGTGTGGCCAACCGGGTGTGTGCAGCCCGCGTCACGCGGCCGGGTCGCCCGTCGGTGTGGTGGGTGGGAGCGATCGCGGGTTCAACTGCGGGCGTGGGACGTTTCGTTGGCGGCGGTGGGGCCTTGCTCAGGCCACAGGAGTGTGACGGCGACGGCGGGGTCGGTCGTGTCCTCGTCGCACGGGCAGGTTGCTGGTGGGGGTTGCGGGCGGGCGCCGTTGCGGACTCAACTCCCGTTATCAGGAGCTCCGTTCGCGCTCGACGGGACCGGCGCGGGCGCTGAGGGCGGCGTGGCCGGCCGGGTGGGGGCTTCCGTCGACGTGCCCCGACGCAGGAGGGGGAGGCCGCCGCGCAGGCGACTACGACCGCCCGGTCGCCCTTGCGCGTATCCCGACAGGGACACCGCCAGCGCGGCCAGCAGGCACAGAGCCGCGGCCGGGGCGAGCGCCGGGACGGGGGCGCGTTCCACGTAGTCCGCCGACTCGTCGAGGAGCAGTCCCCATTCCGGGGACGGCGGCTGGGCGCCGAGGCCCAGGAAACCGAGGGCGGCCAGGGCCAGCGCGATACCGGGCAGGCGCAGCACCGCGTGGCGGGCCACCGGGGCTGCCACGGAGGGCAGGACGTGGCGGGTCAGGATCCAGGTGGGCGAGGCGCCGATCGCCTTCTGGGCCTGGAGGAATCCCGAGGCCCGCGTCTCATGGACCAGCGCCGCCGCGTGCGCGGCCAGTGGTGGCCAGGAGATCAGCGCCACCGCGACCGCCGCCCCACCGGCGCCGGGTCCGGCCGCCGCGGCGACCAGGATGCCGACGATCACCGGGGGCAGCGCGTTCGCGATGTCCGACAGACCCGTGGCGAGAGAGGGCAGGAAGCCCAGAGCGAGTCCGATCGCGTACGACAGGACGCAGACCGCCAGCGCCGTGCCGACCGTGGTCGCCGCGCCGTGCCCGAGCCGAGCGAGCACGTCCCGGCCGAGCGCGTCCATGCCCAGCGGGTGCGCCCACGAGGGGGCGGCGAGGCGCAGGTCGGGGTGGACGGTGTACGGGTCGCGCAACAGGCCCCAGACGATCACTGTCACGAGTGGAACCGCGAGGGCGACGGGGACCGCCCTCGGTACGCGCACCGGGCGGGTGGGCGGCAGCGTGAGCCCCGCGTCGCGCAGCCCCGGGCCGAGCATCCTGCGCCGCAGCAGTGCCGCCGCCGCGCCCACGGCGAGGCCGAGCAGCAGCAGAGCGAGAACGCAGCCCTGCAGCAGTGGTACGTCCTGCGATTTCGCCGCCCCCAGCGACGTACGGCCGATACCGGGGATCGCGAAGATCGTCTCGACCGCGACCGCGCCGCCGGTCAGGCCGACGGCCACCATGCCGAACTGCGGGACCAGCGGGGGCAGTGCCCGATTCAGTGCGGCGGCGGTGATGCCGCGGTGGGTGACCCCGGCCCCGCGCCACAGCTGCACCCACCGCTCGTCGAGCACGGCGGGAAGCGCGTCGGCGACCAGCCGGCCGAGCAGCGCGCCTCCCGGCACGCCGAGTGCGAGCGCGGGCAGCACCATGTCGGCGGGCCCGGCCCATCCCGAGGTGGGCAGCCAGCCGAGCCACACCCCCGCCACGATCAGCAGCAGGGTGGCCAGCAGGAACTCCGGGAGCGCCCCGAAGACCGCCGCCACCGCGCCCGAGGTACGGCGTCCGCGCCGCACGGTCGGCAGCACCAGCGCCGAGCCGACCACCAGCGCCACGACGAACGCGGCTCCCATGAGCGCGAGCGAGACCGCCAGCCCGGACACCACCGTCGGTAGTACCTCCGCGCCCGATGCCCAGGACACCCCCAGGTCGCCGCGGACCGCGCGCGCGGCCCACTGCCCGAGCAGCCCGGGCGGCCCGGCGTCCAGCCCGATCTCGCGGCGGATCGCCTCCAGCGCCTCCCGCGTCGGTTCCTGCTCCGCACTGCGGGCGCGCAGCAGGCTCAGCGCCGGGTCCTTGCCCGAGAGCCAGGGCAGGAGCCCCACCAGTACGACGACGGCCGCGAGCCCGGCCGCCCTGCTGATCCACACCTTCATGACGCGGAGAACCTCAGCCGACGTAGGTGTTCACAGTGATCAGTTCGCGCTCGCGCGGGTCGTGTGCCACCCCGCGCACCCCCGGGGCGTCGCCCTGGATCACCCGCTCGTGCAGCAGCGGGATCGCCGCGTCCGTGGCCAGCACGGCCGCCTCGCCCCGCATCACCGCACGGCGGCGCGCCGCACCGGAAGCGGTCGAGGCCGCCGTGCCGAGGACGCTGTCCACACCCGCGTTTTTCAACTGCGCGATGTTGAAGGAACCGTCCGAGGCGAAGTCGCTGTAGAGGTACGCGGCAGGGTCGCCGGAGTCGAGCACGGTCGCCCGCGACAGGATGAACGCGTCGAACTTGCCCGCCAGCGCGTCCGCCTCGATGTTCGCGTACTCCCGTACGTCGAGCGTGACCTTGAACCCGGCCTTCTTCAGCTGCTGCTGCAACAGCTGGGCCACCTCGGGCAGTTCGGCCCGGTCGGTGAAGGTGCCGATGGTGATCTCGGCCCCGTCGGGCTTGCCCGCCTTCGCGCGTGCCACGTCGCCGCGCAGTTGTGCGGCCCACGGCAGTGCCGGTCCGAGCAGCCCGTCGGCGACGTCGGCCCGGCCCTCGTACACGCTCTTCACGAGGGTCTTCGCGTCGATCGCCTCGCGCGCGGCGGCCCGCAGCGCGGCACTGCGGAACGGCCCCGACGAGGTGTTCAGGTACAGCGTGTTGGTGCGCGGCATCGGCACCTCGGTGATCAACTTCTCGTCCAGGAGGGACGCCTGGGAGACGGGGACCGCCTCGACCACGTCGGCTTCCCCGGCGCGCAGGGACGCGGAGCGCGCGGTGCCGTCGGGGACGAACGTCGCGTCGATGCCGGCCGCCTTGGCCCTGCCGCCCCAGTACCTCTCGTAGCGGTCGAGCGTCGCCGACGACGTGCCCATCACCTTGACCAGCTCGAAGGGGCCGGTCCCCGCACCGAGCGGGTTCACCGTCTTCCCGCTGTACGCCTTCTTCGCGAGGACCGAAAGCTGCGGCGAGCTGAGGCGCTGCGGGACCAGCGGGTCCTCCTCGCCGGTGGTCACCGTGACGGTGTGCGGGCCGGTGGCCAGCACCGTCAGGTCCACTCCGTCCAGGATGCGTGGCTTGGGGGCGGCGGTTGCGGCGGTCTGCAGGGACCGTACGACGTCTTTGGCCGTCAGCTTCGTACCGTCGTGGAAGGTGACGCCATCACGGATCTCGAACGTCCAAGTCCGCCCGCTCTGACGCCACTTGGTGGAAAGCAGCGGCTTCGCGCCACCGTCGGCGTCGAGCCGTACCAGCGTCTCGGCCGTCGCCCAGCGGGACAGCTTGAACGCGTCGTCCGACAGCGGGGACAGACCGGAGCGCGGCGGCTGCATGTGCGCGACGCGGATGCGCTTGCCGGACGAACCGGACCCCGCGCTTTCGGTGGCGCTGCCGGAGAAGCAGCCGGTGAGCGTGGCGGAGCCGGCCACGACGGCTATGGCGGCCAGGACGCTGCGGCGGGATATCCGGGCGGGGGGAGGGAGGTGCACGTGAACCTTCATTCATCGACGCAGGCCAGGGAGGCAGGGGGGGTAAAGACGCGGCGAGGGGCGGCGGTGCCAGGACCGTAGCATAATGACAATCATTTTCATAAACCTGCCGACGCCTGCCGACACCTGCCGCGCTGAAGCTGCCTCAGGCGGCAGCCGCGGAGAATCTTCAGGTGTTCATGCGGGCGAAGGCGTGCTCGACCCGGGCGCGAACCTCGCGGGGGGAGGTGTCGTGGACTTCCTGCCAGGCCGGTAGTCCGGTCTGGCTGGGTCGTGGTTCCGCAGCCTGCACATCTTGCTCAGACACTCTCCGGAACGGATCATGCCGAGCACCCCTCAGCCGTGCGGGTGGGAGCAGGGGGTGGCCGAGAAGACGGTGGGGATGCGCATCCGGCGCAGGAGATCGCGGGTAGTACGTTGGCGCAGCGTGCTGCGCCAGGTGAGTTCCGGGTGGCGGGAGCGCAGGTGGGAGAGCGCACGGGTGCCCAAGCCGGTGCTGTGGAAGTGTTCGTCGATGACGACGGCGGTGATGACACCCTGGGTGCATTCCGTGCAGATCCGGTACTGGACTTGGCCGACGACCTTGCGGATGTGCACCAGGAGCAGACACTCCTCGCCCGGGCCGGGGCCGTCCGGGAGGTGCGTGGGCAGGAACTCGATGGCCCTGTAGGCGAGAAGGCGGCGGCGCAGCCGCAGGCCGAGCCGGTCACGGCGGGAGTGCCTGGCGCCGCTACAGGCGGGCGGTGTCGTCCCGACTGTCAGGGCCCGGCCGAACAGAGTGCTCCGAGTGGGACGCGCATGTTGTCCGTGCATGGCACCCCGAGTGCCCCCACAGCCAATGGCTACCCGCTCGGACTCGTATGCCCGCGTCGACCTCGGGGCAGGGCGTCCCGATTTCGCCCTCGCGGACTTTTACGGACCAAAGGGTTCATGAAAGAGGCGGATGCGGGCACTGGCATCGCAGCGGAGGGTGAGGCAGCCCCTCCGGATCCGGGCCGGTGCCACTACCGGGCCGAAGACGACGAGGAAGGATGGAGTGACTGTGTCGAAGGTCGAGGAGTCCGTCGAGGTCGAAGTTCCGGTGCGTACCGTCTACGACCAGTGGACCCAGTTCGAGTCGTTCCCCCAGTTCATGGACGGCGTGGAGCGGATCGAGCAGCGCACCGACAAACTGACCCACTGGGTCACCAAGATCGGCGGCGTGAGCCGGGAGTTCGACGCCGAGGTCACGGAGCAGATCCCCGACGAACGCATCGCGTGGAAGGCGCTCGGCGACGAGGTCAAGCAGGCGGGTGTGGTCACCTTCCACCGGCTGGACGAGAAGCGGACGAAGGTGATGCTGCAACTCGACTACGACCCCGAGGGCTTGGCGGAGAACGTCGGCGACAAGCTCGGCGTCGTCAAGCGGCAGGTCACGGGTGATCTGAAGCGGTTCAAGACGTTCATCGAGGAACGCGGCCACGAGACCGGTGCCTGGCGCGGCCAGGTCTGACCTCCGGCTTCCGCCACGCCCGCACTCGATCGCCGGGGGCGCCCATGTACGCCCGCAACCGCAGAAGACCGGCGCAGCCCCCGCACGCAATGGTGCGGGGGCTGCGCCATTGCGTGGTTCTGGGGCCACGCCACCGGTGGCGGCCGGACGCGCTGATTGTGGTTCAGCTGCTTGCGGGTGCGCATGAAAAGGGGGAACGGGGCAACTCATGTGGTCGACGGTGAGGTTCCCCGGCACGCTGTGCCGCCGGCCAGTGAAAGGCAGCCCAGTCATGATCATTCCCAGTCCTCAGGTCCTGCGCCCGTTACTCGCCCGCTACGCCGAAGCCCGCATCACTGCGGAGAGCAAGCCGGGCGAGAGTGCCCGCCGCACCTTGGAGGACGTGTCGTACACCCTGTGCGTGCTGACCGGAACCTCGTACATCGAAGAAGCCCTCGCTGTGGCCGACCTGATCCTCCAGCCCGCGGCAACGGCTGCCGATGAGGCGGATTCCACCACCCTTGCGGCCTGAACATCGGGACAGCGCCGGCAGCGTGCCGGACTCCTCGTACCAAGGAACCCACCCAAGGAATCCTCGGCGACCTCCGGCCTCCACACCCTCTGTCCCTGATGGTCCCGCGCTCCGGCCGTAGCCAAGGGCGAGCAAGCTCTGCGCAGGAAGCGAATGCGGCCACGAGGCCGGGCGCCGCGCGACCGTCTCCTCGGCAGCCGCGCCGTTGGCCATCAGGGAATCGCCGATCAGCAGCGCGAGGGCGACGACGAACACGGCCTCCAGACCACGCAGCCGCTCAAGGACCCGCTGGCGCCAGGGAACCACGAACGTCACGCCGCCCAGGGCCCAGGCGCCCAGTGCGATCTTGTTGGCCGCGTTCATGGCGAGGACACGTCTCCACAGGACACGGAGCCGTCCTGTCCGCGGGGCAGGGCGGTCCGGCTCAGGAACCGGAGGGTCGGCGTCGGTACGGGGCCCCTGAGGTGCCTCGAAGTTCCCGGACAGGTACTTGACCGTTGAATTTACGCGACGAGTCGCAACTGCTCGTGGTCAGCGTGGACTTCACGGGGT
>NZ_JBVIMX010000008.1:313351-377858 GCF_055579625.1 Streptomyces sp. NPDC032721 | reverse complement strand
TAATCGGGTTCACACATCGGAAGAGCGGAACAACCACGGCCGGAATAAGGCCGGTTGTTCACTGCGTCCTCGCTAGTGTTGCCCACCCGCACCCCAAGGGGCCGTGTGGGTCTTTTTCAAAGGAACCTCATCCACCGAAGTGGACGGGGTTGTCAATCTGGCGTTGACTTTTGGCACGCTGTTGAGTTCTCAAGGAACGGACGCTTCCTTTGTACTCACCCTCGCGGGCTTTCCTCCGGACGATTTCGTTCGGTGTTTCTTTTGTTCTTGCGTTTCCGACTCTATCAGATCCTTTCGGGCCTGATTTCCGGTCGAACTCGGGTTTGTCTTTGCGGCTGTTGGGCCGTTCCGACGAGTGAGACATTAGCGGATTCCGGTCGCCCGAACCAAATCGGGGTTTCGGCATCCTCATTCACGAAATAGGGCACGAAAAAGAAAGCGACGGACGTCGCGTGAATTGATCGTGTTCCTACTTGTGGATGGCTGCCCTCAGGCCAGTCGTAACCGGTGCTCACATAGGACAACCCGAAGAACTATACGGATCCCGCCGGGCCGCGTCAACCCGCCCCTGCCCTGCCGTATCTGTGCGCGTACTTGGCCTGCACGTTCCTTGCCGCCCGCACGTGGCGGGAGCACACTCCCCCACACGAGGGGTGTTGCCCATGTCCGTACCTGTACCCGACCCCGTCCCCGTCCCCGTGGACGAGTTCCTGGTCGTGCTCGATCCGGTCCCGGTGGGGGAAACAGCCGCAGACCCGTTGGCCGCGCTGCGTGCGGTGGGGCGGGTGACCCAGGTGCTGTCGCGCCGGCTGGTGCTGGTGCGGGCCGGGGATGCGGAGCTCGTGGCGGCGTTGCGGGCGGTGCCCGGCGTTTCTCTCGTACACACGGATCCGGAGGCGGAGCTGTCCGCCGGTGCGGGCGGGCTCGACGAGAAGGAGCGGCTGTTCGTTGCCGCCTGGCGGGCGCGGGCCCGCCCCAAGCGGCGTCCCGGGGAGGGTCTCGACTGGGACGCGCCCGGGTTCCTGCCGCCCGACCGCCCCGGTGGCGGCACCGCGTAGGAAGCAGGGAGTAGGGAGGGGGAGGAACGATGGCCGGTGACCTGCGTGTCCTTGAGGGGATCACGATCAGTGCGACGACCGCCGCGGATGCACCCGAGGGTTCCGGGCGGGTGGTGCACCACTACGGCAGGGTCGGCATCGTGCAGCGCCGCCCGGAGGACCTCGCGCCCGGTGCGACGGGCCCCGGCCCCGTACGGGAGGAACCGGAACTGCGGCGCGCGTCCGCGCTCAGTACCTCGGAGCTGTCGGAGCTCAGTCCGCTGGAGCGGCTGGGCGCGGAGGCCCTGCGGATGCGGGAGTCGGCCGAGTACCGCTCGGCGAAGCAGGCGCGGCCCCGGAGCGGAGAGAGCTGGGACATGGCGGGCTGTACGTCGGTGGTGCCGCAGCCGCCCGACCTTCGGGCGGCTGCGGCCGCACCCGGTGCTGCCGGGCCGACCAGCTCCTGTCTGGAGGGGAGCGTGGCGGTCGGGATCGTCATCGTCGAGGGGCCGACGGCCGCGCTGAAGTTCAGTGCGGCCGAGCGGACCAAGGTCGCGGCCGAGGTGCAGAACGGGCTCGGGTGGCTCGCTTCCGCGGCGCCCCGGGCGGGGTTGTCCTTCCACTACGACCTGCACGTGGTCTCGCTCGCGGTGACTCCGGACCCCAACGCCGGTGATCTGGAGGCACGTTGGCGGGATCCGGCACTGGCCGCGCTCGGGTATCCGGCTGGCGGGGCCGGTGTGCTGCGGTACGCCGAGCATCTGCGCAGTTCGCTCGGGACGCGGTGGACGTACGTCGCCTTCGTCACCAAGTACCCCGTGGTCCACTTCGCGTACGCCTTCATCGGGGGTCCGTATCTGGTCATGGACTACGCGAACGACGGCTGGGGTCCCGACAACATCGACCGGGTCTTCGCGCACGAGACCGGGCACGTATTCAACGCGCCGGACGAGTACGCGAGCAGCGGCTGTGACTGCGGGGGCTCGTGGGGCCGGTTCGCGATGCCGAACAGCAACTGCGAGAACTGTGCGCCCGGCGGCGGGGTCGCCTGTCTGATGCGGAGCAACGACTTCTCCTTCTGTGCCTTCACCCCGGCGCACCTCGGTCTGTGGTTGGACACCCCGCTGATCAGCCGGGCCTCCGCCAAGGTCGTCGACATCACCGGGTCCACGGCGGGTGACGGGGTGGCCGCCATCCAGTGGGGGTTCCACGGCGGTGACAACCAGCGCTTCCGGCTGGAGGCGGTCGGCGACGGGTACCTGCGGGCGGTCGCCCGGCATTCCGGGAAGGTCCTCCACGTGGCCAACGCGTCGAAGTCGGACGGAGCGCCGCTCGTGCAGTGGGCCTGGAACGGGGGTGATCACCAGCGGTTCCGGCTGGAGCCGGTCGGCGAACACGACGTACGGCTGATCGCCAAGCACTCGGGCAAGGCCGTCGACGTGTCAGGAGGGTCGCTCGCCGACGGGGCGGCGCTCGTCCAGTGGCCGTGGCACGGCGGGCTGAACCAGCGGTGGAGCTACCGGGGTACGCCGCTGCTGGCCAAGCACTCCGGCAGGGCCGTCGAGGTGGACGGGGCGTCCAAGAGCAACGGGGCGCAGGCCGTTCAGCGGACGCCGCACGGCGGGGAGCACCAGGAGTTCCTGATCGAGCGTCTGGCCGACGGGTACGCACGGCTGGTGGCCAAGCACTCGGGCAAGGTGCTCGACGTGTACGGTGCCTCGACTGCGGACGGGGCGAGGCTCGTGCAGTGGGAGTGGAACGGGGGCGACAACCAGCGCTTCCGGCTCGAGGAGGTCGGCGACAAGTTCGTACGGCTGGTCGCCAAGCACTCCGGCAAGGTGCTCGATGTCGCCGGGGGTTCCTCGGCGGACGGGGTCCGGATCATCCAGTGGACGTGGCACGGCGGGGCCAACCAGCGGTGGCAGCTCGGCTGAGGAACTGGTCGGGAATTAATTTTGCAGGCTCTGCATTTTTGCGTAATCTGCAATGCGTGAAGAGCAATGACGGCGTGCCCGGGCTCCGTGAGCGCAAGAAGCGGGCCACCCGGGCGGCACTGGCGGATGCCGCGGTGCGGCTGGCTGCCGAGCACGGGGCGGAGAACGTCACCGTCGAGGCGATCAGCAGTGCGGCAGGGGTCTCGGAGCGCACGTTCTTCAACTATTTCGACAGCCATGACGACGCCTTCCTCATGATCGACGCCGAAGTCGGTCAGCGGATCAGGCGTGCGGTGCGTGAGGCGCCTGCCGAGGTCCCCGTGCTCGACGTGCTCCGCGAGGCGTTCCTCGCGGAGTTGGCGGACGTGGCGGAGCGCCACGAGATCTGGAGCCTGCGGGCCAAGGTCTTCCAGCGGTCCCCGTACCTCCTCGCGCGGGGCCTCGGGGCCCATATGGCCGAGGAGCGGGAGCTCGCGCAGGCGGTCGCCGAACGGCTGGGGGGTGCGGAGGGGGACGAGCTCGGGCTCTATCCGCGACTGGTCGCCTCGGTGGCCACCGCCGCCATCCGGGCCTCGGTCGAGGCCTGGTGCGAGCGGCCGCCGGGGGTCGACTTCGCCGAGGTCTTCGGCGAGGCCTTCGAGCACCTCTCGTCGGGGCTTGCGGCGCCGGGAGCAGCCCGGGCTTCGACTCCGGCTGCGACTTCGGCTCCAGCTGCGGCGTCGGCTCCGGATTCCACTCCGGCTCAGGCTCCGGCGTCGGCTCCGGCCGCAGCTTCAACTCCGGCTCCGGCTCCGGATTCCACTCCGGCCGCGGCTTCGACTCCAGCTGCGGAGTCGGCTTCGGCTTCGGACGTCGTGGTGCGCTGAGCCGGGCTGCCCGGTCGGCCTCTCAACCACCTGCTCGACCGGGCCCTCGATTGCCCGATCAGGTTCGCCGAGTTCTCCAGATTTCCTGCCCGATCCTCGGATCGACATCCAAAGAAGGACACCTTGACTGCAATCGAGGCGCCCGAACAGGCGCCCACCTCCATGAACCACAAGCAGATACTCCAGGCCATGTCCGGGCTGATGGCCGGCATGTTCGTCGCCATCCTGGCCGGCACGGTCGTGGCCAACGCACTCCCCCGGATCATCGCGGACCTCGGCGCGAGCCAGTCCTCGTACACCTGGGTCGTCACCTCCGAGCTGCTCGCCATGACGGCGACCGTCCCGCTGTGGGGCAAGCTCTCGGACCTCTACAACAAGAAGCTGCTGCTCCAGCTGTCCCTGGTGATGTTCGTGGTGGGCTCGCTGCTCGCCGGGTTCTCGCAGGAGGTCGGGCTGCTGATCTTCAGCCGTGTCGTGCAGGGCATCGGCGCCGGTGGTCTGACCGCGCTCGCGCAGGTCGTGATGGCCGCCATCATTCCGCCCCGTCAGCTGGGCAAGTACGCCGGTATCTTCGGCGCCGTCTTCGCTGTCGGTACGGTCGCCGGTCCGCTGATCGGCGGCGTGCTCGTGGACACCTCCTGGCTGGGCTGGCGCTGGTGCTTCTTCATCGGTGTTCCGTTCGCGCTGCTCGGCATCGTGCTGCTGCAGCGCACGCTGAAGCTGCCGACCGTCCGGCGTGAAGTGAAGATCGACTTCCTGGGTGCGTTCCTGATCGTGGCGGGCGTGTGTGCGCTGCTGATCTGGACCTCGCTGGCGGGCCACCAGTTCGACTGGGCCTCCTGGCAGACGGCCGCGCTGACCGGTGGTGGTGTGCTGCTGCTCGCCGCCGCGGTGTTCGTCGAGGCGCGGGTGCCGGAGCCGATCATTCCGCTCACCATCTTCCGCAACCGCACGATCACGCTGACCACGGTCGCGAGCCTGCTCGTGGGTGTGGCCATGTTCGGTGGCACGGTCTTCCTGTCGCAGTACTTCCAGATCGCGCTCGGCAAGACGCCGACGGTGGCGGGGCTGATGAGCCTGCCGATGATCCTGGGTCTGCTGGTGTCCTCCACCGTCGCGGGCCAGATCATCAGCAAGACGGGCAAGTGGAAGGTGTACCTGGTCGCGGGCGCGGTCATCATGACCGCCGGTCTCGGCCTGCTGGCGACGATCGACGCCGACACGCACTTCGGTCTGCTCAGCCTGTACATGGCGATCCTCGGCATCGGCGTCGGCATGCTGATGCAGAACCTGGTGCTGGCCGCGCAGAACGACGTACCCGCATCCGAGCTGGGTGCCGCCACCTCCGTGCTGTCCTTCTTCCGCAGCATGGGCGGCACCATCGGTGTCAGCGCCCTGGGTGCGGTGCTGGCCAACCGGGTCGCGACCGAGATGACCAAGGGCATGACGGCGGCGGGCATTCCGGTGCCGGCCGGTGGCGAGAGCGAAGCGTCCGTACCGGACATGACGAAGCTGCCCGCGCCGATCCGCGACATCGTGGAGAACGCGTACGCGCTGGCGACCGCCGATCTCTTCCTGTACGCAGCACCGTTCGCGGCGCTGGCGCTGGTCGCGGTGCTCTTCATCAAGGAGAAGCCGCTGAAGACGACCAGCGGTATGGAACGGCTCGCGGAGGAGGCCGAGGCGGCGGAGGCTGCTCAGGCCGGAGGCGCGAGCGGTGACAAGGCCGCGTCGTCGACGTCGGTCGGCTGAGGATGTGCTTGGCGCGGCTCGTCGTGGTGTCACGTGACGTGAGATGCGGACGGCCCCGGTGGCCCCCAGTAGGGGGCGGCCGGGGCCGTCCGCTTTCCCACGCTTCCTGGGGGGTCGTGGGGGGTGCTCGGGGCTACGCGGTCCCGTGCGGCGGGCGTACCTCGACGAACCAGCGGCGGCGTGGGCCTCGGTAGAGCAGCGCGTCCCAGCCGAGTGCGGTCAGCACTTCGGTGCCGTACGTGAGTCGGTCGTACTCCTCGTCGGCGGCTCCGCTGCCGCGCGGGCCGAGCCATTCGACGGCGGCGGTGTGCGGTTCGTCGCCGGGGCGGACGCGGTAGCCGGTTGCCGTGCGGGCGCCGTCGGGGTCGGTGGCGGAAGGGGGCAGGGGGGCGGCTTCCAGGGCGAGGGCCACGGCATTGAGGAACTGGCGGAGTTCCCAGGGGGCGGGTGTCGTCTCCGAGCCCATGGTGATCCGGCGGATCTGCCGCAGCCCTTCGAACGCGGTCCGGACCGCGGCGGCCCGCTGCTCGGGCGGCTCGGCGGGCAGGGGGCCGTCTCCGTGGGCGGGGGTGAAGGGGGGTGCGGGGTCAGCTGCGGCCATGGGGCAAGTCTCTCCTGGCGGGCGGGGGCCGGGGTCAGGACGGTCCGCCGCCGAGGACGCGGATCGGGTTGCCGTCGAGGTAGGCGCGGATGTTCTCGACCGCTTGGCCGTAGTACGTGCGGTAGTTGGCGTCCGATACGTAGCCGAGGTGCGGGGTGGCCAGGAGGCGGGGCGCGGTGCGCATCGGGTCGTCGGCCGGGAGGGGTTCGGTGTCGAAGACGTCGACGCCCGCTCCGGCGAGGGTGCCCGCGTGGAGGGCGGCGAGGAGGGCGTCCTGGTCGACGATGGCGGATCGGGAGGTGTTGATCAGGTAGGCGGCGGGGCGCATGAGGGCGAGTCCCGGGGCGCCGAGGAGGCCTCTGGTGCGGTCGCTCAGGGCCAGGTGGACCGAGACGAAGTCGCTGGTGCCGAGGAGCTCTTCCTTGGAGGGGGCGTGGTGGACGCCGACCGCGTCGGCCCGTTCGGTGGTGAGGTTCTGGCTCCAGGCGTGGACTTCCATACCGAAGGCGAGGCCGACGGCGGCGACGCGGCTGCCGATTTTGCCCAGGCCGAGGAGGCCGAGGCGGCGGCCGTGCAGGTCGGCGCCGACGGTGGACTGCCAGGGGCCGCCCTCGCGGAGGGAGTTGGACTCGGTGACGATGCCGCGTGCGAGGCCGAGGAGGAGCGCCCAGGTGAGCTCGACCGGTGGGGTGGAGGAGCTGGCGGTGCCGCAGACGGTGACTCCGTGGTGTTCGGCGGCGGTGAAGTCGATGACGGAATTACGCATTCCGGAAGCGACGAGGAGGCGGAGGCGGGGCAGGCGGGCGAGGAGGGAGGCTGGGAAGGGGACGCGCTCGCGGAGGGTAACGACCATGTCGAAGTCGGCGAGGGCGGTGGCGAGGGTGTCTTCGTCGGGGAAGTGGTGCTGGAAGGTGACTACTTCGACTTCGTCGGAGAGGGGGGTCCAGTCGGCGAGGGTGGTTGCGGCGGACTGGAAGTCGGTGAGGAGGGCGCAGCGGAGCTTCATGGGGGTGGGGACGCTCCTGGGAGGTGGGTGGGGGTGGTTGGCCCGGGCCGGGCCGGGCCGGACCATTTCATGATCGGCGGTTGGGGGTGGGGAGTCCATGGGGTGGCGGTGGTTGGGGGCCACGGCGTAGGTGGGGCGGGGGCGGGTCGTTCGGCTCCGCCGGGGCCGCCCCCTTGCCCGCCCGTCCCGCCCCCGGGGGCGGCCCCGCCGCCCAAGGAGGCGGGGCAACGGGTGGGGGCGGGGGCGCCGCCCAAGGAGGCGGGGCAACGGAGGGGCGGCTCCGCCGCCCAAGAGGGCTAGGAGGGCGGGGTAAGGGCGGCCCCGCTGCCTGAGAGAGCTAGGGCTTAAGGGCGGATGCACCGCTTGAGGGGGCTAGGGCGCAAGGCGGATGCACCGACTGAGGGGGCAGGGCACCGTGGGCGGTTCCGCCGCCCGAGAGGGCGGGGCACCGTGGGCGGTTCCGGCGCCCGAGAGGGTAGGGCAACGTGGGCGGTTCTGCCGCCCGGGAGGGCGGGGCCACGTGGCCGGGCCTGCCCGGCCAAGAGGGCTCGGCGGGGGCGTCGTGCTAGGGGTGGGCGGCGTCCGGACGGGCACCGCCGTGACTGGCTGTGGGCGGTCACGCCTTCGGTCCTCGTCTGGCACACACACTTGAGCCCCGCGGCCAGCGGTGAGGGGCATCCGTCCGCCGCAGGCGCACGCCCCCCGCGGACCCTTCTCCTCGTCCCGGCGCAAGCCCGCTCTGCTTGCTGTGCGACGCTCGGGTACTCCGTTCGTGCAACGACGAAAGGCCCCGACCATCATGTTGGTAACGCTGACCGGCGGTTCCGGGGCCGGGAAGACCACTCTCGCCGTCGCGCTGGCCGCCGCCGCGTCCTTCGGTCCCGTGCGGGTGCTGCATGCCGACGATTACTACTTCCAGGACCCGGGCCAGGGAGTTTGGGCGCCCGATGAGAGCGGCACGCTTCGGCTGGATGTCGGTGATCCTCGGTCCGTCGACATGGTTCGGCTCTGCCGGGATGTTGCGGAGGGCCTCGGCTCCGCCGCCGCCGTCGTCGTGGACGGTCTCTTCGCCCGGCAGGTCGTCGTACCGGAGCGTTTCCCCCGGTTCGACGTGTTCGTCGATCTCGCCGCCGATCTGCGGCTGGCCAGGAAGATCCAGCGCAAGTGTCTGCGCGACGGCTTCCCCCTCGACGTACTCCTGCGGAACTACCTCCTGCACCGGCGCGACGCCCACGAGAAGCACGTCGAGCCGGTGCGCCACGACTGCGACCTGGTCGTGGCGGGTGATGCCGATCCTGACGTAGTGGCCCGGCAGGTGTGGGCCGCGGCTCTCGGCCGCTGACGTCACGCCTGCTCAGCGTTCCGTCCGTGCCCTCCGTACGAGGTCCCCGGCCGCTTCCCGCCACCTCGGGTGCTCGAAAGTGAAGCCCTCCTCCAGAAGCCGGCCGGGGACGACCCGGCGGCTCTTGAAGAGGAGCTCGGTGTCCGTACGCAGGACGAACGCGCCGACCGACGCCATCCACCTCGTCGCAGGCAGCCCCACCGGCATGCCCACCGCCCCGCGCAGCGCCCGCATGAACTCCCGGTGCGGCAGCGGCTCCGGGGCCGCCAGGTTGACCGGGCCCTCGATGTCGTCCCGGGCGATCAGGAACTCGACCGCCCGTACGACGTCCCGGTCGTGGATCCAGGAGAGGTACTGCGCGCCGCCCGCCACCGGCCCGCCGAGCCCGAGGCGCGTCATCCGCCGCAGCACGTCGAAGACCCCGCCCCGGTCGGGGCTCATCACCATGGCCGCCCGCAGGGCGACCTTGCGGGTGTGCGGGGTGGCGGCCGTCTCCTGGGCGCGCTCCCAGTTCCTGGCGATGCGGACGCTGTACTCCCAGTAGTCCGGTACGTCCGGTTCGTTGCCGCCGATGATGCCGGTCGCCTCGTCGTGGGCCGCGTCGAAGCGGTGGGCGTAGACGGTCGCGGTGCTCATCTGGAGCCAGAGCGCCGGCGGCTTCGCGGCGGCGGCGACGGCTGCGCCGACGATCTCGGCGGAGTGCACGCGCGAGTCCATCATGGCCCGCATGTTGGCGTCGGTGTAGCGGCAGCTGACGCTGCGGCCCGCCAGGTTGATCACGACGTCGCTGCCGTCGACCGCCTCGGCCCACGGGCCGAGCGTCCGCCCGTCCCAGGCGATCTCGCCCGGTCTCGACGGGTTCCTGGTCAGTACGACGACCTCGTGGCCTGCGGCGGTGAACGCCCGGTTCAGGATCGCGCCGACCTGCCCGGTCCCCCCGGGAATGACAATCTTCATCGGGCTCTCCCTCGGTCTCGTTCTCCTGAGGGTAGACCGCCCCTGAGCAGGCCGGATCCCCGGTCCCGCGCGGCGCTGCAGGTGCTCCGCGCGGCGCTGGGCGGTGCGCTCCGCGGTGCGCGCGCCCACCTCGGGACAACTCTCGGTAAAGCCGAGGTTATTGATCGCCCAACAGTCGGTACGAAGTGGCCGCCCGGCCCGCACCGGCCCCCCGAACCCCTTCCCTACCTGCGGAACTCTTGGAACACTCCACGTGCTTCTGTCCCCCCACGACAAGGGTTCCCACACTCATGCCAGAACTCAATCGTCGCCGATTCCTCCAGATATCGGGCGCCACGGCAGGTTTCGCCGCACTGTCCGGCAGCATCGACCGGGCGGCGGCGATTCCCGCCGACCGGCGGACCGGCAGCATGAAGGACATCGACCACATCGTCGTGCTGATGCAGGAGAACCGGTCCTTCGACCACTACTTCGGCACGCTGAAGGGGGTCCGGGGCTTCGGTGACCCGCGGCCTGTGGTGCCGTACGGGATGAAGTCGGTGTTCCACCAGCGGGACGGCGCCAAGGAGGTGCTGCCGTACCACCCGGACGCCGCCGACCTGGGCATGCAGTTCATCGCGGGGCTGAACCACGACTGGGCGGGCGGCCACCGGGCGGTCAACAACGGGAAGTACGACCAGTGGATCCCCGCCAAGTCGGCGGGCACGATGGCGTACCTGACCCGGAACGACATCCCGTTCCACTACGCGCTCGCCGACGCGTTCACCGTCTGCGACGCGTACCACTGCTCGCTCATCGGGGCCACCGACCCCAACCGCTACTACATGCTCACCGGTCACACGGGCAATGACGGCAAGGGCGGCGGCCCGGTCCTCGGCAACGAGGAGGCGGGCTACGGCTGGACCACCTACCCCGAGCGGCTGGAGAAGGCGGGGGTGTCCTGGAAGGTGTACCAGGACATCGGCGACGGTCTCGACGCGAACGGCAAGTGGGGGTGGATCGAGGACGCCTACCGGGGCAACTACGGCGACAACTCGCTCCTCTACTTCAACGCGTACCGCAACGCCAAGCCCGGCGACCCGCTCTACGACAAGGCACGCACCGGCACCAACGCCAAGAACGGCGACGGGTTCTTCGACCTCCTCACCGCCGACGTCAAGGCCGGGAAGCTGCCGCAGGTCTCCTGGATCGCCGCCCCCGAGGCCTTCAGCGAGCACCCCAACTGGCCTGCGAACTACGGCGCTTGGTACATCTCCAAGGTGCTGGACGCGCTCACCTCCAACCCCGCCGTATGGGCCAGGACCGCCCTGTTCATCACGTACGACGAGAACGACGGCTACTTCGACCACGTCGTGCCGCCCTACCCGCCGGCCTCCGCCGCGCAGGGCAAGTCCACCGTGGACTCCTCGCTCGACTACTTCGGCGGCAACGCCAAGTACGGGGCGGGGGCGTACGGGCTGGGCCAGCGGGTGCCGATGCTGGTGGTCTCGCCCTGGAGCACGGGCGGCTACGTCTGTTCCGAGACCCTCGACCACACCTCGATCATCCGGTTCATGGAGCGCCGTTTCGGGGTCGCCGAGCCGAACATCTCGCCCTGGCGCAGGGCCGTCTGCGGTGATCTCACGGCCGCCTTCGACTTCTCGCTCGCCGTCCCCGGGCCGGCGAAGCTGCCCGACACCGGTGCGTACGCGCCGCCGGACAAGGAGCGGCACGACAGCTACGTGCCGAAGCCGCCGGCCACCGGGGCACTGCCCAAGCAGGAGCCGGGCGCCCGTCCTGCGCGACCGCTGCGGTACGCCCCGTACGCGGACGGAAAGGCCGACCCCGCGGCAGGCAAGTACACCCTGACCCTCAGTGGCGGCAAGGACGCGGGGGCGGGCTTCTACGTGACCTCGGGGAACCGTACGGACGGCCCGTGGACGTACACCGCCGAGGCGGGCAAGGAGATCACCGACACCTGGAACTCCAAGTACTCCAAGGGCAGTTACGACCTCTCGGTGTTCGGCCCGAACGGTTTCCTGTGCACGTTCCGGGGGACGGCAGCCACCGCGGGCCCCGAAGTGACGGTCCGTCACGACACGGCCAACGGTGGGCAGCTCCTTCTGACCGCGACCAACGCGGCCACCAGCGCGTGCCGCCTGACCATTGCCAACTCCTACGGCGGGCAGCCCGTTTCCTTCACCGTCCCGGCGGGCGGCAAGGTGACGCGCACCGTGGACGTCCGGGGCGGCCAGCACTGGTACGACCTGTCGGTGACGTCCGCGACGGACGGCACCTTCCTGCGCCGGTTCGCCGGACACGTGGAGACCGGCAAGCCGGGTGTGAGCGACCCCGCACTCGCCACGGCTCGGGCCCGCCGAGTGGACGGCTAGAGCGCGTAGTTGTACGGGGTGGTGGTGCTCAGGCGGGTGAAGCCGAGGCGTTCCAGGATCGGCCTGCTGGTGTCCATCGCGTCCACCTGGAGGTACTGGAAGCCGCGCTCCTGCGCGATGCGGGCGCGCTGGGCCACCAGGGCGCGGTAGATGCCCTTGCCGCGCCACTCCTCGACCGTGCCGCCGCCCCACAGGCTGGCGAACCGGGTGCCGGGCGGGTACTCGGCGCGGGCCGCGCTCACCGGGGTGTCCCCCGCCATGGCGACGACCGCCGAGACGGTCCCGGGGGCTTCGGTGAGCTGGGCGAGCAGCCGTGCGCCGAGCTTGGACGAGTCCTCGCCGAAGGCCAGCTCGTGGGCGCGTACGAGGAGTTCGACGCCTGCCGCGTCGGTGACCGGGACCAGGCGGATGCCGTCGGGGAGTGCGGGGCCGGCCGGGAGGTCCGCGATCGCGGCGACCATGACGGCCTCCGGCTCCTCGGGCTCGAAGCCCGCCGCGCGCAGTCGCTCCCCCAGGTCCTGGGGTGCGTCGTGGGAGTAGAGCTTCCACTCGAAGGCGAGGCCCCGGGCGCGGTAGTGCGCCACCTGCTCGGCGATGGCGGCGTCGGCGGTCTCCTCGGTGAGCCCCGACCAGAGGATGCCGTTCCAGTCGTTGGCGCCGCCGGTCTGCCGGACGACCGCGCCGGTGCGTTCCAGGTCGATGCCGGGGCGGTCCTTGGGCACCTCGCGGCGCATTTCCGTGTCGAAGACTTCTCGTACCTCTGCAAGATTCATCCGGTCACTGCACCATGCGGCAGTACGGTGCGCCAACGAGTTTCGGCGCCCGGGTGAGCACCCCGGGTGGGCATCACGGTGAGCTCCGCCGATACCCGCCGCAGGGTATTCATGTGTATGCCATGTATGCGTTGCTCATTGCGCCCCGGCGACCTGATCACGACGCCTAGTGTCGCCGCTGTTCGAACCGGACGACAGACAAGGCAACTTGATGAGATTCGCCCCGCTCGTGACCGCCGCCGCCTCCGCCGCACTGCTGGCTCCGGCAGCGGCCCCCGCCCCGGCGTCGGCCGCCACGCCCGCGCCCGCGCCCGCAGCCGCCTCCACCGGAACCCTGGCTCCGCCGACCGTGAGCAAGCCCGGCGGCCGGTACGAGCGGAGCGTGTCGCTCACCTTCCGGGCGGAGCGCGGGGCCGTCGTGCGGTACACGCTGGACGGGACGACGCCGACGCGCACGAGCCGGCTCGCGATACCGGGTCTTCCGCTGCGCATCACCTCGGACACCAACGTCACGGCGGTCGCCTTCCGGGGGCGGCAGTCCAGCATCCCCCTCTCGTACGGCTATCTGATCAAGGGCACCGAGAAGCCGCTCGCCCGGCTGGTGGTGATGTCCGACGTGCACATCGGCAACCACCGGGACAACGACAAGAAGTACGAGAGCTTCTTCGACACCATCGGCTCGATCTTCCCGAAGCCGGACGCGATCCTGTCCAACGGCGACATGATCAACGACAACGGTGACGGCAAGGGCCCCGACCACCGGATCGTCTCGGAGATCTTCGGGGCGAACCTGAAGCGCAAGGGCATGACCGCTACGCAGCTGCTGCTCTCCCACGGCAACCACGACGCGTCCCTCGCGGACATCCGCGCCCACTACCCGCGCGCCTGGTTCCCCGACTCGGGCGGCGGCTACTACGAGTCGAAGGTCAACGGGCTGAGCGTGCTCACGCTCAACACGGAGACGTACAACTCCAGCACGCAACAGCAGAGCTGGCTGAAGCAGCGGCTCGCGGCCCTCACCGCCGCCGCCCCGAATACGCCCGTCCTAGTGCAGGGCCACCGCCCGGCCCCGGACACCGTGATGGACGGGCAGCAGGCCTCCAACCCGCAGCTGACCAAGGACCTGAGCGCCTTCCCGCAGGCAGTGCTCTTCTCCGGCCACTCGCACCTCAACCTCAATGACGACAGGTCCGTCCACCAGCGGGACTTCACGGCCGTCAACGACGGCTCCATGTCGTACGTCGAGATGGACCACGGCTACCAGGCGATCACCGACAAGGGCCTGGCCGACCGCTTCGAGTCGCCGACCGCGCAGGCCCTGTTCGTCGAGGTGTACAAGGACCGCACCGAGATCGCCCGGGTGAACATGGCCGCCGACAAGCACGACATCTACACCGACGGCAAGTGGTCGGCCGCCTGGCAGCCGCCGTACGCGAGCGCGGGCACGCTCAGCGGCCGGACCTGGACGGTGCGGCTGAAGGGGCGGACCCCGCAGGAGATCAAGGACGGCTTCACCTACACGACGGCCCGTCGCGACAAGGTGGCCCCGGTGTTCACCGACCGCCGTCCGCTGACTGCCGTACGGGCCTCCGGGGGCGGTCTCGCGCTGCGGATCGCGCAGGCGCGCGACGACCGGATGGTGCACCACTACCGGGTGGAGGTCGCGGACGCGGCGACCGGGGCGAAGGCGGTCTCCTCGAAGGTGTTCTCCGAGTACTACTTCGCGCCGCGCCCGAACGTCCTGGACGTTCCGGTTCCGGCCGCGCCCGCCGGTACCCGGTACGTGGCGAGGGTGACCGCCGTGGACGCGTACGGCAACGCCTCCCCGGAGGTCACCCTGAAGTTCCGCCGCTGACGGTCGCCCCCGGCAACCGACCCGCCCGCGAACGCCGGTTGCCCACAGGGTAGTTATGGGGGCTGATCCATTCCGTTCCGCGACGAATCCGGATAGGCGAGACCCTGTGACGACCCCCGTGACGCCCCCCGCGACACCCTCCGCGAAGACCTCCGTGCGACTGCCCCGCTCCCCCTCCGGCTGGACCATGGCGGTCTTCGGGGTGCTCGCCACCTCGCTCGGCGTCGTGGGGCTCGTCGCGCCGGACGCGCAGCTCGCGATGATGGGCTTCGCCCCCGAGCCCGGCACCGTGCGCGCCGCCGGCGACCACACCCTGACGTTCCTGACCGCGTCCTCCATGGCCGCGGTCAACATGGGCGTGTACTACGTGCTGGCCTCGCTGGCCGACTGGAAGGCGTTCTTCCGCTGGACGGTGCCGTTCCGGCTGCTGACCTTCACGGTCTTCACCGTCGCCGTCCTCACCGACCGTGCTCCGGCGGGATTCCTCGGGGTGGGCATATGGGAGGGGGTCGGCGCGGTGGCGACCGGAATCGCGCTGCGGGTGGAGACCCGGCGCCATCGGTGAACATAGGTGAGAAGGTGGGGCAAAGCCGAATGCCCGCCGAATGCCCGATCGATGCACGGAAGAACGCGCCATGCCGAGTGAGCCCCCCGCACCGCCTGCCGACCGGAGCGGCCCTCCTCCCGCCCCCGGCGCTCTCGCGCGCTACCGCAAGGCCCTCCGGCGCACGCCGGTCTCCGTGTGGAACGACGACGTGTCCGACTGGGCGGCGGCGCTCACCTACTACGCCATCCTGGCCCTGGTGCCCGCCCTGCTCGTCACCGTCACCCTGATCGGTCTGGCCAACCCCGACGCGACCCAGTCCCTCATCCAGGACATCGCGTCGGTCGCCCCGGCCGAGTCGGGCGCGGCGCTCCAGGAGACGCTGGAGCAGGCGGTGAGGGGCACCTCGGCGCTGTGGATCCTGCTGGTGACCGGCACCGTCAGCTCGCTGTGGTCGGCCTCCAGCTATCTGGCGGTGTTCCGGCGGGCGATGCACTCCATGCACCAGGAGAAGGACTCCCGCCCGGCGCTGCGCAAGGCGCACCTGAACGTGGTGACCGCGATCTTCCTGCTGCTCCTGCTGCTGACGAGCGCGGTGGCCCTGGTGCTGACGGGGCCGATGGCGCGGGGCCTGGCCGACTGGCTCGGGATGGGGGCGGTGGGCGAGGCGGTGTGGTCGGCGCTGAAGTGGCCGCTGCTGCTGTTCCTGGTCGCCCTGCTGATCATGATCCTGTTCCATACGGGGCCGCGCGTCGCGCGGGGGGTGCGGCGGGCGCTGCCGGGCGGGGTGCTGGCCGCGTTCCTGTGGCTGACGGCCTCGGCCGGGTTCGCCTTCTACGCGACGAACATCGCCAGTTACAGCAGGCTGTACGGGTCGCTGGCCGGGGTCGTGGTGTTCCTGGTGTGGGTGTGGTTCGCGAACCTGTCGTTGCTGGCGGGCGCCCAGTTCAACGTGGAACTGCGGCGGCTGGCGGGCCGGGGGCCGGCTCCCCGTAATCCCTAGACCCGGAATCCCGCTTCCTCGGTGCGTCCCAGCGCTGCCGCCACCGCGTCCGGCAGCGGGGCGAGTCCGAGCAGTCCGAGGGTGACGGACGTGGTGAGGGAGTGCCAGGTGACGGCCCGTCGCAGCATGGCGTGGTCGCCGCCCCCGACGGTCACCACGCAGGTGCGGGCACCGGCCCGCCCGGCGCGTGCCGCCAGTTCGCGGGTGGCCGAGGGGCTGGTCGTACGGTCCTGGTCGCCGTGCAGCAGTACGAGGTCCCGGCCGTCGAGGTGGGCGACGGGTTCGCCCGGCGGGCACCACGGGGCGAGCCCGACGACGCCCCGCACCTGGGGGTGTCCGGCGATCCGCAGGGCGGCCCGGCCGCCCATCGAGTGGCCGACCAGAACCACAGGGACCGGGCGGCCGAACTCGGCGACCAGGCGTTCCAGGGCGTCCCGCGCGTCGGGCACGGGGTCGGCGCGGGCACCGTTCCAGCCCCGGTGCCGGTAGGCGGCCGTACGCACGACGACGCGGTCGCGGCCTGCCGGCCGGGCGGTGAGCGCGCGGGCGAAGGGGCGCATGCGCAGGCCGGGGAGGTTCAGTCGCGGGGGCGGCTCCAGGCCGTTCTCGCGTCCGCCGTGCAGGAGCAGAACGGCGGCCTCGGGCGCACGGGGCGGACCCGACGGACCTGAAGGGCCTGACGGGCCGGACTGGCCCGACGGACCGGACTGGCCCGACGGGCCGGTGGGGCTTGGCTGGCTGGTGGGTCGGCTGGTCATCCTGCCTCCGGGTCGGTGACTGCCGAGTCTGCCCTGTCGGTGGCGGTCACGGCATGGCATCGTGCATTGGTCCGGACCAGTTCTGCCCCGACGGGTGCGTGAAGTGAGGAGTGCGGTCGCGATGGAGACCGTGGAGAGCGCCGTTCCACTGCACCGGTTGGAGGTGCCCGCAATCCAGCAACTTCCTTTCGCCATGGGCTCGTTCGATGCCATCGGGCCGATGTCGCGGGCCTCCTTCCCGCACCGGCACACCTTCTACGAGATCGTCTTCGTGACGAGCGGCCGGGGCGGGCACGTCATCGACCTCTCGCGCTGGGAGCTGCGCCCGCCTCATCTGTGCTTCGTGGTTCCCGGGCAGGTGCACTACTGGGAGGACGTCACCGACCTGCACGGCCGGGTCATCCTCTTCGCCGAGGACTTCCTGCTGGACCACCCCGGCGACCGGGAACTGCTGCGGGGCCTGGGCGAGCGGCCCTGGTTCAGCCCCTCGGGCGAGGACGCGTCCGCCTTCGCGCGGCTGATCGCGGACATGGAGCGCGAGTACCGCACCGGGCAGGACGGGTTCGCGTCCGTGCTGCGGGCCTATCTGCACGTGCTGGTGGTACGGGCGTCCCGGCTGGCCGGGCCCGCCCCGCGGCGGCCCGATCCGGCCGGGCGCCCCGCGCTGGTCACCGAGGAGTTCGTCCGACTGCTGGCGCGGCCGGGGCCCGAGGTGTGGTCGGTGCGCTCGTGCGCGGCGCGCATCGGGGTGACCGTGGGTTATCTCAACGAGGCGGTGAAGCAGACCACCGGCCGCACCCCGGGCCAGCTGGTGCGCCAGGTCCGCACCCACGAGGCCAAACGGCTGCTCGCCCGGACGGATCTGACGGTACGGCAGGTGGCGGCGGGGGTCGGGTTCGCGGACGCCGCGTACTTCTGCCGCTTCTTCCGCCGCGAGACCGGGCTCAGTCCGGGCGGCTTCCGGCGCGGCAGCGGTGCAATGCACCACGACTACCGCATCCCGTCCATCGAACACGGCGATCCGTCGGCCTAGGTTCACAGGGGAGCGGGCCCGGGGGTGAGCCGGAGCACACCCGAGCACCGCTCAACTCCGCCTCCCCTGAGCCGACTTGGAGTCGCCCCCACCATGGACACCACGGACCAGCCAGACCCCTCGGACGCCGCCTCCCCCGCCTCCCCCACGGCCCCCGCCTCCCTCACCGACGCCTCCCCCACCCCCTACCGCCCGTCCCGCAAGACCGTCCTGAGAGCCGCCCTCGCGGTGGGTGCGGCGGTGCCGGTCGCGCTCATCGGCGTACCGGCACTGGCCAGGACCGCGCGCAGCGGCGACGTACCGCTTGAGCTGACGCCCGAGTGCGACGACGGGGACGACCCGACCCCGGCGCAGACCGAGGGCCCGTACTTCAAGCCGAACTCACCGCGGCGCACCTCGCTCCTGGACGGGAATCCGCCGGGGACCCGGCTGACGGTCACCGGGTACGTCTTCGGGCTGGCCTGCCGGCCCATCGCCAACGCCCTGCTGGACTTCTGGCAGGCGGACGTCAACGGCGCGTACGACAACACCGGTTTCCGCTTCCGGGGACACCAGTTCACCAACGCCCAGGGCGCGTTCACCCTCACCACGATCGCGCCGGGCCTCTACCCGGGCCGCACCCGGCACATCCACGTGAAGGTGCAGGCGCCGAACCGGCCCGTCCTGACCACCCAGCTGTACTTCCCCAACGAGCCGCGCAACAACACCGACACCATCTTCGACCCGCGCCTGCTGATGACGATGCGCGACAACGGTCCCGTGCGGGAGGGCAGTTACGACTTCGTCCTGAACGTCCCGCAGGGTCCCGGCCCCACCGATCCGCCGACCACCCCGCCGCCGTCCGGCACCTGGAAGGCGGGCACCGCCTACCGGACCGGCGACCGGGTGACGTACGGCGGCCGCACCTACTCCTGCCTCCAGGCCCACACCTCGGGCCCCGGCTGGGAGCCGCCGAACGTCCCGGCACTCTGGCGGGTGGTGTAGCCGCCTCCCACGGTCGCCCGGTCCGTTTACTCGCTGCCGGGCCTCGGCGGCGGCGCCGGGGCACCGGCGGGCGGGGCGATGCGGGCGTACGTCCCGGAGGGCGCGGCGGCGTCCTCCGGGGCGGGCGCCGCCTTGGCCTGGACGCCCAGGGCGGCGTCGCGCCGGGCGCCCGGGTCCCAGCCGGTCTCCACGACCCGCTTCTGCATCAGGATCGCGCCGCCGAGGAGGACCGCGCCGACCAGCAGCATCAGGACGATGGCGGTGCCGCCGCCGACCTTGGCGACGTTGCCGACGATCGAGCCGAACCAGCCGAAGTCGGCGTCGCCGAAGGTGGTGTTCTCCTTGCCGAAGGCGCCCAGCACCTTGAGGAGGAGGGCGGGCAGGAAGGTGATCAGACAGCCGTTGAGGAACGCGCCGACGACCGCGCCGCGCCGGCCGCCGGTGGCGTTGCCGTAGACGCCTGCCGCGCCGCCGGTGAAGAAGTGCGGGACCAGGCCGGGCAGGACCAGCGCGAGGCCGAAGGCCGGATTGAAGATCCAGGTGAGCAGGCCGAGGCTGATCAGACCACCGATGAAGCTGGAGATGAAGCCGATGAGCACGGCGTTCTGGGCGTACGGGAAGACGATCGGCGCGTCCAGCGAGGGGACGGCGCCGGGGACGAGCTTGTGGGCGATGCCCTGGAAGGCGGGGACCAGTTCGCCGAGGATGGTGCGGACGCCGAAGAGGATGACGGCGACCGCGATGCCGAACTGGAGTCCCTGCATCACGGACTTCATCAGGTAGTTGCCGACGTCGCTGGCGGCTGCCGCGTCGACGCCGAAGGCCTTGAAGGCGGTCTCCTGGCCGGCCTTGGCGAGGAAGACGACGGACATGATGACGTAGATCAGGACCATCGACAGGGCGGTGGCGACCATCGAGTCGCGCAGGAAGCGCAGCCCCTCGGGGAGGTTCATCTCCTCGGTGCTGCGGCTGCGCTTGCCGACCAGCTGTCCGGCCGCGCCCGCGGTGATGTATCCGGCGGTGCCGAAGTGGCCGATGGCGACGCTGTTGTTGCCGGTGACGCGTTTGGTCCAGGGGTGCGCGAAGGCGGGCATCGCCACGAGCAGGATGCCCAGGAGGACGCCGCCGACGACGACCACGGCGACCGAGCCCTGTCCGGCGGTGGCCAGCACCATCGTCAACAGGGTGGCCATGAACAGCATGTGATGGCCGGTCAGGAACACGTACCGGAGCGGGGTGAAGCGGGCGAGCAGCAGGCTGACCGCGAAGCCGACGATCATCAGCCAGGCCACCCGGGCGCCGTACTGCGCCTGGGCGATGCCGACGATGGCCTCGTTGGTGGGGATCACTCCGTGCGCGCCGGTGGAGCCCTGGATCATCTCGCCCAGCGGGGCGAGGGAGTTGACGACGAGCCCGGCTCCCGCCCCGATCAGCAGGAAGCCCAGCGTCGCCTTGATGGCGCCGCCGACGACCTGGCCCGCGGACTTGCGCAGGGCGATCAGACCGACGGCGGTGATGATGCCGATGAGGTAGGCGGGTTGGCTGAGGATCTCGTTGACGAGGAACTTCGCGAAGGAAACGAGCCAGTCCATGTGTGCGGCCTCCGTGCGGTGGGGCGGTGACGTGCGCGGACGTCACAGGAACTCGGACGTCGTAGGTGTTCGGGCGGCGAAAGCGGTCAGACGTCGTAGGTGTCCCGGAGTACGCCGTCGACCTCCGCGGTGCTGGTGAAGTCCTGCACCACCTTCACCGGCACCCCCACGTCGCCGAGCGTCCTGGCGATCTCGCGGGAGGTGAGGATGGCGACCGCCTCGGAGGCCTTGCCCTTGGCGGAGATGGTGTCGGTGGCCTCGACGTTGACGTACTTCGACCAGTTCCAGCGGTCCAGGACCTGTTCCAGGGTGTTCTTGAGGAAGAGGCTGGTGCCGACGCCGTTGCCGCAGACGGTGAGGATCTTGTGGACGGCGGGTCCCGCGGTCCGGCCGGCCGGGGCGGGTCCCGCGGGCGCGGCAGACGCGGCCTGCTGCGGAGTACGCACGTCCTGCTGCCCGGCGAGTACGGCGTGCAGTGCCTCCGGCGTAGGGGCTTCGTGCAGCGCCCGCGAGGATTCCGGGTCGCCGAGCAGCCTGGCCAGGGACGCCATCGCGACGGTGTGCGCGGCGGCGTCCTCGGCGGCCAGGGCCACCACCAGATTCACCGGGTCGTTGCTCTCGTGCCCGAACTCCACCGGCTCGGCCAGCCGCAGCCAGGACATTCCGGTTCGCAGCACGGCGGGTGAGGGGCGGGCATGCGCGAAGGCGAAACCGGGCGCGATGACGATGTACGGACCGTTCTCCTCCACGTTCCGGATCATCTCCGCGGTGTACTGCGCGGTGGTGGCCCCGGTGGCGACGAGGAGTTCGCCCGCGTCCCGGACCGCTTCCTTCCAGTCCGACGCGTGGACATCGAGTCGTACCGCTTCCGACGGAAGGAGATCACTCAGTGCCGACATGGAGTCGATATTTGCACAGTCGTGAACATGCGGCGCGACCAGAACACCTGGGTAGAGAAAGAGAGCACTCGTACCGCCACCGCCGTATTCGCGACGTATCCACCTTTCGAGAAGGGCCACGCATGCGAAGTGTGGGAGTGGAAGAGGAGCTTCTGCTGGTCGACAGCACCGGGCAGCCACGGGCCGTGTCCGGTGTCGTCCTGGCAGCACTGCCTGACGGATCCACCCTGGAGAAGGAGTTGCACCGGGAGCAGCTGGAGATTGCGACCCGGCCACGGCACACCATCGAAGGACTGGCCGCGGAGGTACGTCGCTGGCGCGGCGAGGCCTCCGCCGGGGCGCGCCGGGCGGGGGCCGAACTGGCGGCCCTGGCGACCTCCCCGCTGCCGGTGGATCCGTCGATCAACTCGGGGGACCGCTACCGCAGGCTGGAGGAGGAGTTCGGGCTGACCGCGCTGGAGCAGCTGACCTGCGGCTGCCACGTGCACGTCTCGGTGGACTCCGACGACGAGGGGGTGGCGGTCCTGGACCGGATACGGCCGTGGCTGGCCCCGCTGGTGGCGCTGAGCGCCAATTCGCCGTTCTGGCAGGGGAAGGACACCCGGTACAGCAGTTACCGGAGCCGGGTGTGGGGGCGGTGGCCGTCGACCGGGGCGACCGGGCTGTTTGGCACCGCGCAGAATTACCACGCCCAGGTGCAGGGGATGCTCGCGACCGGCACCCTCCTCGACGAGGGAATGATCTACTTCGACGCCCGGCTGTCCCGCCACTACCCGACCGTCGAGGTGCGGGTGCCGGACGTCTGTCTGGAGGCGGACGACACGGTCCTGATCGCGGCCCTGGTCCGTGCCCTGGTCGAGACCGCGGCGCGCGAGTGGGTGCGGGGCGACCCGCCGGACCCCACCGGGGTGGGGCTCCTGCGCCTGGCGTCGTGGCGGGCGGCCCGCTCCGGGCTGTGCGGCGAACTGGTCGACCCGCGCACCCTGACGCCCGCCCCCGCCGAGACCGTCGTACGGGCACTGCTCAGCCATGTGTCGGAGGCGCTGCGCGACAGCGGCGACTGGGACCTGGTCAAGCAGCATCTGGACGCGCTGCTGGCGCGGGGGAACGGCGCACATGTGCAGCGCGAGTTGCTGCGCAGGACGGGGGACCTGCGGGCAGTGGTGGAGGAGTGCGCGCGGCGGACGACCTCGTGACCGGCCCCCGACCGGGCGGACGGGCGCCGCCGCCCGGTCCGACCTGGCGATATGCCGTCCGCGCCGGGCTCGTAGAGTGCAGGGATGCCCACCCCCTCCCCCCTCACCAGCAGCACCGACACCGGCGGCGCGCGCCGCCCGGCCTTCGCCAGGCTCGTCCGCACCCCGTGGACCGTGGTGGCCGTCTGGGTGCTGACCCGGCTGTGGCTGGTGCCCGCCGCGCTCAAGCTGCCGCCGCTCGACGGGGACGGCACGCTCGACCCGTCGGTGGACAAGGTGTACCGGGGCTGGTTCGAGGTGCTGTCCTCGGGGACCTTCCCCGCGCACGACGTGAGCTGGCAGTACCCGCCCGGGGCGGCGCTGCCGATCCTGGCGCCCGGGGTGCTGCCCTCGCTGGACTACGGGACCGCGTTCATCGTGACGGCGGCGCTCGCCGACGCCCTGGTGGTGGCGGGGCTGCTGTGGCTGGCGGTGCGGTGCGGGCGTTCGCTGCGCGGGGCGTGGCTGTGGACGGTGGCGCTCGCGGTGCTGTCGACGATGCCGTGGAACCGGTTCGACCTCCAGGTGACGGCGGTGGCGATGGCGGCGCTGGCCGTCGCGGCGTCGTCCCGTGGCTGGGCGGACAAGGCCTTCGGTGCGCTGGTCGCGCTCGGGGCACTGGTCAAGGTGTGGCCGGCGCTGCTGCTGGTGGGCACCGAGCGGGGCCGCCGCACCCGGGTGTCCTGGCTGTCGGCGGCGGTCGCCGGGGTCGTACTCCTCGCGGTCTTCGCCCTGTCCATGCCGCACGCGCTGTCCTTCCTCACCGCCCAGAAGTCGCGCGGCATCCAGATCGAGTCGGTGGGGGCGCTGCCCTTCCACGTGGCCCGGCACTTCGGGTGGAGCGGGACCTGGAAGGCCAAGGACGGGTCGCACGAGTTCGTGGGCCCGTACGTGGAGACCGTGTCGCTGGTGATGCAGTGCCTGACCGTGCTGGCGCTGGCCTGGCTGCTGTACTGGCGGCTGCGCTCGACCCGTCGTGCGCCGTGGCTGCTGCCGGACGCCGCGCTGACCGCCGTACTGCTGTTCGTGGTGACGAGCCGGGTGATCAGCCCGCAGTACCTGGTGTGGCTGGTCGGGCTGGCCGCGGTCTGTCTGCTGCGGCGGGAGACCTCGCAGCGGCCCACGGCCTGGCTGATCCTGGCGGCCTGTCTCTTCACGACGCTCGGATTCCCGTTGCTGTACCGGGAGTTGAGGGACGACGCCGACTGGCTGGCGATCGGCAACCTCTTCGTCCGGGACCTGCTGCTGGTCACGGCGGCGGGCCTGTCCGCCGTACGGCTGTGGCGTGCGGGACGCGTGGGGCACACGGGGCGCTGAACCCGGCGGCCGATGGCATATGCCAGATGCACCACCGGATCGAGTGTTGCCAAACGGCTTACGGGCCCCCGCCTCCTGTGCCAGAGTCTTAACGGTCGACTACCTCCCACCCGCGCACGCGTAAGTCACCACGAGGACCCGCCAGCCCGGACACCGACAGCCAGCCCCCGGCCGCGCCTGCCCACGGAGAACGCCATGCCGTCCCCACTGTTCGCGGACCGTTCCGCGCCGCAGCCTCCCGAGCGGGGCATGGTCGACGCACTGATCACGCAGACCCGCCGGCTGCGCGGCGACATGGACGCGGTCCGCCGGGACGCCCCGCTGGACGAGGACGACGCCGAGGTGCGCTGGCAGCGGGCGCTGTGCGATCTGGCGGTCCATCAACTCGACGACCTGGGCGCCCACTTGGGGCAGCTGAAGGACGGCCTGCCGTCCGTCCCGGTCGAGTCGCCGGTCACCACCCCGCTCACCGCCCCCTCCTCCCCCTTCCCTGGCACCGGCCCGGCCCCCGTCTCCCTGCTCACCCGGGTCGGCAGCGCCGAGTGGAACCTGCTCACCGACCAGGTCAGCTGGTCCGAGGAGCTGTACGAGATCTTCGGCCGCGCCCCGTCGAGCGGCCCGCTCTCCCTGGACGAACTGCCGTCGATGCTGCTGCCCGAGGACCAGTGCCTGCTGACCGCGATGGTCACGGACTGCCTGGTCGACGGGAAGCCGCTGGACGGCGAGTTCCGGATCGTCCGGGCCGACGACGCCGAGGTCCGCACCCTGCACATGATGGGCGAGCCGGTCCTCGACGCCGACGGCTGTACGGCCTCGATGTGGGCCGTACTGCGCGACGTCAGCACCCTGCGCCGCACCCAGCGTGCCGTACGGGAGAACCAGGACTCCTTCCAGCAGGCCCGCAGGGTCGCCCAGGCCGAGCGCAAGGTGGCCGTCCAGCTCCAGGAGGCCGTCCTGCCGTCGTGGCGCGGCGCCGCGCCCCTCCCGGCGGGCGGGGCACTCGACCTGGCCGCGTACTACCTCCCCTCGGCCAGCGGTGAACTGGTCGGCGGCGACTGGTACGACGCGATGGAACTGGCCGACGGCTCCTCACTGCTGACCGTCGGCGGACTCAGCGGGCACGGGGTGACCGCCACCTCCTCCATGGCGATGCTGCTCGGCGCACTGCGCGGCATGGCCCTGGCCGGCGTACGCCCGGGCGCGCTGATGGGACACCTCAACCAGCTCCTCGAATCGTCCTCCGTCCATCCTTCGCTGGGCAGTGCGGTGTGCTGTCAGTACGACCCGAAGAGCCGTCTCCTCACCTGGGCGCAGGCCGGACACCCCGCCCCGCTGCTGTTCCGGGACGGCGAGGGCCGCGCGCTGAACTCACCGCGCGGCATGCTGCTCGGTGCGACACCTGGCGCGGCGTACGAGCAGGCCGAAGTGACGCTCCGCCAGGGCGACTTGCTGGTGCTGCACACCGACGGGCTGTCGCGGCGCAGCGTGACGGATCACGAGAGCCGGAGCAGGCTGCTGTCCCTCGCCCCTCGGCTGGCCGACGCCCGCAGCGCACGCGACTGCGTACGGCTGGTGCTGGAGGAGTTCGGCGAGACGGAGCGCGAGGACGACGCCTGTGTACTGATCGCCAGGATCGGCGAGTAGCGGTACGAGTAGCCGTACGAGTTGCAGTAACGGACAGGCGGCCTCAGATCGCCTTCACCCCCTTGCCGGCTCCGCCCGCCTTCTTCGGCATCACCCGCTCCAGCTCCCGGCGCAGGTCCTCGATCATGGGGTAGTTCGCGTACTGCGCGGTGAGCCGGTACATGTCGCGCAGCCGGTCCCAGGTGCGGTGCGAGGAGGTCTCGCCCATGGAGTTGAGGGCCAGCTTGGCGTAACCGGCGGCCTGGTCCGGGTCGTTGCCGATGAAGCAGGCCGAGGCCATCGAGATGTGGTCGAACAGCTTGGAGCGCTGACGCCCCTCGGGACGCAGTTGCAGGGCCAGCCTGGCATGGCGCTGCGCCATGGCCACCGCGGACGGTTCGTGCTCGGCGAGCGTACGGAACGCGAGGGCCTGCATGCCGTGCAGGTCCGCCTCGTCGAACATCTGCATCCAACTGGGCGGATCCACATCGCCCTTGTCGGAGACGAACAGCTCCTCGGCCTCGCCGAGGGTGCGCCGCATCGCCTGCCCCTGCCCCATCGACGCCTGCGCCCAGGCCTCGATGGTGTGCAGCATGGCACGGGTGCGCGGCAGCGTCTCTTCGCCGGAACCCGACTTGGCGAGCTTCATCAGGTCGAGTGCGTCGTCGGGCTTGCCGAGGTGCACCATCTGACGGGCCGCCCGGGAGAGCGCTTCGCCGGCCCGGGGGCGGTCGCCGCCCTCGCGCGCCGCGTGCGCGGCGATGACGAAGTACTTCTGGGCGGTGGGTTCCAGGCCGACGTCGTGCGACATCCAGCCCGCCAGGACCGCCAGGTTGGCGGCGACGCCCCACAACCGCCTCTGCAGGTGGGCGGGTTGACGGTAGGCGAGCATGCCGCCCACCTCGTTGAGCTGGCCGACGACCGCCTTGCGCTGGAGTCCGCCCCCTCGTGAGGCGTCCCAGGCGCGGAAGACGTCGACCGAGCGCTCCAGGGCGTCGATCTCCTGCGACCCGACGGGGGCCGCTTCGTACAGGTCGTACCCGGCGCGTTCCACGTGCAGGGGGTCGTTGATGCGCGGTCCGTCGGCCGCGAGTGTGGGGTCGGAGTGCAGCCAGTCGTGCATGGCGCTGGTCAGTGCGGAGCCGGCGGCGAGCGCGGCGCCCGCGCCCACCAGGCCGCGTCGGTTGAGCATGAGGTCCATTCCCGTGAATTCGGAGAGGATCTCGGCCAGTTGCTCGGACGTCCACGGCATGCCGTCGGGGTTCTCGGACTTTCCCGTGAGTCGGCGGCGTCCCGTGCGGCCAGTGCGAGTGAACCCGAGGTCCTCGATGGTCACGACACGGCCGAGCCGCTCGGTGAACAGAGCTTCCAGCACTTTGGGCACCGGATCGCGGGGTGATTCCCCCATGTCGATCCAGCGGCGGACCCGCGAGGTGTCGGTGGCCAGTTGCGGATGGCCCATGGCCGCCGCCTTCCGGTTCACCATTCTGGCGAGTTCTCCCTTGGACCAGCCGGTCAGACCGAACAGGTCGTTCAGGCGGGTGTTGGGTTCTCCGGTCACGTCAAGCCCCCAGGTTCTCGGCTGACTTGACACTAACCCGCTGCGATATGCGGTGCGACTATTCGCCATGGTTCGCCAGGGTGCGCCACGTGGTGTGCCACGGGCAGCCGGTGGTCAGGTAGGAAAGCGCCACCCCGGCCCGGCAGCCGGCTCGTACTCCCCAGGGTGCGGACCGTCCGCCGGGGCGGGGAGCGCAACGCAACTCGTCGGCGCACGAAGGGACCTGTACCGCTCATGTACACAGCATCGTCCTCCGTGTCCGCCCCGCCCCGGCCGCACCGTCCGCTGATGGCGGGCAGCGGCCCGTACCTCGACCCCAACCACGCCGCGGCTGCGGTGGGCACCGGCCGGGGGCGGCGTGCGGCGGGTCCCGGATCCCCACCGCTCAGCGGGAGAATCGACTTGTCCGGCCCCCAGGGCGCGCAGCTGCGGATGGCGCTCCAATCGGTGCACCGGATCTGCCCGGAGTTCCAGCCGGTACAGGTACTGCGACGCAGCGGACGTTCCGTACTGCTGGTCGGCCAGACCGGACGCACGACCGCGGTCGCGAAGTGTTTACTCGACCATTCCGAACAGTGGACCGAGCGGTTCAGGCACGAGATAGCTGCCTATCGCGCCTTCGTCCGGCACCGCCCACCGGTGCGGGTCCCCCGGCTGATCGCCGCGGATCCCGACAACTGCACACTGGTGATCGAGCGGATGCCGGGCCGGGCGGCGGCCCTGACGCGACACCCGGCCGAGGCTCCCCCGCGTGCCGACGTCCGGGCCGCCCTCGGCGCGATCGACAGGCTGAACCACTGGCGGCCGCCGGGCGAGATGTTCGGCCAGCCCCTCAACTACGGCAAACGGCTCACGGACTTCCACGCCCTGGGGCTGCTCACCGACCGCGACCTGGGTGACCTGCAGAAGCTGCTGCACGGCATCGGAAGGTCCTCGCTCCCCTGGCAGTTCTGCCACGGCGATGCCCTGCTCTCGAACATCCTCCTGTCGCCGGCCGGTCCAGTGCTGGTCGACTGGGAACACGCGGGCTGGTATCTGCCGGGGTACGACCTGGCGACCCTCTGGATGGTCCTCGGTGACGCCTCCCCGGTCGCCCGCCGCCAGATCAGCCAGCTGGCACAGGCCGCGGGGACGGCTGCCAGGGATGCCTTCCTGGTGAACCTGATGCTGGTGACGACCCGTGAGGTCCGGTCGTACGAGGCGAAGGTCCAGCGCACCATCCGCGAGGCCCCGCCCGTCTCCGCGCTGACCCCTGCGGGTCTTTCCCCCGGCGAGGAGCAGCGGCTGCTGCTGCGGCGGCTGCACGACGACTGTGCGCTGGCCCGGAGGGCGGTGCGCGCGGCGGTGGGCACCCGCTGACGCTGTCGGCGGGGTGGAGGGGAAACGCGGAGGGCAGTACCTGGGCGCGGGTACTGCCCTCCGCGTTGTCCGTGCTGTTCCGTGCGGTTCCGCGCTGTTCCGTGCTTCCGTGCGGGTGCGGGGGCTGTTCTCGTACGGGGTACAAGGGGGCGGCCCGGCGTGCGGGCCGGTCGCCCGATCAGGTGGCCGGGCCGGTCGGGCACCGGCGCCACGGACCACGCCAACTCACCCACGTATCAGGGACGTTGAGGACGCCCCCTCCCCTCACTCCTCCGCCGCCACGCGCACCGCCCGATAGCGGCTTGCGCGGTCAGGGGCGGCTGGATGGGCATGATGTGCGGTTCCGGTTGCCCGACCCGTCCCGGAGGACGCCTTGCACCTTTCCGCCATCAGGACGGGGGGCGCCGCGGCGTCCGCCGCCCTCCTGCTGCTGCTCGCCCCGCTCCCGTCCGCCGCCACGGCCGCGCAGGATCCGCCGCCACCGGGCAGCACTCTCCAGGAGGAGTTCGCCGCTGCCGCCGCCCGCTACCGGGTGCCGCCGAGCGTGCTGCTGGGGGTGTCGTACCTCCAGTCGCGGTGGGACTCCCACGCGGGTGCGCCGAGCGTGACGGGCGGGTACGGACCGATGCACCTCACCGACGCCAGGACCACGTCCCCCCGGTTCGCCGCCGGGGAGGGAATGGTGGGGCAGGCGGCCACGCTGACCGGGCTGCCCGTGGAGCGGCTGCGCACCGATCCGGCGGCCAACGTACAGGGCGGGGCGGCGCTGCTCGCCGCGTCGCAGCGGCGCCTGGGCCGGGAGCCGAGTCCGGATCCGGCCGACTGGTACGGGGCGGTGGCCGCGTTCTCCCATGCCGACGACCCGGCGGCGGCCAAGGCGTACGCGGACGAGGTGTACGAGGTGATCCGCTCGGGCCAGCACCGTACGACCGACACCGGGGACCCGGTGGTGCTGCCCGCCACGCCGGCCGTCACCACTCCGGCCGGGCCCCCCGGCAAGCCCGCCGCGTCCCCGGTCGACTGTCCGGTCGGCCTGTCCTGTACGTGGGTGCCCGCCGCGTACCAGAAGATCCCCGGCACCGAGGACGACTACGGCAACCACGATCTCGCCGCGCGCCCCGACGACGCGGACATCGACTACATCGTGGTCCACGACACGGAGGGGTACTGGGAGCCCGCGCTGAGCGCGGTGCAGGACCCGAAGGGGGTGTCCTGGCACTACACGCTGCGCCCGTCGGACGGTGCGGTCGCCCAGCACGTACCGACGAAGGACGTGGCCTGGCACGCCGGGAACTGGTACATCAACGCGAAGTCGATCGGCCTGGAGCACCAGGGCTTCCTGACCGCCCCGGACGCCTGGTACACGGAGGCGGTGTACCGGGCGTCGGCCCGGCTGGTCCGCCACCTCGCCGACAAGTACGACATCCCGCTGGACCGTCAGCACATCCTCGGCCACGACAACGTGCCCGGTGCGGTCCCCGGCGCGGTGCGGGGCATGCACACCGACCCCGGCCCGTACTGGGACTGGGCGCACTACTTCGAGCTGCTCGGCAAGCCCTTCGCGGCGACGGCGGGCCCGGACAGCCCGGTGGTCACCGTCAGCCCGGACTACGCGGCGCACCGGCCGCCGTACACCGGCTGTACGAAGAAGCCCGCGAACGCGCCGTGCCCGGCGCACGGCTCGGGTGCGGTCCGGCTGCACACGGCGCCCTCCCCGGACGCCCCGCTGGTCAAGGACATCGGGCTGCGCCCCGACGGCAAGGACTCCACGTCCGGTGTGAACGACACCGGAGCCCGCGCCTCGACCGGCCAGAGCTACGCGGTGGCGGAGCGGCGGGGCGACTGGACGGCGATCTGGTACCTCGGGCAGCGGGCCTGGTTCCACGACCCGGCCGACGGCCGGACCGCCGTCGGCACCAGTGCCCCGCTGATCACCCCGCGCGAGGGGCTCACCGAGATCCCGGTGTACGGCAGGGCCTACCCGGAGGCGTCCGCGTACTCGGAGGGGGTGCCCGTCCAGCCGGTGCAGCCGCTGCCGTACCGGATCCCGGCAGGGCAGTGGTACGTGGCCGGGGAGCGCACTCCGGGCGAGTACTTCTACGCGGCGGAGTTCGGGAAGCCGGGCAGGGTGGTGCGGGGCAAGGACGTCTACTACGAGATCCAGTACGGACACCGGGTCGGCTACGTGAAGGCCACGGACGTGGACCTGGTGGAAGACCCGGACCTGCACTAGGCCACGCCTCTGTGCCCCTTGCCCCTTGCCCCTTGCCCCTTGCCCCTGACTATCCCTGGAACATCTCCGCGGGCAGCGGCTTCAGCAGTGCGTAGAGGTCGTCCGTGATCGGACGGTCCCAACTGGCAATGGTGACCAGGACGTTGTCGCTGCGGTCGAACTGCACGCAGGAGATCCGGCTCTCGGAGAGCTTGAGGCGGCGCACGATCAGCAGGTTGTCGCCCTGCATGACGGGCACGTCCTCGGTGGAGACGACCTCGACCTCCTCGTCGTTCTCCAGCGCCAGGAGGAGCTGGGCGACCTCGAAGGGAACCTGTCCTTCGGCGAGCTCGCGCGCCGGGGAGCCCTCGGGCAGGTTCCCGATGATCATCGAGGGGCCGCGCCCGCCGAACAGGTCGTACCGGAGGAAGACGCCCTGGCAGCTGCCGTCGGGGGCGGGCAGCAGCCCGGCCCCGAGGTTGCCCGGCCAGTCGCCCGGGTCCATGGCGAGGACGTCGAATTCCGGGCCCGCGGGCGTGGCGGAGGGGCGGCGGCGGAGGAAGGACATGCCGACATGGTACGTGGCCGGGACGGCCCGAGGAAAAGCGGTAGGGGCCTACCGCCCCGACCCCCATGCTCCTCCGCCCTCCTCCGATCACCCCTCACTCACCTCAGGTGTGCACGGGCCCCGGAGTGATCCGGTGCCCCTCGCCCGAGGCCGCGCGGACGAGGAGACCGGCGAGGTCGTCGGGGCGGGAGAGCATCGGGTAGTGACCGGTGTCCATCTCGAAGAAGGCGGTGGTGGGGTCGGCCAGCCGCTGGAAGCGGGGGTGCCCGGTGGCGACGAGTGCTTCGACCGCGGCGATCGAGGCGCGGCCGTCGCTGGTGCAGAGGATGCCGGTGAGGGGAGGCGGTACGGCGCCCTCGACGGGCTGGGACGGCTGGGTGAGCACGGCGAGGGGCAGGGGCGCGGCCAGCTGTTCGAGACGCTTGAGCGCCTCGTCGCCGACTCCGTCGAGGGACCCCCAGAGCAGAGTGTCTGAAAGATCAGGCACCGGCAGCCGCCACCCGTCGTTGTCGACGGCCCGCCGGACGATGCGCTCGCGCCACGCGGGATCAGGAACCTGGTCGAGTACGGACTCACCGCTCGCGGGAAGGGGCGCGTCGAGACAGACGAACCGCACGACCCGCCCGGAACGCCGGAGGGCGGCGCCGAAGGCGGGATTGACGCCGTAACTGTGCCCGACGAGAACACAGTCGGGACTGTCCAGATGGTCGAGGACCTGGGCCACGTCCTCGGTGTGGGTGGCCAGGTCGGTGGCGCGGGTGGCAAGGTGCCGCCGGTCCCCGAGCCCGGTAAGGGTCACGGAGTCCACCTCGTGCCCATACCGCCGCAGGACCCGCACGGTATCCCGCCAGATCCAGCCACCGGTGTAACCGCCGTGAACGAGAACGAAGTGGGTCATGTCTAGGCTCCTTGGGTGGGGGTGAGTGGGCCGGTGCGGACGGTGCGGACGGTGCGGGGCGGGACGGAGCCCGGACGGGCTGCGATTCGGCAGGGGAGGCCATGCCGAGCGGGCCGGTGCGAGGGGCAACACGGGGCGATGCGGTAGGAGGGAAGTGCCTGGCCACGCCTACGGGAGCAATGCCCGGCCACGCAGTACGAGGGGCGATGCCCGACCACGCGGTACGAGGGCAACGCCTGGCCACGCGTACGGGAACATTGCCCGGCCACGCGGTACAGGAGCGATGCCGGGCGGGGCGAGGGACGATGCCCGGCGGTGCGGTACGAGGGCGCTGCCGGGCGGGGCAGCGCGAGGCAGTCTGGTGCAGGGCCGTATTGGGGCGCCCGGAGGGCGCATTCAGGGGCGCGGGGAACTGCGCGACCAGCCACACTCGACCCGCACGTCACACCCCACCAGCCCCGCGGCCAGCGGTCTAGGGAAGGGGCGGGGAGGGGCAGAGCCCGCCGCAGGCGCACCCCACCCGCACGAACCCACCCCACCGGGGTGCAAACCGGCACCGCACCCGCACCCGCACCGGCCCCCACCCCGGCCCCGCCACCAACCCGCACCCCCAAGTCCCCCCTCACTCCCCCATCGCCGCCCCCAGCCCCACCCTCCCCGTCCCCAACTTCCGGTACACGGACGACAGCAGCCTCCGCACCTCCCGCACGTCCTCGCCGAGGACACCCGCCACCGCCACCACCCCCTCCCCCCGAACCGTCAGCTCCGCCACCGCCCGCTCCCGCCCGGTCAGCGTCGCCGTGTCCGCGTCCGCGTCCCTGAGCCTCCTCGGCCGCAGCCCCGCCGCCGTCAGCTCCTCCCGCGCCCGCTCGGCCAGCCCCTCCGCCCCGCACTGGAGCGCCCCCTCCAGCCCCCGGTACAAGTACTCCGCCGCTTCCTTCTCCCGTGCGGTCCTCCGCAGCTCCCGCCCCAGCGCGTACCACGACACGGCCAGCTCGTACGCCGCCGGCGAAGCCTCCAGACAGGTCACCGACTCCTCCAGCAGCTTCACCCGCTCCGCCGGCCCCGCCGAGACCTCCGCCGCCACCCGCAACGCCTGCCCGATCGCGGACGGCGTCCCCGTCTGCCGCGCCCTGGCGACCGCCTCCCGCGCCGTCCGCGCCGCGGCCTCCGGCGCGTCGTGAGCCTGCGCGAGCGCGAGGTGCAGCTGCCACGGGCACCACCACGGATTGCGGATGCCCCGGGGCTCCAACCTCCGCCCCGCCGAAGCGAGTTCGGCGGCGGCCTCCTTGTGCCGCCCCTGCGCCAGCAGCAGCGCCCCGTACACCGTCTGCGAATCGGGGAAGGTGACGGCGGCCGGGAACGGTTCCCGGAACCCGTACTTCTCGACCACCTCCACCGCCTCCTCCGTACGCCCCCGCGCGAGCAGCACCTCCACCAACGCCCCCACCCCGTACCACTGCACGGGAGTGCGCACCCCGGTGCGCTCCGCCAGCCGCA
The DNA here is from genome assembly GCF_055579625.1 of Streptomyces sp. NPDC032721. Classification (NCBI taxonomy): domain Bacteria; kingdom Bacillati; phylum Actinomycetota; class Actinomycetes; order Kitasatosporales; family Streptomycetaceae; genus Streptomyces; species Streptomyces sp. NPDC032721. The sequence continues at coordinate 344,277 of NZ_JBVIMX010000008.1, read as the reverse complement.
CTCCGGCGCGGATGAAGTCCTCGGCCTCGACGAGCCGGCCGCGCCGCAGCCTGATGTAGCCGAGGAGGGTGTACGCGAAGGAGAGGTGCGCGCCGCGCCACCCCTGCGTCTCGAACTCGGCGATGCCGGGCGCGAAGAGCTCCTCTGCGCGGCCGGGCCGGTCGGCGTACATGAAGACGAGCGCGGAGAGCACCGGGACTTCGAAGCCACGGGTGTCGTCGGCCCAGCTCAGGCCGCCCGCGAGGGCACGTTCGGCGTGCCGGGTGGCGACCTCGGCGCTCTCGCCGCGCAGCGTGGCGTCCCAGGCGCGCAGTCCGATGATGTACCGCTCGGTGACGTCCCGGCCGGTGAGCCGGTCCGCGAGGCGGGCGAGTCTGCGCGAGCGGGCGGGCGAGTCCGGTTCGTCGCCCCGGAAGGCGTCCCACATGAACTTCTCCGCCTGCATACGGAGCCGGGTTCTGGCATCGATGGCGGTACGCGCCTCGTGGGCGAGGGTCTCACAGGCCTCGGCGAGGCGGTCGCTGTGGGCGAGGACCTGGGAGAGCCGGTAGACGATGGCCTGCCGGAGCGCCGGGTCGGCGATGGGCTCCTCCAGGGCGGCGCGCAGGTGGTTGACGGTGGTGGCGGGCTCGGTAAGGAGCGAGGCGCAGCCCAACTCATAGAGGACGGACGCCCGTTCGTCGATCGGCGGAGGTTCCCGCAAAGCGCGGGCGAGCGAGCGCCTGGCGGCTTCCGGGGCTCCGGCGCGCAGGGTTTCGCGGGCGGCGGCGCGCAGGTGCTGGACGGTCCAGGCGTCGCCCTCCGGATGGGTCTCCTGGAGGTGGCGGGCCGCGGCGGCGGAGCCGAGCCCGGCGTCGACCACGCACCAGGCGGCCTGCCCGTGCAGGGCGACCCGGAAGGCGTCGGGGATGGCGCGGTATATGGCTGTGGCGATCAGCGGGTGGACGAACTCCATTGAGTCCCCGGGGAGTTCGAGTCCGGTGAGGATGCGTGCTTCGCGGAGCCGGTCGGCGGCGTCGGCAGCGGCCCCGGTGCCGAGTCCCGCGAGGTCGGCGGCGAGGTCGGGCGCTATCTCCGTACCGAGGACGGCGCAGGCCCAGGCGTAGCGGACGGTCGACGGGCCGAGGCGTTCGAGCCGGGCGACCAGCCCGCTGCCCTTGACGGCGGCGGCGATGTCACGCACCAGGTGGACGGCGGCCTCTGTGGGCGAGATCCCCCGGTCCAGGCACTTAGCGGCGAGCTCCACGGTCTCGAAGGGGTTTCCGCCCGTGACGGACCAGCACGCATGGCAGAAAGCGTCGTCGGCCTCCGCCCCGAGCCACTCGCGGACGACCCGCCCGGTGGCGGCCGGGGTGAGGGGTTCCAGCCCGAGCGGCCGGTGCCCGGCACGGCCGGGCAAGGACCTCAACTGGTCGGCGTGATCGGGGAGTTCCTCCGGCCGGTAAGCGACGACGAGGAGCATCGGCAGGTCCTCGACACGCGGGGCGAACGCGGCGAGCCAGCTCAGCGACTCGGGATCGGCCCAATGGGCGTCGTCCAGGACGACGGCCAACGGGGCGCGCTGCACGGCGAGATGGGTGAGCACCCAGTCGAGCCCGTCGCGCAGCCCCTGCGGGTCGGGCGGCGACCCTCCGGCCGACGTGCACAACCCGAGCGCGGGGCCCACGATGTCGTACCAACTGCCCAGCCTGGAACGGAGTTCGGTGTCCGACTCCCCGGCCAACTGCGGCTGGAGCAACTGCCGGGCGACATGAAAGGCGACGGTCTGTTCCTGCTCACCGCCACGCCCGGACAGTACGGTGCACCCCTTGGCGGCCGCCCTGCGGCGTACTTCCGCGAGCAGTGTCGTCTTGCCGAGTCCGGCGTGCCCGGCCACGGCGACGAGCCCGCCGCGCGGGGGCTCCCGATGCCCGTCAGCCAGCCCGGTGAGTGCGCTCAACGCCACGTCCACCGTGGCGAGTTCGTCCTCGCGCTCGAACATCCTGCGCCCGGACACGCCGGAACTCCGCGGCATGGTGCCACCCCCCAAGCTCCGGGTGTGCGCCCGGCGCGGAGCGGCGTCGGCACGGTCACGGCCGGAGGCGTTCCAGCATATGCCCGTGGGTCCGGGAGGGTACGCGATCCGAGTCAGCCGTCCCCGCGCAGCAGCCCCCGCACGTACGCCGCCTGCCCCGCGTGCTGGAGGTCGTCCGACAGGACACTGATCAGCCGCACTCCCAGGGTGACCGGCGGGTTCCACGCCTTGTCGACGACCCGGTCGAGGTCACCGTCGTCGACCGAGGCGACGAAGTCGAGGGTGCGGGCCTGTACGGCGTCGTAGTACCCGAGCAGCTCGGCCGCCGAGGACACCCGTACGGACGCCATCTGCTCGGCCGAGTGCCCGTACCCGATGTCGGCGGTGTCCAGCGGCAGCCCGAACCGGTCGGCCCAGCCGTCCTGGGTCCACGCCTGCTCGCACCCGGCGACCTCGCTGACGTGGTCGTCCTGCACCCGCGCGAGGTGCCAGACCAGCCACCCGACGGTGTTCGCCCCGGGCCACGCCTGCCGCGACAGCTCCTGGGCCGACAGCCCGTCGACCGCCTCGTGGACCACTTCCCCGATCCGCCCGAATCCCTCGGCGAGCAGGTCACTGGTACGCATCGAAAGCCTCCGTCGCATCAACCGGAACCACCGGAACCACTGGAACCAACCGTCCCGAGCCCATCATCCCTAGGTCAAATCAAAAGCACCATTCCGGGCATTGAGTACGAACGCCCGCCATTCGGCCGGATTGAAGATCAGCGAAGGCCCACCGGGACTCCCCGCGTGCCGCATGGCGATGAACCCCTCCACGAAGGCGACCTGCGCCCCGCCGGCCCCCCGACCGCTGGACTGCCAGTCCGCCTTGCTGAGATCGAGCTCGGGCTTGTCCCAACCCACCAGTCCCTGCTGCGTACTTGTCGCCACGTCGCGCTCCTCCCGTTACGTCGTCGTCCCCGAGCCACACTAGCGAGCACACCCGGTGACCGACAGGCCACGACGGTCTCTGCGCTCCCTACGTACGGCCGAGTTGGTCGCGTCGGCGGGCGGCGGCTGCTGTCAGTAGTGCGGAGACGTGCGGGTCCTCGGCGTCGGCCGTGGAGCGGAGCTTGATGTGGCGGGCCAGTTTGCCCGTGCCGTCCAGCAGGCCGGCCTCGTCCAGTGGGAGCAGGGCGACGCCCTCGCTGAACATCAGGTTCACGTGCTTCGCGTGCAGGACGAGGCTCGCGAACATTCCCTTGTACGTTCCCGGCTCGAACGTGAAGCCGAGCATTCGGGCCGGTGTGTCGACGTCCTCGGCCGCGTCGGGCACCGCCTCCCGCACGACCTCCCGGCCACGCCGCGCGATCTGCGCGACCCCGGGCTCGGCCGCGCCGAGCAGTTCCTGCCAGCTCTGTGGTCCCGCGCCTTCCGATGTCATGCCCGGAGCCTAAGCGCCCTCGACGCAACGGCCGCCCGCACTCGCCGCCACAAACTTCTCGGGAAGCCGTAACCCCGGACCGACCAGGGCCGTTTGGGTGTCGAAGACCCCCATTACCCGACCGGGCAGGCCCCTCCGATCCATGGTCACCTGCTCGCAGCAACGGCTTTTCGGCGGCGGGCGGGGGGAGCGTGCGACACCAGCTTGCAGGCACAGCCGCACACCGCCCCCCACCCGTTCGAAGGGAAGCCAGAAGGACTAGAAATGACCCCCTTCAAGGCGCAACTGTGCCGGATCAAGAAACCGGTTGTTGACACCTTCCGAAAAGTCCAGATCCGATCAGGAAAAGTCGTTAAGATCCTCCGGCCCCATTTCCGGAAGATCGGCGTCTGGTTGTCGATCGCCATGTTCTGCAGTGCCGTCGGATTGCTCTGCGCGGGGCTCACCCCTGAAGCGGCAGTCATGACGACGATGGCGACCTTTGTCATCACGCCGACGCTCGTGGTCAAACCGTGCTCCCACCCGCCCGCTTCTTCGGCGGAGGCCTCGACGCCCCGGTCGGTGGACGGAGTCCCCGCCCCGGACATGCCCAGGGAGACACCGCCCGCGCCCCCGGACGGGAACTGCTCCCACACCGTTCCGCCGCAGGCCTCCGGCAAGCAGAGCCGCACCCGACGGCGGAACCGGACCGCGAAGTAACACGCCTGTTGGCCCGCGTCCCGCTTCGGACCGCCAGGCGTCAGCTGTCTCCGGCCGGCGGTCTCCGCCTCACCACTGGGGCGGAGCGTCCGCCACCCGCGATCTACAGATCGGGCACCGCCCTTTCCGCCAGGCCACGAACAAGTGCCGGAACAGGTCCGTACGACCTCTCGGTATGCCGCAGAGTGTCCTCTCGCCCGCCAAGGCGTGCTCCGCGTCCGGGGCACGCTTGTCACGGCACGCGGTGAAAGTGGTCATCACGAGCCCGTGCGAGAGGCCGTAGGCGCGGACACGGCGTTTCAGGGAGTCCATGGCGCCCACTGTCGCACCGCGCCGCGGCGAGTCCGTCCCCGTCAGCGGGTCGGTGGTTCCGCGCCCACCACCCACATCGCGAAGAACTGCGACCCTCCCCCGTACGCGTGTCCCAGGGCCGTGCGTGCGCCGGCCACCTGGTGTTCGCCTGCCTGGCCCCGGACCTGGAGGGCGGCCTCGGCGAAGCGGATCATGCCCGAGGCGCCGATGGGGTTGGTGGAGAGGACTCCGCCGGAGGGGTTCACCGGGAGGTCGCCGTCGAGTTCGGTGACGCCCGACTCCGTGAGTTTCCAGCCCTCACCCTCGCCCGCGAAGCCGAGGTTCTCCAGCCACATGGGTTCGTACCAGGAGAACGGCACGTACATCTCGACCGCGTCGATCTGGCGGCGCGGGTCGGTGATGCCCGCCTGGTGGTAGACGTCGGCCGCGCAGTCCTTGCCGGCCTGCGGGGAGACGGAGTCCTTGCCCGCGAAGAGGGTGGGCTCGCTGCGCATCGCGCCGCCCCGTACCCAGGCCGGGGGGTGCGGGGAACGGGCCGCGCCCGTGCGGTCGGTGAGGATCATCGCGCAGGCGCCGTCGGAGGAGGGGCAGGTCTCCGAGTAGCGGACCGGGTCCCAGAGCATCGGGGCGGACTGGACCTTTTCCAGGGTGAGGGTGGGGTCCTGGAGGTGGGCGTACGGGTTCTTGAGGGCGTTGCGGCGGTCCTTGTACGCGACCAGGGAGCCGATGTGGTCGGGGGCGCCGGTGCGGCGCATGTACGCGCGGATGTGCGGGGCGAAGAAGCCGCCCGCGCCCGCCAGGAGCGGCTGCTGGAAGGGGACGGGGAGGGAGAGGCCCCACATGGCGTTGGACTCGGACTGCTTCTCGAAGGCGAGGGTGAGGACGGTGGTGTGGACCCGGGCCGCGACGAGGTTGGCGGCGACCAGCGCGGTGGAACCGCCGACGGAGCCCGCCGTGTGGACGCGGAGCATGGGTTTGCCGACCGCGCCCAGGGCGTCCGCGAGGTAGAGCTCCGGCATCATGACGCCCTCGAAGAAGTCGGGGGCCTTGCCGATGACCACCGCGTCGATGTCCGACCAGGTCAACTCGGCGTCCTGGAGTGCTCGTTGGGCCGCCTCGCGGACCAGTCCGGCGATCGAGACGTCGTGGCGGGCGGAGACGTGTTTCGTCTGGCCGATGCCGACGACCGCCACCGGCTCCTTGCCGCTGCTGCTGTGGTCACTCATCGCGATCTCCCTCCAGGACGGCTACGAGGTTCTGCTGCAGGCACGGGCCCGAGGTGGCGTGCGCGAGGGCCCGGTGGGACTCGCCCCGGTGGATGCGGGCGGCGGCCTCGCCCAGGCGGATCAGTCCGGCGGCCATCACCGGGTTGGCGGCCAGCGCGCCGCCGGACGGGTTGACCGTGACGTCCTCGCCCAGGTTGAGCGCCTTGCGCAGGACCACCTCCTGGGAGGTGAAGGGTGCGTGCAACTCGGCTGTGTCGAGGGGGTGTTCGTACGCGCCCGCCCGTTCGGCGGCCAGCCGGGCGGACGGCGAGTCCGTGAGGTCTCGTACGCCCAGGCTGTGCGCCTCGATGCGGTGGTCCATGCCCCGGATCCAGGCCGGGCGCTCGCACAGGTCGCGGGCCCGGTCCCCGGCGGCGAGGATCACGGCCGCCGCCCCGTCGCCGATCGGCGGGCAGTCGCCGGTACGGAGGGGATGGACGAGGTACTCGCCTGACGGGACGTCACCCTTGAGCTGTGCGTGGGGATTTGCGGTGGCGGCCGTGCGGCTGCGGGCCGCGATGCCCGCGAGGGCCGGTTCGTCCGTGTGACCCCCGTCGATCAGTGCCTGCGCCTGGAGCGCGGCCAGCGACACGGAGTCCGGCCAGAGCGGGGCCAGGTAGTACGGGTCGAGCTGGCGGGTCAGTACGTCGCGGACCTCGCCGGGCGAGGACTTGCCGTACGAGTAGACCAGCGCGGTGTCCGCCTCGCCGGTGAGGATCTTCACCCAGGCCTCGTACAGCGCCCAGGCCCCGTCCATCTCGACGTGCGACTCGGAGATCGGCGGCCACGCGCCGACCCCGTCCAGCGCCATGGTGAAGGAGAAGGCCCGGCCCGCCAGGTAGTCGCTGGAGCCGGAGCAGGTGAAGCCGATGTCGCTGGTCCTGAGGCCGGTGTCGGCGAGCACCCGGTGCAGTACCGGCATCAGCATCTCGACCTCGGAGAGGTCGTCGGTGCGGCGGCGGTGGTCGGTCTGTGCGAAGGCGACGATCGCCACGTCGCGCACCGGCCGGGGCCGGCCCCCCTCGGGCTGCCGTCCCATGTCAGATCAGCTCCTTGTACACGTCGTAGTCGGCGTCCGGTTCGCCGGTCGGGCGGTAGTGGTCGGGGTAGCGGCCGTCCCCGGTCCATACGGGTTCGACGCGCAGGCCCATCCGGACCTGGTCGTACGGGATGCCGGCGATGCGGCCGTGCAGGGCGAGGTCGGCGCCGTCGAGCGCGATGTGGCCGTAGACGTACGGCACTTCGATGTCGAGGTTGCGCGCCTTGATGTTGACGATGCAGAAGGTGGTGACGGTGCCGTGGGGGCCGACCTCGACCTGTTCGGTGGTGGCGACCCCGCAGGTGGGGCAGGCGCCGCGCGGCGGGACGTACACCTTGCGGCAGGACGGGCAGCGTTCGCCGACGGTGCGGTGGTCGGCGAGGGCGGTGAGGTAGTCGGTGGGGGCGCGGCCGGGGCTGTAGGTGTAGTCAAGGCGGGCGGGGGCGGTGAGGAGGGTGAGCATTTCGTCGAACTCGCCTATGTGGGCAGGGGGTTCGTACTCGGATCCGTTCTCGCCGTTCTCGCCGTGCGGCTGTGCTTCGAAGCAGGCGATGTCGGTGATCGCACCGGTGCGCTCCTCGGCCCAGCGGATCCGGACCCGCATCCCGGTCCTGACGTGGTCGGGTCCCGGCGCGTCGAGTGCGTGCAGCAGGGCCGTGTCGGCGCCGTCGAGCTTGACGAGCACCCAGGCGAAGGGGGTGCCGAGGGGCTGGTAGGGGCGGGGGGCGGGGTTCCACGCCCAGGTGGTCACCGTTCCGGTGGGCGCCACTTCGACGAGGTCGCGGATCTCGTCGGCGGTACGGGGGTCGTACTCGGTGGGCGGTACGAGGACCTGCCCGTCGACCGTCCGGACACCCAGGACCGTCCGGTGGCGCAGCCCGGTCAGGAAGGCGGACTGGACGGGACCGAGGGAGCGGGTGAAGGGGAACTCGACGGTGAGGGGGGCCTTGAGCGGGGCGGCCGGGGTGCCAGGAGAGGTGCCGGGAGAAGTGCCGGGTGAGGCACCGGGAGTGGTGGTGGCCATGGTGGGAGGACTCCAATTCTCGTGCGGCGATGGCGGCGATTGCGGCGATCACGGGAGGGGCGCGGGCGGACGCGGGCCGGGCCCCGGGGCGGGACCCGGGCCAGAACCCGGAGCAGGACCCGGGCCAGAACCCGAACCCGGGCCAGAACCCGAACCCGGGCCAGAACCCGAACCCGGGCCAAAACCCGAACCCGAACCGGAACCCGGGGCGGGACCCGAGCCAGAACCCGGAGCGGGACCCGAGCCAGAACCCGGAGCGGGACCCGGGGCGGGACCCCGTCCCGGAACGCGTTCCGGGGCGGGGGGCGGGTTCTACGTGCGCCGGTAGGCCGGGGCTCGTTTCTCCGCGAAGGCCCGCGCCCCCTCCTTCGCGTCGTCCGTGTCGAAGATCGGCCAGCCCCTCTTCAGTTCCGCCGCCAGGCCCTCCGCCTCGGTCATCTCGGCCGTCTCGTAGACCGAGGCCTTGACCGCCTCCACCGCCAACGGCCCGCAGGCGTTGATCTGTTCGGCGATGGCGAGCGCCTTGTCCAGTGCCGTTCCGTCCGGGACCACGTGGCCGATCAGGCCGATCCGGGCCGCTTCTCCGGCTCCGTACGGCCGTCCCGTCAGCAGCATCTCCAGTGCGTGCGTCCGGGCGATCTGCCGGGGCAGGCGCACCGTCGAGCCGCCGATCGGGAAGAGCCCCCGCCGCACCTCGAACAGGCCGAAGGTCGCGGACTCCCCCGCGACGCGGATGTCCGTGCCCTGGAGGATCTCCGTCCCGCCTGCCACGCAGTACCCCTCGACCGCCGCGATCACCGGCTTCCGGGGGCGGTGGTGGCGCAGCATCGCCTTCCAGTGCAGGTCGGGGTCGGCCTTCATCCGCTCGCGGTACGCGTCGTCGTCGCCGCCCATGCTCCGGCTGCCGGCCAGTGCCTTCAGGTCCATCCCCGCGCAGAAGCTGCCGCCCGCCCCGGTGAGCACGACGGAGCGGACCGAGTCGTCGGCGTCGGCCGCCACCCAGCCGTCGTACAGCCCGACCAGCATCGGCAGCGAGAGCGCGTTCTTCGCCTCGGGCCTGTTCAGGGTGAGCACCAGCGTGGCGCCCTCGCGCCGCACGCCGAGATGTTCCGTACCAGCGGACATGACCGTCCTCCCGTCGTGGGACCTGCCGTCGGACCTGGAACAGGTTGCAGGAGAGCCGTCACCACTTCAAGAGTTTTCTGACAGTCAGTCAGATTTCTTCGGTGCGCACTCTTCCCACTTGAAGCGCCCTTTGCTGTGATGGCCGACACACCAAACGGCACAGCAACTAATGCGCAGCCAACCGGGGTTCAGGAGGAACGGTGGAGTACAACCTTGCCGACCTGTTCGAGTCGGTCGTCGACGTGGTCCCGGACCGCGAGGCACTCGTGTACATCGACCACCCCGGTACGGGAGCCGAACGGCGCCTGACCTACGCCGAGCTCGACGCCGCCGCGAACCGGGTCGCCCACCATCTGATCGACGCCGGTCTGAAGCCGGGCGAGCACCTGGGGCTGCATCTCTACAACGGCATCGAGTACCTCCAGACGGTGCTCGGCTGCCTCAAGGCCAGGATCGTCCCGGTCAACGTCAACTACCGGTACGTCGAGGAGGAGTTGGTCTACCTCTACCGCGACGCCGACCTCGCCGCGCTGGTCTTCGACGCCGAGTTCACCGAGCGCGTGACGGCGGCGCTGCCGAAGACGGAGAAGCTGCGGCACCTGGTCCGGGTGGGGACCCCACCGGCCGGCGCGCCGCGCCTGGACTGCGTCGCCTTCACCGACGCGGAGGCCGACGCCTCCCCCGGCCGGGGCTTCGGGCCCCGCTCCCCCGACGACCTGTTCATCATCTACACGGGCGGCACGACCGGCATGCCCAAGGGAGTGATGTGGCGTCAGGAGGACCTGTTCTTCGCCGGGTTGTTCGGCGGCGAGCCCACGGGCGAGCCGGTGAAGCGGCCCGACGAGCTGGCCGAACGGGTCGCGGCGGGCGGTGCGGGACTGACCTTCTTCCCCACTCCCCCGCTGATGCACGGCACGTCCACGCTGACCTCGTTCATCGCGTTCAACTACGGGCAGCGGGTGGTGATCCACCGCAAGTACGTGCCCGAGGAAGTGCTCCGTACGATCGAGAAGGAGAAGGTGTCCAGCGTCTCCCTGGTCGGCGACGCGATGCTCAGGCCGCTCGTCGACGCGCTGCACGGGCCGCTCCGGGGCACCGACCTGTCGTCGCTGTTCAGCGTCTCCTCGTCCGGCGCGATCATGTCGGACACGGTCCGGGCCCAGTTCCAGGAGCTCGTGCCCAACGTCATCCTGCTGAACAACTTCGGCTCCTCCGAGTCCGGTTCGAACGGCAAGGCGACGGCCGACTCCGGCCCCGAGAAGGGCTTCCGGCTGGAGGTCAACGAGCGCACCCGGGTGGTCGACCCGGCCACGTACGCGGAGGTCCCGGTCGGTGAGGTGGGCCGGCTCGCGCAGCGCGGCCACGTACCGCTCGGCTACTACAACGACCCGAAGAAGACGGCCGAGACCTTCTTCCAGCGCGACGGCGAACGCTGGGTGCTGCTCGGCGACATGGCGACCGTGGACGCCGACGGCATCGTCACCGTCCTCGGCCGTGGCTCGCAGTGCATCAACACCGGTGGCGAGAAGGTCTATCCGGAGGAGGTCGAGCAGGCGCTGAAGTCGCATCCCGATGTGTACGACGCTCTGGTGGCCGGGGTGCCGGACGCCAAGTGGGGCAACCGGGTGGCGGCCGTGGTGCAGCTGCGCGAGGGCGCGGGCGAACCGGACCTGACAGCCATTCAGGAGCACTGCCGCACCCGGCTCGCCGGGTACAAGATCCCCCGGAAGCTGGTGATCACCGACCGGATCCGGCGCTCCCCGAGCGGCAAGGCGGACTACCGGTGGGCGAAGGCGACGGCCGCGCAGGAGGAGTAGAGGGGCCGCGGGACACGGGCCCCCGGAGGCCCACCGGATGCACCCTCACCTCCCCCGCAGCAGCGCCCGCATCGCCCGCCCGAACACCACCCGCCCCGCCGCCGCCAGCAGCGGGTCGCACACCCGTGGCAGCCCGCGCAGCCGCAGGTCCTCGGTCCACAGCACCCGCGACCCGCTCCCGCCGTCCGGCTCCTCCCGTACGTCGATCTCGGCCCAGCCCGTGACCACCCTGCCGTGCTTCTCCAGTCGGCAGTGGTACGGCGGCTGCCAGTCGGTCACCTCCATCGGGTCGTCGAACCCGAGCCTGCCGATCCTGGTACGGGCCACGAAGCGGGTGCCCTGCCTGGTCGGCGGTTCGGTGGTGACGGTGATGCGGGTGAAGGGCACCTGGGCGGCGTGCCGTTCCCAGGCGGTGAGTCGGCGCCAGGCCTCGGCGGGTGCGAGGGGCGTGCGGTCTGCGATACGGAAGAGGGCCACGGGACAGACGTTACGGGGGCAGGTCACGTGCGGCACGTCGATGTGTCACGGGCCGGTGACAGAGCACGCGGCGCACTCGCCCGCCCTGCATATACACCCCCACCATGGACATATGCACACGCACCAGCGGTCCTCCGTGACCGTCTCCGCGCTCGCCGCAGCGCTCCTGCTCGCCACTTCCACGACCGCGCTCGCCTGCGTCGTACCGCCGCCGGGGAACGCCCCGGTCCCGCGCTGCGCCGAGCGGCACCTCACGGTGAAGGCGACCGCCGCACCGACCCCCGACGTGCTCGGGATCAGTTTCACCAACACCGGTCGGGCCGCCTGCACGGTGGACCGGATCCCCACGGTCACCTTCGGCGACCTGGACGGGGCGGCCCGCCCCGAACCCCCGGCCGACAGCGCCCCGTACACGGTGCGGGCGGGGGCAACGGCGTACGCCACGGTCCGTACCGTGCTCGCCCCGCCCACCCCCGCCGACGTACGGATCGTCCGCGACATCGGGGTGGCGGCGGACCCGGCGCACCACGGGCGGCGCATCACGGCGGCGGACCTGGGACTGCCGAAGGGGGTCAGGGTCTACGACCCGGTCACCTCCCTGTGGGGACCGCACAAGCCCTGACCCCAGCCCCAGCCCACCGCGCCACAGCGCACAGGCATTGACCCGCCGGATTCGGAAACACGTACGGCATCGCCATCCACCGACCGCGCGTCGACACACCACGGAGGCAGACGATGCCGCTCACCTTCCGCAAGAGTTTCCGGATCCTGCCGGGCGTACGACTGAACATCAACCGCCACTCGTGGTCCATCACCACGGGTGGCGGCCGACACGGGCCCCGGCACACCCACAGCAGCACCGGCCGCCGCACCACTTCGATGGATCTCCCCGGCCCCTTCGGCTGGCGCAAGACCACCACCAAGCGGCGTCGCGGCCACTGAACTCAGCCTGGGGGCAAGGACATTGACGCCTGGTCAGCGACCGGCGTCGCGCCCCACCTTCGCCGCCCAGAGCACCAGCGGCACCTGGAGCGGGATGCGGGCGTAGACGCCCGCCTTCAACGCCTTTGGCTTGTCGCGCCAGTTGTGCGCCATCTGGAAGTGCGCGGGGAGGATGCCCGCGAAGTACCCGGCCGTCGCCAGCGCACCCACTTTCCTGGTCTGCGGGACGGCGACGGCTGCGGCCAGCAGCAGTTCGGCGACGCCGGTCGCGTGCGTCCAGGTGCGCTGCTTGCCCGGCAGGAACTCCGGGACCATGGTGTCGAACAGCTTGGGCGCCACCACGTGGGCGGCGCCCGCCCCGGCGAGCAGGCCTACGAGCAGGCGGGCGGATCGGTCGTTCGCGGTCAACGCGGCCTCCGTGTGGACGGGTCAGGTAGGGAAAGGGGTGCGGGGAGCGGGGCTCAGGGGCGGGGGCTAGAGCCGAGCTGTCAGTACATGCCGAAGCCCTTGAGTTCCGCCAGGAATCCGGCCGGGTCAGTCGCGTGGATCAGGTGCCCCACGGGGATCGTGACCGTGGTGCTGCCCGGGATCAGCCCCGCCATCCGCCGTACCTCCGCCTCGGCGAGGAAGCTCTCCGGTCCGCCGGACAGCACCAGGGTCCGCGCGGTGATCGTTCCCAGCTCCGACGCCCAGGCGGGGTCGGGGTGGCTGACACCCGCGTCGGTGTCCGGGAGTACCTCCCAGTCGAAGGAGAGCGCCTCGATCTCCTCGGGCGACGGTCGCTGCTCGGGCTCGCGCGGTACGGCGAGCGGGAACGGCGGCGGCGGGTCCTCCAGCACCATCCGGACCACCCGCTCCGGCTCCGCCTCGGCCACTTGCAGCGCGACCCCGCCGCCCATCGAGTGGCCGATCAGGTCGACCCTGTTGAGGCCGAGCGCGTCGAGGAAGTCGCGGGTGTCGCGGGCGAGTTGGCCGTACGTGTAGCCGCCCGGCCAGTCGCTGAGGCCGTGACCCCGGAAGTCGGGGGCGTACACCCGGCGGGTGGGGGCGAGCGCTTCCGCAACGGCGCGCCAGTTGGTGCTGTCGGAGGTGCGCCCGTGCAGCAGGACGACGGGCGGGGCGGCGGGGTCGCCCCAGACGCGGTAGGCGATCCGGTTCCCGGCGGGCAGGCGGACGTCGTACACCTCGGGGTCGAGGAAGGCGGTGACCGTACGGATGAGGGCGCGCGGGTCATCGGGCTCCTCCTCCAGCACCAGGACGGGGATGTCGACGGCCTTCAGCGCGGCACTGAGGGCGTCCGGAGCGATCAGGACCAGGCTGCGGACGCGCCCCGGGTGGGCGGCGGCGTAGCGGATGGCGAGGTGGCCGCCCGCCGAGTGGGCGAGGACGTCCATGCGGTCCAGCCCGAGGTGTTCGCGCAGGGCCTCGACGTCCTCGACCTGGTGTGCGGAGCGGTACGTGGCGGGGTCGGCCGGCGCCTCGGAGTCGCCGGTGCCGCGCGGTTCGAGGAGGACGAGCTGCCGATGGGCGCCGAGCCCGCCCAGTTCCCCGAGGGAGGCGGCGGAGTCGCGCGTCGCGTCGCCGGGCAGGCAGATGAGGGGCTCTCCCTCGCCGGCCAGGTGGTAGGCGAGGCGGGTTCCGTCAGGGGCGGTGAAGATCGGCATGGGGTTCATCCAAACAGGTGAACGCCCTGAACGCACGCCTCACTTCCGTGGCCCGCCCACGGGGACCCGCCACGGGGACCCGCCCACCGGCTACAGCGCCTCGCCGGTCGCGTTGGCCGCCTCCCAGGCCGCGACGCCCTCCGGGGTCCAGCCGCCGCCCGGTGCGATGTAGCCCTTGCTCAGCCATCTGTCGAACTGCTGGAGCGTGGTCACCGGATCGTCCGAGTACTCGACCTTGTTCGGGTTCCACCAGCCGGTCGCCCTCAGCCGGGCGAGTTCCTTGGTCGCGGTGGCGGCGTCCCCGGTCAGTTCGACGGTGGGCCGGCCCCCGTTCTGCTGCTGCGGGGGCGTGGCGCTCGGTGCCGGTACGGGGGCGGTGGCCGGGGGGACCGGCGGGGTGGACGCGGGCACCGGCTCGTCCGGGGCGGGCACCACGGCGGGTGCGGTCACCGTGACGGTCGGGGCCGGGGCGGTCACGGTCACGGTGACGGCGGGGGCCGCCTTGGTGGCACCGCCACCGCCGCACGCGGAGAGCATCGATGCCCCGGTCACCGTCAGCATCACGGCCAGTGCGGTCCTGCCGGTTCCACGCTTTCCACGCTGCATCTCTGCCGTCCTCGTACTCGTTCCGGTACTTCCCTGATCAACCGATACCCCATAGTTCGACCTGATTCGCCCCGCCAGGGGTGCGCGACCACTCGAAAGGGCGCCGACCGACCTCGCGCTACCCCTTGTCAGGACCCCTCGCGCCCTGAATTACTGACCTCTGACGGAGGGCGACCGAATGATCGGTAGTCCGCTTTGGTGGTACCTGCCGTGCACGTCGCACGCGTCGTGCAGGCGCACGGAACGGGAGAGTGAACCATGAAGGCTCTGCTCGACGCGGCCGAGCGGCTCAGCCGCGAGGAGCTCCAGGTCCTGCAACTGGAGCGCTTGCGGAGCAGCCTGCGACACGCGTACACGAACGTGCCGCACTACCGGGCGGCCTTCGACAAGGCGGGGCTGAAGCCGGAGGACTGCCGGTCGCTCGCCGATCTCGCCCGGTTCCCGTTCACCGTCAAGGCGGACCTGCGGGAGAACTACCCGTTCGGGATGTTCGCCGTACCGCAGGACGAGATCCGCCGTGTCCACGCCTCCAGCGGCACCACGGGCCGCCCGACCGTCGTCGGCTACACCGAGAACGACCTGTCGATGTGGGCCGACGTGGTGGCCCGTTCCCTCCGCGCCGCCGGCGGCCGGCCCGGCCACAAAGTCCATGTGGCGTACGGGTACGGCCTGTTCACCGGCGGGCTCGGCGCGCACTACGGCGCGGAGCGGCTCGGCTGTACGGTCATCCCGGCGTCCGGCGGGATGACCGTACGGCAGGTCCAGCTGATCCAGGACTTCCGGCCCGAGATCATCATGGTGACGCCCACCTACATGCTCACCCTCCTCGACGAGTTCGAGCGGCAGGGCATCGACCCGCGCACCACCTCCCTCAAGGTCGGCGTCTTCGGCGCGGAGCCGTGGACGCAGGAGATGCGGCGGGAGATCGAGGAGCGCTTCGCGATCGACGCCGTGGACATATACGGGCTCTCCGAGGTGATCGGCCCCGGCGTGGCGTCCGAGTGCGTCGAGACCAAGGACGGGCTGCACATCTGGGAGGACCACTTCTATCCGGAGGTCGTCGATCCGCTGACCGGTGAGGTGCTGCCGGACGGCGAGGAGGGCGAGCTGGTGTTCACCTCGCTGACCAAGGAGGCGATGCCGGTGGTCCGTTACCGGACCAGGGACCTGACCCGGCTGCTGCCGGGGACGGCGCGCAACTTCCGGCGGATGGAGCGGGTCACCGGGCGCAGCGACGACCTCGTCATCCTGCGCGGGGTGAACCTCTTCCCCACCCAGATCGAGGAGATCGTGCTGCGTACGCCCGCGCTGTCGCCGCACTTCCAGCTACTTCTGACCCGGGAGGGCCGGATGGACCGGCTGACGGTACGGGCGGAGGCGCGCGCCGGGGCGAGCGCCGAGCAGCGGGAGGCTGCCGCGCTGGCGGTCGTGAAGGGGGTCAAGGACGGCATCGGGGTTTCGGTGGGGGTCGAGGTGGTCGATCCCGAGACGCTGGAGCGGTCGGTGGGGAAGTTCAAGCGCATCGTGGACCGGCGCCCCAGCTGACGTCGGCCGACCGCTGCCCCGATGCCCCCGCAGCTCACTCCGCGGGCGTGCCGAACCGGTCCCTGAGCTCCCGCTTGAGGATCTTCCCGCTGGCGTTGCGCGGCAGCTCGTCCACGAACAGGACCCGCTTGGGCGCCTGGAAGTGGGCGAGCTTCTCGCGTGCGTACGCCATGAGTTCGGCCTCGGTGACCTCGCCGGTGCGCGGGACGACGATCGCGGTGATCGCCTCGATCCAGCGCGGGTCGGGCAGTCCGACGACGGCCGCCTCCGCGACGCCGGGGTGGGTGTAGAGGGCGTCCTCGACCTTGCGGGAGGCGACGAGCACTCCCCCGGAGTTGATGACGTCCTTCACCCGGTCGACGACGGTGAAGTAGCCGTCGCTGTCGCGCACCGCCATGTCGCCGGAGCGGAACCAGCCGTCCCGGAAGCCTTCCGCCGGGTCCTTCCCCCAGTAGCCCTCGCACAACTGCGGTGACCGGTAGACGATTTCGCCCACGGTGCCGTCCGGTACGTCGCCGCCCTCCTCGTCGACGACACGTGCTTCGACGTGCCGTACGGGCCTGCCGGCGGAGTCCATCCGGCCCTCGTGCTCCTCGGGGCGCAGCACGGTGGCGAGCGGGCCGATCTCGCTCTGGCCGAAGCAGTTGTAGAAGGCGAGGCCGGGGAGTCGGGCGCGCAGCCGCTCCAGTACGGGGACGGGCATGATCGAGGCGCCGTAGAACGCCTTGCGCAGTGCGCCCAGTTCGCGCTTCTCGAACTCGGGGTGGTTGGCCAGCGCGATCCACACGGTCGGCGGGGCGAAGAAGCCGTCCGCGCGGCCCGCTTCCACCAGGTCGAAGACGGCGGTGGCGTCGGGTCCGTCGAGGAGGGTGTTCTGTGCGCCGACGGCGAGGTAGGGCAGCAGGAAGACGTGCATCTGCGCGGAGTGGTAGAGCGGCAGCGCGTGGACGGGTCGGTCGGTCTCGGCGAGGTCGAGTGCCTCGACGGCGCTGGCGTACTCGTGCACCAGGGCGCGGTGCGTCATGATCGCGCCCTTGGGGTCGGCGGTGGTCCCGGAGGTGTAGAGCAGCTGGACGGGTTCGCGCGGGTCGCGGGGGCTTCCGTCGTACGGGACGGGATCGGCCAGCGCGTCCAGGAGGGAGCCGGGGGCGTCCCGCAGCGGCAGGGTCGCGAGGTCCGCCGGGACGCGCTCGGCGAGGTCGGGGTCGGCGAGCACCAGAGAGGCGCCGGACTGCCCGAGGATGTACGACAGGTCGGCGCCGGTGAGGTGGTGGTTGACCGGGACGTGGATCAGTCCGGCGCGGGCGCAGGCGAGGTAGGCGATGAGGTACGTGTCGGAGTTGTGGCCGTAGGTGGCGACCCGGTCGCCCTCGGCCAGTCCCCGGTCCCCGCGCAGCAGGGCGGCTGCGGTGCCGACGGCGGCGTCCAGTTCCGCGTAGGTCCAGGTGCGGTCCCGGTAGTGGAGGGCGGTGCGGTCCGGGACGCGCCGGGCGGTGCGCCGCAGGAGTCCGTCGACGGTGCTGTCGAGGAAGGCTGTCCCTGGTGTCGTCATGGCGTGATCCTGCGTGGGGTGATGAATCAGGTCAAGAGTGGTGCGCGAGAAGTGCATACCGCGCGGGATGTTGACAGGTACCGGACGGTAATGACTGAGTGGCACGTGACACCTCGGAGACCCTTCACAACTGCTGTGTTGTGACGCCCTGTTGGGAGGCACGTTGTCCCTCCGGACCCGTACGAGAACCTTCGCCGTCGCCGGTATCGCCCTGCTCACCGCGGCGGGCACGCTCGCTCCGGCCGCTTCCGCCGACCCGCGCGGCCAGGAGAAGCGCCCTTCGCACGGCGACCTGTCGGCCGTCGTGCGGTACACCGAGTACGGCATTCCGCACATCGTCGCCAAGGACTACGCCAACCTCGGGTTCGGCGGCGGCTGGGCACAGGCCAACGACCAAGTGTGCACCCTGGCCGAGGGCTTCGCGACGGTACGCGGCGAACGCTCGCGCCACTTCGGCGCCGACGCCAGACCGGACGGCTCGCTGTCCTCCGCCTCCACCAATCTCGCCAGCGACCTCTACTTCCGGGGCGTGCGCGACAGCGGCACGGTTGCCCGGCTGATGGCACGGCCCGCCCCGGTGGGCCCGAGCCGGCAGGTGAAGGAGCTGATGCGGGGCTTCGTCGCCGGTTACAACACCTGGCTGAAGCAGAACCGGGTCACCGATCCCGCCTGCGCGGGCGCCCCCTGGGTGCGCCCCGCCGCCGTCGAGGACATCCACGCCCTGAGCTACGCCTTCGCGGTGCTGGGCGGCCAGGGACGCGGCGCGGACGGCATCATCGCCGCCCAGCCGCCCGGCGCGGGAGCGCCCCGTACCGCCGCAGCCCCGAAGCGGTCGGAGCCGTCGGCGCCGGAGCAGCCGGGCCCGGGGGTCGATCCGGGTGAGGCGGCCCGGCAGCTCTTCGACACCTCGGACGCCGCGATGGGCTCCAACGCCGTTGCCTTCAGCGGGCGTACGACCGCGAACGGGCGTGGGCTGCTGCTCGGCAACCCGCACTACCCGTGGTCCGGCGGCCGCCGCTTCTGGCAGTCGCAGCAGACCATTCCGGGCGAGCTGAACGTGATCGGCGGTTCGCTGCTCGGCGCGGTGACGGTCTCCATCGGGCACAACGCGCGCGTTGCCTGGTCCCACACGGTCGCCACTGGCGTCCCCATGAACCTCCACCAGCTCACCCTCGATCCCGCCGACCCGACGGTGTACGTGGTCGACGGCAAGCGGGAGCGGATGACGAAGCGGACCGTGACCGTGCAGGTCAAGGACGGCGCCCCGGTGACCCGCACTCAGTGGTGGACCAGGTACGGGCCCGTGGTGAACGGGCTCGGCGCCCAGCTGCCGCTGCCCTGGACGGCGACGACCGCGTACGCGCTGAACGATCCGAACGCGACGAACCTGCGCGCCGGTGACACGGCGCTCGGCTTCAGCAAGGCGCGCGACGTGTCCGGGGTCCAGGACTCGCTGCGCCGCAGCCAGGGCCTGCCGTGGGTGAACACGGTCGCCGCGGACTCCCGGGGCGGTTCGCTGTTCACCCAGTCGCAGGTGCTGCCCCGCCTCACCGACGAGCTCGTGCAGCGCTGTTCGACCCCGATGGGCAAGGTCACCTACCCGGCGGCGGGCATGGCGATCCTGGACGGGGCGCGCGGTGACTGCACGCTCGGCCGGGACGGGGACGCGGTGGAGCCGGGCATCTTCGGCCCGTCGAGGATGCCGACGCTGCGCGACGCCCCGTACGCCGAGAACTCCAACGACAGTGCCTGGCTGGCCAATGCGGACCGGCCGATCACCGGGTACGAGCGGGTCTTCGGCAACATCAGCACCCCGCGCACCCTGCGCACGCGCGGGGCGGTCGAGGACGTGTCGGCGATGGCGAAGAAGGGCCGGCTGACCGTCGGCGACCTCCAGAACCAGCAGTTCGCGAACCGGGTCCCGGCGGCCGACCTGGCGCTGCCGGAACTCCTCAAGTCCTGCGGCACCGGCGAACTGGCCGCCGCCTGCGCGGTGTTGGCGAAGTGGGACCGGAAGACGGACACCGGGAGCCGGGGCGCGCTGCTCTTCGACCGGTTCTGGCGCAAGGCCGTGGCCTCGGTCCCGGCGGACCAGTTGTGGAAGGTGCCGTTCAGTGCGGCCGACCCGGTGCGCACCCCGAACACCCTCAACACGGCTTCCCCCGGGGTGACTTCGGCGCTGCGCGCTGCGGTGGCGGAGCTACGGGCGGCGGGCATCGCGCTCGACGCACCGCTGGGCGATAACCAGTTCGTGGTGCGCAACGGCAAACGCATCCCGGTCCCCGGCGGCACCGAGTCCCTCGGCATCTGGAACAAGATCGAGCCCGTGTGGAACGCGGCGGGCGGGGGTTACACCGAAGTGACGACGGGCTCCAGCTATATCCAGGCGGTCGGCTGGGACGGCGGGCCGTGCCCGGTGGCGAAGACGCTGCTGACGTACGGCCAGTCCGCGAACCCCCACTCCCCGCACTACCGGGACCAGACCGAGCTGTTCTCCGGCGAGAAGTGGGTGAAGTCGCGGTTCTGCGAGCGGGACATCCTCACCTCGCCGAAGCTCAAGGTGCTGTGGGTGCGCGAGCGCTGACCGGCACCCGCTGACCGACACCGGCCGAGCGGGCCGTCCCCTGGCCCACGTACAAGATCATTAACCGGCTCCGGGCGTGAATTCACCACTTCGGTGATGATCGTCCGGGGCCGGGGTCGGATCCGGGACCTTCCTGCCTAGCGTGACAACGGTCCATGCCGTCGAACTGGGAAGGCGAACCCCGGAACCATGCCCCAGCCCTTCACCCTGCCCGAGTTCTACATGCCGTACCCGGCCCGGCTCAATCCCCATCTGGAGCACGCCAGGGAGCACTCCAAGGCGTGGGCGCGCGAGATGGTCATGATCGAGGGCTCGGAGATCTGGGACGAGCACGACTTCGACAGCCACGACTACGCGCTGCTGTGCGCGTACACCCATCCCGACTGCACCGCCGAGCAGTTGGCACTGGTCACCGACTGGTACGTGTGGGTGTTCTTCTTCGACGACCACTTCGTGGAGCTGTTCAAGCGCAGCCCCGACATGAAGGGCGCCAAGGCGTACCTGGACCGGCTGCCGGCGTTCATGCCGGTGGAGGCCGGAGCGGCGATGCCGGAGCCGACGAACGCGGTGGAGGCGGGGCTCGCCGATCTGTGGACCCGTACCTGTCCGTCGATGTCCGAGGCGTGGCGGCGGCGGTTCGCGGTGTCCACCGAGCACCTGCTCGAAGAATCGATGTGGGAGCTGATGAACATCAGCGAGGGGCGCGTCTCCAACCCCATCGAGTACATCGAGATGCGCCGCAAGGTGGGCGGCGCCCCGTGGTCGGCGGGTCTCGTCGAGTACGTGGCGGGGGCCGAGGTGCCCGCCAGGATCGCGGCCTCGCGTCCGATGTGCGTGCTGCGGGACTCCTTCTCGGACGGGGTGCACCTGCGCAACGACCTGTTCAGTTACGAGCGCGAGATCCTCGACGAGGGTGAACTCTCCAACGGCGTCCTGGTGATGGAGACCTTCCTCGGCTGCTCCACGCAGGAGGCGGCGGAGGCCGTCAACGATTTGCTGACCTCGCGGCTCCAGCAGTTCGAGACGACGTTCCTCACCGAACTGGAGCCGCTGTTCGCGGAGTTCGCCGTCGGACCGCAGGAGCGGCTCGACGTGCTGGCGTACGCGAAGGGCCTCCAGGACTGGCAGTCCGGCGGACACGAGTGGCACATGCGCTCCAGCCGCTACATGAACGGGGCGGGCGACGACGCGCACGACCCCGCCTCGTACGCGCTCGGCGGCCCGACCGGGCTCGGTACCTTCGCCTCCCAGCTGCTCTCCTCCCTCGCCGTCGGCGTCCCGGCCCGGGAGAAGAACGTGGCGGTGCACCGCTTCGAGAAGGTCGGCCACCTGGAGATCCCGGACCTGGGGATGCCCTTCACCACCACGCTCAGCCCGCATCTGGGAGCGGCCAGGGAGAACGTGGTCCGGTGGGCGCACAGCATGGGCATCCTGGAGGGCATCCCCGGAATCCCGGCCTCCGGCGTCTGGAACGAGGAGAAGATCCGGGACTACGACCTGCCGCTGTGCGCGGCCGGCATCCACCCGGACGCGACGCTGCGGGAGCTCGACATCAGCTCGGCCTGGCTGGCCTGGGGGACGTACGGCGACGACCTCTTCCCGGTGATCTACGGGCGGACGCTCGACCTGGCCGGGGCCAAGGCCGCCAACGACCGGCTGTCGCTCTTCATGCCGGTGGAGGACGAACCGATGCCCGTGCCGGTGACCCCGCTGGAGCGGGGCCTCGCCGATCTGTGGGTGCGGACGGCGGTGCCGATGGCGGTGGAGGCGCGGCGGGCGTTCCGCAGGACCGTCGAGGACATGCAGGCGAGCTGGCTGTGGGAGCTGACGAACCAGGCGCAGGACCGGGTGCCCGACCCCGTCGACTACATCGAGATGCGCAGGTACACCTTCGGGTCCGACCTGACGACGAGCCTGGCGCGGATCACACAGGGGGACACACTGCCGCCGGAGATCTACGGCAGCCGCCCGTTCCTGTCGATGGTGCGCTCCGCGATGGACTACTCGGCGCTGATGAACGACGTCTACTCGTACCAGAAGGAGGTCGAGTTCGAGGGAGAGCTGCACAACGGGGTGCTGGTGGTGCAGCACTTCTTCGGGTGCACGGTGGAGCAGGCGCGGGACGTGGTGGTCGATCTGATGAAGTCGCGGATGGCCGAGTTCCAGCATGTGGTGGAGTTCGAACTGCCCGGCTTGTGTGCGGAGTTCGAGCTCGACGCCGCTGCCAGGGAGGCGGTGGAGAGCTATGTGCAGGGGCTCAGGAACTGGATGGCGGGCATCGAGACCTGGCACCAGGGCTGCAAGCGGTACAAGGAGTCGGACCTGGTGCGGCACCACGCGCCGCAGGGGTCGGAGACGGGTGTGGTCGCGGCCGGGCGGGAACTGCCTGCGGGTGCGCCCGGGTTGCCGTCGTACGGGCCGACCGGGCTCGGCACCTCGGCGGCGCGGATCGGGGAGCTGTGGTCGCGGTCTCCCGGCGCGGGTGCGGCGGCGGGGTAGCACCGTCGGCCCTCCCCCGGGTCGCGGTTCCGTGGCCGGGCCGATCCGCTTCGGGGATCGGCCCGGCACCCCTGCCTGCCGGGGTCACAGAGCCCGGTCGTGTCCTTCCCAGTAGGGCTCGCGCAGGCGGCGTTTGTAGAGCTTGCCGTTGGGGTCGCGGGGCATGGCGGTGATGAAGTCGAGGGTCTTGGGCCTTTTGTAGCCCGCGAGTTGGCGTTCGCAATGGGCGAGGATGTCGGCGGACAGCGTTTCTGACGGGGGGTGACCTTCGGCGGGTTCGACGACGGCCTTGACCTCCTCGCCCCAGTCCGCGTGCGGGATGCCGAAGGCGGCCGCGTCGGCGACGGCGGGGTGGGACAGCAGGGCGGCCTCGATCTCGGCCGGGTAGATGTTGACGCCACCCGAGATGATCATGTCGATCTTGCGGTCGCGGAGGAAGAGGTAGCCGTCCTCGTCGAGGATGCCGAGGTCGCCGACGGTGAAGAAGTCGCCGATGCGGTTCTTCCGGGTCTTGCTCTCGTCCTTGTGGTAGCTGAAGCCGCCGGTGCTCATCTTCATGTAGACGGTGCCGAGTTCACCGGGCGGCAGCCGGTTGCCGTCGTCGTCGAACACGGCGAGTTCGCTGATGGGCCAGGCCTTTCCGACGGTGCCGGGCTTCTTCAGCCAGTCCTCGGCGGTGGCGAAGGCGCCGCCGCCCTCGCTCGCCGCGTAGTACTCCTCGACGCAGTGCCCCCACCAGTCGATCATGGCCCGTTTGACGTGGTCGGGGCAGGGTGCGGCGCCGTGGATGGCGTGCCGCATGGAGGTCACGTCGTAGCGCCGCCTGGTCTCGTCGGGGAGGGCGAGCAGCCGGTGGAACTGGGTCGGCACCATGTGGGTGTGGGTGCAGCGGTGGGTGTCGATGAGGCGGAGCATGTCCTCGGGCGTCCACTTGTCCATCAGGACAAGGGGGTGCCCGATGTGCAGTGCGGCGCCCGCGAACTGGAGCACGGCGGTGTGGTAGAGCGGCGAGCAGACCAGGTGGACGTTGTCGTCGAAGGGCCGGATGCCGAAGATGCCGAGGAAGCCGCCGAGATGGGATTCCTCGGGGAGCTTGCCGGAGAGCGGACGGCGGATGCCGCGCGGGCGCCCGGTGGTTCCCGAGGTGTAGTTCATGACCCAGCCCAGCGTGCGGTCCGCAGGGGCCGACTCCGGCTGTCCGTCCAGGAGTTGGGCGTACGGGCGGAACCCGGGCACCGTGCCGACGGCGTAGCGGTGGGAGGCGGGCAGGCCCGCTTCGTCGGCGGCGGCCGTGGCGGCGTCGGCGAAGCGTTCGTGAGCGATCAGGGCCTTGGCGGCGGAGTCGGAGACGATCCAGGCGATCTCGGGTCCGGTGAGGTGGTGGTTGACGGGGACGAGGTAGAGGCCGGCCTGGACGGCGGCGAGGTAGGCGGTGAAGAACTCGACGCCGTTGGGGAGGACCACGGCGAAGGAGTCGCCCTGCGCCAGCCCGGCGGCACGCAGCCCGTGCACCAACTGATTGACGGCGGCGTGGAGTTGACCGGCCGGCCACTCCTCCCCGCCGGGGGCGACGAGGACGGTGCGGTCGGGGTCGGCGGCGGCCTGGGCCCAGAAGCCGTTCGGGGGCGTGCCGTTGGGGTGCGTGCCGTTGGGGGGCTGGTGGTCGCTCATGCGGTGTCCCTAGTCCCTTCCCGCTATGCGGTTGATACGGGTCACGGCGCGCTCGAAGTCCCGGGTGAGGTCGTCGAAGACCGCCTGGACGCTGCGCCGGGAGTTCATCCGGCCGACGATCTGGCCGACCGGGGTGCCGAGGAGCGGTCCCACCTCGTACTTCTGGATGCGGGAGTTGGCCTCGGCGACCAGCAGCCCTTGGAGGGGCATGGGCAGGGTGCCGGGGCCGTTCGGGTCGTCCCAGGCGTCCGTCCACTCGGTGCGCAGCTGGCGGGCCGGTTTGCCGGTGAGGGCGCGGGAGCGGACGGTGTCGCCGGAGCCCGCGGCGAGGAGCTTCGCGGTGAGGGCGGCGGAGTGCAGTTCGGCCTCCTCGGTGGTGAGCCAGAGCGAGCCGAGCCAGGCGCCCTGCGCACCGAGGGCGAACGCGGCGGCGATCTGGTCGCCGCTGCCGATGCCGCCGGCGGCGAGCACCGGCAACTCCCCCACGGCTTCGACGACTTCGGGCACCAGGACCATGGAGGCGATCTCGCCGGTGTGGCCGCCCGCCTCGTACCCCTGGGCGACGACGATGTCGATGCCCGCCTCGGCGTGCCGTCGGGCGTGCTTGGCGCTGCCCGCGAGAGCGGCGACCAGTACGCCGTGGTCGTGGGCGCGGGCGACGACGTCGGCGGGCGGTGAGCCGAGGGCGTTGGCGAGCAGCTTGATCGGGTAGTCGAAGGCCACGTCGAGCTGGTTGCGGGCGACCTGCTCCATCCAGCCGGTGATGCGCCAGCCGGAGGCCTCGCCCTCGGCGAGTTCGGGGACGTTGTGCTTGGCGAGGATCTCCTGCACGTACTGGCGGTGCCCGGCCGGGATCATGGCCTCCACCTCGGCCTCGGTCACGCCCTCGACCTTCTTGGCGGGCATGACGACGTCCAGGCCGTACGGTTTGCCGTCGGTGTGCTCCTGCATCCAGTCGAGGTCGCGGGCGAGGTCGTCGGGGGCGGTGTAGCGCACCGCGCCCAGGACGCCGAAGCCGCCGGCCCTGGTGAGCGCGGCGGCCACCGCGGGGAACGGCGTGAAGCCGAAGATGGCGTGTTCGACTCCGAGTTTCTGGCTCAGCTCCGTCTTCATGGGCGGCAGGATGCCGCAGGTCGGCTGCGAGGGGAAGAGCATTTCTGATGCTGCGTCAGATTCTTTGCCCGAGGTGCCGGGGCTGTTGACACCGGGGGTTCACTTTGGCCTGCTGGTGCCCATGACTGAGGATGGTGCGCACAGAGGGTTCAGTTGCTCGGATGTGAGCCGAAGGCACTTCGCGGGCGGGGCTCTGGCTCTGGGAGGTGCGTTGATGCTGGGACCGATCCCCGCTGCCGGTGCGGCGGAGACGGAGGGCGCGGAGGCGGACGCGGGTGGCGGCGGAGGTGGGGGTCGGCCGACGCTCCGGTACGGTTCCGCCGCGCGTGCCGGGCTGCTGCCCGGGCCGCTGGAGAAGCTCGTGGCGGACGCGAGGAAGTTCCTCGGGCCGTCCCCCAAGTACCCCTGGTACGCGGGCGCGGTGCTGCTCGCCGGGCGCGGCGGTACGGTCGCGCTGCACGAGCCGATCGGGATGGCCGTGCGCTACGCGGCGTACGACGAGAAGACGGACACGGCGGTGGAGTTCCCGCCGGACCAGCAGATCGCCACCGCCCGGGACACCGTCTTCGACCTGGCGTCGGTGTCGAAGCTGTTCACCTCGATGCTGGCGGTGCAGCAGATCGAGCGGGGTGCGCTGGAGCTGGAGGCGAAGGTCGCCTCGTACCTGCCGGAGTTCGGGGCGGCGGGCAAGCAGGACATCACGGTGCGTCAGTTGCTGACGCACACCTCGGGCTTCAGGGCGTGGATTCCGCTGTACTCGCAGCCGACCCGCGAGGGCAAGCTCAAGATGCTGTGGAACGAGGCCCCGGCCAGCCCGCCGGGCACGGCGTACCTGTACTCGGACCTGAATCTGATCTCGCTCCAGCTCGTGCTGGAGAAGATCACCGCTCTCCCGCTGGATGCACTGCTCCACGACGAGATCACTGCTCCGCTGGGGATGCACCGCACTCGTTTCAATCCGCCGGCCTCCTGGAAGCCGAAGATCGCCGCCACCGAGGACGCCCGCAAACCCTGGTCGGGCATCGACCGCGGCCTCGTCTGGGGCGAGGTGCACGACGAGAACGCGTACGGTTTCGACGGAGTGGCGGGCCACGCCGGGGTCTTCTCCACCGCCTGGGACCTGGCGATCCTCGCCCGGACGCTGCTCAACGGCGGGGTGTACGGCCGGGCCAGGATCATGCGCCCCGAGTCGGTGGAGCTGATGTTCACCGACTTCAACACCGCGTTCCCCGGCGACGAGCACGGCCTCGGCTTCGAGCTCTACCAGCACTGGTACATGGGCGCGATGGCCACTCCGCGCACCGCGGGCCACACCGGTTTCACCGGCACCAGTCTGGTCATCGACCCGACGACCGACTCCTTCCTGATCGTGCTGGGCAACTCCGTTCACCCTGTGCGCAGTTGGCGCTCGGGTTCGGCGCCCCGGGTGGCGACGGCCGACGACATGGCGCGCGCGGTCGCGGTGCGGCCGGCGCACGGACGCACGGCCTGGTTCTCGGGGATGGCGTCCGCCTCGACGGCGACTCTCGTGCTGCCCGCGCTGCCGGTGGGCTCGGACCGGGCGGTGTTCCACTGCGATCTGTGGTGGGACACCGAGCCGGCCGGCGACACGCTGACCCTGGAGGCTTCGGCTGACGCGGGGACGAGTTGGACGGCCGTGCCGTTCACCACCGTAAGAAAAGGGGCGAAGCCGGACGAGGAGAAGCCGGTGCCGCATCCCGGCGGGGCGGTCTCCGGCTGGTCGGGGCGGGTCTGGCACCGGGCGGGCGCGGATCTCGCCCCGTACCGGGGGAAGGCCGTCGCCCTGCGCTGGCGGTACACGACGAACACCCGGTACGTCGGGCGCGGGGTGTACGTCGACGGGCTGCGGGTGACGGACCGGGGCAGGACGGTGTTCGACGAGGCACGGCCGACGGACGCCGCCCGCATCGCGGCGACGGGCTGGACGGCGTCCGCGGACTGAACTCCCTTACACGGCCAGGGCGTTGACTGTCGTGGCCCGCTCAGCGGTGGCGGCGCAGGAGCAGTACGGCAGCTCCCGCCGCCACCGCTGCCGCCCCCGCACCGGCCACCACGCGGCCCCCGGCCGGTCCGTCGCCACCGATGGCCCGCACGCTGTTGCGGGAGCGGAGCGAGAAGGCGGACCACTGGGACTGGGCGGACAGCAGGGACCCGGTACTCATCCAGGAGGCCATCGACACCCGCGACAGCGCCGAGCCGATCGACCCGACCGACAGCGCGCTGCCCACCGAACCGATGGACAGCACGGAGCCGACCGAGCCGATCGACAGGATGGAGCCGACGGAGCCGATCGAGAGCATCGAGTCCTGCGAGTAGAGCGAGAAGGGCGAGTTGATGGCCTTCGGCGCGGGGTGCTTCGCTGCGTACTTCCGGGATTTCGCCATGCGCTCCATCCTGCCCCGGAATGCCACGGTCCGTCCGGCTAGCGTCCCAGTACCGCCATCGCAGCGTTGTGCCCGCCCACCCCGCTGACGCCGCCGCCCCGCACCGCTCCGGCCCCGCACAGCAGGACATTGGGGTGCGCGGTCGCCACGCCCCACCGCTCGGCGGCGCTGCCCTCGGCGGCCTCCGCGTAGGGGAAGGACAGGTCGCCGTGGAAGATGTGGCCGCCGGGCAGCCGTAGCTCGCGTTCCAGGTCGAGCGGTGTCTTGGCCTCGATGCAGGGGCGGCCCTCGGCGTCCACGGCGAGGCAGTCGGCGATCGGCTCGGCCAGTTGGGCGTCGAGCTGTTCGAGGGTGCGGCGCAGGAGTTCGGCGCGGGCGGCCTCGTTGTCGGCGGCGAAGAGCCTGGCGGGGGTGTGCAGGCCGAAGAGGGTGAGGGTCTGGTAGCCCCGGTCCACCAGGTCGGGGCCGAGGATCGACGGGTCGGTCAGGGAGTGGCAGTAGATCTCCGAGGGCGGTGCGCCGGGCAGCCGCCCGGCCGCCGCGTCGCGGTAGGCGTCGGCCAGTGCCGCGTACCCCTCGGCCACGTGGAAGGTCCCGGCGAATGCCTCGCGCGGGTCGACGCCGCTGTCGCGCAGCCGGGGCAGCCGTCGCAGCAGCATGTTGACCTTGAGCTGGGCGCCCTCGGGGGCCGGGGCGGGCGGCTCGTCGCCGAGGAGCCCGGCCAGGTGCTGGGGCGAGGCGTTGACGAGGACGTGGCGGGCGGGGACGAGGGCCTCACCGTTCTCCGTACGGTACGAGACCTCGGCGCGCGCTCCGTCGGTGTCGACGCGCGTGACCTCGCACCCGGTCACGATCTCGGCGCCCGCCGCGCGGGCCGAGGCGGCGAGGGCGTCGGTGAGTGCGCCCATGCCGCCGACGGGGACGTCCCAGTCGCCGGTGCCGCCGCCGATGACGTGGTAGAGGAAGCAGCGGTTCTGCGTCAGCGAGGGGTCGTGGGCGTCGGCGAAGGTGCCGATCAGGGCGTCGGTCAGGGCCACGCCCCGTACCAGGTCGTGGCTGAAGGTCTCCTCGATCGCGGTGCCGATCGGCTCCTCGAAGAGCATCCGCCAGGCGGTGGCGTCGTCCGTGCGGTGGCGGAGCGCTTCCCTGGTGGGGAGGGGTTCGGTCAGGGTCGGGAAGATGCGTTCGGCGACCTGCCGGAGCCGCCCGTAGAAGTCCTCCCAGGCCCGGAACTCCTTGTCTCCCCCGGTGAGTTCCGCGAAGGAGGCCCGGGTGCCGGAACCGCCGACTAGCAGCCCACCGTCCCCCTTAGGGGTGTACGAGGAAATTGTCCGCTTCCGTACGGCGAACGACAGTCCGAGGTCCCGCACAATAGTGCGGGGGAGCAGTGACACGAGATACGAGTAGCGGGAGAGCCTGGCATCGGTACCGGCGAAGGGGCGGGTGGACACCGCCGCTCCCCCGGTACCGGCGAGCCGTTCAAGGAGCAGCACCGAGCGGCCGGCCCGGGCGAGATAGGCGGCGGCGACCAGTCCGTTGTGGCCGCCGCCGACGATGACGACGTCGTACGAGGAACGCTTCGGGACGGCCGGGGCGGCCGGGGCGGCAGTGGCGGCCGGGGCATCAGGTGCGACAGGTACGGGCATGGCGGGACCTTATGCGCTGCGTCGCAGGTCCGACAGGGGGGAAGGCGGGGACATGGCGATCGGCTGGAGAAGTGCGGACCAGGACGAGGGGCGGGAGGGGAGCCGGGGCGGGGGCCAGGTGGGGGGCCGCTTTGTGCCATCTCGTCCGTATAGGGAAAATCAGGAGGTGACCTACCCGGAGCCTTCCACCCAGCCGACCCCTGTCGACGGGCGCCTCGACTTCCCTCGGGCGGACCTTCCGCACGCGGACCTTCCGCACGCGGGCTTCCCGCACACGGGCTTCCCGCAGACGGACTTCCCGCGGGCCGAGCCGCCGCGGGCGGACCCGCCGCAGGCCGATCCGGCACAGGCCGAGCCGCCGGATGCTTGGCGGCGGCGCGCCAAGGCCTATGCCACTCCGGCGGCCGCCGTGGCCGTGCTCGTCGTGGTCGCCCTGCTCGGCATGGGCATCGTGTCCCGCGACACGGGCGAGCTGAACATACCCGGGGCCGGGACCACGACGCTGCTGCGTTCGGTGTTCCTGGCCGCACTCTTCCTGCACCTCGGCGAGATCGTGGGGCACCGGATGGCGCGGACGGTGCCGGGGGCCCCGGATGTCCGGCCACCCAGGTGGGGGATCGCGCTGTCGCTGGCCGGGGCCGCGGCGTCGTTCGGCCAGATCGTCCAGCTGGCGCAGCTGGGCAACATGACCTTCACCGACACGTACGCGACGGAGCCCGGAGGCATGCTCCTCCTCCAGGCCAACGCGTTCCTCGCGGCGGCGGCGTGCACCTGGCTGAAGCGGCCGTCCTGGGCGGTGCTGCCGCTCGCGGCGGTGATCTTCTCCGAGGCGGTACGGGCGCACCCGGAGCTGGACACGCCCGAGATCGGCATCGCCCTGACGACGATCCACCTCACGGCCTCCGCCCTGTGGACCGGCGGCCTCGTCTACGCACTGCGCGCGATGCACCTGTGGCGGGGCCACGAGGGACGCGGGGTCCCGGGACGGAAGCTGCTCGCGAGGTACGCGCGGATGGCCGCTTTCCTGTACGTGGCACTGGCGGTGACGGGCACCTTCAGCACGCTGCGCCGGCTCCCCCTGGACGACATCTTCGTGACGGCCTACGGCCGGACCCTGCTGGTGAAGCTGGCGCTGTTCGCGGTGGTGAGTGTGCTGGCGCTGGTGGCGAGGGCCCGTTTGAGGAGGTCACTGCGGCGGCAGTCGGCGCACGGGCGGGTGGATCCGGGTGGGGCGGAGCGGGCGGCGAGGGCGGAGGTGGTGATGCTGGTGGGGGTGGTTGCGGTGTCGGCACTGCTGACGGTGGTCCCGACACCGAGTTGGTAGCCGTCCGCGCGACCCTCGGACTACTGAACGGTGTCGCGCCTGCGGCGGGCGAGGCCCCTCCCCGCCCCTTCCCTAAACCGCTCCGCGGGGCCAGGGGTTCGCACGCGCGGGCCGGTGTGTGGTGGCTCGTGTGGGTGCCCCCGGCCTCTCGCCCCCCTGCGAGCCGGGGACGCACACA
>NZ_JBVIMX010000008.1:297131-313341 GCF_055579625.1 Streptomyces sp. NPDC032721 | reverse complement strand
GGGGGCGGGTGGTGGGGGGCTAACACGTTCCCCCCCTCCCTGGGGTGTCGGGGGGCGCGGGGAACTGCGCGGCCAGCCAAGAACTCACCTGCACATAACCACCGGCGGTGGCCGGGCCCGCCACCTGCCCACCCACCCACTCGCCCGTACGGGCCGGGGCCTGGGGCGGAGCCCCAGTTCGGGAAGGGGCGGGGAGGGGAATGGCCCCGCGCAGCGGACCCCCACCCCACCCCCCTCAGCTCCTCCCCCTCCTCAACGCCGCCACCCTCCGATAAATCTCCGCCGCCTCCCCACCCCTCCCCAACTGCTCCAGACACTGCGCCTCGTCGTTCCGTGAGGCCAGCGCGTCCGGGTGGTCGACGCCCAGGACACGTTCCCGTTCCTGGGCGACCTGCCGGTACACCGTCAGTGCGTCCGCCCAGCGGCCCAGCCAGCCCAGGCCCACCGCGACCTCCCGGCGGGAGACGAGGGTGTCCGGGTGGCCGGGGCCCAGCACCCGTTCCCGGATCGCGCACACGTCTCGCGCCTCCGCCAGGGCTTCCTCCCAGCGGGCCATCCGGCCGAGGTTGACGCCCAGTCCGTGCCGCGCGCGCAGTGTCTCGGCGTCTGCCGGGCCGACCGTCCGGGTGCGGTCGTCGACCAGGTCGCGGTACAGCTCCAGGGCCTCCGCGCTGCGGCCCAGGCGGCCGAGGCAGATGCCCACCTCGTAGCGGGCGGACAGGGTGTCGGGGTGGTCCACGCCCAGTGCCCTGGCCCGGGCGCGGGCGACCTCGCGGTAGGTCTGGAGTGCTTCCGTCCAGCGGCCCAACTGGCCCAGTGCGTAGGCGACTTCGTACTGGGTGACCAGGGTGTCGGGGTGTCCGGCGCCCAGTACCCTTGCGCGCGCCGCCGCGACGTCCCTGGCCATCCGGTAGGAGTCCTCCAGGCGGCCGAGCCTGCTCAGGTTGAAGGCGAGGTTGTGGCGGCAGCGGAGCGTGTCCACGTGTTCGGCGCCCATGGTCCGCTCCCGGGCGGCCAGTACCGCCGAGTACACCTGGTGCGCCTCGAAGTGGCGCCCGAGCTGGCCCAGTACGTACGCGGTCTCCTGCCGGGCCGCGAGGGTCTCCGGGTGTTCCGCGCCCATGGTGCGGGACCGGCCCTCCGCGACCCTCGTGAATTCGCGCAGGGCGTCGGCCGCCCGGCCCGTACGGCTGAGGGTGAAGCCGACCTCGTAGTGGCTGGCGAGGGTGTCGGGGTGGTCGGGGCCGAGCGCGTGCTCGCGTTCGGCGGCGACCGCGCGGTGCACCTCGCCGGCCTCCTCCCAGCGGCCCAGCCGGCCCAGGCTGAGGCCCGCGTTGTGGCGGCTGTCGAGGACGTCGAGGACCTCGGGGGCGGGCGTCGGCCGCTCCTTGTGCGCGGGGACCTGGGCGCCGCCGGCCCGCAGTCCGGAGCCGCTGGTCCATTCGCCGGTCAGCGCGGCGGCGGGGTCGCCGTGCGCCGGGGCGAGGGTCTCGGTGGTGCCCGCCTTGTGGCCGGTGGTCATGCCCCGGGTCCAGGACGGCAGCCGGGGCGCGCGGCTCGGCGGCTGCTCGGGGCGGCCGGTGGGCTGCCGCAGCCCGGGGGCCGCGGCGAGCACCGTCGCGGGGTGCCCCGGCGGGCCGGACAGGACGCGGCCTGCCGACGGGGTGAGGCGTCCGTCGGTGAGCCGGCGGCCCAGGTCCTTGGCGTCGGTGGGCCGCCCGTCGGGCGTCTTGGCGAGCAGGTCGAGCACTATCCGGTCGAAGAATTCCGGGAGTTCGGCCCGGTGGCTGCGCGGCGGCTGCGGTGCGGTGTCGCGGTGGCCGACGAGCACCGCCCAGGCGTCGTCCAGGTCGAACGGCGGCACGCCGGTGGCGATCTCGTACAGCACACAGCCCAGTGAGTAGAGGTCGCTGCGGTGGTCGACGTTGATGCCGCTGATCTGCTCGGGCGACATGTAGTGCGGGGTGCCCATGGCGATGCCCGTGCCGGTGAGGCGGGAGGTGAAGCCGATGTCGTGGCCGAGGCGGGCGATGCCGAAGTCGCAGATCTTCACGGTGCCGTCGGTGAGCCGCATGATGTTGGCGGGCTTCAGGTCGCGGTGGACGATGCCCTGTTCGTGGGTGTAGGCGAGCGCCCAGGCGACCTGTTCGGCGATGTCGACGACGTCGTGGACGGGCAGCGGGTGCTGTTTGTTGTCCTCCAGGAGCTGGCTGAGGTTACGGCCCTCCAGGAGCTCCATCACCAGGTAGAGCACGCCCTCGTACTCGCCGAAGTCGTGCACGACGGTGACGCCCCGGTGCTGGAGCGCCGCCGCCACCCGGGCCTCGCGGCGGAAGCGTTCGCGCAGCACCCCGGAGATCGACTGGTCGTGCTGGGTCCCCATCGGCTTGAGGCACTTCACGGCGACCCGTCTGCCGAGCGACTCGTCACGGGCACGCCACACCTCGCCCATGCCCCCGCGCCCGATCAGATCGAGCAGCCGGTACCGGCCTTGGATCAGCCTGGTGTCCGCCATCTCGTACTGTCGCCCCCGTCACTCCGCTGCGCCCTCCCCGGCCCGTCCAGTATGGCCGCCCCCCGGTCGAGTTTGTACGGTGCCGGACGGCTGCCGGGACCGAGCCGCGCAACTGCCTTCAAGATGTGACCTGGTGGCAGCTGCCAGCGGAGCCGGGAGGGAATGCAGCGCAGCAAGTGGCCCGTGGCGGACAGCCGCCGGTCCACGGCGCGCCGGCCTGGCGCGGGCCTGCCGTAGAGGTCGTGGGCGTAGGGCGGCAGCGACGCGTACGCGAGGTGCGCCATCCGCCGCCAGAGCAGTTCGCGCGCCGGTACGAGCGCCGCCGCCACCGGTGGCCTGCGCAGGAAGGCATCCACCGTACGGGCGTCGTCCCCGGCTTCGAGCACCGGCCGCACCGCCGCGAAGTAGTCCGCCAACTCCCCCGTACTGCTGGGTACTTCGGCGGGATCGAGGCCCACCATGCGCGCGCTCTCGCGGTTCTCCCGTACGTAACTGTCGGCCTGGGCGCCGGTCATCCGCAGCCCCGACCTGCGGGCGGTGCTCAGATACGAGTCGATTTCCGCGCAGTGCACCCAGAGCAGCAGCTCCGGATCGTCCACGCCCAGCTTGCGGTGGATCCCCCTCACCCGGGCCCCGGCCCGCTCGGCGGCCTCGGTGGTGCCGTAGGTGAGGGTGCCGACGAAGTTCGCCGTACGCATCAGCCGGCCCCAGGCGTCGTCCAGGAACGTGCTGTTGATCAGGACGCCGCGTACCGCACGGGGGTGCAGCGCCTGGAGGTAGAGGGCCCGCACCCCGGCGATCCACATCATCGGGTCGCCGTGCACCTGCCAGGTGACGGAGGCCGGTCCGAAGAGGCCGGGGTCGGCGGTCCCGGAGACGGGGCCGGGGACGGGGCTTGTCATGTTCGGCACGTTAGCGCCGGACCCGGGGCATCCCCAGTCCGATCCACGAAATGATCTCGCGCTGGATCTCGTTGTTGCCGCCGCCGAAGGTGAAGATGACGGCGGAGCGGTAGCCGCGCTCCAGTTCGCCGTGCAGCACGGCGCCCGCCGAGCCCTCCTTGAGCGGTCCTGCCGAGCCGACGACCTCCATCAGCCAGCCGTACGCGTCCCGGCGGGCCTCGGAGCCGTAGACCTTGACGGCGGAGGCGTCCTGGGGGGTGAGGGTGCCGTTCTGGACGGCGTTCACCATCTGCCAGTTGAGGAGTTTCATCGCGTCGAGCTTGGTGTGGGTACGGGCGAGCCGGCCGCGCACCCAGCCGAGGTCGATGACGCGGCGGCCGTCGGCCAGCTTGGTGTCCATGGCCCAGCGCTGGACGTCGTGCAGGGCGCGGACGGCCATGGTGCCGTGGGCGGCGAGGGTGACGCGTTCGTGGTTGAGCTGGTTGGTGATCAGCCGCCAGCCCTTGTTCTCCTCGCCGACGCGGTGGGCGACGGGGACGCGGACGTTCTCGTAGTAGCTGGCGGTGGTGTCGTGCGAGGCGAGGGTGTTGATGAGGGTGCAGGAGTAGCCGGGGTCGGTGGTGGGGACCAGGAGCATGGTGATGCCCTTGTGGGGCGGGGCGTCCGGGTCGGTGCGCACGGCGAGCCACACCCAGTCGGCGGTGTCGCCGTTGGTGGTCCAGATCTTCTGCCCGTTGACGACGTAGTGGTCGCCGTCGCGGACCGCCCTGGTCCTGAGGGCGGCGAGGTCGGTTCCCGCGTCGGGTTCGCTGTAGCCGATGGCGAAGTCGAGTTCGCCGGAGAGGATCTTCGGCAGGAAGTACGTCTTCTGCTCGTCGGTGCCGTACTGCATGATCGTCGGCCCGACGGTGTTGAGGGCCATCAGCGGCAGCGGCACGTTCGCCTGGGCGGCCTCGTCGAAGAAGACGTACTGCTCCATGGGGGTCAGCCCCCGGCCGCCGTACTCCTTCGGCCAGCCGACTCCCAGCCAGCCGTCGGCGCCCAGGCGGCGGATCGTCTCGCGGTAGAAGCGTTTCCGGGCGGCCGGTTCGGCGTACCTGGCGGAGGCGTCGGCGGGCACGAGGCCGGCGAAGTAGGCGCGCAGCTCGGTGCGCAACTGCTGCTGCTCGGGCGTGTATTCGAGGTGCACGGGCCCTCCAGGCATCTTGCGGCGTCTCGTGTGCGGCGGTTCGCTGCGGCGGCGCACACAGTAGAACGTGTTGCAGGAATGAGGAAGGGGTGCGGAGGTACGGGGAAGGGCCGGGCGATCGCGGTCCGGCTCGTCAGCGGTCCGGCTCGTCAGCCGTGCGGGGCCTCCTCGATGATGCGCAGTGCGCCCGCCAGGCCCTGCGGCCGGTGCACGCCCTCGCCGGGGGCGGTGCGGGCCCAGCCCGGCCCCGCGGCGAGCACCACGGGCCGGGTGCGGGCGCCCCGGATGCCCCGGGTGGTGGAGCGGACCCTGCCGAGGACCGAGCGGTCGGCCGTGGGACGGGTCTGGGACCAGAGCACGACGGCACGCGGGCCGGTGCGGCGGACCGCCTCGAAGAGTGCTTCCAGGGGTACGGCTGCGCCGAACATCCTTGTGGGCAGCCCCCGTTCGGCCAGGGCGGCGGCCAGGGCCTCCAGGGCGAGGGTGTGCAGTTCGCCCGGAAGGCAGGCCAGCAGTACGGGCTGCTCGTCGTCGACCTCCTTGGCGAGGGCGTGGCGCCGCAGGGCGGTGGAGACGTGCCAGGAGAGCAGGTGCTCGGCCTCGACGTACCGTTCGCCCGCCGGGTCGCCGGAGGAGGCCCAGGTGCGGCCGATGGCGCGCAGGGCGGGCGACATGGCCTCGTGCCAGCCGTCGACGAGGCCGTGCGTGTGGACGGTGTCGGCGAGCAGCTGGTCGAGGGTCGGGGAGTCGAGCCGTACGGCGGCATTGCGCAGGCCCCGTACGGTACGGGCCGGAACCCCGCCGTCCGCGGCGCGCGGAGCGGGCACCGCACGCCCCGCCAACAGGCTCTCCCCGGAGGCCACTTCGGAGGAGGTCCGTGCCAGTCTCGCCGCCTCCGCCGGAGGAACGCCGCGCGCGGTCAGTGCGCACATGCGCTCCAGGAGCGCCACGTCGGCGGCGCTCCAGCGGCGGTGTCTGCCGTCGCCCCGGACGGCGGGGCCGATGCCGTAGCGGCGGTCCCAGGAACGCAGGGTGGTCGGTGCGACGCCCAGCCGGCGGGCGACGGCGCCGGTGTTCATCCCGAGCCGCGCGGTGGTGTCCATGGCCCGGAGTTCCTCCGGAGTCCCGTTCATGGGCCGACGATACGACGCACGAACGACGCGGGTTGCCGGGTTTGCGCAACTCCCCCGAAAGTGGTCGGCGTAGGGAGAGCGGCAGGGATTGCGGGGCCGCGTTTCCTCCACCGTCGGCGTGTGGGGGTCACGCGGGCGCGGGAAGGGCACGGTCGATCGCGCCGACCCGCACCTCGCCGCAAGGGCGTCACGGACGGAAGATCGGCCGTCCGTGGCGCCGCATCGAACGGGCCGCCCGGCCCCTCGCCCCGGCTCCCCAGGCCGGGTGGCCACCCACCCGGTCACACGGAGGGACAGCCCAGACCCCGCTGCCCCCTCCCTCACAGGGGAGCCCTGGAGGGACCGACCCCCGGAGCACCACAACCGGCCCGTTCGACCGCACTCCCCCGGCGCGCCAGGCCCTCCCGCCCCACGCGCGCACGGAGGTCCGCTACACCTGGCCTCCGCACGCCGCTATCCGGACTCCCGCCCCCCGGGGACACTGCCCGCCCACGCACACCGGGGCCCGAGCCCGGAGCCGCGACCTCACGGGCCGAGGCCACACGCACGTAACAGCCGTGAAGCTACCGCCCCCAGGGGCACGTGAAGCGGAGCGGCCGACCGCGCTCAGCCACGAGTACCCGCCCGCCCCGTCCCCCGTGCGCCCCGCCCCGCCCGCGCACGCCTGGCCCCGGAGCCCGGGGCAGCGCCCCCCTGCACCACAGCCGCACACGGCACAGCCGGGGAGCGGCCGCGTGGGGCGGAGGCGCCGGAGGTCCGTATCGGCCGCCGGGGGCGGCACACCCTCGTGACGCCCCCGCTTCGTCCGAGTCGTCGCGTCCGTCTCACCCGTACGACCCCGTCCGCTCGCCGACCCGTCCCCCGAAAGCCAGCATGACGGTGGCCGCATCCGTCCGATTCCGGAGGACTCCATGACCACCGTCCGTGACCTGATGACCCCCGAGGTCCGTTGCATTCCCGCGTCCGAGACGCTCGACCGTGCCGCCCAGCTCATGCGTGAGCATCACATCGGTGCCCTGCCGGTGAAGAGCAGTGACGGTGAGCTGACCGGCATCATCACCGACCGCGACCTCGTCGTGAAGTGCGTCGCCGCAGGTCACGACCCGGCGAAGACGACCGCGGGGGAGCTGGCGGAGGGCGAGCCGCTGTCCGTCGACGTGGCCGCGGACTCCGAGGAGGCGGTACGCGTGATGAGTGACGCCCGCATCCGCCGCCTCCTGGTGCTGGAGAACGGCGTCCCGGTCGGCATGGTCACCGAGGCGGACCTGGCCCGCGCGCTCCCCGCCGACCAGCTGGTGACGTTCGTCAGCGCCGTGTACGCCGGGCGCTGACCGCCGCGTACGTACCCAGCACGCACGCACAGGTGCCCCGCCCGGTCGTCGATCCGGGCGGGGCACCTGTGCCTGTGTGTGCGTACGCGGCTCAGGGCAGTTCGGACTCGATCGCCGCGCGGCCCTCCTTCTCCAGCTTCTTGCGCGCCCACTCCAGGTTCTCCGGCGTCACGTCGCGGCCCGAGGCCAGTACCAGGTCCTCGGGGGTCGCGTCGTCGCTGCCGCCAGTGTGCAGTTCGCTGTCCGGGGTCACTTCGGACGGGTCCGGTCCCTGGTCGCTCATGCCGCCTCCTCGGTTCATCCGGGTATTTCCGGTTCGTTCGCATTCTTGTGCCCGGCCGCGCGGACCGCACCTCCGACCCTCTTCCCCACCTGCTTTCCGGCTCCGGGATGCGGGGGCCGCCCGGATGCGTCAGCGTGTGGTCATGAGTGACACCGACTCCTACGACGGCGCCTCCGACAACCCGCCGCCGGACGACAACGTCCTGGACGCCGAGGACACGCTGATCTCGGACGACCTCTCCTACGACCCGCTGGCCTCGGACCTCAATCCGCCGGACCACTGGTCGCCCGCCGAGTCCTACGGCAACACGGCGGAGGAGGCCCGGCGCGGCGAGTCCCTGGACCAGCTGCTCGCCGAGGAGGAACCGGACACCCCGCAGGTGCTGGGGGACGAGATCGGCGATGAGTACGCGGACGAGCTCGACCTCGACCCGTCCGACGACCTGTAGCCCACTGAACGCGCCCCGGGCCCGGCGCCCCGCACCCCGCCTCCGCGGCACCGTTCGCGAGTTCAGGTGAACGTGTCCGATCCCAGCTGAAATGTCCGTGTCCCGGCTGTACGGTGCCGGGCATGAACGGGGTACGGGACGCGCGATCCGTAGGTGAATCCGGAACATTCGGGACCGAGTTGAGGAGGCTGCGGGGCGAGCGCGGGATGTCACTCACCG
This sequence comes from Streptomyces sp. NPDC032721, assembly GCF_055579625.1. Taxonomy (NCBI): domain Bacteria; kingdom Bacillati; phylum Actinomycetota; class Actinomycetes; order Kitasatosporales; family Streptomycetaceae; genus Streptomyces; species Streptomyces sp. NPDC032721. The sequence continues at coordinate 305,321 of NZ_JBVIMX010000008.1, read as the reverse complement.
CGCTGGCCCGGGAGATCCACTACAGCAAGGGCTATCTGAGCAAGATCGAGAACGGTGGCAAACCGCCCACCCCCGACGTGGCCCGCCGCTGCGACGAAGTGCTGGACGCCGGTGGCGCGCTCCGCCGGCTGGTGCCGGACGTACCCACCGCACGCCGCCCGTCGAACGACTCCACTGCCGCCCCCGTCCCGCTCCCCGGCGACGAAGCCGAGGCGGAGTGCCCGTACCGGGGCCTGGCCTCCTTCGGACCCGAGGACGCGCGCTGGTTCTTCGGCCGCGAGCGGGCCACCAAGGAACTGCTGCGCCGCGTCTCGGAGCGGGCGGGCACCGGTCCGCTCGTGGTGGTGGCTTCGTCGGGTGCGGGCAAGTCCTCCCTGCTCAGGGCGGGCCTGCTGCCCGCGCTCAGGGCAGGCGCGGCCACGACCCCCGATCCGGCGGCCCCGACCCCCGCCCCCTCGGCCACGCCCTGGGCACCGTACGACCGGCCCTTCACGCTGTGCACACCGACGGCCCACCCGCTGGACGAACTGCTGCACCGCCTCACCGAAACGCTCGGCACGGATACCGGCCTCACCCGGGAGTCCCTGCTCGCCGCCCCGGACGCACTGGCCCCGGCCGTACGGACCCTCCTCTCGGAATCCCCGGGAGGCGGCCGGGACCCCGCCTCGCACCGGCTGGTCCTCCTGGTCGACCAGTTCGAGGAGTGCTTCACCCTCTGCACCGACCCCGCCGTGCGGCGCGCCTTCGTCGACGCCCTGTGCGCGCTCGCCGCGCCCGGCGGGCCCGCCGTCGTGGTGCTCGGGCTGCGGGCCGACTTCACCGGGCGGTGTCTCGAACTGCCGCCGCTGGCCGAGGTGTTCACGCACGGGCTGTTCGCGCTCGGCCCGATGAGCGACTCCGAACTGCGCGAGGCGGTCGCCCGGCCCGCCGCCCGGGCGGGGCTCGCCCTGGAGCCAGGACTGACCGAACTCCTCCTCCGCGACCTGGGCTCCGCCACCCCCTCCACTGACGCCCCCGGCACTCTCCCCCTCCTCGCGCACGCGCTGCGCGTCACCTGGCAGCAGCGCACCGGCCCCACCCTCACCGTCGCCGGGTACGAGCGGACGGGCGGCATCCACGGCGCCGTCGCCCGCACCGCCGAGGACGCGTTCACCCAACTCCTGCCCGCCGAGCGCGACATGGCCCGCCGGATACTGGTGCGCCTGGTCCGCGTCGGTGACGACAGCACCGAGTCGCGCCGCCGCGCGGGCCGCGAGGAACTGCTCGGGCTGCTCGCCGACCGGGACGCGGCCACGGCGGCACTGGACGCGTTCGTCGGGGCCAGGCTGCTGACCGTCGACCGGGACGCGGTGGAGATCACCCACGAGGCGCTGCTGCGGGCCTGGCCCCGGCTGCGCGAGTGGATCGACGCGGACCGGGCCGGGCTGCTGCTGCGCCAGCGGCTCGCCGTGGCGGCCGCCGAGTGGGTGCGGGCGGACCGCGACCCGACCCTGCTGCACCGGGGGTCCCGGCTGCGCACGGTGGCCCGGTGGGCCGACCAGCGGGACGGACGTATCGAACTGAGCCCGTACGAGGCCGAGTTCATCGAGGCGGGACGCGCCGAGGAGCAGGCCAGGGCACGCACCGAACGCCGCCGGGTGCGCACCCGCCGCATCCTGCTCGCCACCCTCGCCGGACTGCTGGTGCTCGCCGTCGGCGCGGGCACCCTCGCCTTCCAGCAGCGCTCCCGGGCGTACCAGGAGCGGCGTACGGCGCAGTCCCAGGCGATGGCGGTACGGGCCGGGGCCCTCGCCGCCGGCCGGCCCGAGGCGTCGATGCGGCTCGCCCTGCGGGCGTACCGCACGGCGCCCACCGTCGAGGCGCGCGGCGCCCTGCTCAGCACCCAGGCCCAGTACTACGCGGGGCGGCTCACCGGGCACACCGGCCCCGTCAACGCGGTGGCGTTCAGCCCGGACGGCGCGGTCCTGGCGTCGGCGGGCAACGACGGCCAGGTGCGGATGTGGGGCGGCGCGGGGCACCGCCAGCTGCTCGCCTCGCTGCCGGGGCACGCCGGTCAGGTGATCGGGCTCGCGTTCAGTCCGGACGGGCGGCTGCTCGCCTCGGCGGGCGCGGACGGCACCGTACGGCTGTGGGACGTGCGGGCCCGGCACGCGGCGGGGGTGCTGCTGGGGCACGGCGGGGCGGTCAGGTCGGTGGCGTTCGCACCGGACGGCGCCGTCCTCGTGACCGGTGGCGCGGACCGCACGGTGCGGGTGTGGGACGTGGCGCGGCGGAAGCGGCTGACGACGCTGGAGGGGCATGCGGACGCGGTGATGGGGGTCGCGTACTCCCCCGACGGGCGGCGGGTCGTCTCGGGCGGCATGGACCGGACGGTACGGCTGTGGGACCTGTCCGGGCAGGAACCGGCGGTGGTGCTGCGCGGGCACGCCGACGGGGTGCTCGGGGTGGCGTGGTCGCCGGACGGGCGGCGGGTCGCGTCGGGCGGCGCGGACCGCATCGTACGGCTGTGGGACCCCCAAGGGGGCTCCGGTCAGCGGGAGTTGGCGTCGCTCGCCGGGCACAGCGACGATGTGAACGCGGTCCGCTACCTCCCCGGCGGCACCACCCTGGTCAGCACCGCCGGTGACGGCACCGCCCGGCTGTGGGACGTGGCGAGCGGGCGCACCACCACCGTCCTGGCCGGGCACACGGACTATGTCCTGGCGGTCGCCGTCGGCGGCGGACCGGACGGCGAGGTGCTCGCGACGGCGGGGTTCGACCGGACGGTGGTGCGCTGGGACCTGGGGCGTGCCGCGCTGACGGCGCGTCCGTTCGCGGAGTCCTGGCAGCCCGCGTTCTCGCCGGACGGGCGGTGGCTGGCGTCGGCGAGCGCGGACCGTACGGTACGGCTCTGGGACGCGCGGGCGCACCGGCCCGCCGGGGTGCTGGACGGGCACGGCGGCTCGGTGTTCGGGGTCGCCTGGTCGCCGGACGGGCGGCGGCTGGCCTCGGCGAGCGCGGACCGCACGGTACGGGTGTGGGACGCGCGGACGCACCGGCTGGTCAAGGAGCTGGTGGGGCACACCGGTTCGGTGCTGGGGCTGGCCTGGTCGCCGGACGGCAGGCTGATCGCGTCGGCCAGCACCGACCGTACGGTACGGATCTGGGACGCGCGCACCCTGCACCCGGTGACCACGCTCTCCGGCCACCAGGACTTCGCCAACGCGGTCGCCTTCAGCCCGGACGGGAGGACGGTCGCCTGCGGCGGCGACGATCTGACGGTACGGCTGTGGGGCGTGCCCGACTGGCAGCCCCGGGGCGTTCTGCACGGCCACTCGGGTTCGGTGCGCGCGGTGGCCTTCACCGAGGACGGCCGGACCCTGGCCAGCGGCGGCAACGACGGCACGGTCCGCCTCTGGGACACCACCGCGCTCACCGTGCGCGGCGTCCTCACGGGCCACAGCGGCGCGGTCCGCGCGGTCGCCTTCGCCCCGGGCGGCGGGCAGGTCCTGGCGAGCAGCGGCAGCGACGGCACCGTACGGCTGTGGGACGCGTCCCGCCAGCAGCCGACGGCCACCCTGTCCGGGCACGGCGGCGCGGTGTGGGGCATCGCCTACGACCGCCGCACGGGAACACTCGCCAGCAGCAGCAACGACGGCACGGTCCGCCTCTGGGACACCGACGTGACCCGCCGCGAGACGGCGGTGTGCGCGCTGGCCGGCTGCCCGGGAGGCGAGTGAGGGCCGGGGAGGGGCGCGGGGGCCGGGGCCGGTTTCCCCGGTTGTTTCCCGTTTCCTGGTGGGGCGGGCGACGGCTGGGGTCTCGACGGCCGTCCCTCCCCCGCCCCAGTCTCGAAAGGGCCGGGCACACCTCCGGCACACCAGGCCCAACCACCGTCCGCACGACCACCGCACCGAACGGGGACCGACCCATGCACCACCGCATCCGACTCCACCTCGGCAGCAGGACCGCAGCCCTCGCCACCGCCGGGATCCTGGCGCTGTCCGCGGGCCCACTGGTGCTCTCGCAGGCCCGCGCTGCCGCTCCGGGCGCCGAGGCCGCCGCTGCCTGCGAGGTGCTCGCTCCCGGCGCCTCGGCCGTCGCCGAGAAGGCGGTCCGTGAGGCCTGCACCCAGATCGGTGTCTGGTACTCGTGGGGCGCGGGCCACGGCCCGCAGCCCGGACCGACGTACGGCAAGCTCGACCCGGATGACCCGGACAGCAGCCAGGACCCGCAGCGCAAGGGCTTCGACTGTTCCGGCTTCGTACGGTGGGCGTACGCGCAGGCCACCGGGCAGGACATCCTCAACGGCAACGCGCACAGCCAGTACAACTCCGGCCGGGTCAGCCAGCGCTTCAGCGCCGCGCAGGGCCTGGCCCCGCTGGTCCCCGGCGACCTCGTCGTCTACGGCAGCGCGAAGAAGATCCACCACATCGCGATCTACCTGGGCGCCGGGAAGATGGTCGAGGCCAAGGAGTCCGGCACCAGGATCATGGTCAGCGACGTCCGGCTGGGCGGTGACTTCTTCGGCGCGGTACGCATCAGCGCCGAGCCCGGGCAGGGCGGGAACCACAGCACCTGGGGCACGGACGTCTGGACCCGTTCGGAGCCCTCGACGAACAGTGCCCGGGTGCACAAGTTCACCGGGCCGACGCAGGTGCGCATCGAGTGCCAGAAGCACGCCCAGCCGGTGACTGCGGAGGGCATCACCAACGACGCGTGGTCGTACCTCCCCGACCACAAGTCCTGGATCACCAACATCTACATCAAGGGCGCGGCCTGGCTGGAGGGGGTCCCGACCTGCAAGTGACCCGGTAGTGGCCCGGTAGTGACCCGACAGGTGCCCAGCGCCGCACGCCGGGCACCGCACCCCCGGGCACCGCACAGAGCCACTGTCCCGCCCCCATGCCGTGGGCCGCCCCTCTTGCCGGGGCGGCCCACGGTGCTCGTCATGGACGCCGGGTTCTGCCGGTTGGGTTACCCCGGTGGGGGGAATTCCGGGCCGTACGGCTAAGCCCGTTCCGCACCGGGGGACCTGTGCCCCATGTCCGCCGCGTCCCGCCCCCACCGCCGACGAACGGTGTTCCCGCGCACGCTGGGCGCCCTTCTGACCCTCGTCGTCGTGTTCGGCACGCTGGCGGGTGCGGGCGGTACGGCCGGTGCGGAGCCACGGCCCGGCAGTCTCTCCTCGGGCGCGTCCGGCGCTTCCGGCGAGGCCGAGGGCACTCCCGACTCCTCCGCCGACGCGGAGCTACGGCTCCATGCCGGCCAGGTACGCCGCACCCCGGCGTCCCCGCCGCCCGCCCGGAACCACCCTGCGGCCTTCGCCACGGCCCGCCCGGACTACACACCACCCGCCGCTCCCGTCCGCAGCGCACCGGCCCGGGGCCCCGCCCCGCACGTGGTGCGCTGCGCGGTACTGCGCTGCTGAGAGACCCGTACCGGCCCACCGGGGCGATCCCGCCCTGGCAAAGCACGGCCGGTTCCCAGCGCCCGTTCCCTGCCCGCACAGGTGCGCCGCAGGGTCTCTCCGTACCGCAAAGGACGTCACCACCATGCCCATCGACCCCTTTCTCGCCCTGAACGCGATGATCCGTGCCGAAGTCACCCGGAACGCGGAGCCGGGGGCGGAGCCCCCCGTCCGCCGTGAGCCGCGCGCCGCCGCACCGGCCGGCGAACGACGGGCCCAGGCCCCGGCCCCCGCTCCGGCCCGCGAGCGTGCCCTCGATCGCTCCGGCGACCGGGACAACGAGCGCGACCTGGGCTGATCGCACCGGCGGGCCGGGGCGTCGTACGACATCCCGGCCCGCAGCCCCCCGACCCGACCCGCGCTTCAGAGCTTGCGGTGCATGACGTGCAGCCCCACGTACCCCTGCTCCGGGTGGTGGAAGCCCTCCGGGACGGTGCCGATGACGGTGAAGCCGAGCCGCTCGTAGAGGCGTACCGCGTGGACGTTGGAAGCCGCGACCGCGTTGAACTGCATCGCGCGGAAGCCCTGTTCGCGCGCCCAGTCGACGGTGTACTCGACGAGGGCACGGCCCACGCCCCGGCCGCCGTGCGCGGGGGCGACCATGTAGCTGGCGCTGGCGACGTGCGCGCCGTTGCCGTTCTGGTTCTTGTTCATCTTGGCGGTGCCGAGGACGGTGCCGTCGTCGGCCACCGCGACGACGGTGCGGTTCGGGACCTCGTACATCCACCAGCCCCGGCCGGTCTCCTCGTCGAGGTCGAGGGGGAAGGTGAAGGTGTCGCCCGCCGCGGTGATCCGGTGGAAGAAGGGCCAAATGGCGGCCCAGTCGTCGGCGGTGGCTTCTCTGATCAACATCCGGACAGAGTGCGGCCACGCCCGGCCCCTCCACCACCCCTTTTTCTCGCGCTTCCGCTGCACCTCCCTTAATAAGTGGGACATTCACCATTCTCGTGAGACGCTAATGTCTCAAGTGAGTCTTACTAGTCTCGGAATGGGTTTCTCATGTCCTCCGCCGCCACCACCCGGCCCGACGCCGGGTCGGTTGCCCAGCCCCACGTGCACCAGCCTCTCGACCCCCGGCGCTGGATCGTTCTCGCGATCCTGTCCGGCAGCCTCCTGCTGATCGCGATGGACACCACGATCCTGAACGTGGCGTTCCCCTCGCTGGTCTCCGACCTGAAGCCGGGCTCCGTCGAGCAGCTCTGGATCATCGACGTCTATGCGCTCGCCCTGTCGGGACTGCTCGTCACGGCCGGTGCGCTGGGTGACAGGTTCGGCCGCAAGCGGATGCTGCTGACGGGTTTCGCGGTGTTCGCGCTGGCCTCGCTGCTCGCGGTGCTCGCCACCGAGGCGTGGCACGTGATCGCGGCCCGCGCGCTGCTCGGCATCGGTGGTGCGGCGATCATGCCGTCCACGCTGTCGATCCTGCGGCACGTCTTCACCGACGCCCGCGAGCGGGCCTTCGCGTACGCGGTGTGGGCCGCGGTGTTCGGTGGCGGTATGGCGCTCGGCCCGGTGATCGGCGGACTCCTCGTCGAGCACTTCGGCTGGCACTCGGCGTTCCTGCTGAACCTGCCGGTGGCCGCTCTGGTGATCGCGCTCGGCGCGTGGTTCCTGCCCGAGTCGTTCTCGCCGCGCAAGGGCCGCTGGGACTGGTGGGGCGTGGGTCAGTCGATCGTCGGCATGCTCGCCCTCGCGGGCGGTATCAAGCAGCTCGGCAAGAGCGGCTTGGCGGACCCGCTGCCGTGGGCGCTGCTCGCACTGGCCGCGGTGTCGCTGACCATCTTCGTACGCCGTCAGCTGCGGCTGGAGAGCCCGCTGCTCCAGGTCCGGCTGTTCGCCAACCGGTCCTTCTCCATCGCGGCCGTGTCGATCTTCCTCGGCATGGTGGGCATGGGTGCGGTGCTGTTCCTGGTCACCCAGTGGTTCCAGTACGGGCAGGGGTACAGCCCGCTGGAGGCGGGCGTCCGGCTGCTGCCGGCCTCGCTGGGTCTGATCGTCACCTCGATGGTGACGCCGTCACTGATGCAGCGCTTCCCGATCCGGCACGTCCTGGGGCTCGGCCTGGTGGTCATGACGGTGGGCCTCGCCCTGCCGTGGACCGTCCAGCGGTTCGCGGAGATCGGCTACCCGGCGGTCGCGGTGGCGCTGGCCATCCTCGGCATGGGTGTCGGTGTCGCGACCACGGTCGCCTCGGTGACGCTGATGGCGGCGACCCCGGCGCACGAGGTCGGCGGCGCGGCGGCGGTCGAGGAGACCTGCTACGAGCTGGGTGCGGCGCTGGGCGTCGCCATCCTGGGCAGCCTGGCGACCGCGCTGTACCGGTCGAACCTGCCGGCCCTCGACCTGGACGCGGCGGCCGCGGATTCGGTACGGAGCTCGGTGGGCGAGGGGGCGCACCTCGCGCAGGGCGTCGGCGGCGACGCGGGCCGTGCGCTGCTGGACACGGTCTCGGCCGCGTACACGACGGCCATCACCCCGGCCTTCCTGATCGGGGCGGTGCTGACGCTGGGCGCGGCGGCGGTGGCGTGGGCGTGGATCCCGCGCGACCTTCGGCCGACGGAGAACACGCACTGAAGCGGAACACGCACTGAGGCGGAACAGGCACCGAGGCGACGGACGGGGGGGGGGGGGGAAAGGGGGGTCTCCCCTTCCCCCCCCCCCCCCTTTCCCCTCCCCCCCCCCTCCACGCCCACAAACCAGGGAGGAAACACCCCAGACCTCGAGGGAGGGGGGGTCCGTTC
>NZ_JBVIMX010000008.1:45503-297121 GCF_055579625.1 Streptomyces sp. NPDC032721 | reverse complement strand
AAGAGGAAACACACGGAAAAAGGAAAACACGAAGGGAGGGGAGAGCACGAGGGGGGAGGGGGGGGGGGGGGAGGAAAAGGGGATTCCCCCCCCCCCCCCCCCCGCCCCGTTTCCGCGTCGCTCCCGCGTCAGCGCACGGCGACCGGTGAGGAGCCGCCCGGAACTGCGAGGCGGGGGGTGCCGGTGCCGTCCGCGGGCGCCGACCAGATGTCGCTCTTGCGCCCTTCCCTCCCCGGCAGCGCGTAGCCGATGGTCGCGTCGTCCAGCCAAGCGGCCTGATCGTCGACGCTGCGCTTCTCGGCCAGCGGGTGCTCGCGCAGGTCCGCCAGGTCCAGGACGTACATCCGCCAGGGCGCCTTGGGGTCGTCGGAGACCTTCTTCTTGAAGGCGAGGCGGGTGTTGTCCGGTGACAGCGAGGGGCATTCGGCGTTCTTGCGCAGCGCCTTGGCCGACCACTTCCGCAGGTCGCCCTCGACGAGGTAGGTGCTGCCCTTGGACGAGACGGTGGCGTAGAAGCGGTTGTCGTCCTTGGCGAAGGTCACGCCCCAGTAGTTGACGTCGGGGGCGTGGTAGCGGGCCCCGTCGATGGTCAGCGGGATCCCCTCGATCGACTTGACCAGGTTGCCGGTGCGCAGGTCCAGGATCGACGTACGGGTGGAGAAGGCCGAGGTGGCGTACGAGTCGCCGGTCGCGAACGTCGTCCAGGACAGGAGCTGCCCGGAGGCGGACACCCGGGCCCGGTTGGGGATTCCCGGCACGATCACCCGGCGCACCTCGCGCAGTTGCCGGTCGAGTACGAGGGCCTGGCTGCGGGCGGGCACCCCGGGCAGTTTGCGCAGGCACAGCGCGCGCTGGCCGGACGCGTAGAACCGGTCGCAGGAGGGTCCGCCGTTCACCCGGGGCGCCTCGCGGCCGGGCTGCCTGGCCACCCGTCCGGTGGCCGCGTCGCGGAAGTAGAGCCCGGGTTCGGCGAGGGTGAACGAGGCGTCCGCCGGGGCCTGCTGGGTCGGTGCGTCGCGCTGCCGTGCGTGGAGTACGTAGCCCAGGGAGCCGCCCCCGAGGAGGAGTACGGCCGCGACGACGAGGACGAGTCGGAGCTGCCGGTGTCGCGATGTCATGACGCCTCCGGGACGGGAACGGACGAGGGCGGGGTCGGGGACGGCGAGGAGGGAGTGGAGGGCCGGGCGGGCAGCACGCGCCAGGCGGCGGCCAGCGCCAGACCCAGCGCACAGGCCGCCACCCACAGGGCGGGACCGTCCCCCCAGAACGTCCAGGCAGCCCCGAACCCGGCGGCACCGACGAGCCGGGCCAGCGCCTGGCCGGTCTGCAGAATCGCGAACCCGCTCGCCCGTCCGTGCGCGGGCAGCACGGGTCCGGCGAGCGCCATCAGGACACCGTCCGTGGCGGCATAGAAGATCCCCAGCAGCGCCAGGACGACCACGAGGGTGGCCCAGGAGACGGGGGCGAGCAGCACGGCGTACGCACCGAGCAGGGCGACGTGCCCGCACAGGAACGGCACCCGGCGCCCGGTCCGGTCGGCGATCCGCCCCGCCGGAACGGCGAGCAGCAGATACCCGGCGGCGGCCCCGAGCGGCAGCAGTGGGAAGAGCGTGGGCGGGAGGTCGAGGGACCGCTGGAGCAGCAGATAGAGAAAGGCGTCACCGATGGTGGCGGCCCCGAGAAGGGAAGCCGCGTAGAGGATGCGCCGGAAGGCGGGGTCGCGAAGGGGGCGGTGCTTGGGGGGAGTTGAGAGGGAGGAGGCCCGGGCGGCGTGGGCCCGGGAGACGTCCGGTCCGGCGGCGTTCGGGCCGGCGGCAGCCTTCGCCCCAGCCGCGTCCGGCCGGACAGCCTTGGGCCCGGCGACCTTCGGCCCGGCAGCGGTCCGCCCAGCACCCCCCGCCCCAGCCGCGTTCGGGACGTACAGGACGAGCAGCAGTACCCCGAGCAGGCCGACCGAGAAGCTCACGACGAATACCGCGTCGTAGGCGTCGGCCGTCGCCCACAGCACCGCGAACGCGACGAGCGGGCCCAGGAGGGCGCCCGTGGTGTCCATGGCGCGGTGCACGCCGAAGGAGCGGCCCAGGGTTTCCGGCGGGCCACTCAGGGAGATCATGGCGTCGCGCGGTGCGGTGCGGATGCCCTTGCCGAGGCGGTCGGCGGCGAGCGAGGCGGCGATTCCCCCGGCGGCGCCGCCTGCGAGCAGCAGGCCGAGCCGGGAGAGGGCGGAGAGCAGATAGCCGGCCCCCGCGACCGTCTTGTGCCGTCCTCCCCGGTCGGCGAGCCGCCCGCCGAGCAGTCTGACGAGCGCGGTCGCGCCGTTGAACAGGCCGTCCAGGAAGCCGAATTGGAGTGGGGAGAGGCCGAGGCCAAGGACCAGGTAGAGCGGCAGCACCGCCGTGACCATCTCGGAGGAGACGTCCGTGACGAGGCTGACCGCGCCGAGCGCGATGACGGTGCCGGGGACGCGCCGCCGCACCTTTGAGGGGTGCGGCGACGTGTCCGGGCGGCCGTTGGTGGCCAGGTACATCAGTGGCAGCTGTACTTCGGGCTGGTGTCCTTCACCTGTCCGTCGGTGTCGACGTACGTCCAGCTGTAGCCGTTGTCCGTGAAGTCCATCTTCAGTACGCCGTAGGGGCCGCTGATGCGCTTCTGGCTGTTGGGCTGGACCTCCTCGATGGCGTACGGCTCGGCGCCGCCCATGCCGCCGACGATCTCGACGATGCCGTCGGAGACCGCCTTGCCGTCGGCGTTCTGCGGGGCGAACCGCTCGTAGTGGTGGTCGTGGCCGCCGAGGACGAGGTCGGCCTTGGCGCCGTAGAGGAGCTTCCACACCGGCTTGGAGACGGGCTGGTTGCCGTGTCCGCCGGAGGAGTAGAGGGGGTGGTGGAAGTAGGCGGCGATGCACTTCTTGCTGTTCGCCGCGAGGTCGGCCTTGAGCCAGTTGATCTGCTCGGCCTTGTCGAAGGAGTTGGAGTCGAGGGCGATGAAGTGCCAGTTGCCCTCGTTGTAGCTGTAGTAGCTCTTGCCCTGCGGGTAGGCGATGGAGCCGAAGTACGACTTGTATCCGGCGAGGGGGCCGGCCGGGTCGTAGGTCTCGTGGTTGCCGGGGACCGGGCGGGTCTTGCTCTTGAAGGCGCCCCAGGTCTTGTCGTAGTACTTCTTGAAGTCGGAGAGCAGGGCGTCGTCGTACTGGTTGTCGCCCATGGTCAGGTAGAACTTCGGGTTGATCTGCTGGGCGAGCTTCGCCGTCTTGGGGTGGGCGCACTTGCTGTCGGACGCGGTGCACTGGGCGGCGATGTCACCGGCCGCGACCACGGTGAAGGCGCCGGTGGGGGGCGGTCCGTCGTCGACGGCGCCGTACACCTCGGCCTCGAAGAGCGAGTAGCCGTACGAGGTGCCGCGCGCGGTGCCGTACACGCGCAGGTACCTGCCCTTGCCGGTGAGGCCGGTCAGGTCGTCGGTGCCGCCGTTGCCGGCCGTTTCCTGGGCGATCGGGGTCCATGTCACCCCGTCCGCCGACATCTCGACGCGGTACGCCTTGGCGTAGGCGTCCTCCCAGGTCAGCTTGACGCGGGAGACGGTGGCGGTGGCTCCGAGGTCGACCCGGACCCACTGCGGGTCCACGCCCTCGTCGCTGGCCCAGCGGGTGGCGGGGTCGCCGTCGAAGGCGTTCTGGGCGCCGAGTGCGGAGGTCTCGGTGGAGGAGGCGGTGGCGGGCTTCCCGTTCGAGATGACCGGGTCGGCGGCGGCCTTGGCCCGTTCGGGCAGGGCGAGCAGCAGTCCGCCGACGAGCGCGAGCACGGCGGCGAAGGCGAGGAGGAGGGTGGAGGGTCTGTGGGGGGACTCGGCGGAACGAGCTGAGACGTTCAGGCGCATACCTGGACTCCCTGGCATGGGGGATGGCGAGAGCTGGACCTGGGTGGAGCTGCCGCGCCCCGGACGGGCGGGGGCGGGCGGATGGGGACGGCGGCCGGGTCAGAGCTCTCGCTGAGCGCGTCATGCCCACGGAAGAGGGGCACCGCGCCAAGCCGCCGTCAGGCGGATCAGTGGATCGGGGGATCAGTGGATCAGTGGATCAGTGGATCGGGGGATCGGGGGGTTCAGGGGATCACTACGGAGCGAGGTCCACCGGCAGTGCCTCCGCACCCCGTGCGGGTCATTCGCGGATCCGGTTCCGGATCCAGACGCCCGCCTCCTTGAGGATCGACGTGCCGGTCCACTTGTCGTCGGAGTCGCAGACGCCCTTCTTGAAGACGGCGCCGGAGCGGTGGTCGTCGGAGTAGTTCCAGTTGACCCAGGAGATCTTCTTGCGCTTCATGAGGTCGAGGTACTTCTGCGCCATGGCGAAGTCGTTGGCGCCCTCGCCCTTGTAGTCCTGGGTGCCGAACTCGGTGACGAAGACGGGCAGTTCGTCGGAGGCCCGGTCGAGGGTGTCCAGGTACTCCTGGTCGTGCGAGGCGGCGTAGAAGTGGAACGTGTACATGATGTTGGAGGCGCGTACCGGGTTCTTCACCACCTCGGACTCGTCCGACCCCTCGGAGACCCCGAAGGACGACCAGGCGCGGGTCCCGACCAGGACCACCGAGTCGGGGTCCTGCGCGCGGATGACCGGGATGATCTTCTCCGAGTACGACTTGATGCTGGACCAGCTGACGCCGGACGGCTCGTTGGCTATTTCGTAGAGCACGCCGGGGTGGTCCTTGTACTTCTTCGCCATGGCGGTGAAGAAGGTCTTGGCGCGCGCCAGGTTGAAGTGCGGGTCGCCCGGCTCCAGCATGTGCCAGTCGATGATCGCGTACATGCCGCGGGCGAGAGCCATGTCGACGAACTTCTGCGCGCGGGCGGTGAACTTGGCGGGGTCGTCCTCGTACCCCCCGTCCTGGACGTACGTGGAGACGCGCAGGACGTCCGCGCGCCAGTCGGTGGCGAGTGCGTCGACCGACTTGTTGGTCACGCACTTCGGGAACCACTGGGTTCCGTGGGTGCTCATCCCGTTGAGCTGGACGGGCTGCCCCGTGCCGTCGCAGAGCTGGGTGCCACAGACCTTCAGGGGGCCGTTGGCCGCCTTCGCCCCTGCGGGGGATGCCTGGGACCCGGCGGCGGACGCGGAGGTGCCGGCGGAGAGGGAGAGGAGAACGGCCGCGAGGGAAGCGGCAGCCATGGACATGACAGGACGGCGTGATCGATGCATCACGGGCTCCAGATGTGGGGTGGGGCGTGCGTTCCTGGCGTGAAAGCTAGGACCCCGCACTAGCGGCGTCAAGAGTGTTGGGAAACCTTCCTAACGATTAACCGGAACCCACGGAGATCCACCTGATCCCGGAATACTCCGGGCCAACAAAAGACGACCACCAACGCTCCCCCAGGCAAAGCCCCACAACCTGGCGCGGGCGAGACACGAAGGCCCACCACCACCGCGCCCCCACCCGACCGCAACACACAGCCCTAGCCGGTCACGCCACACACCCCGACCCGGCGCCGCGCGCCCACCCACCCGCCCCGTTCAGTCGCCCGCGCACCCGCCCTCGACGGTCGTCGCGCACCCTCGCGGGCCCGGTTCAGTCGTCGGCACCTACTCTGGCGATCATGTGGATCGACAAGGTCACCGGCATCCTCCGCGAGGAAGCGGGCTCCGGGGCCTGGCGGAACGGCGGCGTCCGGCTCCGCCGCGACCCGGCGTCCGCCGATCCCGCCACCCTGCGCGGCGCCGCCCTCACCAAGTTCCTCTCGCCCGCCGCACGCGCCCACGTCGACGCGTCCCGGCCGCGTTTCGCGCACCTCGGTCCCGGCGCCAAGTGCCCGGGCATCGACGATCCCCGACTCGCCGAGGGCGCACTCGACTTCCTCCTCCACCGCTCCCTCCCGTGGGACCCCTACCGGCCGTCCGACGACCGCGGCGGACTCCTCTCCGCCGCCGGCCCCCGGTGCTGGGAAGCCGTACGCGAACCGCTCCTGCCATCCGCCACCGCGCACCCGAAGGGCTGATATGCCTCCCCACCACGAAACCGACCCGGCACCCGTCCTCGTACGGACCGAGGGCCGCGCCGGACACCTCGTCCTCAACCGGCCCCGCGCCCTCAACTCCCTCACCCACCCCATGGTCCGCACCCTCGACGCCACCCTGGCCGCCTGGGAGCGCGACCCCGCGATCGACACCGTCGTCATCTCCGGCGCGGGCGGGCGCGGTCTGTGCGCGGGCGGTGACATCCGGGCCATCCACGACGACGCCCGCGACGGCGACGGGCGGGCCACCGAGGCGTTCTGGTGGGACGAGTACCGGCTGAACGCGCGCATCGCCCGCTTCCCGAAGCCGTACGTCGCCCTGATGGACGGCATCGTGATGGGCGGCGGCGTCGGCGTGAGCGCGCACGGCAGCGTCCGCATCGTCACCGAGCGCTCCCGGGTCGCCATGCCGGAGACCGGCATCGGCTTCGTGCCGGATGTCGGCGGTACGTACCTCCTCGCCCGGGCCCCCGGCGAGCTGGGCACCTATCTGGCGCTGACCGGCACGGCCCTGGGCGCCGCCGACGCCCTGCTGTGCGGGCTCGCCGACCGCTTCGTACCGTCGGAGCACCTGCCCGCGCTGAGCGCCGACCTGGCCTCGCTGCCCGCCGGGGAGGCCGTACGGCGTTACGCCACCGAGCCCCCGCGCGGTGAAGGCGGACTGGCGGGCGCCCGCGCGTGGATCGACGCCTGCTTCTCGGCGGGGACGGCGGAGGAGATCGTGGACCGGCTCTCCGCCACCGGGCTCCAGGCCGCGAAGGAGGCCGCCGAGACGCTCCTCGCCAAGTCGCCCACCTCGGTGAAGGTGACCCTGGAAGCGGTGCGGCGGGCGCGTGAACTCGGCTCCCTGGAGCAGGTGTTGACGCAGGAGTACCGGGTGTCCTGCGCGGCGCTGCGCGGCCCCGACCTGGTGGAGGGCGTACGCGCGCAGATCATCGACAAGGACCGCGATCCGCGCTGGTCAACGGAGACGCTCGGTGCGGTGTCCGCCGGGTCCGTGGCCGGTTTCTTCGACCCCCGCGAAGAGGGGGACCTCTCCTTCGACGGCCTCCCCTGCGAGGGCCTCTCCTCCGAGGGCCTCGCCTCCGCCGACGGCGAGCAGGGACGTCTCCCGTAGCAGGCCGATGAAGGCCCGGGCGGCGGGGCCCGCGGGTCCCGCCGTCGGCCAGACCAGGCCGATCCGGCCGCGCGCCCGGGGTTCGGTGATCTCCAGGGCGCGCAGGCCGTACGCCCGGAGCATGCCGTCCGGGATCTCCGGCAGCACCGCCACCCCGAGACCGCGCGCGGCCAGCTGCACCAGGACCAGCGGAGCCGCCGCCTCGAAGGCGACCCGCGGGCGGAAACCGGCCTCGGCGCAGCAGCGTTCGAGCACGCCCCGCATCCCGGTGCCGCGCGGCAGGCTGATCAGCGGCAGCTCGCGCAGCTCGGCCAGGACCACGGAGGTCCGAGGCGGAGCGTCGCCTGCCCCCGCCGCCAGCGGATGCCCCTCCTGGACCACCGCCGTCATCGGTTCGTCGACCACCACCTGTACGGAGACCCCGGGCGGGGCGTCCTCCGCCAGGCCGACCAGGGCGACGTCCAGTTCGCCGCGGCGCAGCGCCGCGAGCATCCGCTCGGAGCTGTCCTCGGTGAGGGAGATCTCCACCTCGGGGTGGGCGTCGTGGAAGTCCGCCAGCACGGACGCCACGTCGAACTCGTTCTGCGGGGCCCCGGAGACCAGGCCGAACCTGACCCGGCCGCGCAGCAGTCCGGTGAACTCGTCGGCGGTGTGCCGGACCGCGTCGGCGGCGGCGAGCGCCGCCCTGGCGTAGGGCAGCACGGCCTCACCCGCCTCGGTGGTGGTCACCGTACGGCCGGTGCGGTCCAGCAGGCGCTGGCCGAGTTCCCGTTCGAGCCGGCGGATCTGGGCGCTCACACCGGGCTGGGCCAGATGGAGCCGGGCCGCGGCGCGGGTGAAGTTGGCTTCCTCCACGACCGTGACGAAGTACTGAAGCTGCCGGAGTTCCATAACCGATCATGCTAAGCGCGAGAAGAACTGGCTCTTGGACTTATGGCGCGACCGCCAACACCCTTGAGGGCATGGGGAATGCGAAGAGCACGACGGCTACGGGCAAGAGCTCCGGCAGGAGCACCGATACGCAGATCAGGGCGGCCGTCGCGGCCGAGCGGCGCGACCTGGCGGACCTGCTGGACGCGCTGCCCGCCGAGCGCTGGGACGATGCGACCCTGTGCGCGGGCTGGCGGGTACGGGAGGTGGCCGCCCATCTCTCCTTCGGGTTCCGCCACCCGCTGCCCAAGGTCCTCAAGGAGCTGGTGCGGGCACGGGGCAGCCTGCACCGGATGACCGACCGGGTCGCCCGCCGCGAGGCGGCACTCCTGTCCACGCACGAGATGACGGCGGCCCTGCGCGAGAACGCGCACCACCCCTGGACCCCGCCCGTCGGCGGCTTCGCCGCGGCCCTCGGCCACGACGTGGTGCACGGCCTGGACATCGCGATCCCGCTGGGGCTGGAGCGCCGGGTGCCCGAGGACCGGCTGCGCATCGTGCTCGGCACGGCGAGCCCCCGGGGCACCAGGTTCTTCGGGGCCGACCTGGACGGCGTACGGCTCCAGGCGGACGATCTGGACTGGTCGTACGGCACGGGGAGCCCGGTGACCGGGGCCGCGCAGGACCTCGTGGTGCTGCTGTTCGGGCGGAAAGTGCCGCCGGGGCGGCTGCGCGGCGAGGCGAGTGCCCGGTTCACCCTGACGTGATCGGCTCACCCCGCCGTGACCGGCACGGGGCAGGACACCGCCCCCGGACCGGCGTGTCTCCGCCTCCAGCGGGTACCCGCACAGCGCAGGCGCCCTCCGGACGGCCGGACGGCGCGCACGGGACGGCAGCGGAGGCGGGGCAGGGACATGGCGGTGGAGAAGCGGAGCGTGCTGGTGCTGGACTGCGCGGAGGCGGAGGAGCTCGCGGACTTCTACGCCAGGCTCTTCGACGCGGAGACACGCCGGGGCGAGGACATGGATTTCGTCGAGATCGTCGGGCACGACGGGGTGCACCTCGCGATCCGCCGCGACCACGGCTACGCGCCGCCGAGCTGGCCGCGCCCCGACGACTCCCAGCAGGCACACCTGCGGATCCTGGTCGCGCAGGCCGACATGGACGAGGCCGAACGCGAGGTGATCAGCCTGGGGGCGCGCCCGCTGGAGACCCAGAACAACTCCGTGGGCACCCGCGACATCCGCCGCTACTCCGACCCGGCCGGTCACCCGTTCTCCCTCGTGGCCACCCCGATCGGCCGCGACGAGGAGCAGCCGCCCAGCGAACTCCGGCTCGCCTGAGGGCAGTTCCTTCCGACATTTCCACCGCTGTCCGCATCCCCGGGACCGGCCACGGGGTTACGCGCCGGTAGGGCATCCGGGTGGAGGGATCAAGGCAGGTCAGGAGAGGTTAAGGTCACAGCGATTACCCCTGCTGCACCTTTGGCGGACTGGCCTAGCATCTGAGCATGACGGTCCTGCCTGACGACGGGCTCTCCCTGGCCGCCGAGTTCCCTGATGCGACCCATGAGCAGTGGCAGCGCCTGGTGGAAGGCGTGCTGCGCAAATCGGGTAAAAACGTCACGGGAGCTGCGGCCGAAGACGCCCTCTCCACCTCCCTCGACGACGGGCTGACGACGCGCCCGCTGTACACATCCGACAACACGGCCGGCCACACCGGTGCTTCCCCGGACGGTCCCGGGCTGCCCGGTTTCGCCCCGTTCACCCGGGGTTCCTCCCCCGCGGGGGCGACGGCGGGCGGCGGCTGGGACGTACGGCAGCGGCACGAGCGGCCCGATCCCGCGCTCGCCAACGAAGCCGTACTGGCCGACCTGGAGAACGGGGTGTCCTCGCTGTGGCTCGCGGTCGGCGGCACGGGACTTCCCGTGTCCGGCCTGGAGCAGGCACTGGCCGGGGTCTATCTCGACCTGGCCGCCGTGGCGCTGGACGCGGGCGCCGATGCCGACGCCGCGGCCCGGGAGTTGCTCCGGCTGTACGAGGCCCGGGGCGTGGCTGCCGAGGACGCCCGGGGCAACCTGGGCGCCGACCCGCTGGGACACGCCGCCCGGACCGGCTCCCACGACCCGGCGCTCGACGCGTCGGCCGCCGAGCTCGCCAGGCTGACCGCCCGTCAGTACCCGGGCCTGCGCGCCCTGGTGGTGGACGCACTGCCGTACCACGAGGCGGGCGGCTCGGCCGCGCAGGAGCTCGGCTGTTCGCTGGCGACCGGTGTCGCGTACCTCCGCACCCTCACGGATGCCGGTCTGGACCTCGACGCGGCCCTGGGCCAGGTCGAGTTCCGGTACGCGGCCACCGCCGACCAGTTCCTCACCATCGCCAAGCTGCGCGCGGCGCGCCGGCTGTGGGCGCGGGTCGCCGAGGCCTGCGGGGCCCCGGGCTCCGGTGCGCAGCGGCAGCACGCGGTGACGTCGTCGGTGATGATGACGCGCCGCGACCCGTGGGTGAACATGCTGCGTACCACGATCGCCTGCATGGCGGCCGGGGTGGGCGGTGCGGACGCGGTGACGGTGCTCCCGTTCGACCAGGCGATCGGCCTTCCCGACGCCTTCGCGCGGCGTATCGCCCGTAACACCTCCACCATCCTCGTCGAGGAGTCCCACCTGTCCCGGGTGGTCGACCCGGCGGGCGGCTCCTGGTACGTGGAGCAGCTGACGGACGAGCTGGCGGCGGCGGCCTGGGAGTGGTTCCAGGAGATCGAGAAGGCGGGCGGGCAGGCCGAGGCGCTGCGGTCGGGACTCGTCGGCGAGCGGATCGCCGCGACCTGGGAGCGCCGGAGCAAGGCGCTCGCCAAGCGGCGCGAACCCATCACCGGTGTCAGCGAGTTCCCGCAGCTCGCCGAGCGTGCCGTCGACCGCGACCCGGCGCCGCTGCGGCCTTCGGGGGGACTGCCCCGGGTGCGCCGCGACGAGGCGTACGAGGCGCTGCGCGCCCGCTCGGACGCGCACCTGGCCGCGACCGGCGCACGGCCCTCGGTGTTCCTGGCGGCGCTCGGCCCGGCCTCCGCGCACACCGGGCGGGTCACCTTCGCCGCGAACCTGTTCCAGGCGGGCGGCATCGCCCCGCTGCACGACCCGGTGACGGTGGACGCGGACACCGTGGCCGCCGCGTTCACCGCGAGCGGCGCCCCGGTCGCCTGTGTCTGTTCCAGCGACGCGCTCTACGCCGAGCAGGCGGCGGCCGTCGCCTCGGCGCTCAAGGAGGCGGGCGCGCGGACGGTGTTCCTGGCGGGCCGTCCCGGGGAAGCCGAAGAGACGTACCGGAGTGCCGGCGTGGACGAGTTCGTCTTCGCGGGCTCGGACGCGGTGGCGACTCTCACCTCCGTCCTCGACCGTATGGAAGTGAAGTGATGGGCAGCCCCATGAAATCCGCAGGCGCCGCCGGGATTCCCGACTTCTCGCAGATCGAGCTGGGTACGACGGCGGCCGGCGGCTCCGAGGAGCAGTGGCAGGAGTCCGTCAAGGAGTCGACCGGCCGCAGCGTCGAGGACCTGGTCTGGGACACCCCCGAGGGCATCCCGGTCAAGCCGCTGTACACCGGCAGGGACACCGAGGGCCTGGACTTCCTCGGCACGTACCCGGGCGTCGCCCCGTACCTTCGTGGCCCGTACCCGACGATGTACGTCAACCAGCCGTGGACGATCCGCCAGTACGCGGGCTTCTCGACGGCCGAGGAGTCCAACGCCTTCTACCGGCGCAACCTCGCGGCCGGTCAGAAGGGCCTGTCGGTCGCCTTCGACCTGCCGACGCACCGGGGTTACGACAGTGACCACCCGCGCGTCACCGGCGACGTCGGCATGGCGGGCGTGGCGATCGACTCGATCTACGACATGCGGCAGCTCTTCGACGGCATTCCGCTGGACCGGATGTCGGTGTCGATGACGATGAACGGTGCGGTGCTTCCGGTGCTCGCCCTGTACATCGTGGCGGCGGAGGAGCAGGGCGTACCGCCGGAGAAGCTGGCCGGGACCATTCAGAACGACATTCTGAAGGAGTTCATGGTCCGCAACACCTACATCTATCCGCCGAAGCCCTCGATGCGGATCATCTCCGACATCTTCGCGTACACCTCGCAGAAGATGCCGCGCTACAACTCCATCTCGATCTCCGGGTATCACATCCAGGAGGCCGGTGCTACGGCCGATCTGGAGCTGGCGTACACCCTCGCTGACGGGGTCGAGTATCTGCGGGCCGGGCTCGAAGTCGGCCTGGACGTGGACGCGTTCGCGCCGCGCCTGTCCTTCTTCTGGGCGATCGGCATGAACTTCTTCATGGAGGTCGCCAAGCTGCGGGCGGCCCGGCTGCTGTGGGCGAAGCTGGTCAAGCAGTTCGACCCGAAGAACCCCAAGTCCCTTTCGCTGCGCACCCATTCGCAGACCTCGGGCTGGTCGCTGACCGCGCAGGACGTGTTCAACAACGTGCCGCGCACCTGCATCGAGGCGATGGCGGCGACCCAGGGCCACACGCAGTCGCTGCACACCAACGCCCTCGACGAGGCCCTCGCGCTGCCCACCGACTTCTCGGCGCGCATCGCCCGCAACACCCAGCTGCTGCTCCAGCAGGAGTCGGGCACCGGCCGGGTCATCGACCCGTGGGGCGGCAGTGCGTACGTCGAGAAGCTGACGCACGACCTGGCCCGGCGTGCCTGGCAGCACATCGAGGAGGTGGAGGCGGCCGGCGGCATGGCGAAGGCGATCGACGCGGGCATCCCCAAGCTCCGTATCGAGGAGGCCGCGGCCCGCACCCAGGCGCGGATCGACTCCGGCCGTCAGCCGGTCATCGGCGTCAACAAGTACCGGGTGGAGACCGACGAGGAGATCGACGTCCTCAAGGTCGACAACTCGTCGGTGCGCGCGCAGCAGATCGCCAAGCTGAAGCGGCTGCGCGCGGAGCGCGACGAGACGGCCTGCCAGGACGCGCTGCGGGCGCTCACCGAGTCGGCCGAGCGGGGCTCCTCGCAGGGCCTCGACGACAATCTCCTGGCGCTGGCCGTGAACGCCGCCCGCGCCAAGGCGACCGTCGGTGAGATCTCGGACGCGCTGGAGAAGGTGTACGGGCGGCACGCGGGCCAGATCCGTACGATCGCCGGTGTGTACCGCAACGAGGCAGGAGAGTCCCCTTCCGTGGAGCGCACCCGCGCGCTGGTCGACGCCTTCGAGGAGGCGGAGGGCCGCCGTCCGCGCATCCTGGTCGCCAAGATGGGTCAGGACGGGCACGACCGGGGCCAGAAGGTGATCGCCACCGCCTTCGCCGACCTGGGCTTCGACGTGGACGTCGGCCCGCTGTTCCAGACCCCGGCGGAGGTGGCGCGGCAGGCCGTCGAGGCGGACGTGCACATCGTCGGCGTCTCCTCCCTGGCGGCCGGGCACCTCACCCTGGTCCCGGCGCTGCGGGAGGAACTGGCGGCGGAGGGCCGCGAGGACGTGATGATCGTCGTCGGCGGGGTGATCCCGCCGCAGGACATCCCCGCCCTGCACGAGGCGGGCGCCACCGCGGTCTTCCCGCCCGGCACGGTGATCCCGGACGCGGCGTACGACCTGGTGACGCGGCTCGCCGCCGACCTGGGACACGAGCTGACGACGAGCGAGGACTGACCCCGAGATGCCGCCGAAGATCGACCTCGATGCGTACGTCAAGGGCGTACTCGACGGCAAGCGGGCCTTCGTGGCCCGGGCGATCACGCTCGTCGAGTCGTCCCGCCCGGACCACCGGCAGCTGGCCCAGCGACTGCTCTCCGAACTGCTGCCGCACGCGGGTGCGGCCCGCAGGATCGGTATCAGCGGGGTGCCGGGAGTCGGAAAGTCGACGTTCATCGACGCGTTCGGCACGATGCTGACGGGGCTCGGGCACCGGGTCGCGGTGCTCGCCGTCGACCCGTCGTCGAGCCGGACGGGCGGCTCCATCCTGGGTGACAAGACCCGGATGGAGCGCCTGTCCGTCGACCCGGCGGCCTTCGTGCGCCCCTCCCCCTCGGCGGGCACGCTGGGCGGGGTGGCGCGGGCGACGCGCGAGGCGATGGTGGTCGTGGAGGCGGCCGGTTACGACGTCGTACTGGTGGAGACGGTCGGTGTCGGCCAGTCGGAGACGGCGGTCGCCCAGATGGTCGACTCGTTCCTGCTCCTCACCCTCGCCCGCACCGGCGACCAGCTCCAGGGCATCAAGAAGGGCGTCCTGGAACTGGCGGACGTCGTCGCGGTCAACAAGGCGGACGGCCCGCACGAACGAGACGCCCGCTCGGCGGCCCGCGAACTCACGGGCGCCCTGCGCCTGATGCACCCCGCAGACGCCAACTGGACTCCCCCGGTACTCAGTTGCAGCGCCCGCGAATCCGCAGGCCTGGACACCGTATGGGACCGCCTGGAACAGCACCGCACGCTCCTCGACTCCTCGGGCCGTCTGGCCGCCAAGCGGGCGGGGCAGCAGGTGGACTGGGCGTGGGCGATGGTCCGCGACGAACTCCTGGGCCGCCTGCACGCGCATCCGGCGGTGCGCCGGATCACCCCGGACATCGAACAGTCCCTGCGGGACGGCGAGTTGACGGCGACGATGGCTGCGGAACGCATCCTGGGAGCGTTCGAGGAGTCGTAGAGGAGCCGGGGAGCTCACCCAGGTCACCCCCGCCCAGGTCGAGCGCCGGCTACTTCGACGGCGTGGAGCTGTGGCGATGTACGGCGGGCGTGGGCCGCAAGCCGTAGTGCCGTACGACGCCCGCCATCCAGATCAGGGTGAAGGGGATCACGGTGAGGTTCTTGACCGCCAGCAGCCAGGCGAAGTACAGGGGCCTGCCCTCCTCCCCGACCGCCGGGGCGATCAGCTGCTCCGGCACGAAGTCGAAGACGAACACGGCCAGTGCCAGCAGCAGCGCCTGCCCCAGGAGGTACGTGACGGAGGCGCGCCCGGCGAGGCCGTCGGCGCGCTTCCAGGAGACCTCCGGGTCCCTGCGGATCGCCCAGTGGACGACGTACAGCACCAGCGCGATCCGGAAGGCCAGGGTGAGTGCCTCCAGCGGCAGCCGGGGCAGTTCGTCGACGAGCCGGGAGGCGAAGCGCTCGACGGCAGGGACGAGACCCAGGGCGGTGACCGGGAGGAGGTGACGGAGGTGGAAGCGCACGGCCCAACGGGGCGTGGCGAGAAGGGTGTTGAGCGATGGATTCATTCTCTTAGCTTAGTAAGATACTTATCTGGCTGAAGTAGTTCGGACCCCTGAGAAAACCCTGAGTCATGGAGCGCACCCCGTGCCCGACAAGCCCGATGCCGACCACACCACCGCCGAAGGGAACCGTCTCGGTGCCGAGTTGAGCACCGCGGTCGTGCTCTACCACGAGGCCGTCGGGCGGCGGCTGGGGCTGAGCGCCGCCGATCAGCGCGCGCTGAGCCTGATCGGCCGGGAGGGCCCGCTCACCGCCGGGGCGCTGGCCAAGCGGATCGGTGTCACCTCGGGCGCCGCCACCGGTCTGATCGACCGCCTCGAACGGGGCGGGCACGTCCGCCGCTCTCCGGACCCCGCCGACCGCCGGCGCACCCTGGTCGAGGCGCTCCCCCGGGAACCGGGCTCCGTGGCCGCCCTCCAGGACCTGTCCCGGGCGATGGCCCCGGTCATGGCCCGCTACAGCCCGGAGGAACTGGCCGTCATCGCCGACTACGTACGACGCACCGTCGACGTGCTCAACGAGCAGACACGCGGGCTCGCGGAGGGCTGACGGGGATGCTCACCCAGGCGGCCCGGGGCGATACTTGGGGCGTTCACCAGCGCCCCGAAGTCCAGGCACCCGAAGTCCAGGCACCCGGAAATCCACCTGCTGATCCCTGCCGGAGGTTCGCACCCATGAGGATGCTCATCAACGTCCCCGAGACCGTCGTCGCCGATGCACTGCGCGGGATGGCCGCCGCGCATCCCGAGCTGACCGTCGACGTGGAGAGCCGGGTCGTGGTGCGGCGGGACGCGCCCGTCGCCGGGAAGGTGGGCATCGTTTCGGGCGGCGGCAGTGGGCACGAGCCGTTGCATGCGGGGTTCGTGGGGCCGGGGATGCTGTCGGCCGCGTGTCCGGGGGAGGTGTTCACCTCGCCGGTGCCCGATCAGATGGTGCGGGCCGCGGCGGCCGTCGACTCCGGGCAGGGCGTGCTGTTCGTGGTGAAGAACTACACCGGGGACGTACTCAACTTCGACATGGCGGCCGAGCTCGCCGAGGAGGAGGGCATCCGGGTCGAAAAGGTACTGGTCAACGATGACGTCGCCGTGACCGACAGCCTGTACACGGCGGGCCGGCGCGGCACCGGGGCGACGCTGTTCGTGGAGAAGATCGCCGGGGCCGCCGCCGAGGAGGGTGCCCCGCTGGAGCGGGTGGCCGAGGTGGCGCGGCAGGTGAACGGGTCGGCGCGCAGCTTCGGCGTGGCACTGAGCGCGTGCTCCACGCCCGCGAAGGGCAGCCCGACCTTCGAACTTCCTTCGGGCGAGCTGGAGTTGGGCGTCGGCATTCATGGCGAGCCGGGGCGGGAGCGGCGGGCCATGATGACCTCGCGGGAGATCGCGGACTACGCCGTGGACGTCGTACTGGAGGACCTGCGGCCGACCGGCCCCGTACTGGCGCTGGTGAACGGGATGGGGGCCACTCCCCTGCTGGAGCTGTACGGGTTCAATGCCGAGGTACAGCGGGTGCTTGCCGAGCGCGGCGTGGCGGTGGCCCGTACGCTCGTCGGCAACTACGTCACGTCCCTCGACATGGCGGGCTGCTCGGTGACGCTGTGTCAGGTCGACGAGGAGCTGCTGCGGTGGTGGGACGCGCCGGTACAGACCGCCGCGTTGCGCTGGGGGCGCTGAGGTGGCGAGTGTTCGGCAACACGAGGGTACGGAGAGGGAATTGGTGCTGGATTCCGCGTTCTTTCAGCGGTGGATGAGCGGGACGGCCGCCGCCGTGGAGGCCGAGGCCGACCGGTTGACGGAGCTGGACTCCGCCATCGGTGACGCCGACCACGGGAGCAATCTGCGGCGCGGCTTCCAGGCCGTCGCCACCGCGCTGGAGAAGGAGCCGCCCGGCACTCCCGGCGGTGTACTGGCCCTGGCGGGGCGGCAGTTGATCTCGACCGTGGGCGGCGCCTCGGGGCCGCTGTACGGGACGCTGCTGCGGCGTACGGGCAAGGCGCTGGGCGACGGGCCCGAGGTGACGGTGGCGGAGGTCGCGCAGGCGCTGCGGGCGGGCGTGGACGCCGTGGCGAAGCTGGGCGGGGCCGCCGCCGGGGACAAGACCATGCTGGACGCGCTGCTGCCCGCCGTGGACGCGCTGGAGGAGGCGGCCGGGGACGGTGCGGCCGCCGCTTTCGGGGCCGCGCGCGATGCCGCCGGGCAGGGAGCTCTCGCCACGGTGCCGCTCCAGGCGCGCAAGGGGCGGGCGAGTTACCTCGGGGAGCGCAGCATCGGCCACCAGGACCCGGGGGCCACGTCCGCCGCCCTCCTGCTCCGTACGCTCGCGGAGGTGGCGGCATGAACGCGGTCGGCCTCTCGGAGGAGAAGCTCGTCGGGATCGTCCTGGTGTCGCACAGCGCGGCGGTGGCCGACGCCGTCGCCGGGCTCGCCCGGGGACTGGCGGGCGGCGGTCCGACCGCACCCGTCGCGGCGGCGGGCGGTGACGCGGACGGCGGGCTGGGGACCAGTTCCGAGCTGATCGTGCGGGCCGCCCGCTCCGTGGACCGGGGCGCGGGCGTGGCCGTACTGGCCGACCTCGGCAGCGCCGTACTGACGGTGAAGGCCCTGCTGGCCGAGGCGGCGGAAGCCGCGGAGGACGGCGAGGAGAGCGAACTGCCCTCCGGCACCCGCCTGTTGGACGCCCCCTTCGTGGAGGGCGCGGTCGCCGCCGTCGTCACCGCGTCGGCGGGCGGTCCGCTGGACGCCGTCGAGGCTGTGGCTGTGGGGGCGTACCCCTGCTGGAGGGTATGGGACCGCCCCTCGGGGGCGGTGCGCACCGCCCCCGAGGCCCGCCCGGGGTGCCGTACCGTCAGTGGCCCGCCGGCGTGACTCCCACGCCCGCCACGCCCTGCGCCTCGTCCTCGGCGGGGGCGAACCAGGTCGGCTCGTTGGCGAGGGCCTGCTTGATCCGGAACGTGGCGAACTCCCGCATCTCGGGCAGCGCGTCCACCGGGAACCAGCCGACCTCCAGGGACTCCTCGTCGTTCACCCGGGCCTCGCCGCCGATCGCCCGGCAGGCCACCGTGACGTCCATGAACTGGCAGATGTCGCCGTTGTCGTACTGCACCGGCCGCAGCGTCTGCACCAGGACGACCCGCTCGACCTCGACCTCCACGGCCGTCTCCTCGAACACCTCGCGCACCGCCGCCCTGGCGGGCTGCTCCCCGGGCTCAGGGATGCCACCGACGACCGACCACTCGCCGTTGTCGGAACGGCGGCCGAGCAGCACCCGGCCCTCGTCGTCGAAGACGACGGCGGTCACGCCGGGGAGGTAGAGCAGCTGGTGACCTGCGGTGGAGCGGAGGTTCTTGATGAAGTCGGGAGTAGCCATGACTCGACCCTAAAGGACGTCGGAGGTGCCCTTGGCAGCGCGCCTGGCGGCGAGCGAACGGGCCGCCGCCCAGCCGAGCGCGGCCACCCCGAGCAGTCCGAGCGCGACCTCCGGGGCGATGCCGGCCCGGGTCGCCGGGGTCAGCGAGGACCGCAGCGGGATCTTCGCGACGAGCGCGTCGGGGACGAACATCCCGGTCTGCTGGACGACCTTCCCGTCCGGCTGGATGACCGCGCTGACGCCGCTGGTGACCGGCACCAGGACCGCCCGGCCGTGCTCGGCGGCGCGCACCCGGCTCATGGCGAGCTGCTGGTAGGTCATCTCGCTGCGGCCGAAGGTGGCGTTGTTGCTGGGTACGGCGATGACCTGGCCGCCGTGCACCACGGTGTCGCGCACGGCGTCGTCGAAGGCGGCCTCGTAACAGGTGACCAGGCCGACCTTGGTGCCCGCCATGTCGAAGACGCCGACCTTCTTTCCGGGGCCGAAGTCGCGGCGCACCCGGTCGACGTCGGAGCTGAAGATCCGGGCGAAGTCGCGCATCGGCATGTACTCGCCGAACGGCTGGATGTGCCGCTTGTCGTAGGTGTCGACGGGGCCCTGCTTGGGGTCCCACTGGATGAGGGTGTTGCGCAGCGGGCCGGTCTCGGGGGTGAGGACGGCGCCGATGGCCACCGGGACGCCGATCTTCTTGACCGCGTGGTCGATGAGGTCCTTGGCGTCGTAGTTGCGGTACGGGTCGAGGTCGGAGGAGTTCTCCGGCCAGACGACGAAGTCGGGCCTGGGCACCTTCCCGGCCTGCACGTCGGCGGCGAGCTGCTCGGTGCGGTTGGCGTGGTTCTTCAGGACGGCGCTGCGCTGGGCGTTGAAGTCCAGGCCCAGGCGGGGCACGTTGCCCTGAATGAGGGCGGCGGTGGCGGTGCCGTCCTCGGCGGAGTCGTCCAGCAGCGGGCGGGCGGCCAGCGACGCGACCAGCGGTACGAGGACGGCGACGGCCGCCGTCGCGACGCCCGCGCGGGGCACGGCCCCGGTGCTGCGGTACGTGCGGAACTGGCGCACCGCCTCGTACAGCCCGAACCCGCACAGCGCGACGGCGAACCCGAGCGCGGGCGTCCCGCCGAGCGCGGCCAGCGGCAGGAACACCCCGTCGGCCTGCCCGAACGCGATCTTCCCCCAGGAGAAGCCCTCGAACGGGAAGCGGGCCCGCAACCCCTCCCCCACGACCCACAGCCCGGCCGCCCACACCGGCCACCACGGCAGCCGCGAGACGGCGGCGACGCCCATGCCGACGAAGCCGAGGAACAGCGCCTCAAGAAGAGTGAGCGCCAGCCACGGGACCGGGCCCACCTCCTCGCCCGTCCAGGAGAGCAGCGGCAGCAGGAAGCCGAGCCCCGCGATCAGTCCGAGCCCGAAGCCCGCGCGCAGCCGCCGCCCGTACAGGCACCAGCCGAGCAGGGCGAAGCCGGGCAGCACCAGCCACCACAGCGGGCGGGGCGGGAAACTGGCGTACAGCAGCAGTCCGGAGACGGCGGCAGCGGCGGGCCGCAGCAGCCGTACGGGCAGTCGCGAAAGCCCCTTGCGGGGGGCGTCCGGGGCCGATTCCGGCTGATCTATGGGGGTGATGGTGGTGCTCACCCGGCGGAGTCTACGGTGAGCGGCCCGGCACGGGCAGGGCGGTACCGCGGCGCCGAAGCATCGTTCCTGCACGATCCTGTGCGATACGTCCACAAACACCCACCACTGCCGTTACCGTGTCCGCCAGTGCCTGCCCCGCGGCCAGTTCCGGCCGCTGCGGGCGGGGCCCGTCAAGGTCGGGGGGCGACGGGAAGTGGACACCATGCGGACCGCACCACAGGCGCGGGAGAGCCGGCGGCTGAGCGAGGCGGCCGGGGTCGTGGTCCTGGGCGGCTGCGCGGTCTGGTCGCTGGTCTCCGCGGCCGGACGGGATGCCAGACCCGAGGGAGTGCTGCTCGCGGTGCTGGCGGTCGCGGCGGGGTACGCGTGCGGCCGGATCTTCGGCACGCTGCTGCCCGTACTGGCGGCCACCGGTCTCGCGCTCGGCGCGCTGGGGCTCGCGCTGGCCTCCCGGGAGGGCATGCCGGGATCGATCGCGTTCCCCGCCCCGGGGCACACGGGTGCGGCGGCGGCGCTGCTGGTGCTGGCGGCGGGAGCGGCGTGCTGTGCGGCGGGGGCGGCGAGCACGCCGGCGCTGCGAATACTGCTGCGGCTGGTGGCGCTGGCCGTGGCGGGAGTGGCGCTCGCGATGGGGTCGGTGGCCGGGTTCGCGGCGTCACTCGGGGTCCTGCTGTGCTCGCTGGCGGCGCTGCGGATGCGCCGGCGGCTGCTCGGCCTGGCGGGGCTCGCGATGGCCACCGTGCTGGTGGCCGGGGCGTCGTGGGCGGTCGCCGAGGACGTGCTCCCGGAGGGGCTGACGGTGTCGCTGGAGGGTCAACTCACCCGGAACAGGGTGGAGTTGTGGCAGGAAGCGCTCGCCATGGCGAAGGACAACCCGGTGCTCGGGGTCGGCCCCGAACGGTTCGGCTCCCTGAGCGCGACCACCCGCCAGTCGGTCGGCTCGGACGGCAAACCGCACTCGGCGGCCCTCCAGCAGGCGGCCGAGCAGGGGCTGCCGGGCGTACTGCTCCTCGCGGCGGCCTTCGGCTGGCTGCTGTACGGGCTGTGGCGCTCACCCAGGGCCACTCCGGTCGTCCTCACGGCGGGCGCGGCCCTGACTGCACTGGCCGCCCTGGCGAGCATCGGCAACGCGCTGAGCTTCACCCCGGTGACGGCGGGTGCGGCACTGCTCGCGGGCCTGGCGTCGGCGCGGCTCCAGCCCGGCGACGAACCGGGCCAGGACGAGCGAGACGTAGCGGACTAGAGCGAGCGATACGTACCGGACGAGACCGAGCGGTCAGGCCCCCGGCCCGGTGGTCCCCGGGTTGAGGTGCAGCCGGTCGCGCACGGCCCGTACCGCGCCCGCCGCGTCGTCGACGGTGACGGTGAAGGTGCGGCCGTCGCCGAGGCGCAGCACCACTCCCTCGCCCCGCCGGACCACGACGGCGGTGCCCTGCTCGGGCCGCCACCGGTAGCCCCAGCCGCCCCACTGGCGCGGGGTGACGCGGGGTGCGAACTCCACGGCGGTCACGTGCGAGAGGGGGATGCGGCGGCGCGGCAGGCCCATGTGGCCGCAGCGCACTTCCAGGGCGTTGTCGTCGACCTTGACGGCGACGTGCACGAAGGCGAGCGTCCCGAAGAGCACCATCATGCCGACCAGGACGCAGCCGACGACGGCCATCAGGAGCGGGATGATGCCGGAGACCCACGAGGAGTCGACGGCCAGCTCGATGCCGAGGGCGAGGAAGGCCGCACCGGAGGCGGAGAGCAGCCACTGTGCGCGGTTGGTCGCCCGTCCGGTCCAGGCCGCGGGGGCGGTCTCGGGCGGCAGGCCGTCAGCTCCGGGGATGTCCCTCATGTGAAGCAGCGTACTCACGATCCGCGTTCATGGCAGCCAGCAGACGCCCCTCGGCATAGGCCAGAGCAGGGGCGGGCAGCGTGGGTGACTCCCGGCCACTGAGGAGAACCGTGAGGTGGGAGCGGGGGTCGGCGGCCGGGGCGGGTTCGGCGCCGGTCCGGCGAAGTGCTTGCGCGGCGACCGCTTCCGCAGAGCCGAGCAGGGCCGGCGGAGCGGCGCCGGGCTGCTGGAGGGCGGCCCGGATGCGTTCGGCGACGAGTTCGTAATGGGTGCATCCCAGGACGACGGTCCTTACATCCCTGGGTGTGCGGGCGGCCGCCGCGGCCACCGCCCGGTCGATGGCCGCCTCGTCGGCCGTCTCCAGGGCGTCCGCGAGGCCGGGGCAGGGGACCTCGGTGACGTCGACGCCGTGCGCGAAGTCGCGGATCAGTCCGCGCTGGTAGGGGCTGCCGGTGGTGGCCGGGGTGGCCCAGATGGCGAAGGGGCCGCCGCCGACGGCGGCCGGCTTGATCGCGGGGACGGTGCCGATGACCGGGATCCGGGGTTCCAGTTCGGCGCGGATCGCGTCCAGGGCGTGCACCGTGGCGGTGTTGCAGCCGATGATCAGCGCGTCGGGCCGGTGCGCGGCGGCCGCTCCGGCGACGGCGAGCGCGTGCTCCCTGATGTCCTCGGGCGTACGGGGTCCCCAGGGCATGCCGTCCGGGTCGGAGGCGACGACGAGGTCCGCGTCGGGCCGCAGACGGTGCACTGCCGCCGCTGCCGCCAGCAGGCCGATTCCGGAGTCCATCAGCGCGATCTTCACCCAGTCACCTTAAAGGACGGTTGCATTTGTACCCGGGAGGCCTCCTCCACCCCCGGAAGCCGGCCCTCCTGCGGCAGACTGCGACGGGTGAGCGTCATCGCGTGGATCGCTGTGGGATCGCTGGCCGCCTGGCTGTGGCTGCTGTGCGGCCAGGGCTTCTTCTGGCGGACGGACCAGCGGCTGCCGCCGCGCGTCGAGCCCGCCAGGGGAGAGTGGCCGTACGTGGTGGTGGTCGTGCCCGCCCGGGACGAGTCGGCCGTCCTGCCGAGCAGCCTGCCCTCCCTGCTGACGCAGGACTATCCGGGCGGGGCCGAGGTGATCCTGGTCGACGACGGGAGCAGCGACGGCACGGGGAAGCTGGCCCGCTCCCTGTCCTTCCAGTACGGCGGGCTGCCGCTGACGGTGGTCTCCCCCGGCGAACCGGGGCCCGGCTGGACGGGAAAGCTGTGGGCGGTGCGGTACGGGATCGAGCTGGGCCGGTCGAGCCGCCCGGAGTACCTGCTGCTCACCGACGCCGACATCGCCCACGAGCCGGACAGCCTGCGGGAGTTGGTGGCCGCCGCGCACGGCGGCGGCTTCGACCTGGTGTCGCTGATGGCCCGGCTGCGGGTGGCCAGCGACTGGGAGCGGCTGCTCGTCCCGGCCTTCGTGTACTTCTTCGCCCAGCTGTATCCGTTCCGGTGGGTGAACCGGGCGAGGGGCCGCACCGCGGCCGCCGCGGGCGGCTGTGTGCTGCTGCGGACGGAGGCGGCGGTGCGCGCCAAGGTGCCCGAGTCGATCCGGGGCGCGGTGATCGACGACGTGTCCCTGGCCCGTGCGGTACGGCGCACCGGCGGGCGGATCTGGCTGGGGCTCGCGGAGCGGGTGGACAGCGTGCGCCCCTATCCGCACCTCGGCGATCTGTGGCGGATGGTCTCGCGCAGCGCGTACGCCCAGCTCCGGCACAATCCGCTGCTGCTGCTCGGAACGGTCGTGGGTCTCGCGCTGGTCTACCTGGTGCCGCCGTACGCCCTGGCCACGGGGCTGATCACGGGTGACACGGCGGCGGGCTGGGCGGGGCTGGCGGCGTGGCTGGTGATGGCGGGCACGTACGTGCCGATGCTGCGCTACTACCGGCAGACGGTGGCGCTGGCCCCGCTGCTGCCGTTCACCGCGCTGCTGTACACGCTGATGACGGTGGACTCGGCGGTGCAGCACTACCGGGGGCGGGGCGCGGCCTGGAAGGGGCGTACGTACTCCCGTCCCGAGGCCGCGCCGGACCGCTGAACCCGCGCGTACTGCTTCCCGTACCCGTGCTACTTGCGGCCGGGGGTCCAGTTCATGCCCCAGCCGTACGCCTGGTCCACGGTGCGCTGCGGGCTGACTCCGCGCTGCGGCACCAGGTACTGGGCCTCCCGGCGGACCGTCAGATCGCCGTTCTCGTAACTGATCAGGGCGAGGGCGGCGACCGTGGAGGGCACGGTGCACTCGTCGAGCGAGAAGTCGATCGGGGCACCGTTCTGCGGGGTGAGGGTGACCGTGGCGTGCAGGTCGGCGAAGGAGCGGGCGCCCTCGTAGATGGTCACGAAGATGAGCACGCGGCGCAGTTGGGCCTTGTGGTCGAGGTTGACGGTGAGGTTCTCGCCGGTGCTGACCGCGCCGGTGCGGTCGTCACCGTCGAGGAGGATGTACGGCGGCTGGTTGAGCGCGCCGAACGCGTTGCCCAGCGCCTGCACCACGCCCTTGCGGCCGTCGGTGAGTTCGTAGAGGGCGCACAGGTCGAGGTCGAGGTCGGAATGCACGGCCATCGCCCGGCCGAGCTTGCTGCCCCAGCCCTTGAACTGCTTGCGCGACTCCCAGTTGAGGTTGACGCGCATCGCGCCGCCGGTGCCGCCCTGCTTGGCGAGGGAGACCGTCGGGGACGCCTTGGTGAGCGTGACCTTGGTCAGGCGTACGGGAGCGGGCGCCGGAGCGGGGGCGGGCGCGGGCGCCGGGGCGGGCGGCGCCAGCGGCGCCGGGTAGGGCTGGGTGTCCTGCTGGGACGGCGGAACGTACGAGGGCTGCGGCGGTGCGGGCGCTGCGGGCCGCGTGGGCTGTGCCGGTGCGGGTTGCGTGAGCTGCGGCGGTACGGCCTGCTGCGGTTCGTCGACCGTGATGCCGAAGTCCGTCGCCAGTCCTTCGAGTCCGCTGCTGTAACCCTGGCCCACCGCACGGAACTTCCAGGCGCCCTGCCGCCGGTAGAGCTCGCCGAGCACGAACGCGGTCTCGACGGTGGCGTCCCGGCTGTCGAAGCGGGCGAGCTCCGTCCCGTTGGCCGCGTCGAGCACCCGTACGTACAGTCCGGGCACCCGGCCGAAGTTGCCGCCGTCGGCCGACGCGGCCACCACCACGGTCTCCACGGCGCTCTCCACGCGCGCGAGGTCGACGGTCAGCGTGTCCGTCACCACCCCGCCCGCGCCGGGCTGCTTGCCCTCGTAGCGGACGGCGCCGGAGCCGTGGGCGGGCTGGTTGTAGAAGACGAAGTCGGCGTCCGAGCGCACCCGGCCGCCGGTGAGGAGCAGCGCGGACGCGTCCACCTCCGGCACTCCGGGCCCCGACCCACGGCCGACCTCGACCCGCACGGACTGTGCCGGCACCGGCACATTGGTTCCCTTAAGCATGGACATGCTTGCCCCCAACACGAGTCGAAATGGACCGTTCCTTACACGATCCGAACGCTACAAGACGACCGATTTTCCCAATTTCGCTCTGATTAGTGACCCAGGGCCACGCACAACACGCAAAACAACCCTCTTACCGGGCTCCCCATCCAGAACATCTTGGGCTTAACTTATTGCCATGACCTCCCCCCGCTCCACATATGGCGGCGGCTACTATTCCGCGCCGTCCTTCCCGGACACCCCGATCTACGACTCCCTCGTCGCCGAGCGGGGTACGCCCCAGATCGCCCCGATCCGGGTGCCCGCCATGTACGACACCGGCAACAGCTACCTGCCGGCCCTCCCGTCGGCACTCCCCGCACTGCCGGCCGCACCTTCCCACCCGCAGCCCGCTTACGGCTACCCGCAGCCGGGCGCACAGCAGCAGCCCGTGCAGCAGTACCAGCAGGCGCCGCACCTCCAGCAGGCTCCCGTGCCGCAGCTCCAGCAGGCACCGGTGCCCTACATCCCGCAGCAGGCGGGCCCGCCGCGCGGCTACCCCGGCGCCCAGCCCGTACAGCCGCAACGGCAGCAGCCCCAGCGGCCGATGGCCCAGGGCCAGCAGCCGCATCGCCCCGTCGCGCCGGGCGGGTACGAGGCGATGCGCCCCGTGGCCCCGCGTCCCGTGCAGGCCGGAGCGCCGTACGAGGACCCGTACAACCGTCAGTACCCGCAGCAGGGCGGCAGCGGCTACTGACGCACGGCGGTCGGCAGGCACGACCGCGCGCCGGAGGCATCAGCGGGCTCGGACAGGTGTCCGAGCCCGCTGCCGCACGTGCTGGCAAAATGAGCACATGGCGAACTCTGTTCACGCATCGGTGCACGCGTTGCACATCTATCCGGTCAAGGCACTGGGGGGCTCCGCGCCGCCGGAGACCGCGATCGAGCCGTGGGGGCCCGCCGGGGACCGCCGCTGGCTCGTCACCGACCCCGAGGGCAGGGCGATCACCCAACGCGAGCAGCCGAGGCTCGCGTTGGCGTCGGCGCAGGCACTGCCGGGCGGGGCGGTCCGGCTGTCCGCACCCGGTCTCGACCCGCTGGACGTACCGGTTCCCGAGCCGGTGGGGACGGACCCGGTCGTCCTCTTCGGCACCAAGTACGAGGCGGTTTCCGCCGGTCCGGCGGCCGACGCGTGGCTGAGCGACTACCTCGGCACCGGGGCCCGGCTGACGCACATGGACGCCCCCGAGCACCGCCGCCCCATCGACCCGGACTTCGCGCGCGAGGGCGAGACGGTCAGTTTCGCCGACGCCTTCCCGCTCCTGGTCACCACCCTGGCGTCGCTCGACGCCCTCAACTCGCTGATCGCGCAGGGCGCTCTGCCCGACGAGGGCCCTCTCCCGATGAACAGGTTCCGGCCGAATGTGGTCCTGGACGGCCCTGCCGCCTGGGCGGAGGACGGCTGGCGGCGCCTGGAGATCGGCGAGGTGTCCTTCCGGGTGGCCAAGCCGTGCGGCCGTTGCGTCGTCACCACGACCGACCAGCGCACCGCCGGGCGCGGCAAGGAGCCGCTGCGCACGCTGGCCGGTCACCGCAGGATCGACGGCCAGTTGGTCTTCGGCCAGTACCTCGTCCCGGAGAACACGGGCGTCTTGCGGATCGGCGACCCGGTCACGATCCTCACCTCCTGACGCCGCCGCATGAGCCCCACCTCTCGCGGGAACTCGCCGGTACGGAAGGCGCGTTGAACGGCGGGCGCGGAAGGGGTGCGGAACTGTGGGAGCAGCGGTCGGTCCGACGGGGAGCGGTGCGGGGCACCCGCCCCACGAGCGGGCGGCGAAGCCCGGGCGCGGTACGGCTTCAGGGGTCTGGCGCTGGCGGCACAGTCCGCTGTGCCGCCGGACCGACCGGGCCGAGGCCTGGGTGGCGCTGGCCGCCGTCCTGCTGATCGTCCTCGTCGCCCCGGCGGCCGGGCTGTACGCCGGGCTGCGCGCGGACGCCCGGCTCCAGCAGCAGGTGCGGGTCCAGCACCAGGAGCGGCACGCGACGACCGGTGTGGTGCTGGACCCCGCGCACGCGCGGCGGATCGGTGGCGACGCCGAGGTGAGCACCGGTTACGTGGGCCCGGTCTCGGTGCGGGCCCGCTGGACGGCGTACGACGGACAGCAGCACACCGGCCGGGTGACCACGGTCCGCGGCAAGGCCCGGCCCGGCGACACCCTCCCGCTGTGGACCGACCGGCAGGGCAGGCTCGTCGGCCGCCCCGCGGACAGTGCCACGGCCGTCGCCCGGGCCGCCCTGACCGGCTTCGCCGCGGCAGCCTCGGTGGCGTCCTTCGCGCACGCCGCCAGGCTGCTGGTCGTACGTCGGCTCACCCTGCGGCGGTACGCGCGTCTCGACCGGGCGTGGGCGAAGGTCGGCCCGGAATGGGGCCGCACCGGCACCGGCGGCTGACGCCGCCCCCAACCGGTCAACTCCCGCTTCTCGCGCGCGCTACGGTGGTGCAGCGAGATCGACGCGAATTCGCGGGACGTACGAGGTGGGGGCACGGCAACGCCATGGCACAGGGCACGGTCCAGGTGACGCACTCCGGAACTTCCAGGTGGCGGCGCCGCACGGGTGAGTACGACTCCCTCGCCGCTGCCCTGGAGGCCGCGGGGGACGGCGACGTCCTCACCATCGCCCCCGGCACGTACCGGGAGAACCTCGTCGTACGGCGCGCGGTGACGCTGCGCGCCCCGGAGGGCGCCCCGGGGTCGGTGCGGATCGCGCCGGTGGACGGCGTCGCGCTGACGGTGCGCGCCTCCGCCGTCGTACAGGATCTGTGTCTGGAGGGGCAGGACTCGGCGGCGCCCGCCCTGCTGGTCGAGGACGGCACCCCCGAGCTGGACGGGCTGCGGATCGTGACCAGGTCGGCCGTCGGTATCGAGGTGCGGGGCGCGGCCAGGCCGACGGTGCGGCGCTGTGTGATCGACAACCCGGGCGGCGTCGGCATCGGCGTGCTGGACGGCGCGGGCGGGCTCTTCGAGGAGTGCGAGGTGCTCGCGGCGGGTCAGGCCGGGGTGTCGGTCAGTGGCGGCGCGCATCCGCGGCTGGAGCGCTGCAAGATCCATCACACGTCGGGCTCCGGGCTCGCGGTGACCGGCGAGGGCAGCGCGGTCGAGGCGATCGGCTGCGAGGTGTACGAGGTGAAGGGCACCGGGGTGCAGGTGACCTCGCGCGCTGCCGGGCACCTCACCGAGTGCTCGGTGCACCGGACTTCGGCGGACGGGGTGACCCTCGACACGGACGCGGTGCTGACGCTGGCCGACTGCGACATCCACGACATCCCGGAGAACGCCCTGGACCTGCGCGGCCGTGCGGTGCTGACGCTGTCGCGGTCCACGGTGCGCCGGTTCGGGCGCAACGGTCTGTCGGTGTGGGACCCGGGCACCCGGGTGGACGCCAACGGGTGCGAGATCCACGACAGTACGGGCGACTACCCGGCGGTCTGGGTGAGCGACGGCGCCACCGTCGTGCTGGACTCCTGCCGGGTGCACGACGTGCCGGACGCGATCTTCGTACTGGACCGGGGCTCGCGCGCGGACGTCATCGACAGCGATCTCAGCCAGGTCCGCAACACGGCCGTCTCGGTGAGCGACGGGGCGACCGCGCAGCTCGACGACTGCCGGATCAAGGAGGCGTCCACCGGCGCCTGGTTCCGCGACCACGGCAGCGGCGGCACCCTCTCCGGCTGCACCATCGACGGCGTCCAGACGGGCGTCATCGTCACCAAGGGCGCCGACCCCCGGATAGAACGCTGCACGATCACCTCGCCCGCCGAGTCGGGCTTCTACGTGTCCGCCGAGGGGCGCGGCACCTTCCACAACTGCCGGGTGACCGGCAGCAGCGGCTACGGCTTCCACGTCATGGACGGCTGCCGTACGACGCTGACCCGGTGCCGCACCGAGCGGTGCGCGCGCGGGGGTTACGAGTTCGCCGAGGACGGCCCCGTCGCCGAGGACTGCACCAGCGACGAGAGCGCGGTGCGGACCGCGCCCGAGCCGCCGCCGGTGACGCTGACCGCCACCCAGACCCCCGGACTGCTTTCGACGATCCCCGCCCCGCAGCCCGCCCGCAGCGCGCCCCCGGTGCCGGCCGAGCCCAGCCGGGACTCGCAGTCCGTGCTCGGTGAACTCGACGCGCTGGTGGGCCTGGAGAACGTGAAGAAGGAGGTGCGCGCCCTCACCGACATGATCGAGATCGGGCGCCGCCGCCTGGAGGCCGGCCTCAAGGCCGCCTCGGTCCGCCGCCATCTGGTCTTCACCGGCTCCCCCGGCACCGGCAAGACGACGGTGGCCAGGCTGTACGGCGAGATCCTGGCCTCGCTGGGGGTCCTGGAGCGCGGGCACCTGGTGGAGGTGTCCCGGGTCGATCTGGTCGGCGAGCACATCGGGTCGACGGCGATCCGCACCCAGGAGGCGTTCGAGCGGGCGCGCGGCGGGGTGCTGTTCATCGACGAGGCGTACGCGCTGTCGCCGGAGGACTCGGGCCGGGACTTCGGCAAGGAGGCCATCGACACCCTGGTGAAGCTGATGGAGGACCACCGGGACGCGGTGGTGGTGATCGTCGCGGGCTACACGGCGGAGATGGAACGCTTCCTCACGGTCAACCCCGGTGTGGCGTCCCGGTTCTCACGGACCATCACCTTCTTCGACTACGAGCCGGATGAACTTCTGCGGATCGTGGAGCAGCAGGCCGACGACCACGAGTACCGCCTCGGCACGGGCACCCCGGAAGCGCTGCTGAAGTACTTCACGGCGCTGCCCAAGGGGCCCGCCTTCGGCAACGGGCGCACCGCGCGGCAGACCTTCGAGTCGATGGTGGAGCGGCACGCGGGCCGGGTCGCCCAGTTCACCGAGGTGTCCACCGACGACCTGACTCTGCTCTACCCGGACGACCTGCCCGAACTGCCCTGATTCCCGGCACTGTTGGCGTCGGGGCCGGTCGGTCCCGTGCTCTGCCTGGGCAGTTCCGGTCCCGGCAGCCGTGCCAGGAGCTTGTCGCGCTCGATGGCGAACTCGGGGTCGGCCTGGTACTCGGAGTGGCCCAGGATCGGTGCGGGCAGCGGCTGTTCGCGGGTGCGGCCGTAGGCGAGCGGGTCGAGGAGCGCGTCGTGGTCCACCGGGTGGCGGCCCTCGTCGGGCACGACGCGGACCGGGCCTCCTATCGGGTCGGTGTGCCGCCAGAGGTTGCGCCAGCAGTCGACCTCGTCGTGCAGGTTGCGCAGGCAGGAGGGCCCGAAGTAGGCGGGGAACCAGCGCCCGTACAGCCGCTCCAGCGGGGCCCCGTAGGTGAGCAGGGCCACCCGGCGCCGGGTGGGGTGCGGGAGCTGCCAGACGGCGGCGGAGGCGAGCACGCTGCCCTGGGAGTGGCCGGAGATGACGAGCCGGCCGCCGGTGCGGTCGGTCCAGGTGGCCATCCGCCAGGTGAGGTCGGGGACGGCGCGTTCCGCGTAGCAGGGCGGGGCGAAGGGGTGGGCGGCGCGCGGCCAGAAGGTGCCGACGTCCCACAGGATCCCTATGGTGCGCCGCGCCTTGGGGTCGCGGTAGGCGCGCCTGCCCCAGGTGACGAAGAGCAGGAAGCCGAAGCCGATCAGCCAGGAGCCGAGGGCCTGCGAGGTGTGGGTGAGTGCCTCGACGGGGGCGGGCATGTCCCTGGCGGCCCGGCCGGGCACCTCGTCGTACAGATAGGCGCCGAGCAGGGCGACGCCGCCGAGCAGCAGTGCGGAGCCGGAGAGCACGGCGATCATGCGGGGGGCGAAGTCGGTGAGTGCGGCCGCGGCGCGGGCCAGCGCGATGCGGCCGGTACGGACCGGGTCCGGCGTCTCGCCCGGGTAGGCGGCCTCGACGACGGGGCCCAGGGCGTTGCGGGTGCGCCAGGTGCGGATTCCGTAGCGCACCGCCAGCAGGAGCAGTACCAGCAGGATCGGCGGGATCACTGAGGCCTGCCAGGTCAGCAGCACCGGTGGG
This sequence comes from Streptomyces sp. NPDC032721, assembly GCF_055579625.1. Taxonomy (NCBI): domain Bacteria; kingdom Bacillati; phylum Actinomycetota; class Actinomycetes; order Kitasatosporales; family Streptomycetaceae; genus Streptomyces; species Streptomyces sp. NPDC032721. The sequence continues at coordinate 265,662 of NZ_JBVIMX010000008.1, read as the reverse complement.
CCCGCGACCTCGTCGGCGGGGCCGGTGCCCATGCCGGGGGTGCCGGATCCGTCGAGCCAGTCGGCCACCCGCTGGGCGACGCCGCCGGACATGACGCCGCCGAGCGCGCAGGCCAGCATGGCGACGGCCGGTCCGCCGAGTCCGCGCATGGCGGTACGGGCGATGGGCGCGCGGTGGTGCAGGAACAGGGCCACTGCCGCCAGGGCCAGGACGAGGACCAGCTGGGAGAGGGCGAGGAGCCCGAATCCCCTCGCACCGCCAGTGAGTTGGCCGGTGGAGCGCCAGTCGGGCCGGGACCAGCCCGCGTACAGCACGGCCAGTGCGAGGCCGGTGAGCGCGGCGGCGGGGAGGAGGGTGATCAGGGCGCGGTCCAGGGCGAGGTCGAAGCGGGTTTCGGTGCGTCCGCGCCGGCAGATCACCCAGATGACGACGACACCGCCGACGGCGATCACGGCTTGCAGGGCCCAACCGAGCGCGTCCAGGAGGGAGTTGTCGGCCGAGCGGTCGTAGCGGGCGGTGGCGACGGTGAGGGCGGCGGCCACGGTGAGGAAGCCCGCTGCGGTGTGCGCGCCGCGCAGCCGGGCGACCAGCCTGCGCCCGTACCAGAAGCCGGGGCGGCCGAGGGCGGGGCCCTGGGCGGATCCGGGGTCCTCGCCGAGGGTGGGCAGCGGCTGCTGGGACTCGTAGGCGCTCCAGGTGCGGTGCGAGAGGTACCAGAGCAGTCCGGTGAGGGCGGCGGGCACCAGGGCGGCGAGGGCGATCCGGCGTCCCGGCTGGCTCCACCAGCCGCCGTGTGCGGCGGACATGAAGCCGAGCCAGGACTTCTCGCCGGAGCAGCCGGCCGAGCCGCCGCACTGCCAGGCGGTCAGGTCGAGGGCGACCTCGCAGGCGGCGCCGACCAGCAGGAAGGTGAGGCTGACGGCGATCAGGCGGACGAGTACGCCGTAGAGGCGGACGAGGCGGGGGTGGCCGTTGTCGCTGGGCCGCATCCAGTGGGCGAGGTTGACCACCATGAAGGGGAGCAGCAGCAGCCACAGGGCCCGGATGCCGTTGCCGGAGGTGAGGTTGGACCAGACGTACGCCTCGGGGACCGGCTTGTCGCGGTAGTCGGCGGGCCGTTCCTCGGCGCCCACGTCCTCGGTGCGGCGGAACACGGCGGCGGTGTGGTCGCCGGAGACGCGGACGGTGCGGGGGTCGCCGAGCATCTCCTCGGGGGTGGCGCCGCCCACGCCGTGGACGAGCAGTTCGAGCGCGGGCGCGGGGCCGTCGGCTCCGGCCGGGGAGGGCGTGGCGGATGGGGGTGGGGAGAGGGGTGGGGAGGGGGACACTGGAGGGCTCGCTCTCGCGGACGTACGGCGGGGTGCGCGGCGGAATTTCAGCATCCCGGAACCGGGCCCTCCTGCCCAGCCCGCCGCACATTCTTCGCGAGTCGCCTTCACTTCGTGCGCACCGGACGCCCCTCTGGAGCCCGGCCGCACCACCCGTGGAGGCCCGTCCCCGCCCGTGGGAGGATGAGCAGCCCTTACGACCAGAAGAAGGACCGGGGCCCGCAGTGACCGAGAATCAGAACCTGCTCGCGGAACAACGGCGGGCCCTCATCCTCGACGAGGTACGGCGGCGCGGCGGCGTGCGGGTCAACGAACTGACCCGGCGGCTGAACGTGTCGGACATGACGGTCCGCCGCGATCTCGACGCACTGGCCCGCCAGGGCGTCATCGAGAAGGTGCACGGCGGGGCGGTGCCGGTCACCGAGGCGAGCACCCACGAGCCCGGGTTCGAGGCGAAGTCGGCGCTGGAGCTGTCCGCCAAGGAGGACATCGCGCGGGCGGCCGCCGCGATGGCCGTGCCCGGCAGTGCGGTGGCCCTGTCGGGCGGTACGACGACGTACGCCCTGGCCCGGCACCTGCTCGACGTGCCGGATCTGACGGTGGTGACCAACTCGGTGCGGGTGGCCGACGTGTTCCATGCGGCGCGGCAGTCGGCCGGTGACGGTGGCGGGGCGGCGACGGTGGTCCTCACCGGCGGGGTGCGCACGCCCTCGGACTCGCTGGTGGGTCCGGTCGCGGACCAGGCGATCGGCTCGCTCCACTTCGACGTGCTGTTCCTCGGGGTGCACGGGATATCCGTGGAGGCGGGTCTGTCCACGCCGAACCTCGCGGAGGCGGAGACCAACCGGCGGCTGGTGGACTCGGCGCGCCGGGTGGTGGTGGTCGCGGACCACACCAAGTGGGGGACGGTGGGCCTGAGTTCGTTCGCGACGCTGGCACAGGTGGACACGTTCGTGACGGACCAGGGGCTGCCGGCGGCGGCCCGCGAGGAGATGGCGGAGCACCTGCCGGGCCTGGTGGTGGCCGGGAACCCCAGCGACCCCGTGGACCTCGACGACAACTGACGTGACGTCAATTACCTTTGCGCGTACGCACAGGATCCACCGAACACCCGTTCACCGATCCGGAGGTACACCCCGCATGGTCCGCCAACTCCGGGACGTCGGGCTCGACTTCGTCGAGTCCGCACCCGTCGCCCTGGTCTTCGCCGCCGATCTCTCCGCACCGCCCGAGGACGTCTACCGGGCGCTCGCCGAGGAGACCGCCGACTGGCCGCGCTGGTTCTCCGCGGTGACGTTCGCCCGGCCGAAGGAGGGCGGCCGCGAGGTGCATCTGCGGGGCGGCACCAAGTTCATGGAGACCGTCATGGCCGCCGACCCGTCGAAGCGGTACGCCTACCGGGTCGACGTCTCCAACGCCCCGGCCGTGCGCGCCATGCTGGAGGACTGGCGGATCTGGCCGACGGGCGCCGCGACCCGGGTGCAGTGGACGATGGCGGTGGACGGCCCGCCACCGCTGCGCCTGCTGCTGCGGGCGGCGCGCCCCGGAGTGGGGCGCTCCTTCCGCGACGCGATGCGGGCACTTGACCAGCGGCTGGCCGAGCGGCCGGACATACCCTAGGGCCAGACGCCGGTCTCCAGGAACTGTTCGATGGTGGCCGAGTACGGGGCGATGTCGAGCCCCTGCTCGGCCAGCCAGTCGTCCGAGTAGTACTTGTCGAGGTAGCGGTCGCCGGGGTCGCAGATCAGGGTGACCACGCTGCCGGTGCGGCCCTGTTCGACCATTTCCGCGACGATCTTCAGTGCGCTCCACAGCCCGGTGCCGGTGGAGCCGCCCGCCTTGCGGCCCAGTACCGCGTCCAGGGCCCGTACCGCGGCGACGCTCGCCGCGTCCGGGACCTTCATCATGCGGTCGATGGCGCCGGGGACGAACGACGGCTCCATGCGGGGCCGGCCGATGCCCTCGATGCGCGAGCCGCAGTCGCTGGTGGCGTGCGGGTCACCCTTGGTCCACCCGTCGAAGAAACAGGAGTTCTCCGGGTCGGGGACACAGATGTAGGTGTCGTGCTGCATGTAGTGGACGTAGCGCGCGATGGTCGCCGAGGTGCCGCCGGTGCCCGCCGTGGCGACGATCCAGCTGGGCTCGGGGTAGCGCTCCAGCCTCATCTGCTGGTAGATCGACTCGGCGATGTTGTTGTTGCCGCGCCAGTCGGTGGCCCGCTCGGCGTAGGTGAACTGGTCCATGTAGTGACCGCCGGTGTCCGCCGCGAGGCGGGCGGACTCCTCGTACATCTTGCGCGAGTCGTCGACGAAGTGGCACTGGCCGCCGTGGAACTCGATGAGCCGGATCTTCTCGGCGCTCGTCGTGCGCGGCATCACCGCGATGAACGGCACCCCGATCAGCTTCGCGAAGTACGCCTCGGAGACGGCGGTGGATCCGCTGGACGCCTCGATGACGGGACGGCCCGGCCGGATCCAGCCGTTGCACAGCCCGTACAGGAAGAGCGAGCGGGCGAGCCGGTGCTTGAGGCTGCCGGTGGGGTGGGTGGATTCGTCCTTGAGGTACAGGTCGATGCCCCACTGCTCGGGCAGCGGGAAGCGCAGCAGGTGCGTGTCGGCGGACCGGTTCGCGTCGGCCTGCACCTTGCGTACGGCCTCTTTGAGCCAGGCCCGGTACTCGGGGTCGCTGTGGTCCACGTCGACGGTGGGTACGGCGGTGGGCCGGGTGGCCGGAACACCGCTGCTGTGTCCTGCCGGGTCGCTGATGCTCATCCGCGCCGCTCCTCGTGCTGTTCCGTGCGATTGCGTACGTCCGTGTGACGTCCGGGCGGGGTTGCTGTGCCGTTGGCATGAGCGAGCGGCACGGCTTTCCCGCACACGCCACTTTAAGCCTCCTACCTGCACAAACGTTGACTTTGGGCAGCCATAGGGCTCCCTTGTGTCACCGGTCCCGCGCGGCCGGGGGCGCAGTCGGCGGTGTGCGCCCACCGATGCGCCGTTCCCCCTGGTGCGTGCGCCCTCCCCCATGCAGACTGCCCAGCAGGACGCGGGGGCAGGAACGGGGGCAGGCACACAGCCGGGTTTTCACGGGAAGGGGGCGAACAGGCAATGCCGGAGCCCGATTTCAGCGTGCTGGGCGTACGGATAGAGCGGTGGCCGCGCGCTCTGACGAGGGCGGGGCAGGTCGTCGTGCAGAACGGCACTCTGGCCCTGCTGAGGAGCGACGGTCAGGTGATCGACAGTGCGCCGCTGGGGTCGGTCACCGCGGGGCGGCCCTGGTTCTCCGTCGGCGACGGGCATCTGGTGGCCCGGCTGAACGGCATCAGGTACCGGCTGACCATGCCGGAGGCGGACGGCCGCCGACTCGCCTCCCTGCGTGGCGCAGATGGCTGAAGCGACGCGAGTTGCGGAGTGGTACCCGCTGGGTCACCCTGGCGATATCTCACCCAGGGTGCGTGAGCGGTGACGCTGCGATCCAGCCCGCCGCCCGGTTCGTACCTGTCAGAACCGGATCGTCTTCGACCGCCTTCCGACCTCAATCGGGGAGTCGCAGCCGTGACCAGCCAGCCCAGCAGGCACTGCACGGTGGAGCTGCAAGCCCTGCCGTCGCGGATCGGCCAAGTCCGCAGGATCGTTTCGGCGCAATTGCGCTACTGGCATCTGGACCCATTGATAGACCAGGCCGCGCTCGGTGTCACCGAGCTGCTGACCAACGTGCACCGGCACGCCCAGCCGGACAAGACGTGCACCGTGGAGATCGAGCTGCTCTTCGACCGGCTCACGGTCTCCGTCCACGACCACGATCCCCGGCTGCCCACTTTGCGCGTGGCCGAGCCGTCCGACACGGGCGGGCGCGGTCTCTCCCTGGTCGAGGCGGTCAGCGAGAGCTGGGGCGTACGTCCTCAGGGCGCGGACGGCAAGACCGTCTGGTTCGTCCTGCCCACCCACTCCCCCGCGGCCCCGGCAACGTCCACGTCGCCCGGGGGACACAGCCGCAAGAAACGCACGGCGCAGGTCCGGTCGGCCCCTGTGGGCTGACCGGACCGCGCCGGGCGGCACCGGGCAACACCGGCATCAAGCCATGCCGTTCTTGCCCTTGAGCGGTCCCTCCGTGCTGCCGAACTGCTCGTCCAGCACGGACAGCCTGCGCCAGTACTCGTCCTCGTCGATCTCGCCGGTCGCGAAGCGGCGGCCGAGCACGGTGATCGGCGACTGCTCGCCGTGCCCACGGTGGTGGCCCGCCATCCACGGCGGCCCGCCCGGGCCACGTCCCCGGCCGCGCCGGACCGTGCGGCGCAGGAGGGCGATGCCGCCGATCACGACGGCCGCCCAGAACAGCGGGAAGAGCAGCATCCACGGGCCGGGCCCGCCTGCGTGCGCCAGGGTGTTCATCTCGGTTCAGCTCCTCGGTAGCGGTGGGGTGGTGCTCTGCTGCTACCGAGAGTGGCCCCGGGAGGGGGTGCGGGTCGTCGTGCGGCCGGCTGCTGTTCGCGTACCTCCCCGGGAGTACGGGAGGGGGTTCGGTCTGCTCCGTTGCGGGACCGGGGTCAGCGCGGTTCGCCGTACCAGCGCCACTTGTCCCGGCGCTCGTGGCCCGGGAGTTCGCCCCGGCCGGTGGCCCAGAGCATGGTCGGCCAGGGCGGGGTGTCGGCGGGTACGTCGGGGAAGAGCCGGTGCAGGGTGCGGGCGCACAGGTCGGCGGGCGGCTGCCAGCTGTCGCCGACGCCGAGCCCGGTCGCCAAGTCGTGGGTGTGCACGAGGGTTTCGATCACCCCCATGGCGGCGAACCCCTCGGGGTCCGCCACGCCGAAGGTGTGGTGCGCCCTGGCCTCGGGCGGCTTGACGGTGGTGACGGCGTACAGCAGCCCGGCCGCCGAGTCCAGCGCGGTGAGCAGCCCCGGCACGCCCGCCTCGCGCTCGACGCGCACCGCGTTCCCGGGGGCGCCGGGGGTCTCCTGGGTGTAGCGGAACGGGACGTCGATGTCGGTGCGTTCCGAGGCCAGTTGGACGGCGTAGGAGAACAGGTCGTCGATGAGGTGCTCGGCGGTTTCCCAGCAGTCCCAGTCAAGTCCGCCTGCCTTGACGCTCCAGTCGGCGTCGAGGGCCCGGCCGAGGGTGTCGGCGGCCAGGTCGGCGGCGAGGCGTACATCAGCGGGGGTGATCGTCATGGCCGGACGGTAACAGCCGCCGTCCGAACGGCCACGCGGTTTTTCCGCTCGCCCCCGCCCGCCTCCGCTTGCCCTAGGCCCCGACGCCCACCGCGAGTCCGCGCAGCGGGTCGTCGAGCACCGGCTGCCAGGCCAGCTCGGCCGCGCCGACGAGGGAGTTGTGGTCCAGGGTGCAGGGGAGGATCGGTACTCCCCCGCTGCGTCCCCACAGGCTGCGGTCGGCGACCACCGCGCGCAGCCGGTCCGGTGCGGCGGCCAGCAGTGCCTGGTGGAGTCCGCCGAGGATGATGCGGTCCGGGTTGAGGATGTTGACCAGTCCCGCGAGGCCGAGGCCCAGGCGGTCGACGAGGGCCTCCGCGGCCGCCCGTACGGCCAGTTCCGTGTACTCCGTACGGAGCAGGTCCTTGGACTGCTGGAGCAGCGAGACCTCGGGGCCCGGGGTGCGGCCCGCCTCCGCGAGGAAGGCGAGCGGGTCGACCTCCACGTCGAGACAGCCCCGGCTGCCGCAGTGGCAGGGGCGGCCGTCGGAGTTGACCGTGAGATGGCCCACTTCCAGGGCGAGGCCCGAACTCCCGCTGTGCAGGCGGCCGTCGACGACCAGGGCGCCGCCGACGCCCCGGTGTCCGGTGGCGACGCAGAGCAGGTGCTGGGCGCCCCGTCCGGCGCCGTGCCGGTGCTCGGCGAGGGCGGCGAGGTTGACGTCGTTGCCGGTGAAGGCGGGGCCCTCGATGCCCGCGGCGGCGATGCGCGCGGCGAAGATCTCGCGGACCGGGGAGCCTGCGGGCCAGGCGACGTGGAGGGGGTTGAGCGCGGTGCCCTCGGGTTCGGCGACGGCCGAGGGGACGGCGAGTCCGGCTCCGGCGCAGCGGCGTCCGCTCTCCCGCAGGAGCTGCGCGCCGGTGTCCACGACGGCGCCGATGACCTGGGCGGGGTCGGCGTCGACGACCGTACAGCCGGGGGCGGTGGCGACGATCCGGCCGCCGAGGCCAACCAGTGCGGCCCGGTAGCCGTCGGCGTGCACCTGGGCGGCGAGCACGACGGGTCCGGTGTCGTCGACGGTCAGCCGGTGCGAGGGGCGGCCCTGCGAGCCGGCGGCGGCGGGGCGGGAGTCGACCCGGATCAGCCCGAGGGCCTCCAGTTCGGCGGCGACCGCTCCGGCGGTGGCGCGGGTGACGCCGAGTTCGGCGGTGAGCACGGCCCGGGTGGGGGCGCGGCCGGTGTGCACGAGTTCCAGCGCGGGCCCGAGTGCTCCCCGGCCCCGCTCCAATTTCGTTCTGGTGCTGGCCACCCTGGTCCCCTCGGCGTTCATGGGGTGGAGTCTGCCACGACCCGCAACCGTCTTGCCCCGTTCGCGGAGCCCACCCTATGCTGAGTTTGTGCCGAACCTAAACAAAGTCCGGACGGCCGCACCGGGGGGACCGGGCGCAGACAGCGCCGCACCCTCCCTCTCCCGTCTCCGCACCGTACTGACCCTGTTCTTCGCCCTCGACGGCTTCATATTCGCCGGGTGGGTGGTCCGCATCCCGGCCATCAAGGCCCAGACCGAGGCCTCGGCCAGCTCGCTGGGGCTGGCCCTGCTCGGGGTGTCGGCGGGCGCGGTGATCACGATGACGATGACCGGACGGCTGTGCAGCCGCTTCGGCAGCGCACGGGTCACCGTCTTCTGCGGAGCACTGCTCTCGCTGAGCATCGCGCTGCCGCCGCTGACGCACTCACCGCTCGCGCTGGGCCTCGTACTGCTGGTGTTCGGGGCTCTGTACGGGGGCATCAGCGTCGCCATGAACAGCGCGGCGGTCGACCTGGTGACCGCGGTGCGCCGCCCGATCATGCCCAGCTTCCACGCGGCGTTCAGCCTGGGCGGCATGGTCGGCGCGGGGCTCGGCGGGCTGGTCGCGGGGAGCCTGTCCCCGCTGGTCCACCTGTCGGTACTGTCCGCGATGGGGCTGGTGCTCACGGCGGCTGCCGGTCCGGCGCTGCTGCGGGAATCGCGGAAGCTGCCCCAGGCGGTCGCGCCGGAGCAGGCACACGCTCCCACGTCTCCCACGCCCCCCATGTCCCCCGGGAAGCCGCGGACCGCGCCCGCCACCCGGCGTACCGTCGCCCTCTTCGGCGTCATCGCGCTGTGCACCGCGTACGGCGAGGGCGCGCTGGCCGACTGGGGTCCGCTGCACCTCCAGCAGGACCTGGGCGCCCATCCGGGACTGGCCGCCGCCGGGTACTCCCTGTTCGCGCTGGCCATGACCATCGGCCGGCTGACCGGGACCACCCTCCTGGAGCGCCTCGGGCAGACCAGGACCCTGGTGCTGGGCGGGGCGACCGCAGCCGTCGGCATGCTGCTTGGCGCTCTCGCGCCCTCGCTGTGGCTCGCGCTGCTCGGCTTCGCCGTGACCGGGCTCGGGCTGGCGAACATCTTCCCCGTCGCGGTGTCCCGGGCGGGCGAGCTGGCCGGTCCGAGCGGTGTGGCCACCGCCTCCACCCTGGGCTACGGCGGCATGCTGCTCGGTCCGCCCGCGATCGGTTTCCTCGCCGACTGGTTCACCCTGCCGGTCGCCCTGACGACGGTGGTACTGCTCGCCACCGCGGCGTCCTGCCTCGGGCTGGTGGCCCGCAACGCACCGTCCCGGGTGGGGACCGAGGTGCAGTCCCAGGAGCAGACCCGGACGCAGACCCAAGTGGCCGGATAGACAGCCCCGGATCGCGGTACCCGGGCGGAATCGGCGACTCGGGGGCACGATGTCCCCACGGGGAAGTACCGCCGATCCGTCTGGGGGGACGAGATGAAGGCACACCGCTCGCACGAGTTCGCAAGGCTCACCTTCCGCAATCCCGCGTCGCTGGTCTATCTGGCGCTGGTCGCCGCGGCCGCGCTGTTCGTCACCGTCGACATGCTCCTCGTCACGCAGGACGACACCTCGCCCGCCGGGGTCTGGCTGTTCCTGCTCGCCGCGCCGACCGTCTTCGTGTTCCTGATCGGCGGCGCTCTGCTCGCGAGCGGCGTCGCCGATTCGGCCGTGTACCTCTATCCGGCGCTCGTGCTGTCCGTACTGGTCCAGTCGTACGCGCTCGGGTCCTTCGTCCACCTGTGGCGGGGCGGGCGCGCCGCCGTGCGCGGCATGTCACGATCGACCGTATGAACATCACCGCGCACATCGAACACCTCGCGCTCCAGGGTGGGTTGACGGCAGCCGCCGCCGAGCGGGCGGGCACGGACGCGGTGGTGCCCACCTGCCCCGGGTGGCGGGTCACCGGCCTGTTGCGGCACACCGGCATGGTGCACCGCTGGGCGGCCGACCATGTGGCGCACGGGCTCCGGGAGTTCCACCCCGGCAAGGGCGAACCGGACCTGGACGGGAGCGAGTTGATCGCCTGGTACCAGGCGGGGCACGCGGAACTGGTGAAGGCACTGCGCAACGCGCCGCAGGACCTGGAGTGCTGGACGTTCCTGCCCGCGCCTTCCCCGCTGGCCTTCTGGGCCCGGCGGCAGGCGCACGAGGCGGCGGTCCACCGGCTGGACGCGGAGTCCGCGGCGGGCGGTCAACTCAGCCCTTTCGCACCGGAGTTCGCGCGCGACGGGATCGACGAGCTGCTCAGCGCCATGCACGCCCGCACCCGCAGCCGCGTCAGGACCCCCGCCCCGGGAACGCTCCGCGTCCGGGCCACGGACGGCCCCGCGCCCGATGCCGTGTGGACCGTACACCTGTCGCCGGACGCTCCGCCGCGCACCGTACGGAGCGACGAGGGGGCGGCCGACACCGAGCTGAGCGGTCCCGCCGAGCGGCTCTACGCGGTGCTGTGGAACCGGCTGCCGACCGGGGCGGTCGAGCTGTCGGGCGACCCCGAACTCGCGCGCGCCTGGCGGACGTTGTCCGCCATCACCTGGAGCTGACGCACACCCGGATCAGAGCTGACGGTCCGCCAGCATCCGCTCCAGCACTGTCTGCCGCAGGGGCCGCGTCTCCGCATGGAGGCTGCGGCCCTTTTCGGTCAGTGCGACCCGTACGCCACGCCGGTCCGTCTCGCACATGCCACGCGTCACGAGCCCGTCCCGCTCCAGCCGCCCCACCAGCCGCGACAGGGCGCTCTGACTCAGGTGCACCTGGTCGGCGATCTCCTGGACCCGCAGCGGCTTCCGCTCGGCATCGCACGCCAGCACGTCGAGCACCTCGAAGTCACTGGCCCCGAGTCCGAAGGGATGCAGCTCCCGGTCGAGTGCGCACATGGTGCGGGCATGCAGCCCGAGGACACCGCGCCACTCCTCCACGAGTTCGCGCTCCGACTTCTCCGGCTTCTTCACTGCCATGGCCGCACGTTAGCAGAGAGCAGACCCTTTGTTGCACAAGAATTAAATGCACTTGCATCCCATGCATGTGCATGTAGCTTTGCTGCCCATGACCACTGCGCCCGACACCCCACGCACCAGGACGAGTTGGAGCCCCCGACTGTGGGGCACCCTGCTGGTGCTCTGCGCCGCGATGTTCCTCGACGCCCTCGACGTCTCGATGGTCGGCGTCTCGCTCCCGTCGATCGCCGCCGATCTGCACCTGTCCACCGCTTCGCTCCAGTGGATCGTCAGCGGCTACATCCTCGGCTACGGCGGCCTGCTGATGCTGGGCGGCCGGGCGGCCGACCTGCTCGGCAGGCGCCGCGTGTTCCTGATCGCGCTGGCCGTCTTCGCCGCCGCCTCCCTGCTCGGCGGCCTCGTCGACTCCGGGCCGCTGCTCATCGCCAGCCGCTTCATCAAGGGGCTGAGCGCCGCGTTCACCGCCCCCGCAGGACTGTCCATCATCACCACGACGTTCCCCGAGGGCCCGCAGCGCAACCGGGCCCTGTCCATCTACACCACCTGCGCCGCCACCGGCTTCTCGATGGGTCTGGTGCTGTCGGGCCTGCTCACCCAGTTCAGCTGGCGCTGGACGATGCTGATGCCTGCGCCGATCGCCCTGATCGCCCTGTTCGTCGGCCTGAAGCTGATCCCGAAGAGCGCCCGGGAGGACGCGAAGCACGGCTACGACCTGCCGGGTGCCATCACCGGCACCCTCACCATGCTGCTGCTCGTCTTCACCGTCGTACAGGCCCCGGAGGTCGGCTGGGGTTCGGCGCGCACGCTGCTGTCCTTCCTGGCGGTGGTGGCCCTCTTCACGCTCTTCGTGCGCATCGAGAAGCGCAGTGCCAGCCCGCTGATCAGGCTCGGGGTGCTGCGCTCCGGCCACCAGATCAGGGCCCAGCTCGGCGGGGCCGTGTTCTTCGGCTCGTACGTCGGATTCCAGTTCATCGTCGTGCAGTACATGCAGTCGCTGCTCGGCTGGTCCGCGCTGCAGACCGCGCTCGCCTTCCTCCCGGCGGGACTGCTCGTCGCCCTGTCGTCGACGAAGATCGGTGACGTGGTCGACCGGTTCGGCACCCCGCGCATCGTCGCCGCGGGCTTCCTCGCCCTGGTGATCGGGTACGCGCTGTTCCTGCGCATCGGGCTCGACCCGAGCTACGCGGGCGTCATCCTGCCGTCGATGCTACTGCTCGGCGCGGCCTGTGCCCTGGCCATCCCCTCGCTCAACATCCAGGCGACCAACGGGGTCCACGACGACGAACAGGGCATGGTCTCCGGCCTGTTGAACACCTCCTTCCAGGTCGGCGGAGCGCTCTTCCTCGCCGTGGTCACCGCCGTCATCACGGCGGGCGGCGGCACCGAGGAGGGGACCGCGGTGTCCCCGCAGGCACTGCTGGACAGCTTCCGGCCCGGACTGATCGTGGTGACCGGGATCGCCTTCCTGGGGCTGGTGATCACGGCCACCGGGCTGCGGACGCGCCGCCCCGCGCAGTCTCTGGTGCTGCTGGGCTCGTCGGCCGACGGAACTCCGGCAGCGGCGCCGGACACCGTACGCGAGGAAGCCGTACGCAACGAGCCCGTACGGAAGGAAGCCGCCGAGGCCGTCACCGTACGGGACTGAGCGGCGGGCATCCCACTGACGGACTGCCGCAGGGGGAACACGGCCGGTGGGCGAGCACTGCTTGCCCACCGGCCGTACCGCGCAGCACACTTGGACCCATGGCCCCCCGGACGCAGGCCCAGCGGGACGCGATGACGATCGAGATCGGCTACGCCCTGGTCAGTGCGGCGGTCCTCGCGGGCGTGACCTTCGCCGCCGTCTCCGCACCGGCGTACCTGCTGGACGCCCCGGCGGGCTGGGTCACGGCGACGACCGTCCTCGGCTGGGTGCTGGCGGGCGTGGTCTTCGTCGTACGGGTGGTGTACGTGCTGTGGCGTTACTGGGGCGCCCCGGGCACCGAGCCGGGCGGTCCGGGGCGCAACGCCCGCTAGAGGTACGGGCCTCTGCGCCCGCTAGCCGAGCCACCCCGGCCGTACGAGCCCCGACTCGTAGGCCAGCACGACGAGTTGGGCCCTGTCCCTGGCACCCAGTTTGACCATCGTGCGGCTGACGTGGGTCTTGGCGGTGAGCGGGCTGACGACGAGCCGGCGGGCGATCTCCTCGTTGGACAGCCCGATGCCGACCAGGGCCATCACCTCCCGCTCGCGCTCGGTGAGTTCGCGCAGCACACCCGCCTCGGCCGGTTCCTTCGAGCGGGCGGCGAACTCGGCGATCAGCCGGCGCGTCACCCCGGGCGAGAGCAGCGCGTCGCCGTCCACCACCGCCTTCACCGCGCGTACCAGCTCCTCCGGTTCGGTGTCCTTGACCAGGAATCCCGAGGCGCCGGAGCGGATCGCCTCGAAGACATACTCGTCGAGTTCGAAGGTGGTCAGCATGACCACCTTCACCCCGTCGAGCTCCGGGTCCTCGGTGAGACGGCGGGTGGCCGCGAGGCCGTCGAGGCGCGGCATCCGGATGTCCATCAGGACGACGTCCGGGCGCAGTTCGCGCACGAGCCGCACCGCCTCCTCGCCGTCGGCCGCCTCCCCGGCGACCTCGATGTCTGCCTGAGCCCCGAGCAGGGCCCGGAACCCGGCCCTGACCAGCGCCTGGTCGTCGGCGAGCAGCACCCGGATCACGGCGTTCCCTCTTCCTCTTGTCGCAGCACGTCCTGCGGTACGTCTTGCGGTACGTCTTGCGGGGCTTCCTTCGGGGCCTTCTCCGGTACTTCCTGCGGCCCGCCGCAGGCCCGCCGTGCGTCGCGCGGGGCGGCGCTGAGCGGGAGCTCGGCCTCGACCCGGAAGCCCCCGCCGGGGCGCGGGCCCGCGTCGATCGTGCCACCCAGCGCGGCCGCCCGCTCCCGCATCCCGGCGAGTCCGTTGCCGCTGCCGCCCGCGTCGTCGCCGGTGGCCGGTCCCGCGTCGTCGATGCGCAGCCGCAGGCCCGAGGACGCGTACGTGACCAGTACGTCGGCGGTACGGGAGCCGGAGTGCCTGACCACATTGGTCAGCGCCTCCTGGACGATGCGGAACGCGGCGAGGTCCGCACCGGGCGGAAGCCTGCGCACCTTGCCGGTGGTCTCGGTGCTGACGGTGAGACCCGCGGCGGCGGCCTGCTCGACGAGTTCGGGGAGCCGGTCGAGACCGGGGGCGGGGGTGCGGGGTGCGTCGCCGGGGGTGCGCAGCGAGTCGAGCACCTGGCGGACCTCGCCCAGCGCCTCCTTGCTGGCGGCCTTGATGGTGGTGAGCGCGGTACGGGCCTGCTCGGGGTCGGTGTCGAGGAGGGCGAGGCCCATGCTCGCCTGGACGTTGATGACGGAAATGCTGTGCGCCAGGACGTCGTGCAGCTCACGGGCCATCCGCAGCCGTTCCTCCTCGGCCCTGCGCTTCTGGGCGGCGGCCCGCTCGGCGCGGGCGTGCTCCCACTGCTGGCGTTTGACGCGGACGAGTTCGGAGGCGGCGAGGATCGCCGTCATCCAGGCCGCCGGGCCCAGGCCCTCGGTCCAGGACGCGGGGCTGTCGCCCGTCGGCGGCAGCCACCGGTACAGCCAGTGCCCGATGAGCAGGTGCCCGGCCCACAGGAGACCGAGCGCGCTCCAGGCGGCGACCCGGTGGCCGTGCACCACGGCCGCGAAACAGCCCAGCGCGACGGTGAGGAAGACCGGTCCGTACGGATATCCGGCGCCGAGGTAGACCAGCACCGTCCCGGTGGCGGCGAACACCACGGGCACGGGAAACCTGTGCCGCCACAGCAGTACGAGGGGTCCGGCGAGCAGCAGCGCACGGGCGAGCATGTCGATCTGTTCGCGGTCGGGCTGCATCCGTTCCGCGAACCGGGAGCCGAGCAGGAGGAACACGGCGAGCACCAGGGTCGACACCCAGGGCAGCCCGGCGATTCCGGCACGCCGCCGGGCGGGGCCCGCCCCCTCGCCCGCCCCGCCTCCGGCCTCCTCCCAGTGCCTGGCCCAGCGGGGCGGGCCGAACGGCGGACCGAAGGGCGGGCCCGGCCGGTGCCGGCGGTGGAAGTGGCCGCCGCCCCGACGGCCCCGGGCATGCCCCTGACGGCCCTCGCCCCGGCCCGGCCGCCGGGAGGGGCGGCCCGTGCGTGCGTCCTCTTGCTCCATGCGTTCACGCTAGACGGAACGGGCGGGCCCGGCGTCGGCCGCACGGCGTGATCACTCGTACTCCTACGGGAGTACGGGGGTCCCCGTCACACCCCTGTCACGCCTCCGGCAGCACGCCCACCGTCCGTGCCAACTCCCCCGCCGCGTGCGCGAAGAACGCGTCCCGGTCCTCCACCACTCCTCGGAAGTGTCCGAACACCTCGAAGGAGATCAGCCCGAACAGCTGGGACCACACCTGCACAAACGCCATGGCCACCTCCGGGGGCAGGTCGGGGGCGATCTCGGCCGCCAGCCGTTCCGCCTCGGTCCGCAGTCCGGCGGGCACCCGCCCCCGGGCCAGCCCGCGCGAGCCGTACGCGTCGCGCGCCACGGAGATCAGTACGAGGGCTACCCGGGCCGCGGGCTGGGCGGTGGTCTGCGGCGCGGTGTAGCCGGGCACGGGCGAACCGTAGATGAGGGCGTACTCGTGGGGGTGCTCCAGCGCCCAGCGCCGCACCGCCACGCACACGGCCAGCCAGCGCGCCGGGTGATCGGTCCCGGCCTGGACCGGGACTTCGGCGAGCGCCGACTCCGCCGCCTCGCCCACGGCGTCGTAGGCATCGGTGATGAGCGCGGTCAGGAGGTCGTCGCGGCTCGGGAAGTAGCGGTAGAGGGCGGAGGAGGCCATGCCCAGTTCCCGTGCGACGGCGCGCAGCGAGAGCTTCGCGGCACCTTCGGCGCCAAGCTGTTTGCGTGCCTCTTCCTTGATGGCGGCGGTGACTTCGGCCCTTGCCCGCTCCCGGGCCCCACGCATGGTGCTCATGGTGCCTCAGTGTGCCAGCCACGGTGAGCACTGCACAACAACGCGATCGCTGCACAAAAGAGAGAGCACTGCTCTTGCTTTGGATCGGCGATCCGGTGCAGACTGGTGCTCACAAACGAGAGCACCGCTCTCGCAATGTTCCTCCGACACCCAAGGGGACCCTCCATGACCACCACGCGCTACCTCAAGCCCGGCCGCTTCGACAGACTCTTCGGCAGCGCCGTCGGCTGGCTCGCCCGGCACGGAGTCAGCCTCATGGGCAGCGCCGAACTGTCGGTGGTGGGCCGCAGGAGCGGCGAGTGGCGCCGCGTCCCGGTGAACCCGCTTCCGTACGAGGGCGGGCCCTACCTGATCTCCGCCCGCGGCCACTCCGAGTGGGTGCGCAACATGCGTGCCGCCGGTGGCGGGAAGCTCCAGGTCGGGAGCAGAACCCAGGAGTTCACCGCCGTCGAGGTGCCGGACGCCGAGAAGACGGTGATCCTGCGGACCTACCTCAAGAAGTGGGGCTGGGAAGTGGGCCGCTTCTTCGACGGCGTCACCGCTGACTCCTCCGACGAGGAGCTGCTCGCCGCCGCCCCCAAGCACCCGGTCTTCCGCATCACCGTCACGCGGTGACCTCCGCGCGCACCACACTCCCGTACACACGGAACGACCCGCCGGACCACAGGGGTCCGACGGGTCGGGCAGGACGGGCGAAAGAGGCAGGACGGGCGGGCTTTACGCCGCGTCAGCGCTCGTCGGGGCGGTGCGCCGCGTTCAGCGCGCGCTGCGCCCAGGGGTGCATGCGTACGAGTTCGGCGAGGGTGGTGCGGCCGCTGGTGATCCGGGCGAAAGCACGCCAGGCCGGCCTCAGGCCGGTGAGTGCCGCGTGCAGCATCCCCGGGTGGCGTTCGAACTGGGCGAGCATGCGCTTGCCGACGCCCATTTCGACGCCGAGCCCCGCCTTGATGGCGAAGGCGTAGTTCAGCGCCTGCCGCCGTGCGTCGACCGCGTCCTGCGCCTCGGCGATCCGTACCGCCCACTCCCCCGCGAGCCGCCCGGACCGCAGCGCGAAGGAGATGCCCTCGCGGGTCCACGGCTCCAGGAGTCCTGCGGCGTCCCCGCACACCAGCACCCGGCCCCGGGACAGCGGCGATCCGGCGGCCCGGCAGCGGGTCAAGTGGCCCGAGGACACGGACGGTTCGAAGCCCGCGAGGCCGAGGCGGGCGATGAAGTCCGTCAAGTACTGCTTGGTGGCGGCACCTTCGCCCTTCGAGGCGATGACGCCGACCGTCAGTGTGTCTCCCTTGGGGAACACCCACCCGTAACTGCCGGGAATCGGGCCCCAGTCGATGAGCACCCGCCCCGCCCAGTCCTCGGCGACCGTCGGCGGCACCGGGATCTCCGCCTCCAGACCGAGGTCGACCTGGTCGAGCTCCACCCCGACGTGTGCCCCTATCCGGCTGGCGCTGCCGTCCGCGCCGATGACCGCCCGCGCCAGGACGGTCTCGCCGTCGGAGAGGACGACCGCCACGGTGCGCCGGTCGGGGACCGCCGCTCCGTGCTGCTCGACCCGGGCGACGGTGGCGCCGGTCCGCAGCACGGCGCCCGCCTTCGTCGCCGACTCCACCAGCGCCTCGTCGAATTCGGGCCGGTTGATCAGCCCGAACAGCATCTGCCGGGAGCGCCGGGTGCGCGTCAGCTTCCCGTCGAGCGAGAAGGTCACCGCGTGGATGCGGTCCCGCAGCGGCAGGACGAAGCCCGGCGGCAGGCTGTCGCGGGACGGGCCGATGATGCCGCCGCCGCAGGTCTTGTACCGGGGCAGTTCGGCCTTCTCCAGGAGGAGCACCCGCCGGCCCGCGCTCGCCGCCGCGTGCGCCGCGGAGGCTCCGGCCGGTCCGGCCCCTACCACCACGACGTCCCACACCGGTGCGCCGTCCTCGCCCGAGCCGTGTCCGGTGTCTGCTGCGGCGTCTGCGTTCTCGCTGCTCACGATGTGCTTCTGCTCCTGATCCGAACCGTGGCCATGCTGTCCTGCGGCATCCTACGGCGCGGCGGAAGCCGGGGTCGCTGTGGGAGGATCGGCCATGTCTTCGGCGTGCACACATCTGTCCGCGAAGCACCCCCGATCCGCTGTCGCACCCACAAGGAGCGTGTCCATGACCGCCGTCCACCCGATTGCCTCGACCGTCGCCTCGCTAATGCCCCGCGCCAAGGCGGAGCTGACCGAGCTGGTGGCCTTCCGGTCGGTGGCGGATCCGGCGCAGTACCCCAAGAGCGAGTGCGAGGCCGCCGCGGGCTGGTGCGCCGACGCGCTGCGCGCCGAGGGGTTCCAGGACGTGGCTCAGTTCGACACCCCCGACGGCACCCAGTCCGTGTACGGCTTCCTGCCCGGCCCCGAGGGCGCGCCGACCGTACTGCTGTATGCGCACTACGACGTACAGCCGCCGCTCGGCGAGGACAAGTGGGTGTCGCCGCCGTTCGAGCTGACCGAGCGGGACGGCCGGTGGTACGGGCGCGGTGCGGCCGACTGCAAGGGCGGGTTCATCATGCACCTGCTCGCGCTGCGCGCCCTCAAGGAGAACGGCGGCGTCCCGGTCAACGTCAAGGTGATCGCCGAGGGCTCCGAGGAGCAGGGCACCGGCGGCCTTGAGCGGTACGCGGAGGCGCACCCGGACCTGCTGGCCGCCGACACGATCGTGATCGGTGACGCCGGGAACTTCCGGGTCGGCCTGCCGACCGTGACCGCGACGCTGCGCGGCATGACGATGCTGCGGGTCACCCTGGACACCCTGGAGGGCAATCTGCACTCGGGGCAGTTCGGCGGCGCGGCCCCCGACGCGCTCGCCGCGATGATCCACCTGCTGGCCTCGCTGCGCGACGCGGACGGCTCGACGACCGTGGACGGCCTTGTGGCGGACGGGACTTGGGCCGGTCTGCAGTACCCGGAGGAGGAGTTCCGCCGCGACGCGAAGGTACGTGAGGGGGTCGAGCTGATCGGTACCGGTACGGTCGCCGACCGCATCTGGGCCCGCCCCGCGGTCACCGTCATCGGCATCGACTGCCCGCCGGTCGTCGGTGCCACGCCGTCGCTCCAGTCGAGCGCGCGGGCGCAGATCAGCCTGCGGGTGCCGCCGGGCATGGACGCGGCCGAGGTGACGAAGCTGCTCACCGCGCATCTGCACGCACACGCCCCGTGGGGTGCCAGGGTCACCGTGGAGCAGGTCGGCCAGGGCCAGCCGTTCAAGGCGGACACGGCCAGCCCCGCGTACAGCTCGATGGCGGACGCGATGCGGGTCGCCTACCCGGGCCAGGAGATGCAGATCTCGGGCATGGGCGGCTCCATCCCGCTGTGCAACACCCTCGCCGCGCTCTACCCGGAGTCGGAGATCCTGCTCATCGGCCTGAGCGAGCCGGAGGCGCAGATCCACGCGGTGAACGAGAGCGTCTCGCCCGAGGAGCTGGAGCGCCTCTCGGTCGCCGAGGCCCTCTTCCTCACCCACTACGCGGCATCGAAGAAGGTCTGACCCGCTCCGCTCCACCAAGATCAGCGCTGAGCGAACTATGCGCTGAGCGAAGACCCGTGCGGCGGACGTATGCCGTCTCGTACGTTCGCCGCATGGACCTCGTAGAACTGCTTCCGCACCTGCACATGCTGCGTTTCCCCATCGGCCAGGCCTATCTCTGGCGCGACGGCGGGGAGTTGACCCTGATCGACGCGGGGCACAAGGACGCCGCCGCCGACATCGAGGGCGCGATACGGAGCCTGGGCGCGGATCCGCGCCACCTGCGCCGCATCGTGCTGACCCACTGCCACCGCGACCACGTGGGCGCCGCCGAGGAGTTGGCCCGGCGGTACGGGGCTCAGGTGCTGGCGCACCGGCTGGACGCGCCCGTGATCCGTGGGACGCAGCCCACGCCGGAGCCCCGACTCCTCGACTGGGAGGTCCCGTTGTACGAGCACGGGCTGACGGTGCCCGCCGCCCCGCCCACCCGGGTCGACCGGGAACTGGAGGACGGTGACCTGCTGGACTTCGGCGGCGGTGCCCGGGTCGTCCACGCCCCCGGCCACACGGACGGCTCGATCGGCGTCCATCTCCCGCACCACGGCGTGCTGTTCACCGGTGACAGCGTCGCGGCCGTCGGCGAGGTGATGCTCGGGGTGTTCAACGTGGACCGCGCCCAGTCCCTGGCCACCATGCGCCGGCTGGCCTCGCTCGCCCCGTCCGTCGCCTGCTTCGGCCACGGCGACCCGCTCACGAAGGACACCGCCACCCTGCTCCTGGCGGCCGCCGAAAAGGCCTCGTCGGCCGGCTGACAGGCACGACCGCCCCTCGGCCCGCACGCCCACCTCGGCCGCGCCGCCTCCCGGCCCGCCCCTCTCAGCCGACCGGCACCCCCGCCTCCAGGTTGAGCACCGTCCCGCGCTCCCGCGCCCGCAGCGCCCAGCGCAGCCGCTCGTACCGCTCGGGCGGCAGCAGTCCGGCCGCCTCCTCCTCCGTGACGAACCGCCACTGCCTCAACTCTGGGCCCGGCAGCAGGACTTGACCGGCCGCCTCCCCGTCGAGCCGGCCGCCGTCGAAGAGCATCCGCAGCCCGCCGAACCCCGGTGGCCGGGGCGGCTCCCAGTCGACGACCAGCAGCCGGGGCACGCTGTTGAGGCGTATCCCTATCTCCTCGGCGACCTCCCGCACCCCCGCCCGCGCGGGCGCCTCGCCGCTTTCCACCACCCCGCCGGGGAACTCCCAGCCCGGTTTGTACGTGGGGTCGACGAGCAGCACCCGGTCCTGGGCGTCGAAGAGCAGCACCCCGGACGCCAGGGTCTCGGCGGTCGGCGGCGGGGTCTGCACGATCTCGCACGGCCCGGCCGCCCCGGACCGGAGCGCGTCGGCGATGGCTTCGGCGGTCTCGTACGGGGTGGCCCGTCCGGCGTCCACGACATGCGCGTCCAAGGTGATCCACTCCAGCGCGCCGAGGTAGGCCGGGATGTGGTCGTACGCCCATTGCCGTACCCGCACCTCGGCGTCGGCCGCCGTCATGCCCGGCACTTCACGGCGTGCGATCCGCTCCCGCAGGATCGTTTCCTCCACCTTGATCAGCACGTGTCGTACGGCTATCCGGCGCGAGGCCAGCCCGCCGAAGATCTCGTCCCGGTACTCCTGCCTCAGCAGCGTCATCGGCACCACCAGCACCCCGCCGACCTCCGCGAGCAGCGCCGCCGCGGTGTCCACGACCATCCGCCGCCACATCGGGAGGTCCTGGAAGTCGGTGACCTCCGCGAGACGCTTGGCCGGGAGCAGCTGCCCGAGCCCGGCACCGGTCAGCTCCGGGTCGTAGAACGTGCTGTTGGGGATCAGATCGAGCAGCTCGCGTGCGGTACTGGTCTTGCCCGCCCCGAACGCGCCGTTGATCCAGACGATCATCCGTACTCCAGAACCGATAGGCTGCTGAGCAGCGACGGAGCCTCTCCCGATAGATCATTTGGGAGCGGCATGGGAAACGGCGGCAGCCAGAGCCCAGCGCCCACAACTTCCTTTTCCCATACCTCCTGCAAGTAGGCCACGATGCGCCGCTCCATCGCGAGAGTCACCTCGCTGTAGACGCCCTCGATGCCGGGCAGCTCATGCCCCATCCGTGCCTCGATCGCCACCCGAGGGATGTCCCCAGGCTCGTCGAGTTTGCCCTTGTGCCAGTGCCGCAACCGGTAGATGTCTTCCCCCGCCATCTCCTCCACGGCCGGCATCTCCGGCCGAGCCCACCGCTCGTACCGCGGCCGAACAGGGCGCTCGGCTGCGCCGTCGCGGATCGGGTACCAATAGTTGCGGGTGAAGGAGGCATCCAACAGATGGCCTCCGGTCATTGAGGGGAACACCCACGGGCTGAGATGTGACGCCAGCAACGCCTCATGCATCTGATGCAGGAATGGCGGGATCACAAGTGTTCTCCAGCTGTCGTACTTCGGAGCCGCAAGCACCGAGCACGCGCCGTCCTTGTAGGTCTGGTACTGCACTCGGATCGCGTGGAGGTCTCGATACCGCTGGGTTGCCTCCTCCTTCAGTTCCTGGTCTGGCTCGCTCTGCGGCCAGTGCACGGAGGAGTATCCCCGTTGCAGCCCGAAGGTCTCCCCCGGCGGGCGCATGCCTGTGAACGGGATGGTCCAGATGTAGGCCCACCCGACGTATCCCCAGAGGGTGTATGCATTCATGGCGGTCGCGTGGATCGCCTGGATCGACAGCTCGCGCTTCTTCCTGCGCGTCTGCTGTTTCTTGTACCGGCCGCGCCGACGCTCCTCGACGATGGGCGTCTCCGTACGGAGTTTGTGCAGCCGTACGGCATCGTCCATCAGCATCTTGAAGAGGCCGAGGACGTTCTTCCGGTAGTTCGCTGAGTACTTCGCCGTGACGTACTTGTCGAACGCGGCGTACTCGATGGGCTTGATCTGGTCCACGGTCCATGAAGCCCAGTACGGCTTGATCACGGAGTTCAACATGGACCGGTACTTGACGTTCGACCGCACACGCAGGTCGACCTCGGCGAACCAGAGATCGCAGTACTCCTCCATCCCGACGCGGCTGGAGGCGCGGGGGCGGGGGCGGTGGTTTCGGAGATCAGATTCGCGGTCGAGGCCGAAGTCGTAGGCTTCGTCCTCGTCCTGGAACGGCACCCCGGGCTCAGGCCCGGACGCTGATTCGTAGATCTTCGTCTTGGTGGTTCGGCCGTCGGGGCCGCGCTTGTACTCTCCGCCCCACCATTTCACGCGAATTGAGCGGCCCCGTGTCTCGACATAGGGCATGTCATCCCCCCGGATGTTGGCGAATTGGTGCGGAGGCGCGGGCGGGTACCCCTACCGCCGCGCTTCCTGCTGCTTACTCTGCCGTGCCTACCGAACAGCCACGACAGCTTTCGCAGTCTCGTCCCTGCGCCCTCATGAATCGCCTCACGCGCGCTCGCAAATCGCGATCTCCGGCAACCCTGGAGGGCAGGACGCACACCATCTCGCCGTTCACTTGGGTCGGGTATCCGAGAAAGGACGCCGCCCCAAGATCCAGAGTGATGACAATACTCACCGGTCCCCCTTAGTTACTCTGCGGGACCTCCTCGGGTGAACGGCAAGGGTGACATGACAAATGCGCTAGCGGGAGGGGTTGTTGAGGTTTCACCAGCCCCATGAGGTAACGATCAGGTCACGGCGAAAAGGTTGTGCGCCGATCAATACCGATCAGTCAGAGTCCTCAATCTCACCCGCCCTTCGCAGTGCCGCCACAAGTTCGTCACTGAAGGCGTCAATGTCCCCGATCGGCGCCCCGGGCAGCTTCACGCGCGCCGCCTCAAAAGCCGCAGCCCTCACAGCACCTTCATCAAGGAGGACCCGGGGCTGCGCGCGGCCCGTCGGATCATCGACGAGCACCGGCTCACCGCCCTCACTGACGGCCACACAGCTGCCGACCGCCCAGCCGAGCGCCTTGTCGATCGCGGCGTAGGTCGTGTCACGCACCGACTCGCCCTCTTCGACACGCCGCCACGTGTCCTTGGAGATGCCGGCGGCGGCAGCTGCGGCGAGTCGCGAGGCGAACAACTCAAGGCGGTGCGCCTTAACAACTTTTGCCAGTCGGCCGGGATCTCGGGTTGCCATGTCGACATCTTGGCAGGCTGCGCCAGTTCCAACCAGTTCCACCTAGGTAATCGGCCGGTATTCACTGAGGCAAGGCTAACTAGAGCTAACTATCAGCACACTCTGCGACCCGCCACGCCCACATGAAGGCTAACTAAGGCTAGACAAGTGAGGCTAACTAGGGCTAGTTTTACGGCATGCACCAGCCGCTGACCTTCGAGGTCATCGGAGACGCGATCCGCGAGGAGCGCATGGACGCGGGGCTCACACGCGCCGAGCTGGCGAGACAGGTGGGAATCAGCCCCCGCTACGTCGCCCACCTCGAAAACGGCACCCGCAGACACATGGGCCCCACGCCGTATAGGCGCCTCCGCACAGCCCTCAACACCACGGACGAGCGCCTCCGCCGTCCGATCTGCCCCACACCGGAGGCACAGCCCCCAGAAAGGAAATGAACATGGCCACCAAGGCCTACGAGCTCTACGGAGTACCCGTCGCCCCACAGGACGAGAACCAGGAGTTCATGACCGTCCAGGAGACGGCGCATGTCCTGAAGTGCAGCGTCTCGTGGCTCCGCCGATTCCTCGCGGAAAACCGCGACCTCCACGGCCGCAGCGGACGCCGGATCATCACCAACCGCGCCGACCGCGCCGCCATCTACGAGGCGATCCGCGCAGGTGATCCGCGCAAGGGGCGCAGCAGGCCACAGCGCCGCCGCCCCGTACACCGGGCCGCACTCAGCGCCTGACCCAAAAGAAAGCGGGGCCGCCCGGACGGTCCAGGTCCGATGCAGCCCCTCGGCACACCGCTCACCACAGGAGAGGTACACCGTGACGATCAATCTAATCCACCCGGCAGGAGAGGTCTCCGCCGAGACCGCCCAGCGCGACGGGCACATGACCGCGCTGTCGGTCGCCGAGAACATCATGAGCGCCTCGCCGGTCGTCCCGGCCGAGCTGGAGACGCACTGCAAGCCGTGGGCAGTCAATCGCCTCGCAATCGTTCTGCACTTTTTCGACGCTCCCAACGACGTCGCCCTGTTCGCCGAGCACTTCACGCTGGACCTGTCGCGCATCGTGTGCAGCGACGGGGCGACCGAGGTCATTGCGGAGGGTGTCATCTCCGGGGTGCAGGTCCGGGCCTGGTGCCGTGTCCGCCCGACGCCCGACGAGTCCGCTGCCCGCCTGTCCGAGTTTCTCGCCCCGTCCTCGGTGGTGACCGCGTGAGCGCCGGCCGGACGGTGGTGGCGTCCCGGGTGATTGTCGCCGCGTGGGAGGCGAGTGGCCGTCCGACGGCGGAAGTGGCGGCCGAGGCGCTGGAGTCGGCGCAGCTGCTCCAGGACCCGGAGGTCGCGGCCCGCGCGGCGAAGCTCCAGGGACTGCTGGACCAGCGGTCCGCGCAGGTGGCAACCATGTCCGAGCAGCTGCGTGGGTTGGGTGCGGACATCACTGCGCTGCGGGCCCGGGTCTCCGAGCTGGAGGCGCTGACCCCGGCTCCGATCCAGACGTGCCAGAACTGCGGCGCGGGCTACACCTACGGCCAGGCCTGCGGGAACTGCGAGTTCAAGGCGCGCATGGCCGCCGACATCGAGGAGCGGGGTGACGCCTCGTGATCTGGCTCGAAGCGCTTCTCATCGCCAGCCTCGCCGCGCTCTTCGTCTTCGCCGCGCTCGGCCTCGACGACACCCACTTCGACGTGGACCACCGGGAGAACCGATGACCGACCACCAGCCCACCGTGGACGGCCCGTTCCGTATCCACGTCCAGGCCATCCCCACCGGCGCGACGCTCGACGTGTCGCACTACCTCCACACCCTGATCGTCGCCCTCGCCCACGCGGCGGAAGAGGACGGGGAGTCGGTCCTCGACAACCTCCGGCACATCGCCGGGCTGGACCGGTCGGCCGGCGTGCAGGGGCCCGACTCGCACGCCACACACCAGCGGGACGCCTGCGTGGAGACGCTCCTGGACGAGCTGGTCGACGGCGGCCTCATCCCGGTGTACGGGGTGCAGGTGCTGCGGCTCGCGGACCGGCTCCGGGAGATCGGCCAGCCGAAGGCGGTACCCGCGCAGCTTCAGGAAGGTGCCGCGTGAACGCCGCCCGTGACGACATCCTCTACGCCCTCCGACAGGTGTCCGGGGCGGTCGGCGACGACCTGCCCGAGACGGTACTTGCCCGGTACGAGGCCGAGATCCTCACCAAGACGGCCGCCGAACTCGACGCCGTGTGCCAGGAGTACGGCGTGCTCGGAGTCCGCGACCGCCTCCGCCGCTTGGCCGACGAGACCGGTGAGAAGGACAGCGCACTCGCGCCGACGTCCACTCACCCGACCCCGCTGGTCGTCTCCCGCTTCGACACCGCGATCGAACCCGCCGTCGAGGAGGAGTCCCTCCTCACCATCGGGTGCATCGCCGAGGACGGCACCCCGGTCGCCCTGCTCCTCGACCCGGAGACGCGGTCGAAGGTCGGCCGCTGGCTCCTCCCCGAGAAGGACGTGGACGAGCGGCTCGGCCGTCTCGCCGACCACATCCTCGGCCACGGCGGTGAGTGGACCACCGGCCGCGCCCATCGCTGGCTCCTCGCCGAGGTCGACCCGGGGGTGTCCCGGCACCGGGCCCGGCACGCGCTTCAGCACCTGGCCGCGACCGGCTACCTGATCGAGCACGACCGCAGCGGACGCCGCACCTACACCGCGAACTACCCGCAGGGGGCCACCGAGTGACCAGTCCCAAGCACGCCCGGGACACCGAGCGGGGTCGCTACTACAGCGACCCTGCCGGGGGCCCGGACCTCGTGTCCGTCACCAACGTCCTCGGGACCGCCGTGGCCAAGCCCGCGCTCATCTCGTGGGCGGTAAAGCTCACCACGGAGCACGTCCTCGACAACCTCTACGACGTCCAGACCCGCATCGACGACGACCGGCCCGCGCTCACCCGCGACATCAAGGCCGTCCACCGCGACGTCAAGGACCGTGCCTCCGACCTCGGCGACCGCGTCCACGCCGCCGCCGAGGCGTACGTCCTCGGCGCCCCCGTGGCCGCAGACCCGGAGGTCGCTCCGTACACCGGACAGTTGGCCCGGTGGCTGGACCTGTGGTCGGTCGACCTGGACAAGCACATCGAGGCCACCGAGATCACCTGCCTGCACCGCCGCCTCGGCTACGCCGGTACGGCTGATCTTCTGATCTGGCTGCCCACCGGCCCCGGCGGGGTGCTGGAGCTGTGGCTCATCGACTACAAGTCCTCGGCCACCCGCCCGGCCAAGAGTGTGTACCCGGAGTACACCCTCCAGTTGGCGGCGCTCAGGTTCGCCGAGGTGGTGCTCCTGCCGGACGACACCGACGCACCGATGCCGAAGGTCCAGCGGACGGGCGTCCTCAACCTCCGCGCGAAGTCACACGCCCTGGTGGAGATGCCCGCCGGCCGCGACGCCCACCGGGCGTTCCGCGGCCTCCTCGAAGGGACGCGCTGGCTGCACGCCGCGCCGTCCTCTTACCCCGCTCTCCTCGCCCCCGGCCAGACGGCCGCGCCGCGGCGACGTACTTCCCGAAAGGCGGCCTGACCATGGGTTCGCGCATCGTCACCCTGCAACGCCAGGCCCGAGAACTCGGCCGCCTGCGCACCGGATACACCGACGGGAAACGCCCCGTCCGCTCGCGGACGTGGATCGTGTCCTCGCATGCCGAGCACTACGTCACCGCCGCCGCCGAGGCGTGGGGCGGCACCGTGGAGAAGTGGCAGCCCCTCGGCACCGGTGCACCCCAGTACCGGGTGTTCACCGAGGCGGAGACCATCGACGCGCTCATGCCGCCCGGTGACCCGCTGACTCAGTACAACGAGCTGTGGTCCGGCGGCGGTTGCCAGCGCCGGTGCGACGGCGAGCGGGAGCGCCTCTCCGGCAACCCGTGCATGTGCCTGGCGCAGTTCGGCGAGGACTGGCACCAACAGCCCAAGGGCCGTGTCTGCGCCGCTACTTCGCGGCTCAACGTGATCCTCCCGGACATGCCTGACGTCGGTGTCTGGCGGGCCGAGACCCACTCGTTCTACGCCGCGAACGAGTGGGGTGGGACCGTCGACATGGTGCTCTCCGGCACCGGCGGCCAGGGCATGGTGCCCGTCGCCCTGCGCATCGAGCCCCGCCAGCGGATCGCAGGCGGGCAGACGAAGAAGTTCCCCGTAGTAGTCGTGGAGATCCGCGGCATCACCACCCGGCAGGCGCTTACCGGGCCGCTGCCCACAGCTCTCGCCCTCGACCCGTCCGGCAGCCGTGCCGTGGCCGCGATCGAGGCGCCGCGCCCCGACTACCTGGCGCTGGCCGAGGGGGCGCTGAACTCCGACGACGTCCGCGACGTGTGGCGCCAGGCCAGCCGGGCCGGGCACGTCGGCCCCAAGGGCACGGACCAGCTCTCCAAGGACCTCATGGCCATCGCCGCCCGCAAGGACATCGAGGCGACCACGGACGCGGACGGAGAGTCCGGATGGGCGTCGGAGGCCACGGAGCAGTCGCCGGACGAGGACGGGGTGGTGGACGGCGAGGTCGTCGACGACGAGGAGCAAGCAGCCGGGTGGCCGGCCGCCGCCCTGCCTGGATCGGGGGCCCGCGCATGAACTGGCACCTCGGCCGCATGTGCGGCTTCGACCTGGAGACCACCGGCATCGACGTCGAGGCGGACCGCATCGTCACCGCCTGCGTCGTCCAGTGCGGCGGCCAACACCCCACCCAGTCCGCGACCTGGCTCGCCGACCCTGGAGTGGACATCCCCGACGGTGCCGCGAAGGTCCACGGCATCACCACCGAGCAGGCCCGCGCCGAAGGTCAGCCCGCCGGGCAGGTCGTGGAGCAAGTGGTGGCCGCGCTCGTGCAGGTCGTGCTCTCGGGAATCCCGATCGTCGCGATGAACGCTGCGTACGACCTCACTCTCCTCGACCGCGAGGCGCGACGGCACAAGGTGATGCCGCTGGCCGACCGCGTCGGCGACGACCTCCGCGTCATCGACCCGCGTGTCCTGGACAAGGCCGTCGACCGGTACCGGCGCGGCGGTCGGAAGCTCGAAGACCTCTGCCGCACCTACAACGTCCGGCTCGACGGCGCGCACTCTGCGGACGCCGACGCGATCGCCGCGTGCCGGGTGGCGTGGCGGATCGCCTCGGCCAAGCCGCAGATCGGCGGCCAGAGCCTCGACGAAGTCCACGTCGCACAGGTCGGTTGGGCGCGCGAGCAGGCCGAGGGGCTGGCCGCGTACTTCCGCAAGACGCCCGGCAAAGAGCACCAGGCCGACGGTGTGCGCACCGAGTGGCCGTTCATCCCGCACCAGGCTGGAGGCAACTGATGTTCAGCACACGAACCCGTCGCATCGCTGAGCTGGAGGCCCGAGTCGAGCGCCTCGTCGAACAGCGCGACACCGAGAAGGCGCACCGCATTGCCGCCGTCTCCAGCATGTCGACGGTTGCCGGGCACGCCGACCTCGACGCCCGCCGGTACACCACCGTGCTGTCGCGCTACCAGCAGCGCCTGGCCCGCCTCGCGTACGCGGTCGTACACCTCCGCCGCCAACTGGCCGCCGCCGAACGCGACCTGGCTACCGCCGGGCGCCGGGCGGACAAGGTCAAGGACGGTGCCGCGTGACGACCTTGTTCGACACGACTCCTGCGGCCGGGCTGTCCCCCCGCCCGGCCGCAGGGCCCAACCCCCTCGTCATCGGCATCGACCCCAGCCTCACCGGACTCGGCATCGCCGGAGCCGACTGGGCAGACGCCCTCCGACCGAAGCAGCGCACCGGCCACGACCGGCTCGCCTGGCTCCTCAACGAGGTCACCGACCGCACCAAGCTGGCCGACCTCGTCGTCATCGAAGGCCCGGCGTACGGGCAGCAGTTGCAGGCCGGACACCACGAGCGCGCCGGGTTGTGGTGGCTGATCACTCACGGGCTGCACCGTCGTGGCATCCCGTACGCCGTAGCCAACCCGCACCTACGGACGATCTACGCCACCGGCGTCGCCAACCCGGCCAAGGACCACCCCGCGAACAAGCGGGCCCGGGTCGCGAAGGGCATGGTCCACACCTTCGTCGTCGAGGAACTCGGCATCTGGTGCGAAGGCGCCGGCCGGTACGACGCCGCAGATGCTGCGGTGTTCGCTGCGATGGGCCTCGACTGGCTCGGCTACCCGACGGTCTCGGTACCACCTCAGCAACGTCGTGCGCTGGCCACAGTGCACTGGCCCGAGACGGTTCCGGTGGTGGCTCGATGAAGAACTGGCGCAACAACGCCGCCTGCATCAACCGCGGCGACACCATGTACCCCAACCCCACCGACTACGCCGCCATCCGCACGGCACGTGACCTGTGCGCCACCTGCCCCGTCCGAACCCTCTGCCTCGCCGACGCAATGGCCGCCGAGGACAACGCCAACAGGGACAACCGGCACGGCATTTACGGCGGACTGACCAGCGGCGAACGCTACGGCCTGTGGTTCCGGTCGCTGCCGAAGGAAGAGCAGCAGCGGCTCAAGAAGACCGCGGCCAAACGCAAGGCACGGAGGAAGAAGCGCAGCCCCGCGCAGAAGGCGCAGTTCGCCGCAGCACGGGAGAAGCGCGCGGGGGCGGCCAGGTCGCTGAACCCCTGCGGGACGGACACCGCCTACAACCGGCACGTCCGCAACAAGGAGCCGATCGACGAGGCGTGCCGCGAGGCACACCGGATCGAGGCAGCCCGGTACCGCAACACCGGCAGCCGCAAGGCCGCTGAGTGCGGCACGAACTCCGGCTATGCGAAGCACCTCCGCGACAAGACGGAGATCTGCGAGCCGTGCCGTCAGGCGCACCGAGACGCAGACCGGCGACTGCGGAACACCGGTACCACGAAGGCCGCCGCGTGAACGCCTACCCCCTGCCCGACGGCAGGCAGATCACCGGAGCCCTCACCACCCGCTTCGGCCGCCAAGACCGTACCGGCCGGTGGGTCGAGCAACCCGCCGCCAAGTACGAGTGCCTGATCTGCGAGACCACCGAGATCGTCACCGGCGCCCACGCGGTCATCGCGTTCGGCCAGACCATCCGCCACACCCACCCGGCCACCTGCCCGGGACAGCCCACCCACCAAGGAGCACACGCCGCATGACCCTCCACATCGACGCAGACGTCAAGGTCGACTCCAAGGTCCTCACCGACGTCGCCGAAGCCCTGGAACCGTACGCCACCCAGATGTTCAAGCAGCGCGCCGGCCGGTGGATGGCCGTCGTCGAGCTGTCTCACGTCGAGCGCACCGAGCCCGGTCCGGAGGAGGACAAGGCGCCCTCCGTGAAGGTGCGCATCACCTCCATCGAGGTTGCCGGGGACGAGATCAGCGGCGGCCGACTCCGCGGCCTCCAGCGGGAGATGTACGACCGGCGCACCAGCGGCGGCACGTTGTTCGAGTCCGAGCAGCGGAGCGCCTGATGGGCGGGGCGCGCAGGTCGGGCGGCGACGACTCCCGTTGCCCGGCCTGCCGCGCCCCCACCCTCACCCAACTTGTCGGCCACACCGCCGCGTTAACCGTGACCGCCGACCTCCGGCCGCTCACTCCGACCGAGCAGGCCGCCACGGCCACACCGAACCGGCTCATCTGGTGCCTCTACCAAGCGGGCCCCCACACCCCGCCCCGCCTCCGCTGGACCGGCACCTGGCACCCCACCAACTGCCCCCACCCCCACGTCACCGACCACCGGTGTCCGCCGGCCGAACCCACCACCCTTTTCTGATCGGAGCCGTACCTGTGGAGAACGTCCGCCACATGAACCCGCGCGACCAGGCGGACCCGCACGGCCCCGAACACATCGACGCCGAGCGGTACGTCCTCGGCGACTGCGCAGCCAACCCCCGGCACATCAAGACCATCCGCGACAGCAAGTTCAAGGGCGAGTACTTCAGCCAGCCCGCCCACGAACTGATCTGGACCGTGCTCGGTGAACTCGCGGACGCCGGAACCCCCATCACGGCCACGTCCCTCCTCCTCGCCCTGGACAAGCGCGACGAGACCCAGCGGGCGGGCGGCGCCGCCTACGTCACCAGCCTCTTCGCGTACATCAGCGGCGACCCCCTCTACTACGTGGAAGCCGTCCGCGCCCGCGCCCAACTCCGCGAGGACGCAGACCTCGGCCACAAGATCGCCCAGTACGCCGCCCGCCCCGACGCCGAGCCCGGCGCAGTCACCACGTTCATCGACGAGTACCTGGAGCGGAAAGCCAAGCGCACCGCCGCCCAGACCGAAGCACCCACAGACACCCTCCTGGACTGGAACGCCTTCTTCGCCACCGACTTCGGCGCCGTCGAGCTCCTCCCCGGACGACTCCTCGCCCCCGGCCAGCAGATCACCGTGGTCGGCGAAGGCAAGGCCGGCAAGAGCCTGTTCGTCCAGGAGTGGATGTGGCGCATGGCCACCGGGCAACCCGTCCTCGGCGACCGCCCACAGTCCCCCGTGTCCGTCCTGTACGTCGACGCGGAGAACGGCCACCAGGACATCCAGGAACGCATGGTGTCCTACGGCGGCGGCCCCGGACGTATGGGCCTCCTCTCCTACGCCAGCTTCCCGCCCATCCGCCCCCTCGACACCGCAGGCGGCGGCGCAGACTTCCTCGCCATGGTCAAGGAGTGCGAGGCCCAAGTGGTCTGCCTCGACACGGTGTCGCGCTTCATCAGCGGCCCGGAGAACGACGCGGACACCTGGCTCGCGTTGTACCGCCACACCCTCCTCCCTCTGAAGCGCGCCGGTATCGCGTCCGTACGCCTCGACCACATGGGCAAGGACGGCGAGCGCGGCGCCCGCGGCTCCTCCGCCAAGACCCAGGACGTCGACCACGTCTGGGAGTTGCGTGCCCAGGGCGGCGGCAGCCTCCTCCTGAAGCGCACCCACACCCGTACCGGCATCGGCCCCGACGTGTTCCATCTCGTCCGCCACGCGCACAAGGACGGCGACCGCTACGCCCCCGGCCGCACCCGCCACGTGATCGCCGCGTACGAGCACCAGGAGCAGAACATCCCGGGCACGGTCGAGCACATCATCACCGCCCTCGACGGTGCTGGCGTTCCCAACGACGCGGGCAACCGGGTCGTGCGAGAGAAGCTCGCCGAGCTCCGACTGCCCGGCGGAAACAGCAAGATCGCTGAGGCTGTACGACGCCGCAAAGCCCGGTCCGAAAAGCCCGGTTTCGACGTTTCCCCAGAGCGTTCCCCGAGCGGTTCCCAGCAGCGTTTCCCGGAAACGTTTCCCGGAACGGACCCCGGAACAGACAAAACCGCAGGTCAAACGTTTCCCGGAAACGTAGCGGGAACGCCCGGAACGCCCCCCGTTCCCCCCGTTCCCCCCTCGGAGAGGGGGGACGGGAGGGGAACGCAGGAACAGGCATCCCTAGAACCCCCCCTCTGCACCGTCTGCCACACCCCCCTCCACGGCTACCGAGCCGACCGCGGATACGACACCTGCCTCCCCTGCGACACCACCACCGGCAGCCACCCACACGACGCAGCCTGATCGCGGTCATCCGGTTCCCGCCGGCCCCGCGCGCCACGAGAAGGAGATCCACATGCCCGACCACCCGTACACCGACGAGGACCTCCGCACCGAGGCCGCCAAGCAGCTCGCCACGCTCGCCGAGGATCCCGAGTTCATGTGCATCGGCGAGCGCATGGAAGGCAGCCCGATCGAGAGCACCGAAGACGGCACCTGGGGCCAGCTCGACCGCGAGGACTTCAACGCGGCGCAGCGCTCCATCGGCGACCTCATCACCGATGCGGCCGACGTGTCCGAGTGGGCCGTGAACCTCGGCGCCGATGACCTTGTCCCGTCCGACGAACACCAGCTCACCCTCGACGGCGACAACCGGCCGATCGTCCGCGTCCATTTCGCTTTCGAGCGAAACATGCCTGACGAGATGAAGAACGCCCTTGTAACCGGCCTCGCACAGTCCATCGCCGAAGCGCTGTGATCCGACACTCCTAACCCGCCCGCCCTGTGGGGCCGGCCACCACGGCGGCCCCACCTCACCGCATATCCGAGGAGCAGCAGTGACCCAAGTCCCCGTACCCGCCCCCAAGATCGGCGCCCGTCTCACCGACCCCGGCCGAGGCGAACACCTCTGGATCATCACCACCGCGCACAAGGCGAGCGACGCCATGATCCGCGCCCTCAACCGCGGCGAGACCCCGGACACCGGACTCCTCGACCACGAGAGCCTCCTCACCCTCGAAGGCCCCGGCTGCTTCAAGTGCGAGGAGCCGTACAGCCGTTACCTCGCACACCGGAAGTGCACCGGCTCGATGGAGGTCCAGTCATGACCGAGCAGCCCCGCCGCTTCCGCCTTCTCCGCCACCGCGACGTCACCGACGTCTCCGGCACCGGCTTCGTCGCCGACGGCATCCGCTGGCGCGACGGCACCGCATCTGTGATCTGGCTCAGCGACCGCCCCAGCATCGCGTTCTGGTACCGCATCGGCGAAGGCATGACCGACGCCGAATGGGTCCACTCCCACGGCGGCGGCCCGGACACCACCGTCGTGTGGACCGACGAGGAGGCGTCGGCGAAGACACCGCCCGCCATCGTCCACGCCTGCCCCAGGCCCGACGACAACGGCACGGGCCTGTCCACCGAGGAAACCCCGGCCGAGACCGACGAGGAGCGCGCGGACCGAGAGGAGACCGAACGCGACCACACCGCCGGTGATCACACGCACTGCGGGATCACCTGCGAGGTCCAGATGCCGACCGAGCAGCTCCGGAACTTCGTCATCGCGAAGGGCTACCCGGGCACCGCGGGCGCGCTCGACGAACTGCTCCGCCGCGCAGCCGCACCGCCGGCGCCCGCTGCCGACCGGGCCGACCTCCGCGACCGCATCGCCGACGCCTTGGCCGACGCGGACGAATGGAAGTGGGCGGAGGGGTACGACAAGACGCAGAGCCCCGCCTATCAGGAGTTCATGCGCCAGGCCGACGCGGTGCTGGCCGTGCTCCCCGCAACCGTCAACCAGGCCACCGTGCTCCGCGCAGCCGCCGACCACCTCGACGACTCCGACCGGCTGCGTCACCACACCGATGACCACATGGGTGACGTGAACGCAGCCGCAGACGAACTGCGCCGCCTGGCCGACGAGATCGAGGGGAGCACCTCGTGACCGAGACCACTGACGCCCGAGGCATCCCCATCAAGCCCGGCTCCACCGTCGTCTACGGGTTCAGCGTCGGCCGGTCCGTCGCCCTGGCCGAAGGCATGACCGAGGAGAAGGGCGGCCGCCTCTCCGTGACCCCATCAGGTCGCGTCTGGGTGCGCATCGTCCGACGCTCCTACAGCAGCGGCACCGAACAGCGCGTCCACGTCGCCGCAGACCGCCTCGTCGTCGTCGACGCCCTGCCCGCCAGCCCTCAGCCGACTCAGGTCGAAGGCAACGTCGCCAAGTGGGAGGAGCAGCGCGACCGCTACCGAGAGCGGCTGAACGCCCTTGCCGAGGGCGGCCCGTTGATCGAGTGGGAGGAGCGGTACCCGCGTGAGGAGGTCGTCCGCGACTACCGCCAGTGGCTAGCGCGCGCGGAGAAGGACCTCGCCGAGGCTGCCGAGGGGGACGCCTCGTGACCGCGCTGCTGATCGGCGCCGAGATCTGGCTCGTGGCCGCCATGCTCTGCGGCCACTTCATGTACCCGCCCTGGAGGCGCCGATGAACACCGCCCTCACCGCCTTGATCTGGGCCGCCATCGGAGCCCTCGCGATCTGGGCCGCCGGCGCAGCACTCGCCCTGTACCTGATCTGGAAGGAACGCCGCTGATGACCCGCTACGCCCGTACGCAGCTCCTCCTCGGCGTGCTCACCGCCGGCGCGGCCACCTCATCCGTCGTGTTCATCCGCCACGGCCTGTGGTGGCACACCGGGTTCACAACGTTCGTGGCGCTGCTCCTCGCCGATGCAGCCGCCCGCAACGCCTGGCACCACCGACGCAACGTCAGACGCCTCTCTGCGGCCCTGGAATGCGCCACCCGACCCCAAGACACCAACCACGCCCCGTACGACCCGTGCTGCGCCATGTGGGCTGCCTCCCGCACCGTCCACTCCGGGACCTGCGGCATCGACACCCTCATGCGCAACCTCAACACCGTCTGCTGCGAACTCTGGTGGACGTCCGTCGGTACCACCCACGACCCCCAATGCCCCGCCCGAGCCCGGAAGGACCGAGCAGCATGACCGAGCCCACCACCGAGCAGCTGCTCCACCTCATCGACCGCGCCGCCGACGGACGACTTCTCCCCGACGAAGCCGAGCAGCTCCGAGCCGGCATCGCGCAGTTCGCCGCTCGGGCGACACGAGGCGGACTGCGTCTCCTTGCCGCAGCACAGTTGGCCGCCGACGAGCGCGACCGCTCGTACGCCGCAGAGCAGCGCGCCGACCGCGCCGAGTCCCAGCACTCCGACGCCTGCCAGACCATCGCCGCCATGCACGCCGCCGCCATCGGCCACACCGGCGACGGACCTGCGCGCGGAGTGATCGAGGACGTCGAGGACGTACGGCTCCGCGCCGAGCAGGCCGAGGCCGCCGTCGCCCGCATCCGCGCACTCCACTACGTCACCACGACCTACGGCGAACAGGTCTGCGTCGAGTGCTGCTCGCACGACGAGTACGGCAACGCCCTCATCGGATGGCCCTGCAACACGCTCACCGCCCTCGCCGAGCCCACCCCGGCAGGGACCGAAGGGACCAACTCCCGGAAGTACCAAGTCGATCCCGACCCTGACGTGTGCCGCTGCACCTGGGGAACGCGCTGCACCACCTGCACGGCCGACGACACCACCACGGAGGACTGACCCATGCAGGACGCCCGAGTACGCGAGATCCTCCGCCCCCACCGCGACGGCGGCCCCATCAGCCGCCTCTACGCCACTGGCGAGATCACCGAGAGCACCCTCGACGCCCTCGGGGTGCTCGCCGCCCTCCTTGAAGACGAGGGCCGACACCCCGAGGGCGACCAGATCGACGACGTCTTCCGCTACGCACGGGATGCAGGGGATCGCCCGCCCGTGCGGCGGTGGATCACCAGCCACTGACCCCGAACACACAGCAGGGGCGCGCCTCTTGTCTCCCCAGACCAGGCACGCCCCAACGGTGATCGTCAGCCTACGCCCGGCACGCCTCCTGGAGCGCACGATGACCACCACCCGCGCCGCCCTCCACCTCCTCACCCTCCGCTGGAACGACCTCACCGACAGCCTCACCCCCGGCACCAGCCGCGCCTGGTACGGCGTCGGCATCCGCCACCACCTCGCCGACACCCGCGACCCCGACGACCTCGACGGCGTTCCGCTCCGCAGCCTGGAACGGAACCCGGCACAGATCGGGCAGCGGCCCACCCCGATCGACCTTGCGGTGTTCGCCGCCATGCAGGAGATCACCGCCGTACTGTGCGAGGCCGCCGACGTCACCGCCTCCCGCATCCAGCTCTCGCCGATGGTCGCCGCACCCCACGGCCTCGCCCTCCCCCCGGGCAAGGCCGCCCGCCGGCGCGCCGAGGCAGAACGTGACGCAGCCGACCCGCGGCGCTGGCCGATCGGATCCCGTTCCCCGCTGCTCACTGCAGAGACCGCCCTCGCCTGGCTCACCGCGCGCGCGACCGGGTCCCCCGGCCCGTTCCGGCTCCTCGACGAGGCAGACCACGAGATCCTCCGCGGCTACGTACGCACCTGCCTATGGCAGGCAGAGCAGGCCCTCGACCGAGGTGTTCACGCAGGGCTCACCCTCGTCATCCCGTGCCCCCGATGCGGTGGCCAGGTGACCATGCGGGGCGCCCGCGCGTCCTGCTCGGGCTGCCGGTCACAGTGGACAGACAGCGGGAGCGCAGCGGCGTGAGTGCGCCCTACCCCCAGTCCACGAAACCCGGCAGGGTAAGCACACCGACCACCGCCAGGGGAGACCAGGATGACGGACGTCTACGACGCGATCATCGCCGAAGAGCAGCGCACTTGGACCGGGCCGGAAGCGACGGCCGCGCCCATCCACTCGATGATGTTCCAGGGGCCGGACGAATGCGAGCTGATGAGCCTGGACGTGCCCGGCGTGCTGCCGATCCCCGCTGAGGGAGACGTGATCCTCGTGCACTGGCAGAAGGTGACGGTGGTCTCGGTCTCCACGCACTACGGCCGCGAGGACGACGGGCATCCGCACCTCCACACGACCGTACGGGTCACGGCCCCCTAGGACGGCAGACGGCGGGCAATCCTCGACCGCAGCTCGGCCGCCGCCGGATGCTGCCCCTCGTCCAGCTCGGCGAGGAGCAGCAGCACGGCCCGCGCCTCCGGCTCGGAGAGCAGCGGAAGACGCAGCTCGGCGTCGCCGGATTCGGGAGTGAGAAGAGCGTGAGCGGTCGTCATGTCGTTCATGCCCCGCCAACGCCTCGGCGGTCCGGCCGGTCACGCCCACCCCTGCGTGTGCGGCGGGGCCATCGAGGTGTACGGCGGGGCCGGGGCTACCCCGGTGGCACGTTGCACCGGGTGCGGGGCGATCTGGTCCGAGCGGGGCGTGATCGCCGCCTAGGCCGGGAAGCGTCGGATGATCCACGACTTCAGCTCAACCTTCGCCGGGTTCTACTCCTCGTCCAGCTCGACCAGACCATCACCACGGCGCACGCCTCCTAATCGGAGGCCAGGGGACGCAGCTCGGCGGCGTCCCACACGGTAGGGGGACGTCAGCCGTTAGAAGAGTCACGCAGGGCTTTGATCTGCCGCACCACGATCGCTGCTCCCGCCACAAAGGCCAGGGCTGTTTCCTCAGTGGGGGCCTTCGGTGGGGACGTCAGGTGCTCACCGAAGGACCCGAACCCGTCAGTCCCGTGAATCATGCACCCATCGTCTATTAGGCGATCCGCATTTTTGCTGACCATTAACCA
This sequence comes from Streptomyces sp. NPDC032721, assembly GCF_055579625.1. Classification (NCBI taxonomy): domain Bacteria; kingdom Bacillati; phylum Actinomycetota; class Actinomycetes; order Kitasatosporales; family Streptomycetaceae; genus Streptomyces; species Streptomyces sp. NPDC032721. The sequence continues at coordinate 227,397 of NZ_JBVIMX010000008.1, read as the reverse complement.
CCGCCCGTCACCAGAGATCTGAGCGATTCGCTTACCACTCGTCACGTATGACGGGGAACCAAATCGATTCTCTACTCCGTACTGGGCTACAGCAGCGTCCATTTCGGCCTGCAATTCACGGACTGCACCATCTACGGCTTTATAGTGTGGCGACTCTAACGCTTTGTGGCCGTACCAGTATTTGAACCCCCCCAGCATCTTGAGCTTCGGGACCCGGATGGGGATCATGAGGGCCTTCATCTCCTGTTCCCGCCGCTTCCTTTCTTCTTCCCCTCGCTCTCGTTCTTCTCGCTCCCGCATCTCCACTTGCGCAGCCCGCTGACTCCTTCGGGAGTCGAGCGCGACTACCCACCCGATGATCAATACTGCTCCCGAAAGAACGTAAGCCTCCGTCCCGTCCGGGAACTCAAAGAGGCTCGTAGCAATATTGACGACCGCCCCAGAAATTACCGGGGTAAGGGCTATGCCCACTGCCACTGACCGACGAAACTGCCTATTCACGTCTCCCCCTTGGCATGCCACGCGAACCCTTCACTACTCGCCGCCCCGCGCAGGCGTCTTCCCCCTACCCGACCTAGAACATCAACAGTCGCCAACTCCCCCGCAACCGCCCATGACGACCGCCCTAGCGCCACGCATCTACGACGGCGGCGGCCTAGACCCGCGCTCGCCGACGCCCCACCCGTAGTCGTGCGCTGCGGCTCCCCGCCACTCGATCAACGCCGTGCCGCTGGCCACCAAGTCCTCGGCATCCTCAACCCCGGCCAGGCGGAGCAACTCCGCGAGGTCGCCGTCGCTGTACGCCATACCCAGGATCTGGCTGTCCGCGGTGACCCGCCGGCCGCCCTCGCCCTTCGGTGCGTGCACGATGATCGGCGATCCGGACATACCCCCACCGTTACCCCGGAACGGCTAAAGCGCATCCGGACGACAAATCGACCAAGATGCCAATTCCATGGAAACAGCAGAATCCGTCGGGATACACTCAACCGCCTCAACCGCCAGATACTACAAATGGAGTTTCGCGTGCGCAAAATACTGATGGTCGCAGCTTTGTGTCTTGCCTCGATAGGGTTGACCGCTGGCCCGGCCAGCGCCTCCGGGTCTGGGATTATCGCCACTCAAGGCTACTGCCTGACCCCCAAGGGAGGAAGTCAGGCGAATGGCACCATCATCACCTTGTGGCCATGCTACAACTCCAAGACTGAGTGGGTGTCCTCAAACTACAGGATAGTCCTCAAGGGCAGCGCGAATCAGTGCATTACCCCCTACGGCAACAGCCTCGCAAACGGCACCGTACTTACACTTTGGGAATGCAACGAAGAAGCAAGCTCCCAGCAGTTCAATTCTGTGGGGGGCTACAGCATACGTCGCCTCAATACAGATAAGTGTATTACCGCTAAGGGAAACTCAATCAACAGTGGAGTTTACGCGACCCTGTGGACCTGCACTGCTGGCGCAAATTCACAGGGTTTCTACACGCACAATTGGACCATTGATTAACGAATATTCCAGAAGACGCCCCCGCCCCACCGGCGAATTCGAGGGGTTGTTTGCAACGCAGACTCAATCAGAGTATGGCCACACTCCCCCCAGGTCCTATCGAATGGAGAACTAAGGTGCGAAAAGCATTCACGCTGGCTGCCATGATTTTGGCCGCATTCGCCCTAAACACAGCGCCCGCCTCGGCGGTAGATCCGGGCATAATTGCTGCTGGCAGCGGAAATTACGCTTGCCTGACACCTAAGGGAAATTCATCCGCGAACGGCACTGTCCTCACCGTATGGGAGTGCACTGGAAACTCAAGTCAACAGTTCTTTAGCAATCAAGGCATGCTCGTGCATTACGATTCCCAGAAGTGCATTACCCCCTCCGGGGGAAGGATTGAAAATGGCGCCACACTAACACTGTGGGACTGTGCCCCATACGGAAACTCAAGAGCGCAATTTTTCGACGAATACGCACATGGTATCGCGGTGCACAATTCTGATCAATGCTTCACCGGAAAAGGAAACTCTCTCAGAAGTGGGACCGTCGTAACATTGTGGCAATGCAAAGGTGAATACGCTCAAAATTTTCGCTACATGTTCTGACCCCATGGCGTTCCGCGCATAACTAGGTACACCAAAAGAGCCCCGCCTAAATATCAGGCGGGGCTCTTTTGGTGTACGCCTACGGGAACTCTAATCAAACCAGTTCGAGAAAAGTGCAGCCAACTCTCTGAAATTCAATCCCAGCACGGCCAACGTCGCAGGCTCCGTCCGCGTGCTACGCCTCTGGCTCGACCGGCGACGGCAACGGCTCGAAGAAGTTACGTCGCCCTCCCAGTGCCGCCCGAACCCCAGCCCCTGTGACTAGGCCGTGGCGTTCGGTGCTGTGGATATTGTGAGCAGGCGCTTCACTTCGCAGCGCGCGACGCTCTTCTACTGCCGCCTCCCGTCGGCTGTCGAACCAGACCACCTTGAACGACGCAACGCACGACCACCAGGCATGCTGGTCCGCGTGCGACGCCCAGCGACTCATCGGGTTACGCCCCATTCCGACGTACAAGAGCCGTTCACTGCCGTCGTACAGCCAGTACACGGCCGTCTCGTCCGTTCCCTTACGCTGTGCGCCCGGGTGAATCATCGGGCCCTGCGTCGATTCCTGCATCGGTCTCCTTCGACTTCCGCTTCGCGGGTCCGTCGGTGGCGCCGTCGATGATCTGGCGTACGCGTCCGAATGAGATGCCGAGCAGTTCGCCGATCTTGCGATACGACATGCCGCTGCCGTGCAACTCCTTGACCGCCTGCTGCCGCATTCCACGCACGCGAGCGTGCGTGTCGGGCCAGCCGTCAAGCAGCTGGGTAAGCCGCCGAGCCCTGCCCGCCGCATCCCCGTCCGTGCCTAGCGCATCGATTGAATCGAGCACCTTCCGCACCTCCTCGTCCGTCACGCCCACTCCGCTCATTCGGGAGCGCGGCCTTCCCCGACCTCACTGTGTAGGGTACCCTGCACAGCAGTTGGTTGGAAGCTACGCCCACCAGCCACAACAGAACGGCCCCGGCCGGCGCTTGCGACGCCATGTGGCCGGGGCCAGTCACGCACCTGATGAGACCAGGGGAATGACCATGAGCGATCGTACTTGGACCACCCAGCCCGATGAAGGGCTCCGCCGCGCGCAGCACGCCGACAACACCGCCCGCATCCGGACGATCCTCCGCGACGTCGCCGCCCGCACCGCCCGCACCAGCCCCGGCGCACCGATGACCGATCAGGTCCGCCACGTCGTCGTCCAGCTCGCCGTGTGGAACGCCCACGGCATCTACAACGCGGTCTCCGTCGGCCACGACATCCTCCGCGCCCTGACCGCGCTCCGGAGCGTCCCCCTGACCGGGACGCGCGCCGAGTACGCCGTACGGCTCCGCCTCCACCTCGGCGCGGTGAGCGTCTGATGGCCGACCACAGCAAAGCCCCCACGGATCGCAGTGAAGACGAGGCGCGCCCGCATCCCGAGCTGCCCATCCGCCGCCCCGGAGGCTCCCTGTGACCACGGACTGGACGGCTGTCGCCGACACCCTCGGCCGGGTCGCTGACGGCCTGGACCGCATGCCCCACCTCGACCCCGACGCAGCCGTACGCCTCGTCGTCTGGGGCCACCCGGAAACGCCCTACCCCGGAGACGACGCCCCCGGCGCAGCGCTCTTCGACCAGGTGTCGTCCTTGATCGAGTGCGCGACGGGCTGGCAGGGCAACGGCATCGCCGACGTCCCCGTGGCCGATGCGATCACCGCGGCACGGTCCGAGGCCGCCCGCATTCGCTCGTTCGGCTAACCCCACCGGCCGGGCCACTGCCGCAGTGGCCCGGCCCCACCTTCGCCCCGGAGCTGCACCGTGAACCGCTTCATCTGGTGGGCCGCCCTCGCCGTCATCGGCACCGCAGCCGCCGCCATGACCGCCTGGTCTCTCTACGTCGTCGCCCACGACATCTACGGCGTCCCCGCGCAGCTGGCCGTCCTCACCGCCGCCGTGTTCGACGGCGCCGCAATCGCCTGCCTCTTCCTCGCCAACGAGGCAGCGAAGGAGGGGCGTTCCGCGCTCGGCCCGCACCTCGCAACGCTCGCTCTGTCCGGGGTGTCCGTCTACCTCAACCGCCTCCACGCGCTCCACATCGACGGCGGCCTCGGCGCCACCCTCCTCTTCGCCGCACCCACCATCGCCCTGCTCCTCGTCGCCGGACTCGCGTGGTCCGCCGTCCGGGCCCGCCGCCGCACGGCCGCCGGTGAACGACCGGTCACCCTGCCCCGGTACGGGGTATGGGGCTGGCTCCTCGCCCGCGAGGAAGCGTGGGACGCCACCAAGGCGCGGGCAGTCGCCCACGTCACCACCAGCACGGACCCGATCCGGACCGAATCCGGACCGCGTCCGCAACGCCCCCGGAGCGCGTCCGCCGCACTGCGCGAGCACTTCACCGGCATGGACCCGGCCGACGCAATCCACTTCGCCCACGCCGCGAAGCCGGGCACCCCGCCGGCCGAACTCGCCGCCGAGCTCACGTCGTACGGCGTCCACGTCTCCGCCGTGCAGGTCGCACTCGTCCTCGGCCACAAGCCCGCACACGTCCGGATCGACCGCCCGTCCCCGTCCGGACTCGCTCCGGACCCGGCGCGCCCTGGTGCAGTCGTACCGCCTGTGACCAGTGCGGACCCCGATCCGGATCGATCCGGACCCGTACCGACGAACGTCCTCGAAGCCGTGAAGCTCCTCGCCGCCCGAGGCATCACCGACGAGGTCGAGGCGACCGCCGAGGCGTCCCGCATCCTCGGGCGCCCCGTGCGTGAGGACACCGTCCGCAAGTACCTCGCGACCAAAGCGAAGCCGCAGCCCAAGGCCGATCCGGAGCAGATGGAAGGCGGCTACAACTGATGATCCTCGCCCTGATCATCTTCCCGATGCTCGCCATCCTCGGCGCACTCGGCGTCCTCCTCAGCCTCCCCCGCGCCGAGATCCCCCAGTACGTCCTCGTCGCAGCCCGCTTCGTCGCCGTCGCGACCGCCACCACCGGCTGCGTCTGCGCCGGCCTCTCCTGGCTGGGCTGGTGACCATGCCCGAGACCTCGCTCCGTGACCTCGCCGACGCCTGGCACGCCGTCACCCTCCTCGGCCTCACCAGCCCACAAGCCGCCATCGCGACCGACGCGCTGACGCTGCTCCTCGCCGGGCTCGCCATCCGCCGCGGCCACCACCGCACCGCCGCCACCCTCACCGCCGCATGCACCGCGGCCACCCTGTGGAGCCACACGTGATCTACCTCGCCCTCGGCGCCGGGCTCCTCGCCCTGATCTTCGCCCTCATCACCCGCTCACAGAAGCGGCGCGACACCGCGATCAGCGCCGCCCTCATCGCCCTGCTGATCGCCCTGATCTTCGGGAGCCAGTGGTGACCGACGAGCCCATCACTCCGACCCGGATCATCCCCGCCGGGGAACCTCTGCCCGTCCCACCGGAGCCACCCGTACCGCCTCCACCGCCGGAGTGGCACCTCGCCGAACCCGACCCGGTACCGCCCCCGGCCGCCCCGCCAGCCGTACCGCCGCCTCCCAGTGAGATCCACTTCCACAACCACTACGTCTTCACCAACGTGCCCGTCGTTCTCGACGAGCCGGAGCCCGGTCCCGCCTGGTGGGTGCGCTGCCGCCCCTTCTACAACCTGGCCTGCATCCTGATCGGTTCGCCGATCACCACCTGGTGGGCCGACGTCCTCGGCTCCGCCCGCGATGAGGCCGGACTCGCCGGGGCGTGGGTGATTGCCCTCATCCCGGTCGCCATCCTCGTGTTCGCCGACCAGGTCTACCGGGTCGCCGCCGCCGGGGCCGCCGAGGAGCTGTGGCTCCCCAAGGCGAAGGCCGCCGTCACACGCACCCTCCTGTGGTCCGCGCTCATCGCTACGGCCGTGGCCCTGCCCGCGCTCACCGTCGTCTACGTCCTGACGGGAGTACGCCCGTGATCGTCAACCTCGCCGTCGGTATCGGCGACATGACCAGCGCCACCGTCACCACCGCCGGACTCGTCCTGGGTATCGGGCTGTTCGCCGCCGAACACCTCACCTGGTGGCGCGGAGGAGGCGGTGGAGCAGCAGCGGCCGGAGGTGCTCCCGGCGGCAAGGCGAAGGACCCGAAGGAGCTGCTGCCCTTCTGGACCGGCATCACCTCCGGGACCCTCATGGTGGGCTGCCCCGCAGGCATCCTCGGCTACCTCGCCGGATTTCTGCGCTGGGGCGGCAACGGGCTCGGAGGGCTCATCCAGAACTGGATGACCGGCACCACCGCCCCCTCCATCGCGACGGCCGCCGCACCCAAGCTCGACGGCTACGGCGCGATCATCGTCACTGCGGCCGTCATCGTGCTGTTCCTGATGCGCAAGAAGTTCCCGAAGCCCAACAAGTCCCGCTTCAGGAAGGGCGTGCTCGTCGGTGTCCTCCTCGCCCTCGGCACCGGCCTCTTCGCGATCATCAGCGACCTGGTCATCCCCGGGGCGAACTCGCTCGGCGAGTGGGCCCTCTCCTCGATCGTCACCTTCGATCTCGGGAACCTCGTATGACGACCGCCCAGTGGCTCCGAGCCGCCTGCCAACGCATCGGACGCGGCTCCGGCTACCTCTGCTGGTCCCTCGGCCACCGAAGCGCCACGACCGTCCGTCGGTGGGCCGGCGGAATCCGTGGCTGGCTCGGCGCGGCCAGCGGGTGGGAGTGGTGCCTTCGCGCCGGGATCCTGCTCGTCCTCGCGCTTGTCGCGCGCAAGATCGGCGGTGGGCTCCTCGGGGCGCTGGCGCAGCACTCAGACCGGTCCGCCTGGCTCCTCTGGCCCGCCACCGTCGTGTGGTGCATCGCCGCCTACCGCACCCACGACCGACCCCGCGTCCTACCCACCCCGCCGCCGGCCAAGAGCACCGACGAGGACGCACTCGCCTCGCCTGAGGGCGACGAGGAAGAGACGTCCCCCCGCCCGACCTTCGCCGACCTCATCGCCACCGCGCAGAAGGTCGGCACCCCCCACGTCCACATCGCCGTTCTCGCGAAAGAGCTCGGCACCACCACGGCCGCCGTCCGCGAGCGGCTCACCGCCTCCGGTGTCCCCATCGAGCCGGTGCGGATGAAGGGGCACGGCAGCAGCACGGGCGTCCGGCACGAGGACATCGCACCCCACTACCCCACCCCCTCGCCCCCTTCTGACGGTGTTGTTGACGCAGGTCAAGAGACCAACAACAACGACAACAACACCCAGGGGCTCCGCGTGACCCGCACCGCGGAAGGGGCTCAGATCACCGTCGAAAACCTCGGCGAGCACCACCACAACACGGTGCCTCGCACCGCCTCACCCAACGCAGAGAGCAGGCATTCATGACCAAGTACTACGACGACAACGGCTTCGAGGACCTCAGCTACTACGAGAGCTTGGACGGCCCGCCGGTTACTTGCGGCGAGCTGGGAGCCGGGCTCCTGATCGACCCTCTCAAATGTGATCACGGCTTCAACCCGTACGAAGACGGGCCGTGCCCCCACGGATGTAGTGGCTCATGATCCACACCCTGTTGACCATGCTCCGCGCGTACGAACAGCCCCCGCTTCCGTACTGCGCCCGCTGCGGCGGCCACTACCCCGTACACACCCATTGAAGGAGACCACCATGAGCACCCACCAGTCCGTCACCGACTACATCACCGCCCGCCAGGCCGGTGACGCCGCCCGCTGCCACCAGATCGTCGCCGAGGTCCGAGAACGCTTCGACAGCAGGACCACGGACGGCACCGAGATCGCCGAGCTGTACGAGGCGAATCAGACCGTGCCGCTCGCCGAGAGCTGACACGCTGATGACCAGGCCCCGCCGCGACCCACCCCCGACGCGACGGGGCCTCACGCTTCTGACGTATGGACGCCACCATCTTGCGCGACCACACTGAGGTCGTGATAGAGGTCGTAATTGCCCTTGTCGGATGCCTTGTTGGGGCGGCTGCGCTGGCAGTTGCCTACCTATCCCACCTCCACCAGGTCCGCCGTGCTCAGTTACTAGAAGGAAGAGAACGTCTAGTCGCCGAGCGGGAACGCGCCGAGGACGAGCGCCAAGCCCTCATACAACCGTCGCGCCTTCACGTCGGGTTCATTCGGCAAGCCCAAGACATTCCACGGGCGGTCATCCATGGCCGGTATGAAGCCGGTCCTCCAGGTGAACCGTCGCCGTCGCCTTGGTCGCTCCGGGTGATCAATAGCAGCAACCAACCGCTGCGAGAGCTCACCGCCCACTATGGCGGCCAAGAGCTTCATTTCGATCCGCCAACCGGGCATATGACTCCAGGGCTTATTCGTCAGGCGCCATTGCCAGCGAGCCTTGTGGGCGAGGGTCGGCCGCTTCACTCAGCCACAATCATTCAGTTCACTGACGCTGCCGACGTCCGATGGCGACGCCTTGGAAGTGGGGCCCTTCAGCGCTGGGTATCCAGCCCCGACGGACCACCCTCGTGGGGCCCAGAGCAAGCGCCAATCATCGAGCACGTATACGCAGAGGCGTGGATTAGAGAAGAAGCCCTCACCGAACGGTATTACCCGCATGACGTGAACGCAGCAGAGCCAGAGTGACACTACGCCCGTAGTTGACCTCCAGTCGGTCATACCCCATCATGGGCCGCAGGTCCGGCGTGCCCGGACACAGAAGCCCCGCCACCGAGCGGGGCATTCGCATGTCACGGGACGAACACAACACCCCCACACCGCTTCCACATGTCGCATGATGCCCCTGCACCCACACACGTCCGGGGGGACACATGCACACCCGATTCATCAAGGTCGCCACGGCCGCCACACTGCTCGCCGCCCTCTCAGCCTGCGGATCACCCGGCGAGCTCACCAACAAGCCCGCACCGGCGACCAGCACACCCACCACGACCCCCACACCGAGCCCCACCCCGAAGCCCCTCGTCGTTGGCGACTCCAAGACCATCAAGGACTCCGTCGGTGGCTACGACCTGGCCGTGACTGTCCTCGCCTACACCCAGCCCGCCAAGGGCCCTCAGCCCCCGACGCCCGAGCTCGGCGGAGACGTCTGGGCCACCGTCGAGGTGAAGATCTGCAACACCAAGGGGAACACCTTCGCAGTCACCCAACTCCCCTGGTCCCTGGCATACGAGGACGGCACACGCGTGGAATCCACCGGCCTCAATGGCGGCGACCTCCCCAAGCCGGAGTTCCCCACCACGGAGACAGCCGTGAAGGAAGGCCGCTGCGTGCGCGGGAAGATCCCCTACCCCGTCCAGAGCAAGACCAGGCCCGCCCGGATCGAGTACGCCCCGCAGGCCGCAGCCGAACCCATGGAATGGATCGTGCCTGCCAAGTAGAGGGAGGTGGGCGCCTGTGGCCGGCAACCCCCGCACCGGGCGCCCGTACCGCCGCCTCGTCACCGCACAACGCGCCTACGGGTACCCGTGCTGGCTGTGCGGCCACGACATCGACCCCACCCTCCCGCCGAAACACCGTGACGCGTTCACCCTCGACCACCTCGTCCCACTGTCGCGAGGGGGCAGCCTCCTCGACCCGGCCAACGCACGCTCAGCGCACCGACGGTGCAACTCAGCCAGGGGCAACCGCATGGCCACCGCGCAGGCACGTTCCTCTCGAAGGTGGTGACCCTGTGCTGTACGTCATCACTGGCCCGCCGGCCGCGGGCAAGTCGTCGTGGATCGCAGCACGAGCGCGAGCGACGGACATCGTGATCGACCTGGACCGCATCACCGTCGCCCTCACCGGGCCAGGCGCGCCCCAGTGGAACCATGACCCGATCGTGTCCAAGGTGGCCCTCCGCGCCCGGTACGCGGCCATCGACGAGGCCGTGAAGCACCGCACCACCACCGACGTGTACCTCATCCACACCATGCCCTCCCCCAAGTGGCGGGCCAAGTACCGGCGATGGGACGCGAAGGTCATCACGGTCGATCCCGGTCGAGACGTCGTGATGCAGCGCGTCCGCGACATGCGTTCACCAGGACTCACCGCAGTCGCCACCCGCTGGTACACCCAGCACCGCAAGGGCGGCTCACACCCCATCACCACCCAGGCCTCCCGGGACTGGTGACCGCCAGGGCCCGGCGACTCCCTCCTCGTGCGACTGGCATGGACGGCCGGGTCGACGGGTCGCGACGCGGGTGCGCGCACCTCCTCGCGATCATGATCGCGGCCGAAGGGGAGGGGGGCCGTTGGTCATCGTGGGTTCTGAGGGCCGGGCGACCCAAAAGCCCTTATGGGCCTGTTTTGCGCGTGAGCCGCTGAGCCGACCATGATCACCCCGCCTGTCAACCCCTTTGCCCCCATTTGCTTCGATTTGCTCCAGTGAATCCCGTTGGGGGTGATCATGGTCGCCGACGAGACCCGCGCCGAGCTTGATCAGCTCGGCGTCCGCGCCACCTCGCCCGGCCTCGCCGCGCTCGCCGTCGCGCTCGCCGAGACCGTCGACGGCGCCGACCCTCCCACCGCCGTATCCGTCGCAGCCGCCCGCGAGCTGCGCGCCACCATGTCTGACCTGCGGAAACTCGCCCCAGTGGCAGCGAAGGGGGGTGCGGTCGATGACCTCACTGCTCGACGCGCCAACCGGCGCGGCGCCTGACGGTCTGTTCGGTGTCCAGCGCCCTCGGCTGATCACGGTCCCGCCGTTCGTCTCGTCGTCCGGGCAGGAGGCGGTGGAGCTCGCGGCGGTCGCCGGGCTGACCCTCGACCCGTGGCAGCAACACGCTTTGCATGTGGGACTCGGCGAGCGGCCCGACGGGTCATGGTCGGCGTTCGAGACGGCGATCAACGTGCCCCGCCAGAACGGGAAGGGCGCGATCATCGAGGCCCGCTCGCTGGCCGGGCTGTTCCTCCTCGGCGAGCGGTTGATCTTGCACTCGGCGCACGAGTTCAAGACGTGCATCGAGGCGTTCCGCCGCCTGGAGTCCCTGATCATGAACTGCGACGAACTGCGGCGGCGGGTCTCCCGGGTGCGGCGCACCACCGGTGAGGAGGCCATCGAGCTGTTGAACGGGCAGCGCATCCGGTTCCTGGCCCGCAGCGGCGGAAGCGGTCGAGGCTTCACGGGGAACTGCAACCTCCTCGACGAGGCGATGCACCTCGGCGACGACGCGATGGGCGCGCTGATGCCGACCATGGCGGCTGTGAAGGACCCGCAGGTCTGGTACCTGGGGAGCGCGGGCATCGGGCGGTTGTCCATGCAGCTCGCCCGGCTGCGGGCCCGCGCGCTGGCCGCGATCGAGGCGGGTATCCCGGATCCGTCGCTGGCGTATATGGAGTGGTCGATCGACCCGCACGTCCGCGAGTGCCGGTCGGACTGCACCGATCACGACGACCCTGCCGAGCCTGCGTCGGTGGCCCGCGCGAACCCCGGGATCGGCTACCGGCTGACGCTGGAGCACACCGAGCGCGAGCGTGCCTCGATGGGTCCGGAGATCTTCGCCCGGGAGCGGCTCGGTGTGGGTGAGTACCCGTCGGACTCGGCGGACACGTGGTCGGTGATCGGTGAGGATGCGTGGCGGGCGCTGACCGACGGCGACTCGACCATGGCCGACCCGGTGAGCTTCGCGATCGATGTGACGCCGGAGCGCTCGCACGCGTCGATCTGCGCGGCCGGGCAGTCCGGGGAGGTGGTCCACGTCGAGGTGATCGACAACCGGCCCGGCGTGGACTGGGTGATCGCCCGTGCGGTGGAGCTGACGAAGCGGTGGGGGCCGCGCTGTTGGGTGATCGACGGTGGTGGCCCGGCCGGGTCGCTGATCAAGCCGTTGGAGAAGGCGCTCACCCCGGAGGACGCGGAGGTCGACACCGACGAGGAGTCCGCGCCGTGCGTGCCGGTGGTGCAGCCGAAGGTCCGCGAGATCGCGCAGGCGTGCGGCAGCCTCTTCGACGCGGTCGCCGCTGCCGACATCGTCCACCTCGATCAGGCCCCGTTGGCGACCGCGCTCGCCGGCGCCCGCAAGCGTGACCTCGGTGAGGCGTGGGCGTGGGCGCGCCGTGGCGTCGGTGTGGACATCAGCCCTCTTGTGGGCGTGACGCTGGCCCGCTGGGGGCTGACGGCTGAGGTCGAAGAGCCGGAGGAGGAGGTGGCGCCGTGGGCCGCGTACGGGTAACTCGCGCCGGATGGGCGCGTGCTGGTGTCCTCGCGGGCGGAGCGCTGGTTACGGCCGGCGTGGGCCTCGGCATCGACCTCGCGGCGGCCCTGATGACGGGCGGCGTTCTTCTCATCGTGTACTGCCTGCTGCTGACGGACGTGGGTGGTAGCCAGTGACGAGTCTCTGGCGGGCCGCACGCCGGGGCGCGGCGGTGCGGGACATAGGGAGCATCGACGACTACGCGCAGGCGCTCCAGGAGTCGTTGGGGTACGGCGGGTACTCGGCGCTGGGGATCACGCAGACACAGCCCGGGCAGGCTGCGGAGAAGGCGCCTGGCGACCTCCCGGGTTACGCCAGGCTGTTCGCGACGAATCCGGTTGTGTGGGCGTGCATGGTGGCCCGGCAAGCGGTGTTCTCCGCGCCGCGGTTCACGTGGCAGCGCCTTAACAACGGTGCACCCTCCGAGATGTTCGGAACGACGGACCTGCGGCTGCTGGAGGCCCCATGGATGGGCGGCACCACGCAGGACCTGCTGGCCCGGGTGATCCAGGACGCCGACCTTGCTGGCAACAGCTACTGGACGCGTGATGGTGACGAGCTGGTGCGGATGCGTCCTGACTGGGTGCAGATCGTGCTGGAGCGACGCACGATGCGTGGCGGCGACCTCGGGTGGCGGCGGCTTGGCTACCTCTACCAGGAGCCGGGTGGCAACCCTGTGCCGCTCCTCGCGGACGAGGTGGCGCACTTCGCTCCGGTGCCGGATCCGCTGGCTACGTACCGGGGCATGTCGTGGCTGACGCCGGTGGTTCGCGAGACGCAGGCCGACAACCTGATGGCCACGCACAAGCGGAAGTTCATGGAGAACGCCGCCACGCCCAACATGGTTGTCCGCCTGGCGCGGGAGGTCAGTCCGGACGCGTTCGAGAAGTTCAAGGCCAAGATGGACTCGGCCCACAAGGGCGTCGAGAACGCTTACAAGACCTTGTTCCTCGGCGGTGGCGCGGACGTGACGGTCGTGGGCAGCGACTTCAAACAGCTCGACTTCTCGAACGTGCAGGGCGCCGGTGAGACCCGCATCGCTGCGGCGGCTGGGGTGCCGCCGATCATCGTGGGGTTCTCCGAGGGCCTGGCGTCCGCGACGTACTCCAACTACGGGCAAGCCCGACGCCGTTTCGCGGACGGGACGATTCACCCGTTGTGGCAGAACGTCGCGGGCAGCTTCTCGCACCTCGTCCAGCCCCCGGGCCTGAACACGTCCGGGGCGGTGCGGCTCTGGTACGACGCGAGGGACGTTCCGTTCCTCCGTGAAGACGCACACGATGCGGCGGAGATCCAGGGCATTCAGTCACGGACGATCCGCACCCTGATGGACGCCGGTTTCACCCCGGAGTCCGTGCAGCGTGCTGTCGGCGCACAGGACTGGTCGCTGCTCGACCACACCGGGATGTTCTCCGTGCAGCTCCAGAAGCCGGGCAGCGGTGGCACTGGTCCACCACCGGTCGAGCCGGATCCACCACCACCTGAGGAGGGGGCCTGATGCCCACCCTGCACCCTGCGGCGCGCGACCTGGAGAGGTCCGCGCCGTTCCTGCTCCAGCGCGCCGAGGGCGACGCGGAGGGCGATGACGGCCGCACCCTGTCGGGGTATGCGGCGATGTTCGGCGAGGCCACCGAGATCGACTCGTGGGAAGGCCGGTTCACCGAGACCATCCGCAAGGGCGCGTTCAAGAAGACCATCCGCGAGAGCACTCCGGTCATGCAGTTCGACCACGGCCGGCACCCGCTGATCGGGTCCCTACCGATCGGGTCGATCACCGACCTGCGTGAGGACGACCAGGGCCTGTACGTCGAGGCCCGGGTGACGGACAACTGGCTGATGCAGCCGGTCCGGGACGCGATCGCCGAGGGCTCTGTGAACGGGATGTCGTTCCGGTTCGAGGTCGTGCGCGAGGAGTGGCGCGACGCGGCCGGGAAGGTCGTCCGCCCGGAGCAGGTGATGGACCTCCTCTACATGCCCGGCGACCGGGGTCCGCTTCAGCGTGAGCTGATCGAGCTGAAGTGCAGGGAACTCGGTCCGGTCGTGTTCCCAGCCTACGCGGGGACGAGCGTGTCCGTACGGGCCCGGGACGTGGCCGACGGGCTCGCCACGGACGGCGACATGGCCCGACGAATCCGGCACTCCCTCGCCCGCGACGCCGGCGTCCCCTCGGTCCCTGACGACCCTGACCTTCGCCGCGAGGTGGCCACCGCGCTGCTCTACCAGCAGCCCGGTCAGCCTGCCCGAAGCGACCGCCCCGCAGTCACCATCCACGCGGTGGCCGACCCCGAGGAGATGGCCCGGGGTATCCGGGACACCCTCCTCTCCCTCAGTAGGAACACCGATGGCGCGCCGCCCGAACAAGGGCACCCGCCAGTCCCCGCAGTACCTGACGCGCCGCCCGCCGATGGGCACCCGTCGCCATCCCCGCGTACAGCCGCCCTCCGGGACCAGATCCGCGAGATCACCGGACTCATGGGCGAGCGCCTGGCGCTCATCGACGAATCGAAGGACAACTGATGGAACTCTCCCACCCGCAGGCGAAGATCCGTCTGACGGACATCAAGGCTGAGCTGGAGCGGCTCGGCGAGAAAAACGAGCTGACCGGCGAGGACGAGCAGTCATTCGACGAGCTCACCCGCGAGTTCGCCGAGGTCGACGCGCACCGCCGTCAGCTGGAGCGCAAGGCGGCCCTGGAGCGTGTCCGGTCGGCGACGACCGCGACGGAGCGACGGGCCCCGGCCGCGACTGCCGTTCAGGCAGGCGCCTCCTTCAGTGCCGCAGGCTACGACTCGGACCCGATCCTCAACCCCGACTCCGTGGAGGACCGCCGGTTCCGCAACCCGTGGGACCTCGGCGAGATGCGCACGTTCAACCGCTCGCAGGAGGAGGTCGGTCAGGAACTCCGGTCGCGTGCGCTGTGCGCGGTGGAGAAGATGGCCGGCGCCGACGACCGCATCCGGTCCACGGCCACGCAGATCATCGAGGCGTGGGACGACAAGAAGGGCAGCATCGCCAGGATGTGCCTGGCGACGTCCTCGCCGGAGTACCTGCGCGCCTGGTCCAAGCTCGCGCGTGGCAAGGGGCACATGGTGACCCCGGAGGAGCAGCGGGCGCTGGAGCGTGCCATGTCGCTCACGGACTCCAGCGGTGGCTACATGGTCCCGTTCCAGCTTGACCCGACAATCATCATCACCAGCAACGGGTCCCGGAACCAGATCCGGCAGGTGGCCCGGAGCGTGGTCGCGACCGGCGACGTGTGGAACGGAGTGTCCGCAGGCGCGGTGACGTGGCGGTGGGCCGCCGAGGCGTCCGAGGCCGGGGACAATGCGCCGACCTTCGCGCAGCCGTCCATCCCCGTGTACAAGGCCGACGGGTTCGTGCCCATCTCCATCGAGGCGATGGACGACGCGGAGAACGTCACCACCGAGGTCGGGCGCCTGCTGGCGTTCGGCAAGGACACCCTGGAGGCCGCGGCATTCGTCACCGGGTCCGGGTCCGGGCAGCCGACCGGCATCGTCACCGCGCTCACCGGAACGTCCAGCGTTGTCACCTCGACGACGACTGACACCTTCGCCAGCGGCGACGTCTACAAGACGGACACGGCTCTGCCCTCCCGGTACCGGCCGACCGCTGCGTGGCTGGCCAACCGTGGCATCTACAACGCCATCAGGCAGTTCGACAGCTCCGGGGGTACGAACCTGTGGGAGCGCATCGGCGCCGATGTCCCGCCGCAGCTCCTCGGCCGTCCGGCCCTGGAAGCGGAGGACATGGACGGCACGGTTACCGCAGCGGCCGACAACTTCGTTGCGGTGTACGGGGACTTCGACAACTACGTCATCGCCGACCGCATCGGCATGAGCATCGAGTTCCTGCCGCATCTGGTCGGAGCGAACCGCCGGCCGACTGGTCAGCGTGGCTGGTACGCCTGGTACCGGGTCGGCGCCGACTCCGTCAACGATGGCGCTTTCCGCATGTTGAACGTCACCTGATCCCCTCCCCCTCGTACGGGCCCTGCCGCATTCCGGTAGGGCCCGTACCCGCATCTGAGAGGAGACAGTGATGCGGCAGTCCCTGTACAACATCGCCCGCACCAAGACCACCCTGGCGCTGGCCACCCGCACCAACGGCACCGTCAACGGCACCACCGTCGACCTGCACGAGAACAAGGACGCGTCCCGCTCGGCGATGCTCGTCGTGCTCTCCGGCACCATCACGGACGGCACACACGCGGTGGTGCTCCAGGAGTCCGACGACAACTCGGCGTGGGGCACGGTCGCGGCGGCCGACCTTCAGGGGTCCGCGCCCTCGCTGGTGAGCACCGACGATGACGCGCTCTTCGAGCTGGGTTACAAGGGCTCGAAGCGCTACCTGCGTGCGTCGGTCACGACCAGCGGTGCGACGACCGGCGGTGTGTACGCGGCGTTCATCGTCCGCGCATTTCCCCGCCGTACCCCGATCTCGCACGCCTGAGGAGGCCCCCATGATCAAGCGATGCCGAGAACCCTTCACCGTGTGGCGCGACGGGGTGCCGGTCACCTACACCGCGGGCCAACTCATCGAGGAGAAGGACCGCATCCTCAAGACCCACGGGCACCTCTTCGAGGACGTCGCCACGGCGGCGCAGCCGAGGCAGGAAACGCGGGTCGAGGCGGCCACCGCCGAGCCCGGGGAACAAAGGTCCCTGACCCCACCGGCGCCCGAGACTGCCGAAGACGAGGGCGAGGACACCCCCGACGAGGAGACGTCCGACTCCGCGCCGAAGCGCCGCACCCGCCGCACGCGCGGGTGAGGACGTGGGCAGCTTCGCCCTCCTGCGCGACAGCTTCGGGGACGGGGTGGTGGACCCGGCTCTGTGGCCGCAGTCGTACGGCCCGGTCACCGAGACGGGTGGCCTGGCGCTCATCCCCTGTACGCAGGGGTATGCGGCGCTGTGGTCGGCGGCTACGTGGTCGCTGAGCTGGGGGCAGATCTCCGCGCGAGTGGACCCGCCAGCGGCCGGGGGCGCCTCGGTGGCCACGGTGTCCTTGCTCGTCCTTACGGAAACGGTGGGGACGAACGCGGGCTTCATCGTGGACCGGGCGGCCGGGGTGCTCGGCCTGTACCTGCGCACCGGGTGGGCCGACCCCGGGGCCCTTTTCCCTCCGTACGACCCGGTGGCGCATGCGTGGCTGCGGTTGCGCGAGGACGCCGGGACCTTGTTCTGGGAGGCCGCCCCGGACGGGACCACGTGGTCGGTGCTGCGCTCGGCGTCCTCCCCCACGTGGGCCTCGCAGGCGAATCTGTCCCTCCTGATCGAGGCACATCGGGACGCAGGTGTCGACGACATCGCAGGGATCGCGTCCTTGAACGCGTCGCGCGGCGGCACCCTCTCCGCTGGCACGGGCGCGGTGGCAGCGCTCGGCTCTCACATCCGTACCGGCCCGACCCTGAGCGGAGGTTGACCATGCCGTACGACCTCGGGGCAGTGGTCCCGCTCGGGACGACCGTGCGCGACGCGGCCGGGGTCCTGGCGAACGCCGGGTCCATGGCCGTGACCATCGCCCTGCCCGACGGGACGACGAGCACCGTTTCCCCAGTCGGCCCGGTGTCCACCGGGACCTACGCCTACGACTATCCGACCGTCCAGGCGGGGCGGCACACCGTGCGATGGATCGCCACCGGGGTATGCGCCGGCGCCTACACCGATAGCTTCGACGTGCGGGAGGCGGTGCCGCCGGGCATCCTCTCCCTCGCCGACGCGAAACGGCACTTGAACAAGACACAGGCTCATGACGATGACGAGATCCGGAGCTGGGTCGAGTCCATCACCGCGGGCATTGAGTCACTCTGCGGACCGGTCGTCGTCCGTACGGTGGTCGAGCGCCACGACATGCGCCGGGCGAGGACGCTGGCGCTGCGCATGACACCGGTCCTCACGCTCACAGCGGTTGATCCGCTGCTCTCGTCCGGGGTCGCGACGCCAGTGGTCGACCTCGACGTCGACCCGGACACCGGAGTCGTACGGCGGCTCGACGGTGGTCCGTTGTCCGGGCCGGTGAAGGTCACTTACAACGCGGGGCGCCGGGTAGTCCCGGCCGCGCTCACCTCGGCGGCCCGGATCATCCTTCAGCACCTGTGGCGTACGCAGCAGGGCCCGGGGCGCCCGCAGGCGGGGACGGACGACTACTCGGTGTCGGAGCCGATCTCCGGTTTCGGGTACGCGGTGCCCAACCGCGCGCTCCAGTTGATGGAGCCGTACCGGCTGCCACCGGGGGTGGGGTGATGGCAACGTCAGCAGTTCCTGGGGCGATCACTGCGTTGCTCGCGATCCTGCGGGCGGCGCCGTCGCTCGCCGAGGTAAAGGTCATTGACGGGCCGCCGGTCGGCGATATGGCGGACGCGGATCTTGTGGTCGTCGGCTGGTCTCCGGGCGCGGACGCGGCGGCCGAACTTGTGCAGGACTTCGCTTACGCCGGGGCACGCCGCAGGGATGAAGAGTTCGGGATCTCGTGCTGGATCGAGTCGTGGTCCGGGGACCTGGAGGTCGGCCCTCGGCGTGATCGGGCGTTCGCGCTGCTGGCCGTGGTCGAGGACGCGATCCGGGCCTCTGGCGGCGCACCGGAGGCGCCCACGCTCGGCGGCGCGGTCCTGTGGTCGCACCTGACCCGGGCGCAGTTGCAGCAGTTCACCACTGATCAAGGCGTACGGGCGGGGATCGCGATCACGGTCTCCTGCCGCGCCCGCATCTAGACGAGGGAGTACAGCGATGGCGCGAGTGCGCTACATCGGCCCGGAGCCGGTCACCGTGCCGGAGCTGGGTGACCGGACGGTGGAGCCGGACCAGGTGGTCGAGGTCCCGGACGAGAGGTACGACGGGTACATCTGCCAGCCCTCCGCATGGGAGGCGGTCGAGGAACCGCGGGGTGCGGATCCCGTGCCGAAGAAGAGCGCGGCCCGGCCGCAGAAGGAGGGCTGATCTGTGGCGATCGGATCCGGGCTCGGTGCCCAGCTGGGTATCGCGGCCGAAACGACGTACGGCACCTACGTAGCGCCCGCGAAGTTCCTGGAATTCACGAAGGAATCGCTGGTCTTGAAGAAGACCACAGCCCAATCCGCTGGGATCGCGGCCGGACGGCTGGTGCCGCTGTCCGCACGGCGAGTGGTCACCCAGCGGGAGGCAGCCGGGTCGCTGGAGATGGAGGTCACCAACAAGGGCATGGGGCTCCTGCTCCAGGCGTTGATGGGTACCTCGGTGACCCCGGTGCAGCAGGCGGCCACGACCGCGTACCTCCAGACCCACATCCTGGCGGACTCGTTCGGGAAGAGCCTGACCATCCAGAAGGGCGTGCCCTTGACGACGGGCACGGTGACCCGGAAGAACTTCCTCGGCTGCAAGGTGGTCGCGGCTGAGTTCTCGTGTGAGGTCGGCGGGATGCTGACCGCGTCGTTCGAGATCGACTCGAAGGACTGCGAGGAAACGTCCGTGCTGGCGGTCGCCACGTACCCGGCGATGACCCCGTTCCACTTCGGACAGATGGGGCTCAAGACCGGGCCATACGGCACCGAGGTAGCCAGGGACGGTATCCGCAAGGTGAGCGTGAAGATCGAGCGCGGCATGGCCGTGGACCGCTTCTACGCGAACTCGTCCGCGCTGAAGAAAGAGCCGATCGCCAACGACCAGGTGAAGATCACGGGCAGCATCGAGGGCGACTACGTCGACACCATCCTCGACGACCTCCACACCTCGGACGCGGCGACCTCGCTCGTCTGGGACTTCATCGGGCCGATCATCGCGGCCACCCACAACGAGAGGTTCACGATCAAGCTGCCCGCGATTCGATTCGACGACGCGCCTCCGAGCGTGGACGGTTTCGACGTGGTCCAGCCGAAGCTCGGATTCACCGGCCTGTATGACGGAACGAATCCGATCGCGATCGAGTACATGAGCACGGACGTCACTCTCTGATGGCGTCCGGCTCGGTACAGATCCTCGGCACGGGCCAGCTCCTGGAGCTGCAACGGCGGCTCCGAGCGGCTGGTCACGAGAATCTACGCGCCTCCATGCAGCGGCGCATCCGGCGTGCAGCCGAGCCGCTGCGCGACGACCTGCGCAACACGATGCGGTCGCTGCCGATCCGGTCCGAGCCCCGGAAGCCAGGCAAGCGCGGCGGGCCGTCGACGAACACCCGGCCGCTGCGGGCCACTCTCGCGGGCGCGGTACGGATCAGTGTCCGTACCGCGTCGGGCGGGGGCCCTGGGGCCCGGGTGTGGATCGACCGGGCCGCGCTCCCGAAGGACCTCCGCAACATGCCGACCGTGATGAACGACGGCCGCATCCGCCACCCCGTGTTCGGCAACCGGAAACGATGGGCCACCCAATGGGCTGACCCCGGGTGGTGGGACAAGACCGTGAAACGCCACACCCCTCGCATGACCGCCGAGGTTGCCCGCGTCGTCGACGACGTGCGGCGCCGACTCACCTGACCAGGAGCCCCAGTTGATCATCGTGTACACCCCCGACGGCGGGGAGCCCGAGCAGTACGACGCGCGGTCCCTGCTCACCTCGGAAGCGGCCATCGTCGCCCGCACCGTCGATATGAAGTGGCCGGAGATCAAGCAGGGTCTCGCGGACGAGGATCTCGATGCGATGCGTGGCATCGTCTGGATCCTCAAGAAGAGGACCACCCCCACGCTGCGCTACGGCGACTTCGACCCCGGGGTGGACGAGATGGTCACCCGCTTCGACCGGCGGGAGATCGAGACGTACGTGGCCAACGCGCAGAAGGCCACGGCCACGAACCCGGACGCCACCGGCGCGGAGGTGGCCGAGGCGCTGTCCGGGCTGGAGGACGCGGCGGCCGACCGGGAGCACGCGGAGGCTGTGATCCGCGCAGTGGCTGACGGCCCAAAAGCGCCGGCCCCTGGCGAGCTGGGGACCGAGGGGACTCAGCCCCCGACCTTGCCGAGCGACGAGACGAGTACCTGGGGCTCTTTGCCCACCTCCTCCACCTGACCCCGGCCGATGTTGACGCACTGACTGTCGACGACTTCGAGCTCCTGGTGGCGTGGATCGACGACGCCCAGGCGCAGGGCTCCGAATGACCTAACTGAATAGGCGGTGATCGCGGTGTCGGACTCCCGCCTGAACTTCATCCTCGCCGGACGCGACCAGCTGTCCCGGGTCTTCGACGGGGCAGGGGACGCGGCGAACCGGATGCACCGCCGGATCTCCGCCGCTGCGATCAACTCCGACGCAGCGATCCGACGCATGACCACCAGCACGTCCGCCCGTCTGGCGGCGCTGGACCGGGACACCGAGGCGTCCGGGAAGTTCACCGAGGCCCTCGGCAAGAGCCTGGTCTCCCTTGCTCCTGCGGCGCTCCCTGCTGCTGCGGCGATGGCGCCGCTCTCGGCTGCCACGGCGGCGGCCGGGGTGGCCGCTGCGGTGTATGCGGTCGCGCTCGGCCCGCAGATCAAGGCGATGGGCGAGGCGTCCGAGGCGGAGCAGAACTACAAGGACGCGGTCGAGAAGAGCGGCAAGACCTCGAAAGAGGCGGTGGCCGCGCAGGAGCAGTACCGGCAGGCGCTGGCCAAGCTCCCTCCGGAGACACGTCGGGCGCAAGCCCAGCTGTCCGTCCTGAAGGACACGTACAGCGCCTGGTCCGACGGCTTGGCTAAGGACACGATGACCCCAGTCATCAAGGGGATGTCGCTCTTCACCGGGCTCCTGCCCAAGACCACGGGCCTGGTGCGGGGCACGTCGGGCGAGCTGGACCGGATGGTCACCATCCTCGGCGGAGCGATGAACACGCCTGGGTTCGACCGGACCGTGGGGAAGTTCGAGGCGTTCGCCGTTGGCACCCTGCGCAAGATCACTGACGGGCTACTGTCCCTCGTCCGCACGGGAGATGCCGGGCCGGTAGGGGAGAACGTCCGGGAGTTCATGGACTTCGCCTCAGCCCAGGGGCCCGTCGTCCGGGACACCCTGCTGAACGTGGGCCGCGCCCTGATCAACGTGTTGAACGCTGGCGCGGACACCGGGGTCGGGCTGCTCCAGGTCGTCAACGTCCTGAGCAACATCATCGCTGCGGTTCCGCCCGGAGCGATCGCCATGTTCCTCCAGCTCGCCATTGCGCTGAAGGTGGTGCGCCTGGCGGCGCTCGGGTTCGGTGCGGCGAAGGCCGCGCTCGCAGGGTTCGGCGCGGCTCTGGTCGCGATGCAGACTGCGGCGGCCGGCGCACCCGGGCGGCTCGCTGCGGTGGGTGCGGCCATCGGCTCGCTGTCCCGCGCCGCGAAGGTCGCGCTCGTTGGGACCGGCATTGGCCTGTTGGTCATCGCGATCAGTGAGCTGTCGCAGATCGGGCGGTCCACGCCGCCGGATGTGGACAAGCTGACGTCGTCGCTCCAGCGGTTCGCACAGACGGGGAAGCTGTCAGGCGAGGCCGCGCGGGTCTTCGGCTCTGACCTCAGTACCCTCGGCGAGTCCCTGCGCACGCTGTCGCGCCCGAGCAACCTTCAAGGGTTCCAGCAGTGGGCCACCTCGCTGATCGGCATGGACAGCACGCCGGTGAAGGAGGCGAAGGAGAACCTCGACGGCGCGGACAAGGCCCTGGCCGCGCTCGTGCAGGGCGGCAAGGCCGACCTGGCCAAGCAGGCGTTCGACCGGCTCGCGGCGGGCATGCGGTCGCAGGGCATGACCACCTCCGAGCTGAAGTCCAAGCTCACCGAGTACGACGCCGCGCTCGCCAACGTGAAGACCGAACAGCAGATGGCCGCGCAGTCGATGGGCCTGTTCGGGGCGCAGGCACAGCAGGTGCAGGCCAAACTCGCCGCGCAGAAGCAATCGGCGGACGGGTTGCGCCAGTCGATCCAGGCCCTGAACGACGTCAACAGGTCGGCGCTCGGCGGGATGATCGGGTTCGAGGCGGCGATTGACGCGGCGACGGCCGCCGTCAAGGGGCACTCAACCGCACTGTCGATGACGGGCAACCAGCTCAATCTGGGCTCGGAGAAGGCCCGGACAGCTGCGGGCGTGTTGAACGATCTCGCGGCCAAAACTGAGGCCGCCGCCGCGTCGGCCCGTGAGAACGGGGCGTCGTGGTCCACGGTCAACGGGATCTATTCCCGTGGCCGGGAGGCTTTGATCCGGTCGGCTGACGCGATGGGTCTCACCACGGCGCAGGCGCGGCGGCTCGCTGATCAAATCTTGAAGACCCCGGACAAGACCGCGAAGTTGCGCGGTGACATGGCCGATCTTCAGGCGAAGCTCAACAACGCGAAGGGCCAGTTGGCCCGGGTGCCTGATTCCCGCAAGGCGTCGGTGCGGGCCACCATCGCGCAGCTTGAGGCGCAGATCGCTGCGGCCAAGCGGCGGCTCGCCAGCATCAACGACAAGACCGTGACTCTGCGGATCAACACCTACAGCTACAGCCGGTACGTCAACGTCGGCCCCGCCCCTGGTGGGGTGAGCAACCCGTGGGCGCGCGCGGACGGGGGCATCGTCCGCCGTGCGGCTGGCGGTCCGGTCGGCTACCCGGGTGGCGGCCCGGTTCGGGGTCCGGGGACGAGCACCTCGGATTCCATCCTGGCGATGATCTCGAACGGTGAGTACGTGGTGCGGGCGCGGTCTGTGGCGCGGTATGGCGTGGACTTTATGGACCAGCTGAACGAGGGCCGGTTGGGAGTCAGCCGTGCGGCGCGCACGGTGTCGGTTGGTCGGCCGGCCGTCGCGTCTGCGGCACGAGCGTCCACGCCACAGCAGGTCACCATCAACATCAACGTCACCGGTCCGGTGTCGGACCCGATCGCGCTGGCCCGTGAGACACGCCGCGAGCTGCTCAAGCTCAAGCGCGGCCACGGCCTCAACGTCGAACTGGGGGTGGGCTGATGGCGCTCCTGGTCGAAGCCGGATGGGGCGGGCTCGTGCAGGCCCCGTGGTCGATCACGTGGACGGACATCTCTCAGTTCGTCGACATGGTGCGCGGGATCGTCATCAGCCGTGGCGCCTCGGACGAGGTGTCGGAGATCCAACCGGGGACGATGACGCTGGCCTTCAACAACGAGGACGGGAGGTTCACCCCGGGTAACCCGAGCAGCCCGTACTACCCGTACGTGCGCCGGAACTCCCCGATCCGTGCGGCCGTGACCACGGCGCCTGTACGGTCTGGCCCCGCCCCGTGGCCCGCCGCGCAGCTAGCCGATGATTTCGACGACGAGCGGATAGACCCGGTGCTGTGGTCCGGGTCGTACGGCGGGGCCGCCGAGGTCGACGGACGGGCGCGCGTCCCTGTGATCCCCGGCGGGTTCGCCGCGTACCAGTCGGGTCGGCAATGGCGTCTCCAGGGCAGCCAGTTCAGCGTGAAAGTAGCGACCCTGCCCACGGTGAACGGGTCGTCAGCGGCCTCGGTATCCGTGATGGCGAACTCGGTGACGGCCGGGACCCGGGCCGGGTTCCAGTACAGCCCGGTAACCGGTCAGCTCAGGTGTGCGTCGGACGTCGGTTACTTCGACGCGGGCGCCACCGTCCTCGCCCACTCGCCGATCGAGCACGCGTGGCTCCGCATCCGCGAGGCGGCCGGCACCCTGTACTGGGAGACGGCCAGCGACGGGGTCACGTGGGTGGTGCGCCGCTCGGTGCCGACTCCGGCGTGGATAGTGACGGACACCTTGGTCGTCGAGATGGTGGGCACCCGCACCGGGGGGACTGCGGATTATGTCGAGTTCGACTTGGCTGGGCACCGGCCGCGCTGGCGGCACTGGGGCATGGTCAACGACTGGCCTACCCGCTGGGATGGGCTGCTGTCCACGGTGGCGATCAGCAGCACCGATCTGTTCAAACGGCTGAACCGCCTGCCCCCGTTGCGGTCCTGCCTCGCCGAGGAGGTGCTGCTCCTCGAACCGCTCGCGTACTACCCGCTGACCGAGTCCGCCGAGTCCGCATCCGCCGGCGACTTGTCCGGGACGATGGCCGGACAGCTCACCATCCTCCAGGCGGGCGTGGGCGGGACGCTGGAGTTCGGTTCCGGCACCGGCCCGGCCGCGACCGGGGAGTCCCTGCCCGCGTTCACTCCTGTGTCCGCGTCTGCGGGCAAGTACCTGGTGGCCGACCTCGGCCACGACTTCGCGGGCCGGTCGGCAGGACACTGGAACCACATGGAAGTGTGGTTTGCCACGACGGTGCCCGGCCGGGTCATGTGTGCGCTGACCAGCCATGACCAGCAATTCAACTTCGTGCTCGCGCTCGGGGCTGGAGGGGCTCTTCAGATCGAGTACACGAACGAGGCCGGTGAACCGCTGACCGTGCTGACCGTGGCCACCGGGAATCTCGCCGACGGGAAACCCCACCACGTCGCATGGGACGAGCGCCTCAACGAGCTGTACGTCGACGGGGTCGCACGGACAATCGGCGACGTGCCACTGATGTACCGGCTCCAGCACCTCGCCGTCGGCGGCCACCGCAACCTCCGCCTGTGGTCGGGGAGCGTGGGGCACGTCGCCCTGTACGCCACCGAAACGGGAACCATCACGGCGCCCCAGCTCGCCGAGCACTACACGGCCGGACAGACCGCGTTCGTGGGCGAACAGGCCGACGACCGCATCAAGCGCCTCGCGTCGTACGCGGGGATTACCTCGGTCACCGTGTGGGGGTCCGTACACGACCCGGTAGCCGGGCAAGGCGCCGGCGGAACAGGCGCCCTGGCCCGGATGCGGGAGGTCGAGAAGACCGAGAGCAGCAGGCTGTACGCGGAGCGGGATTGGTTCGGGCTGGCCTACCAGTCGCGCGACCTCCGCTACAACCCTGACCCGTTGTCCGAGGTGTTCACGGTTCCGTACGCGGACCTGGAGACGGACGCGGTGGAGCTGGCCGACGACGACCAGAAGCTGATCAATGTCGTTGATGCATCACGGCCTGGTGGTGCGACACAGCGGGTGTCCGCCCCGGCCTCGGTGCTGGCGTACGGCCCGTACGAAGAGCGCCTGGAGGTCCTGAAGACGTCGGACAATTCCGCGCTGGACGCGGCGAACTGGCTGGTCTCCCGGTACGCCAACCCAGACCCCGAACTCAGGGAGGTGCCGATCGAGGCGGCCACCCTGCCCTACTACTCCGACGTCCTCGACGCCGACATCAGCAGCTACTTCAGCGTGACCGGGCTGCCCGCACAGGCGCCAGCGTCGACGATGCGCGTCACGGTTGAGGGCTACACCGAGACCATCAAGCTCGGCTCCCATCTGATCCAGTTCCGGACCTCGCGCTCGGCCACCGACTCCGTCTGGGTCCTCGGCGACGCCGTGTACTCCGTCCTCGACTCCACTACCCGACTCGCCTACTGAAGGGGGCCATCATGCCCGTGCCCGTCGTCCGCGCCGAAGGTTTCTACCGGCCGCCGCCGCGCCTGCCCGCGACCGCGTGGGACCAGGTCCCCGGTGCCGAGAGGGT
Organism: Streptomyces sp. NPDC032721; assembly: GCF_055579625.1. Taxonomy (NCBI): domain Bacteria; kingdom Bacillati; phylum Actinomycetota; class Actinomycetes; order Kitasatosporales; family Streptomycetaceae; genus Streptomyces; species Streptomyces sp. NPDC032721. Next base: position 200,821 of record NZ_JBVIMX010000008.1, on the reverse strand, counting down.
GTACCGGTACTTCGAGTACCGGATGGAGCGGCGCATCGAGCCCCCGGCGGAATCGGTCGAGGAGACGTACTACGCGCGCATCAACGCGAACCGGTGGATCGTCGACTGCGTATGCGGCTCGGCGCAGATCAGCACCCCGAGTGACCCCCGAGCAGCGTGCACCGAGTGCGGGTGGGGGTGGTGCACCGTCATCTACCCCGAGGACGTCGCCGCAGTCGAGGCCGGGCTGATGTCCCGGCCGCCGCACCTGCGGAACTGGTGGCACCCCAACGACCCAAGAAACCCTGACGTTCCGGTGGTGGGAATCAACCGATGACGACGACGCCGCGCACGTGGGTGGTCGGCGAGACCGTCACGGCCGCGCTACTCAACACCGAGATCCGCGACCAGTTCGCCAGCATCTTTCAGGCGTGGACGGTGTACACCCCGGTGTGGTCGGGGCTGTCCGCGCTCGGCGCGTCCACGGCGACGGGCCGGTGGCTGGCCGTCGGCCGCACGGTCAAGGTCTTGGCCGAGCTGTCGTGGGGTACCGGGTCGACGCTCGGCAGCGGGAACATCACGTGCAGCTTGCCGTTCACCTCGGCGACGATCGGCACCCCCGACACCGGATGGCGGGCCAGCGGCCGGTTCAAGCCGGGCGGGGGCGGCGCGTGGGCGCCGCTTTTCACCAACATCCAGCGGAACTCGAACGTGGTCAACGTCTTCTCAATCCGTCCGGCCGACGGGGTGATGCAGCCGGTCGGCAACGCAGCACCCGTGTGGGTGTCCGGTAGTCACCTGTCCGTGCAACTGGAGTACGAGATCCCTTAAGCCCACCCCGCCCCTCTGTCTCGCGCCGTCCCGGCCGGGGCTTTCGTCATGTCTGGAGGACTGCATGGCCTGGTATTCAGGGGCCACGAAGTACGAGCTGCAACCCGAGTCGGACAACCAACCGGCGATCAAGCCCACCCAGTTCATCGTGCATTCGATCATCGCCCCGTGGACGGCGAAGCGGACGTACGAGTACTGGCGCGACTCGACGAACTTGGAGTCGCACTTCGGTCTCGGCTACGAGGGTGATTTGGGGCAGTTCATCGGCACGGAGACGAGGGCCGACGCGAACGCCGCGGCGAACCGCCGGCCGGACGGGACCGGCGCCATCAGCATCGAGACCGCGTCGAACCTGGAAGGCTCCGATCCCTGGACGGACGCGCAGGTCGAGCAGCTCATCCGCGTCGGCGTGTGGTCGCACCAGCGGCACGGGATCCCGCTGCGGATCTGTCGCACCGCCGACGACCCCGGGTTCGGTTACCACCGGCTCCATGCCGCGTGGGCCGTGTCCGGCACCGCGTGCCCCGGAGACGCCCGGGTCCGCCAGTTCCGAGAGGTGGTGTTCCCGGGCATCGTCGCCCGCGCCACCCAACCCCCCGAGGAGGACAACGACGTGGCACTCACTGAAGCGGAGATGGACAAGATCGCGGCGAAGGTGTGGGCCTCGCGGTTCAAGAGCCCGGTCGCCGACCCCAAAGCAGGCGACCCGACGAGGGCAGCCAGCACCTACCTCGCCTACCAGGACAAGTTCCAGCAGACGCTGATGGCGGAGTTCGCCGAGATTAAAGCCCAGCTCAAGGCACTCAAGGAAGGCAAGTGACCGTGGCTGCACCCGTAGAGAAGAAGGTCACCGCGGCATCCGCTGGCGCGTACATCGCATCAACTGGGCTCCTTGCGAGTCTCGCCGCGGTGCAGGACAACGCGCGCTTGGTGGAGTGGATGCCGGACGGACTGACCCCGTTCGTCCTCGCCCTGGTCCCGGCTGCGATCACGTTCGTCGGAGGGTGGGTTGCCCGGCATACGCCGCGCGGACCGTCAACCCTCTGACCCCTGCTGGGAGGACGTGCACACGTGGATGCTGCGACGCTCGGCGCTATCGGGGCGATTGTCGTCGGGCTCGCAGCGGCCACCGCGTCGTGGATCGGACAGCGGGCATCGGCACGGGCCAACCACTCGGGCGCGGTGCTGACCGGGTACGGCGGGCTCGTCGATCAACTCCAGGAAGAACGGAACGGATTGCAGGCCAAGCTCACCACGGCCGAGGCGGCGCTGGCCTCGGCCTATGCGGAGCTGTCCCGCGAGCGCGCCGATCGTGCTGCCCTCCAAGCGGAGATCGCGCAGCTGCGGACTGAGATCGCCGACCTTGAGCGTCAGCTCGATGTACTGGGAGGGCCGACTCCGTGAGGACGACGACCAGGATCCGGCGCCGCCCTCGGCACACCCGTGGTCTCCTCGACCGGCGGTGGCGGTCGATCGCGGTGGCCGCGGTTCTGCTGATTCTCTCCGGGGCGGTGGTGCTGGTGTGGGTGCGGATCGAGGCGGAGTCGGAGCGTACGGCTCGGGTGGCTGCGGAGGCGGACCGGCGGGGCGACGCAGTGTCCACGCTCGCGACGGACGTGCGGGTGCTACGGGCGCAGATCCAGGCGAAGGGCGGTACGCCTGCGGCCCCGGATCCTGCTGCTGCGGTGGATGATCTGCCGGACCGTGCCGAGGTGCCGGTGCCGATCCCGGGGCCGCCTGGTCCGGCCGGCGCACGGGGTGAGAAGGGTGAGCCCGGCGTCTCGGGAACACCGGCTCCCCCGGTTCCAGGGCCGTCCGGTCAGCCCGGTGCGGATGGGGCGTCGGTCGTCGGCCCACCTGGTCCTACTGGTCCGCCGGGTCCTGCGGGTGCGGTTGGTCCTGCGGGTGAGCGCGGGCCGCAGGGTGAGCCAGGCCGGGACGGGGCATCCGGTCAGACGTGCCCGGACGGGTACACCCTCCAGCCCCCGGCCGGTGATCCGGACGCCCTGGTCTGTCGACGAGGAGGGGCTCCTCCGTCGGGTGATGCCCCGTCACCCGCGCCGCTCTTCTACCGTAGAAACCCTTAACAGCAGTGCGCCTCCTGTTCGGCCTGCGGGCCGGACAGGAGGCCGCGGAACAAGATGAACATCTCAGTTCACCTCATAAGTTCGGCACCATCTTCCTCTGACTTTGAACGAGTACCCCGAGCGCGCAGCCATCCCCAAATCGTGTGCCCCACGAGAGCAACTGCAACAACGATGGCAATGATTCGACTGACATTCCAGGTAGTCAAAACTACCTGAGGTTGCCCACGATCCTCGTTTTTCAAGCGCATGGAGGTTTCAAAATAGACAATCAAGGGAAGAAGCAGCCGGAATGGCAGGCCGCCAATTCCTGAGATTCGCGCCAAATTACCCACGAATCCAAGAGGCGCCCCAAAGATGAAAGCAAGAATCCCCCAGTAGAGGATTTTTCCTCCGGATGAACTGTAGACGATTAACCCGTTTGCGGCAGCCAGGAAATCCTTAAGCATATAATAAGCGACCACACCGATGGCCAAACCCACGGACGCAAGAATGGTTGACTCAATTTTTGACTTACAAAAATATCCGACCATGAATGCGTAGCAAGCCCACAACCACCCGCCGGAAAAAATGACATTTACCGCCGAACTGGCGACATTATTCCAATTTCCCGCAAATGGCCCCACCAGGCCGAGAAGCAAGCCAAGCCCCAGTAATGCCACCACCGAGCCGACCCGAGCGCGCGTGAAATGCATTATTCCCTTCCACGTCCAAGCAGATTAACCCACTTTCGGGGCTCTCTGCCGATTTCGGCAGAGAGCCCCGAAAGTAATTCGAACTCGTACCTACTTGGGAAACATCCCAACGAGTACTGCGACTAGGCGTTATTGTAATACGTGTAGCAGGTGTAGGCACTGCCGATGTTCGTTACGGTGGCATCGGAGATGTCCCCAGCGCCCACCCAACCGCTGTAGTAGTCCTGATTCATGACTCGCACCGATGATTGGTGCTTCACATTAGCAATGTAGCGCGACCAGCACTTCTTCTTCGGCCCGACGCCACCATTAAGCTCTGAACCGTAGCACCAGGTGCCGTGTGTTACCTCTTTACAGGTTCCTGCGAACAATTGAGCGGAGCCCGTCGGAATCTGCAGCTTTACGACGCCCCACTCAGAGGGGTTACCCATGCCCGCAGGAGGCTTCACTCCGTCACCACGCTTATGGATGACGGGCTCACCCACCTTAAGTTCCGCGAGGGCATCGGCCTGAGCAGCAGCAGGCACAGTGACTCGCTGGTCTTCTGCAAGCGCCGGCGTGGCAGTACCACCCACTATGAGCGCTAAGCCTGCAACGGCAAAGGCTATCGATCTTCCGAACTTCTTCACTGCGTTCCCCCTCGATTGACCTACTGACGTCAGATCCAGAGAAATCCTCAGCGAAGAACCCCCAGCAGTCAATCAGATACAAAGTTGCACACTAAACTAGTGGCTGGTTAAGTTTCCTGATTCGATCAATTTGACCCATTTTAGTCAGCCATCGCATCTCTCTTTCCATAATAGATTTCACGACCAAACGGCTTGATTCGGACCTTCGCCTACAGCAGGCGGGGAAGGGGTTATGCCCTGTCGAGCCCAGCATCGTCGACCAACCAACCGGTCTTGCCCGCACAGTGACAACTCCCCCTCTCGCCTTCGGGCGGGAGGGGGCTTTCGTCGTGCTCGGAGTCAGCGCTTCAGCTCGGCGGCGAGTCGCAAAGCCCGTGACCACGGGTACTTCTTCAGCTGTTCACCGCCGGTGCCCGGTTCGTGCGGCTCCCACTCTCCCGGTCCGTACAGGACCCGCACACCCCACTCGCGCAACACGTCCACAGACCGCCGCGTCGCCGGATGCGCGTCCAACGCGGTCGACCAGAACGGCAGCGCCACGACGGGCACGCCGACGCCGACCATCTCGGTGATGAGTCCTAGGGCGTAGGTGTCTGCGATGCCCGCAGCCAGCTTGTTCGCTGAGTTCATCGTCATCGGCGCACACACCACCGCGTCGGCCTTGGGGTTGCTCTTCTCCTCGCCCGAGCGGCGCCACGACGAGCGGACCGGGCGGCCCGTCATCTCCGCCAGCCCGGCCTGGTCGATGAATCCACCTTCGACCGCGGCAGGCGTACCGATGACGCACACCTCCCACCCGTCGTTGACCGCCTCGCCCACCAGCCTGCTGAGGTCTGCGGCGGGGCCAGCCGCACAGGCGATGACGTAGAGGACCGCGGAGGTCATACCGGCACCGCCGCACGTGAGGCCAGTTGTCTCAGCTCGGGCAACCTGGCGGCACGGTCGCGGGACACCATTTCCCCGATGAGCTCCTTCACCACTGGTCGCGACAAGACCTCTTCCTCCGCTTCCTTCTCTGCGGTCAACAGCGCGGTGACCGCCTTGTCGGGCTGCCCGCACAGGTGGAGGGCGCGGGCCACGTCCATCCAGTACACCGCGCGCCGCTCCGTCACTGCGAGTTGGGTGACGTCGACCTTGCGGGCAGCGTCGAGCGCCTGGCCCGCATTGCCCAGGGTCAGGGCGATCGAGAGCCGGTGCTGCTGGACGTTCTGCAATCCGAAGGCGGTCCACTCCAGGTTGCTGCTCTCGTCGAGGAGTTTCGCCGACCGTCCCGCCTCGTCGAGCAGCTCGGCCGACGTATCGGCATCCCCGCCTACGGCAGCAGCCCAGGCTCCACGAAGGAGCAGCGCACCGAACACAGCGGTCTTCGCTGGTACCTTCCTCGACACTTCACCGCTGAGCTGGTCCGCGCCGACGATGGCGATCCGGATCGCTTGCTGCTTGTGCCCCACGGCTGCAACTGCCTGGGTCAGGCTGCGGGATGCTGCGGCAATCAGCGCCGAGTCACCCACCCGCCGTGCTGCCGCCATGGCCCGCTCCGCGGCGATCCAGGCAGATGCTGCATCCTCGGCCTTGAGAAGCAGCGATGCTGCCACGTGAAAGGCGTGGACCGCGGCGATGTCAACTTCTCTCTGCTCGACCTCCGCCTCTCGCGGCTGCGCAAACTCGATCAACAGGCCTGGGAGCTTCCCCGCCAGCTGCGAGTAGCGGCAGGCCTGTACTTGCCGCTTCGCGGACGCGGTCGCCCGGAGAATGGACTCAACACTGCTCGGGCGGGACGGTGCGGGAAGCGTGCCTGTCAGCACATCCCGAATGCCCGACACCGGATCGGACGGCGGAGCCCCGAGCAGATCAAGGGCGGAGTTCGGAAGTGCTGCGGCGCCGACCGCAGTCACTGAGCGGGCCATGAAGACGCGTCGATTCACCCCTTCATCGTGAACCGGCCCCAGCCCTCCCGACGCCGCGAGATTTCGTGGCCGTCGACGGAATCCGAGTTCTTCAGGGGAGCGACCAAGCAGTGCGGTCAGCACGGCGCGGGCGGGGGGATGTGGCCATCCCGGCCGGGAGGATTCCCACCGCCGGATCTGACGGGCGGTCACCGTGGCATTCACACCCAGCTCAACGGCCTTCTCCTGGAAGGACTCGACGAACTTTTCCTGGGTGTGGATCCCGGCGGCAACGCGCGCCTGGACGAGAAGAGGGTTTCCGGGCGGCGCTGGCATCGTTGGCCTCCACGTGCGTGTCTTACACACGGTAGCCACGGTGGGGCGTTCTCGTCTCGAAAATGTCCTCTGAAATGTCCCCTGAAGCGCCCTGTGATCCGGCCTCGTCTTGACACCTCAAGTGAGGTGTTCTTCAGACATGAAGTCGACTGGTCAGACAGGTTGCAGCTCGTCAGCGACCGCCGCCACCGAGTGGCTTGCCCGAGCACACAGCGTGCCTCCTCAAGCGCAGGCTGAGTGGGCGGATCAGCGGATCGCGATGCTGCCACTCGGCGTCCGCTTCGACACGATCCGGATCCCGGCCGAGGTGTTGTACGCGGCGCTCGTCAACGTCCGCCCGGCCGCCGTGAGTCCGCTGCTGGAGCAGCTGCTCGGCGGTCCGGTGATCCAGGACGCGAACCGGTGGTTCTACCCGCTCGTACCGATCGGGCCGGCGGACCGCTGGCAGTCCCGCGCAGCCGAGTACCTCGGAAAGGGTGGGTGGCTCGGGGTGCCGCAGGTCGATCAGCTCGCCCCGCCCGGCGCCCACTGGATCGTCCCGGTACGCGCACCCGGACGTCTCTGCCGCTTGCAGTCTGTGTCCGAGCTGGTGGACATCGGGGCCGCCCGCCTCGCGTGCGGGATGTCGTCATGACGGCCTCGACCACACCGTCCGCGACGGCGTACCGGACACCGGAGTGCCGCAGCGACGTGCACGCCATGTGCTCCGGACCGCGACGCGAGATCCGGCTGCCCTGGATGCAGTCGACAGACCTCCCGGTCGAAGTGCTCCGCTGCGCGTGCGAGTGCCACCGCCGCAAGACTGCCGAGGCCGATCGGTGAGCACCCTGCACGGCCACGAACTGAAGGTCACCCAGTACGAGACGGTGCGGATGCCGGGCGACCTGGTGCACGCCGCCGCACGCAGTACCGCCCCTCGCCGCGTTGCCGCGTTCCTCGCCCGGTTCTTGGAGGGACCGGTGGTCTGTGCTCCAGGAGACGGCTGGTATCTGGCGCTCACCCAGCCGACCGGCTCCGGCTGGTACCGAAGGGTCGACCCGGACGCACTCGGTGAGGTCGTCCGGGTAGAGGACCGTCCGGTCCTGCCGCCTCCTGCTCGCACCACCCCGTGCAGCAAGGGGGCGTTCTGGTCGACGTCTGTCCAGCCGGGAGGGGAACTCTGCCGGATGCTCACCGTGGCCTGGCTGCTTGGTATAGGTGACCACGCCACCAGATGGGCGGCGATGTGGGAGGTCACCTCACATGACGACTACGTACGAGGTGTCAGAGCTCCCGTGATCGCTGGCCGGAAGGCCGGGTGACCCACAGACCCCGGTGGCTCGCTGCCCTACCCAGCGGGCCACCGGACGCACCAAACCCGAGGAGCAGCGCGTGCTACAACCCCCGCTCCGCCGAGCCGCCCCACCAGATGAGGACCTGGTCTCGGGTCATGCCGAGGGTGTCCCGCAGTGCGGCCAGCTCGCGGTCGACAGCACGACTCGACAGACCGACGCGAGCACCGACACGGGCTTGAGCGCAGCCCTTTTCCAGCTCGCGCAGGATGCTCCGCTGCTGGCGGTTGGTCACCGAAACGCCAGCATCCGGCGCCACCGTCTGCCACGGGGTCGCGTCAGCCCAGAATGCCTGGAACCCCCTTCTCACCCACGCGATCACGGGTTGGTCGACAACGTGCAGGCCGGAGTTCTCGTCCGCGTCGAGGACGTTGTCGATGAAGAGGTGGCGGCCATCGACGATGACCATGCGGGGGAACCCCCTGCTGCGGAGACGCACCTCGCCACCCGCACTGATGAGATCTGCGGCGTACTGCTGCGTCCCTGGGTCGGACCGTGCGTCACAGTGGTACAGGGCGCGGTTGGTGATGCCAGATCGTGCGGCGTCGCGCCCTCGCATGTGCCCGACCTCCTGTGCGTCCGGCCTGCGCTCGGCTGGTGGCTGAGGCTGAGCTGTGAGCAGTTCGCTCGTGGCGGTGGCGAGGGTCTCGCCGATGCGGGCCTCCATCTCGGCGCGGCTGCCGAGGAATTCGCTACGCGGGCCGCCGAACCATCTGTGTGGGTCGAAGTGCCTGGCGAGCTCGGTCAGTGCGGGCGCGGTGGCCATGATCGCGGTGGCCTGTGCAACGACCGCGGCCTGAGTGCTGAGGAGTTCATGGGCCGCCGCGCGTGGGTCGAGGGCGACATAGGGGCGCCGGTGCGTCGGATCTTCGGCCACGAGGCCAAGGGCCAGGAGTCGATCGACGGAACGGCCGTCGGGTACGTCGTCGCCTGCTGCGATGGCCGTGTAGGTGTCGACATCGTCAGGTGTCAGCGGTTCGGTGCTCATGGTGGTGCCCCCGTTGCTGGCGAGATCTCGCCGGGCGAGATGTCGCCACGCGAATGTGTGGATCTGGTGTACGCGCATATGCCAGGCTACGAGCACAGAGCGCGAATCGGATACACGTTCGATAAACATGCAGGTCAACAGGAGGGCCATCATGCGCACCAGGACACAACGCATAGCGACCGTCGCCGCACTACTCACCCTCGGACTACTCGCTCCAGCAGCAACAGCCGTGGCCGACTCGGCAAGTGATAGAGGAACAGCGGTCATCGCGGGTGACCCCGGATGGGGATCCGCTTCCGCCGAGGAGCCGCGCACCACCGAAGCGTCCGCGAAGGATCCGGGCTGGGGCTGACAGGCCCTCCAAACCCGCATCCGGGACACCCCCAGCCCGGCACGGCACTCCGTGCCGGACAGGCCGCCTGCCCGTCGTGAGTACCCCCTCGTCGACGAGCGGGCGGCTCCTGTCTCTTTAAAGCGGTTCATTTCATCGCGATAGGTGATCACCCGTGACATATGCACGCTAACTCTCGTTAGCCAGTTCGGCCAGGGTGGGGAACCGTCGACCTCCTCGGGTGACACCCCACCCTGGTTTACCCACAACGGCCCCGGCGGCATTCGCTTGGGGCCGCTGGCATTCCCATGGGAGACCCATGGGAGAACGATCTTGCCAGTCAGGGCTAACTCAAGCTAACTCGAACCATCTAGGACTAAGAGCCGGATAGGCGTATGCGCAGGTGAGCCGCTGACCTGCTCCTTTGCGGTGGACACCGTTGATCCAGACGATCACAGTGCCCCCTCTGCCGTAGCCCCCAGTGGACTGCCCGCAACACCCTGCCACGAACAGCGGGACCGGCGGCATGGTGCCTGGAGCAGTTCGCGCACACAACCGTGTCCGTCCTGTGGCCGGGACGGGGCAACGCACCGCAGGTGAAACGGCGTCGATGCAGATAACGGGGGCGCCCCGGGACGACTGCGACCGTGACCCGCCGTCACGGAGTCTCGTTGGGCGCACAGAGGTACAGCAGGAGCACGAAGAGAGGGATGCGGCATGAACCGCACGGTTTTGCAGCGATTTCCGGCCGGTGGTCCGCGCGGCAGCTGGCCCGCCGAGGAGTACGCGCACGCCCGCCGGGCGGAGGGGTGCCCGGCGGAGGTCGTCATGGACCTGGACGCGGACGCCTTTCTGGTCGTGGTCGCCCAGGGGTCCGGGGCGGAGCCCGTGGCCGCCTGAACTCCCCTTCGCCGACTGCTGACTTCTGCCTACCGGGCGGGCTTACCAGGTGGGGCGGGCGCTGATGCCGCCGTCCACCACCAGGTTCGTACCGCTGATCCAGGTGGCGGCGTCGGAGGCGAGGAAGACGCAGGCGTTGCCGATGTCCTCGGGGCTGCCGAGCCGTGCGAGCGGTGCGTTCTCGCTCCACCGCCGTACTCCGTCCGGCCAGTCGTCGGCGAGACCGGGGCGGTCGATCAGCCCCGGCGAGACGGTGTTGACGCGGATGCCGTGGCGGCCGTGTTCGAGGGCGGCAGAGCGGGCGAACATGATCAGGGCGGCCTTGGAGGCGCAGTAGTGCGCATGGCCCGGGGTGGCCATGGTGCCCTCGATCGACGCGATGTGGGTGATGCTGCCGCCCCCGCGCGCAGCCAGCAGGGGTGCGGCGGCCGCGGTGCAGGCGAAGGCGCTGGTGGTGTTCGTGTCGTACACCTCGCGCCAGTCGTCGGCGGTCATGTCGGCGAGGTCCTGCACGGGCTGGATTCCGGCGTTGTTGACGAGGGCGTCAAGGCCTCCGCGCCAGTCGGCCGCCGTCTCGACGAGCCGCACGCACTCCGACTCGCGCGACAGATCGGCCTGTACGGACAGGGCCCGCCCGCCCGCGTCGACGATCCGGGCGACGAGCGCCAGGGCGGACTTCTCGTCGTGCCGGAAATGGGCGACGACATCGGCCCCTGCGGCGGCGAACCGCTCGGCGATGCCCCCGCCGATCAGACCGCTGGCCCCGGTGACCAGCACCACCCGTCCGTCGAGACGGGGCAGGCTCACGTCACTCATCCTCAGCACCTCCGGTCATCCGCAGCGGCGCACCACTCCGGCACAACTCGCTTATCCGCGCGGCCTGTTGGGGGTACTGGCCGGCGAGCTTAGCGGCGTCCGCCCCTTCGTAGTCGGCGGGCAGGAATCCGGGTGCCATCGTCGTCCCGAACAGCGACCAGGCACCTCCCTCGGCCACCCGCGCCGCCATCCACGTCCCCGCCCGTACGACGTACTGCACCGGCCCGCCCCGCTCGAAGTCCCCGAGCAGCACGATCCGGTCGCTCCCGTCGGGTTCGAGCAGCAGCAACTCCAGCGGGTCGCCCCGGTAGAAGTGCCACACCTCGTCGGCCGGCAGCCGGTGCAGTGCGGAGAAGTCCCCGGGAGCGGACGTCAGCAGCACCATGATCGCGGTCCCGGCCGGCCGGCCCGTGTCGTCGGCTGCCCCCGCCCAGGTCTGCCGGAACAGCCCGCCCTCCACAGGCAGCGGCTCAAGCCGGTAGACCTCGGCCAGCCGCCGGGCCTCCACAAGCGCGCTCGCAAGTTCGGTCACCGACGGAACCTACCGCGCGGAGCCCCCCGCGAAACGGACTGCGGCCCACCCCGGCCGGAGCCCGTCACCCCTTGGTCGAGCCCAGCGTCAGGCCCGCGATGAAGTGGCGTTGCAGGAGCAGGAAGACGATCAGGGTGGGCAGGGCGACGATGACCGAGCCCGCCGCCAGGAGGTTGTAGTCGGTGAAGAACTGGCCCCTGAGGTTGTTGAGGGCCGAGGTGACGGGGAGTTTGTCGCCGTCGGAGACGAAGACCAGGGCCCACAGAAAGTCGTTGTACATCCAGGTGAACTGGAGCGTGCCGAGGGCGGCCAGGGCCGGGCGGGACAGGGGCAGGACGATGCGCCAGTAGCGGGTCCAGACTCCGGCGCCGTCGACGATGGCGGACTCCTGGATCTCGTACGGCAGCGCCCTCATGAAGTTCGAGAGGACGAAGACGCAGAAGCCGAGCTGGAAGCCGATGTGGACGATGATCACCGCCCAGTAGGAGTCGAACATCGTCATCGAGTCGGACATCCAGTAGGGCAGCGGGATCTTGTTGAAGACGACGTAGAGGGGGGTGACGATGACCTGTTGCGGCAGGAGGTTGCCCGCGGTGAAGAGCATCAGGAGGGGGATGGTCCAGCGGGCGCGGAGCTTGAGTCCGGTGGTGGCGAAGGCCACGAAGGAGGCGAGGAAGAGGACGACCAGGACGCCGGGGACGGCGATCAGGAGGGTGTTGAGGAAGTACTTGACCATCCCCGAGTCGGTGAAGGCCTGCCGGTAGTAGTCGAGGGAGAGCTTGTCGGGGAGGGAGAAGTAGCCGCGCTCGGAGGTTTCGTCGTACGGGCGCAGGGAGGCGTACACCGCGAGGGCGAGCGGGGCCAGGAAGCCGAGGGAGACCGCCATCAGGAAGGCGTGCAGTCCCAGGCGGCGGCCGGTGATGCGGCGGCGGGGCGGCCTCGGGGGCGGTGACTTCGGGGCGGACGGGGGTGCCGGGGTGGCGGTGGCGGCGGTCATCGCTTGCTTTCCCCTCGTAGTTCCTGGACCAGGTACGTCGCCACGAACCCGAGGGAGACCAGGAGGAGGACGACGGCTATGGCGGAGCCGTAGCCGATGCGGCTGGCCTCGCCGATGATGTTGTCGGTGACGAGGACGGAGAGCACTTCCAGGCCGTTGCGGCCCTTGTTGATCGCGTAGACGATGTCGAAGGCCCGCAGGGATTCGATGACGGTGATGATCCCGACGATGACGTTGACCGGACGCAGGGTGGGAAAGACGATGCGGAAGAAGGTCTGGGCCTCGTTGGCGCCGTCGATCGCGGCGGCTTCCTTGAGGGTCTGGTCGACGGCCTTGAGGCCGGCCAGGTAGAGGATCATCACGTAGCCGGTGTGCCGCCAGGCGGCGGCGAGCAGCACCACCCAGAGGTTGAGGTCGGGGTCACCGAGCCAGTCGGTGGGGTGTTCGGTGTTGCCGAGCAGGGCGTTGAGCGCGCCCTGGTCGCGGGAGAAGACCAGCTGGGCGATGAAGCCGACGACGGCGAGCGAGAGCACGACCGGCATGTAGAGCGTCGACTGGTAGAAGCGGCTGAAGCGGACGCCCCGGTCGATCAGTACGGCCAGGAAGAGGCCGAAGGGCGCGGCGACCAGGCCCAGGAAGGCCAGCCAGAGGAGGTTGTGGCGGACGGCCGGCCAGAAGGCGGGGTAGTTGGTGAAGACGTTGGTGTAGTTGTCCGTTCCGGCCCAGGTGATCTCGCCGAGCCCGTCCCAGTGGGTGAAGGACAGGACGACCGAGGCGAGGGTCGGACCCCAGACGACGAACACGTCGAGCAGCAGCGGCACGCCCAGCAGCGCACCGAGGACGAGGAGATCGCGTCGGGTGAAGCGCCGGGCCCGCTTTCTGCCCTTTCCGGGTACGGGGCGGGTGGCGCGCGGCGCGGTGAGGGGCGGCACGGTCATGTGCTCCAAGGACGCGGTGCGGACGGGGGGTCGGTAGTGGCGGGCGGGTGACTTGCCGGTGTCGTGCGGCGGAGTGCCGATGACGTCGCGGGGACGTGCGGTGGAATGCGGTGCGGTGGAGGGGCGGCGACGTCGCGGTGACGTGCCGTGGGAGTGCGGCGGGGGCGATGGAAGGGCGACGACGTGCCGTGCGAGGCGGTGGAACGCGGGCGGTGGAAGGGCGACGACGTCGCGGTGACGTGCCGAGGGATGCGGTGCGGTGCGGTGGAAGGGCGACGGCCTCCCGGTGGCGTGCCGGGGGGATGCGGCGGGGCGGTGGAAGTGCGACGACGTGCCGTGCGAGGCGGTGGAATGCGGACGGTGGAAGGGCGACGACGTCGCGGTGACGTGCCGAGGGATGCGGTGCGGTGCGGTGGAAGGGCGACGGCCTCCCGGTGGCGTGCCGGGGGGATGCGGCGGGGCGGTGGAAGGGCGACGACGTGCCGTGCGCTGCGCTGCGGTGGAAGGGCGACGGCCTCCCGGTGGCGTGCCGGGGGGGATGCGGTGGAAGGGCGACGGCGTCCCGGTGACGTGCCGTGCGATGCGGTGCAGTGCGGTGGAAGGGCTACGGCCTCCCGGTGGTGTGTCGTGGGAATGCGGTGGAGGGACGATGACATGAGGGGCAGGTGGCGGCGAAGGGGCGGTGGCGGGCCCTGGCGTGGCGCCGCGTGGGGGTCAGGCCGAGGCGAAGAGGGTCTTCTTCTGGCGCTCGATTCCGTTGACCAGTCCGTCCACGTCCTTCGGGTTGCTGATGAAGGTCTGGATGGCGGGGATCATCACGGTCGTCGCGAAGTCCGGCCGGGTGTCGCGGTCCAGGAACTGGGAGATCTGCTGGGAGCCGGAGATCAGCTCGACCGACTTCCGCTGGAGCGCCGAGTAGCCGGAGATGTCCGCCTGGTCGCTGACCGCGACGGCGGTCGGGTCGCTGGCGAGGTAGAGGTCCTCGGCCTTGCCGGTGGCCAGGAAGCGCAGCAGGTCCTTGGCGCTCTCCATGGTCTTCTTGTTCTTGAGGTTTTTGGCCTTCTTCGCGAGCAGGAAGCCGTCGGTCGGGGCCTCCACCGCGTCCCGCCCGTGCGCCGGGTCGATCTCGGGGAACGGGAAGAAGTCGAGGTCCGCCTGGTCCGCCGCCGGGAACTGCTGCCCGGCGTGCTGGAGGCCGAGCACGACCATGCCGCTCTGCCGCTTCTGGAGGGTGAGCGCGGACTCCTGCCAGGTGCGGCCGTTGGCGCCCTCGTGGCAGTACGGGAGGATGCGGCGCCAGGTGTCGAAGACCTCGCGGACCTTCTTGTCCGTCCAGGACTCCTTGCCCGCCATCAGCGACTTGTGGAACTCGTACCCGTTGGTGCGCATGTTCAGGTAGTCGAAGGTGCCCATCGCGGGCCAGCCGTCCTTGTCGCTGAACGCGATCGGAACCAGCTTGTCCTTCTGCATCTGCTTGGCCAGCGCGAGGTACGCGTCGAGGGTCTTGGGTACCTCGTAGCCGTGCTTGGCGAAGACGCTCTTCCGGTGGAAGACGGCCCACGGGTAGTAGTAGTACGGCACGAAGTACTGCTTGCCGTCCTCGCCCGTCGACTGCGCCTTCACCGCCGGGGAGAAGCCCTTGAAGTCCGCCCAGAGGTCGCTGATGTCGTACAGCAGGCCCTTCTTCGCGAAGAACTGCATGCGGTAGCCGGCGAACCACATGAAGACGTCGTTGGGGCTGCTCTGCAGGTAGCGGTTGATGTTCTCCTGGAAGGAGTTGTGGTCGACGGTGTTGACCTCGACCTTCCTGCCGTCCTTGGCCTGCTTCTGGTACGCGGCGAACGCGTCGGCGTACGCCTTCTTCGGTACGGCGTCGGAGGCGTTGGAGCCCACGGAGACAACGTTGCCGTCCCCGCCGGGCCCGCCCCCGCAAGCGGTGAGCAGTGCGGGCAGGGCCACGGCCCCGGCTCCTGCGGCGGCCCCCCGCAGCAGGTTCCGGCGGGACATCCCGGTCCCCTCGTGGATCGGCATCTGCGGACTTCCTCTCCTAGGGGGCCGCCGGAAGCACCCCGGCACAACCCAACACAATCGAACGGAAGAGTTGGATCCCACCCCCAACTCCCGTTCCCGTCAAGAGTTTTGACCGTCCATCAGCCAACCGTTACTCGCTCTCTTCCAACAGGCTCCAACAAGCTCTACCGTAAGCGCGCAGCGATGACACGTACATGACGCCTCACTCTCGTCCGTGAGTACCCCGCGTCACCACGAGTACGGAGGAACCGCACATGCACCGTCCGACCGAACACTCCCGCCCCACCGGCCACTCGCGCCGCCGAAGAGTCGCGGGGATCGCGGGAACTCTCACTGCCGCGATGCTGCTGGGAGGCGTGGGACTCACCGGGCAGGCAGCCCAGGCGGCCCCCGTCCCGGCTCCGGCTCCGGGCCCGGCCGCCCCTGCCCCCGGCGCCGGTCCCGCAGGTCCCGCCGGCCCCGTCGCCCCGCAGCCCCGGCTCCCCGACGGTCTCGCCCTCACCCCGCCCATGGGCTTCAACAACTGGAACTCCACCTACTGCCGTGCCGAGTTCGACGAGGCCATGATCAAGGGGATCGCCGACATCTTCGTCGAGAAGGGCCTCAAGGACGCCGGGTACGAGTACGTCAACCTGGACGACTGCTGGGCGAAGCCGGAGCGCGACGCGGCGGGCAAGCTGGTGCCCGACCCGGTCCGCTTCCCCCGGGGGATCAAGGCCGTCGCCGACTACGTCCACGCCAAGGGCCTGAAGTTCGGCCTGTACAGCAGTGCGGGTACCAGAACCTGCGACAGCGTCGGCATGCCCGGCGGGCTGAACCACGAGTACAGCGACGCGAAGCAGTTCGCCGAGTGGGGCGTCGATTTCCTGAAGTACGACAACTGCAACAACCAGGGCGTGGACCACATGCTCCGGTACACCACCATGCGCGACGCGCTAAAGGCGGCGTCCGCCGAGACCGGCAGGCCCATCCTCTACAGCCTCTGCGAGTGGGGCTCGTACAAGCCGTGGGAATGGGGCAAGGACGTCGGCCACATGTGGCGCACAACGGGTGACATCAGGGACAACTGGGCCTCGATGCTGGGGATCATGAAGCAGAACCTGCCGCTGGCGAAGTACGCGGGCCCCGGCGGCTGGAACGACCCGGACATGCTGGAGGTCGGCAACGGCGGCATGACCGGCACCGAGTACCGCACCCACTTCTCCATGTGGTCGATCATGGCGGCGCCGCTGCTCATCGGCTCCGACCTGCGCAAGGTGACCCCGGAGACCTTCGACATCCTGTCCAACAGGGAGGTCATCGCCGTCGATCAGGACAAGCTCGGCAAGCAGGGTGCCGTGGTGACGTCCGAGGGCGGCCGGTGGGTGGTCGCCAAGGAGATGGCCGACGGCAGCCGTGCCGTGGCGCTCTTCAACGAGACCGGCGCCCCGCAGCGCATCGCCACCACCGCGAAGGCGGTCGGCCTGCCCTCGGCGACCGGCTACCGGGTGCGCGACCTGTGGGCGAAGAGCACCGGGCACACCTCGGGGACGCTCGCCGCGACGGTGCCCGCGCACGGCACCGTGATGCTGCGGGTGTCGACCGAAGGGAAATGGGCGCAGCTGCCGCCGGTGGTCGAATCCGGCCTGGACAACGCCCCGTTGACCGAGGCGGGGCAGACCGTGAAGACCGCCTCCACGGTCGCCGACCTGGGCCGCACGCCCGCGCTCGACGTCTCGGTGAAGCTGACGGGCCCGGCCGGCTGGCAGCTCCGCGCCACCTCCGCCACCGGCAAGGCCGCGCTGCTCGGCGGCAGGAAGTTCCGCACCGGCTGGAGCGTCACCGCACCTGCGGGCACCGCGCCCGGGAGCTACGGGCTCACCCTCACCACCTCCTACCTCGCGGTCACCGGACAACGGCTGACCACGTCGGCCCCGGCGGCGGTGCGGGTCGCGGTCGCGCCGCCCGGCGGGGTCTCGTACGCCAGTGATCTCGGCGCGTTGACGTCGGCCAACGGCTGGGGTCCGGTGGAGAAGGACCGCAGCAACGGCGAGGCCCCCGCGGGCGACGGCCAGCCGCTGACCATCGGCGGCCAGGTCTTCGCCAAGGGCCTCGGCACCCACGCGGCGAGCGAGGTCGCGTACTACACGAACGGGAAGTGCACCGCCTTCACCGCACAGGTCGGACTCGACGACGAGAGCGGCACCAAGGGCACCGTCGCCTTCGAGGTGTGGGCCGACGGCAAGAAGGCGGCAACGACGCCGGTGCTCGACAACGCGGCCGCCGCACAGCGGATTTCGGCCAATGTGAGCGGGGCGCAGGTGGTCCGGCTGGTCGTCACCGACGGCGGGGACGGCGTCCAGTACGACCACGCGGACTGGGGGGACGCCAAACTGAGCTGCTGAGGCAGGCGTGGGGGCGCGGTCAGCCGTCAGCTGTCAGCCGTCAGCCGGGGAGGTGCTGCGGCTGTTCGCGCCCCTGGAGCGCTGCCGCAGCCGCTCCCACCAGGCCCGCTTCGGTGCCCATCCGCGCGGGCACGACCTTGATTCCCCGTACGAAGGAGAGCGCGGCGTACTCCGCCAGGGCCTGGCGCAGCGGGCCGAAGAGTACGTCGCCCGCGCCCGCCACTCCCCCGCCGATCACCGCGATGTCCACCTCGACGAGGGTCGCGGTGGCGGCGATCCCTGCGGCCAGTGCCTGTGCGGCACGGGCGAAGGCGGCGAGTGCGACGGGGTCCCCGGCCCGGGCGGCTGCGGCCACGGCGGCGGCCGTGGTGTCGCCGTCGGGGCCGGGGGTCCAGCCCTGTTCGGCGGCGCGGCGGGCGATGTGCGGGCCGCTGGCGATGCGTTCGACGCAGCCGCGCGAACCGCAGGGGCAGGGGTCGCCGTCCAGGTCGACGCTGATGTGGCCTATGTGTCCGGCGTTTCCGGTGGGGCCGGGGTGGAGCTGCCCGTTGAGGACGAGGCCGCCGCCGACTCCGGTCGAGACGACCAGGCACAGGGCGTTGTCGTGGCCCTGGGCCGCGCCCTGCCAGTGCTCGGCGGCGGTCATCGCGACACCGTCACCGACGAGCCGTACCGGCAGGTCACCGGCGCCCGCGTGGACCCGCGCCACCAGCGGGAAGTCGCGCCACCCGGGGACGTTGACGGGGCTGACCGTGCCCGCCGAGGCGTCCACGGGGCCCGCGCTGCCGATGCCGACGGCGGACACCCGGGACCACAGCGGGGACGCGGTCAGCTCGGCGAGGACCTTCTCGACCGCGCCCATCACCCGCTCGCCGTCCTCCTGGGCGGGGGTGGGCTGCTGGGTCTTGAGGTGTATCCGGCCGGTGTCGTCCACCAACGCACCTGCGATCTTGGTGCCGCCGATGTCGAGCGCGGCGACGAGGTCGGTGAACTCGGTGTGCATCGGTGTCGCGTCTCCAGGAGGAAGGGGTGGAAGGTGCTGAGGGGGATGAAGAGGGTGGGGTGTGTGAGGGAACCGGGTGGTCAAAGGGCTAGGCCAGTCTCCATTTAGCTGACAACGTTGTCCAGGTGTCAGCACCCTATGCTCGGTGCCGCACCGCTCCGTTCCGCTCAGTACCGCTCCGTACTTCGTCCCCGCCGACAACCGACAGGACAGCGCACCGTGGCCGACACCGCCCTTCCCCCTCCCGCCGCAGGAAGGACCCCGCGTCCGGTGCCGTCCCCGCACCGCTACGGCAACCGGCCGACCATGAAGGACGTCGCCGCCCGCGCGGGCGTCGGCCTCAAGACCGTGTCCCGGGTCGTCAACGCGGAGCCGGGAGTCACTCCGGACACCGAACGGCGCGTCAAGGAGGCCATCGACGCCCTGGGCTTCCGCCGCAACGACAGCGCGCGGGTGCTCCGCAAGGGCCGCACCGCCAGCATCGGTCTCGTCCTGGAGGATCTGGCCGACCCCTTCTACGGGCCGCTGAACCGGGCCGTGGAGGAGGTCGCCCGTGCGCACGGCGCGCTCCTCATCAACGGTTCCAGCGCCGAGGACCCGGACCGCGAGCAGGAGTTGGTGCTCGCGCTGTGCGCCCGCCGGGTGGACGGGCTGATCGTGATCCCGGCCGGGGACGACCACCGCTATCTGGAGCAGGAGATGGCGGCCGGGGTCGCCACCGTCTTCGTGGACCGCCCTGCGGGCAAGGTCGACGCGGACACCGTGCTCTCCGACAGCTTCGGCGGGGCGCGCGACGGGGTGGCCCATCTGATCGCGCACGGCCACCGCCGGATCGGCTTCATCGGCGACCAGCCCCGCATCCACACCGCCGCCGAGCGACTGCGCGGCTATCACGCGGCGATGGAGGACGCGGGCCTCGTGGTCGACCCGTCGTGGGTGGCACTGGGCAGCACGGATCCGGACCGGGTACGGGAGGCTGCGACGGGCATGCTCGGCGGACCGGCCCCGGTGACCGCGCTGTTCTCGGGCAACAACCGGGTGACGGTCACGGTGGTCCGGGTACTGGCGGACCGGGAGCGCTCGCGGGAGCGGCCGACGGCCCTGGTCGGCTTCGACGACTTCGAGCTGGCGGACCTGCTGGTGCCGGGGGTGACGGTGGTCGCGCAGGACGCGGCTGCACTCGGCCGCACGGCGGCGAACCTGCTGTTCCGCCGGCTGGAGGACGCCTCGCACGATCCGGTGCGGGTGGTGCTGCCGACCCGGCTGATCGCACGGGGGTCGGGCGAGACGACCCCGGCGGGCTGACCGCGGACAGGGCACGCGCTGGGTGCCGTCACCCGGCACCCAGCACCCAGCACCCGGCACCCGTCACCGGTCAGCAGGTCGGCAGGCCCGGCAGCGGCTTGTCGTTGTCGCCGCCCTTGAGGTAGACGACGCTGACGTACACGTTGGTGTTGCCGCTGTCGTCGTCCGTCCTGGCCCACCAGACGTTCGTCCAGTTGCCGTAGGTGACGCGTCGGCCCAGATTCGTCTGGCAGTAGAAGTAGTTGGTGCCCGCGTTGAGGGTGCCCGCACGGTCGCCGTTGGCGCGGATCGAGTCGGAGGTGCGCCAGACGTTGCAGTTGTACTTGCCGCCGCCGATGCCGTGGCAGACGGGCGCGGGTGCCGGGGGCGGCGGGGGCTGGTTGCCGCCTCCTGCGACGGCACCGCCGCCGGCTGCCGCACCGCCGCCACCGGACGCGGGGCCTCCGCCGGAACTGGCCGTTCCGCCCGAGCTCCGGGAGCCGCCGGTGGCGGTGGAGCCGTTGCCGCCCGTGGCCGCAGGACCGGTGGGCTTGCCGCCCGCACCCGGGGTGGGCTTCTTCCCGTCGGCGTCCTTGCCCTTCCCGTCCTTGCCGTCCTGCCCGCCCTTGCCCTTGCCGGTGGGCGCGGGGCCCTCGGTCTTCTTCGCGGCGTCGGTCGGCAGCGCACCGGGGGCCAACGGCCCTTCCTCGCCCGGCGACTTGGCGGCATCGGAGCTGTTGGCCGCAGGGGTGCTGCCCGCCACGTCCTTCTCGCCGCCCCGGTCGCCGAGCGCGTACGTCACCCCGGCACCGATCAGCAGTACGGCCGCGACTCCCGCAGCCACCACGGCCTTCCGGCGCCCGCCCGATCCCTCACCGACAGGCGCGGGCACGGACGCGGGCGCGGCCCCCGCTCCGTTCACCGGCTGTCCGGCCGGGATGGGACCGCTCTGGAAGGCGGACTGCCCCGCCGGAGTCGGCCCGGTCTGGTACGCGCCCGGCGCGGGCCCCGCCCCGTATCCGGCGTGCGGGGTGTGCGGGGTGTGCGGGGTATGAGTGTGCGGGGTATGCGGGCCGAACCCCGGGGAGGGCTGGACGTACGGAGCGGGCGCGGGCGCCGGGGCCGGGACGGGCGCGGGCCCGAATCCCTCCTGCGCGGCGGGCGGCTGGGCGGCGTCCGCCACCTGGGCCAGCAGCCGCGCCGCCTCCGCCGCGTCGGGCCGCTGTGCCGGGTCCTTGGCCATGAGCCTGCGCAGTACGGGCGCGAGCGGCCCGGACCGTACCGGCTCGGGCAGCGGTTCCACCACGATCGCGTTCAGCGTCGACCAGGTCGACGTACGGCGGAAGGGCGAGCCGCCCTCGACCGCCGCGTACAGCGTGGCGCCGAGCGCCCAGATGTCGGACGCGGGTCCCGGCTCCTGGCCCTGGGCGCGCTCGGGCGCCAAGTAGTCGAGGGAGCCGACCAGTTCGCCGCTGCGGGTGAGGTGGGTGGTGGAGCCGTCGCCCGGATCCTCGATCGCGGCGATGCCGAAGTCGGTGAGGACGACGCGGCCGCCGGCGTCCAGCAGGATGTTGCCCGGCTTCACGTCCCGGTGCAGTACGCCGACCCGGTGCGCGGCGCCCAGCGCGTCCAGCACCCGGGCGCCTATGGAGGCGGCCTCGCGCGGGTCGAGGAGCCCCTTGTCGGTCAGTACGTCGTCCAGGGACGGTCCTTCGACCAGTTCCATCACGATGAGCGGGCGGCCCTCGTGGTCGGCGACGTCGTGCACGGCGATCACGCCGGAGTGCCGGATGCGGGCTGCGGCGCGGGCCTCGCGCTGCATCCGCACCTTGAGGTCGGCCAGTTCCGGGCCCGAGGCGTCGTTGTACGTCCGCAGTTCCTTGACGGCGACCTCACGGCCCAGCACTTCGTCCACGGCGCGCCAGACGACGCCCATGCCACCCCTGCCGAGCTGCTCGATCACCCGGTAGCGGCCGGCCAGCCGCTCGTTGTCCCCCGTTGCCACCACTGCCCCGTTCCGTTCCGCCGGATGTGCTCGCGAACAGACTACGGGGCAGCGGTGACAGCGGAGTGCGGGGTCACGAAGCGGTGGCCGTGAGGTCCCCTCGGCGCGGCGAGGCGAAGCCCTCCAGGTCAGCCGCGGTCAGACCGCTGAGCCTGGCGACCTCGGCGGCGTCGAGGGCACCGCACTGGATGCCGCGCAGCAGGTAGGAGGCGAGCGCCTTGGCGGACGCGGGCTCGTCCGCGACATCGCCGCCGGTGACCTGGTTGGCGTAGGCGGCGAGGCGGGCCGCGGCCTGTTCGAAGCCCTCGCGGTAGTAGGTGAAGACGGCCGCGTAGCGGGTCGGCAGGTGGCCGGGGTGCATGTCCCAGCCCTGGTAGTAGGCGCGGGCCAGGGCGCGGCGGGTGAGGCCGTAGTGCAGGCGCATCGCGTCGTGCACCTTCTCCGTGCTGCCGACCGGCAGGACGTTGGTGGAGCCGTCGGAGACGCGGACCCCGGTTCCCGCGGCGGCGACCTGCATGACGGCCTTGGCGTGGTCGGCGGCCGGGTGGTCGCTGGCCTGGTAGGCGGCGCTGACGCCGACGCAGGCGCTGTAGTCGAAGGTGCCGTAGTGCAGTCCGGTGGCGCGGCCCTCGGCGGCCTCGATCATGTGGGCGACGGTGGCGGTGCCGTCGGCGCCGAGGATGGACTGGCTGGTCTCGATCTGGATCTCGAAGCCGATCCGGCCGTCCGCCAGGCCGTGCGCCTTCTCGAAGGCCTCCAGGAGGCGCACCATGGCGGTGACCTGTGCGGGGTATGTGACCTTGGGGAGCGTCAGGACCAGCCCGTCGGGCAGGCCGCCGGCCTCCATCAGACCGGTGAGGAAGACGTCGAGGGTGCGGATGGCCCGGTCGCGGACGGCGGCCTCGAAGCACTTCATCCGGATGCCCGTGTAGGGGGCGGCGGTGCCGTTCGCGTACGCCTCGGCCACCAGGCGGGCGGCGCGGGCGGCGTACTGGTCCTCCTCGTCGGCGGGGCCGGTGTAGCCGTCCTCGAAGTCGATGCGGAGGTCTTCCACGGGCTCGCGCTCCAGCTTGGCGCGCACCCGGTCGTACACGGCGTCGGCGAGCGAGGCGTCCAGGCCGAGCACGGCCGCGAACGAGGCGGCGTCGGGGGCGTGTTCGTCGAGCATGGCGAGCGCCTGGTCGCCCCAGGAGCGGATGGTGCCGCTGTCGAAGACGTTGCCGGGTACGTAGACGGTGTGGACGGGCTGCCGGGTGCCGGGGTCTCCGGGGTAGCGGCGCGCGAGCTCCTCGTCCACGGATACGAGGGAAGCGCTGATCTCCTCGCTGACCGCGCCGGCGAGGCTCGTTGCCACCTTCTCCTGCTGACCCATTCCAACCCTCCACGTTTCCGCTTCACGGAATCAACAATCCGCATAGCGAAGTTAATGCGGCCCACGACCGGAGTCAATGGTTGCCTGGCACACGTATACGAAACGACTCGGGGCCGCCCGGCGAAAATCGCCGCGCGGCCCCGAGTCGTACGGAAATCGCAGGTCAGCCCTTGCGGGACTCGACCTCGTCGGTCAGCTGCGGAACGACGGCGAACAGGTCGCCGACCACGCCGTAGTCGACGAGCTCGAAGATCGGCGCCTCGGCGTCCTTGTTGATGGCGACGATGGTCTTCGACGTCTGCATACCGGCGCGGTGCTGGATCGCACCGGAGATGCCGGAGGCGATGTACAGCTGCGGCGAGACCGACTTGCCGGTCTGGCCGACCTGGTTGGAGTGCGGGTACCAGCCGGCGTCGACGGCGGCGCGGGAGGCGCCGACGGCGGCACCGAGCGAGTCGGCCAGCTTCTCGATGATCGCGAAGTTGTCGGCACCGTTGACGCCGCGGCCGCCGGAGACCACGATCGCGGCCTCGGTCAGCTCCGGGCGGCCGGTGGACTCGCGCGGGGTGCGCGAGACGACCTTGGTGCCCTTGGCTGCGTCCGAGAAGGTGACGGACAGCGCCTCGACCGCACCGGCGGCCGGAGCGGCCTCGACCGGGGCCGAGTTCGGCTTCACGGTGATGACCGGGACGCCCTGCGAGACGCGGGACTTGGTGGTGTACGACGCGGCGAACACGGCCTGCGTCGCGACCGGACCCTCGTCACCGGCCTCCAGGTCGACGGCGTCGGTGATGATGCCGGACTTGATGCGGACCGCGAGACGGGCTGCGATCTCCTTGCCCTCGGCGGAGGACGGGACGAGCACGGCGGCCGGGGAGACGGCGTCGTACGCGGCCTGCAGCGCGTCGACCTTCGGGACGACGAGGTAGTCGCCGAACTCCGGGGCGTCGGCGGTCAGCACGCGGGTGGCACCGTGCTCACCGAGTACGGAGGCGGCGGCGTCGCCACCGGCGCCGAGGAAGACCGCGACGGGCTCGCCGATGCGGCGGGCGAGCGTCAGCAGCTCCAGGGTGGGCTTGCGGACGGCACCGTCCACGTGGTCGACGTAGACGAGAACTTCAGCCATGGGAATGCTCTCCTGCGAGTGCGAAGAAACGGGGAAGGGGGCGTCCGGTCCGGACTAGATGAACTTCTGTCCGGCCAGGTACTCGGCGAGCTGCTTGCCGCCCTCGCCCTCGTCCTTGACGATCGTGCCCGCGGTGCGCTCGGGGCGCTTGTCCGCGGAGTCGACCGAGGTCCAGGAGCCCTCCAGGCCGACCTGCTCGGCGTCCAGGTCCAGGTCGTCCAGGTCCAGGGACTCCACCGGCTTCTTCTTGGCGGCCATGATGCCCTTGAACGACGGGTAGCGGGCCTCGCCCGACTGGTCCGTCACCGACACGAGCGCCGGGAGGGAGGCCTCCAGCTGCTCGGTGGCCGAGTCGCCGTCGCGGCGGCCCTTGACGACACCGTCCTCGACCTTGACCTCGGAGAGCAGCGTGACCTGCGGGACGCCCAGGCGCTCGGCCAGGATCGCAGGCAGGACGCCCATGACGCCGTCCGTGGACGCCATGCCGGTGATGACCAGGTCGTAACCGGTCTTCTCGACGGCCTTGGCGAGCACCAGCGAGGTCGCCATGACGTCACTGCCGTGCAGGTCGTCGTCCTCGACGTGGACTGCCTTGTCGGCGCCCATCGACAGCGCCTTGCGCAGCGCGTCCTTGGCGTCCTCGGGACCGACCGTCAGGACGGTGATCTCCGCGTCGTCGGCCTCGTCGGCGATCTGCAGCGCCTGCTCGACGGCGTACTCGTCGAGCTCCGACAGCAGACCGTCGACATCGTCGCGGTCGACCGTCAGGTCATCGGCGAAGTGCCTGTCGCCGGTGGCGTCGGGCACGTACTTCACACAGACAACGATCCTCAAGCTCACGCCGGCTCTCCTACTGCATCGTCTATTTGTCGGCTGCCTCGTTGCA
Organism: Streptomyces sp. NPDC032721; assembly: GCF_055579625.1. Taxonomy (NCBI): domain Bacteria; kingdom Bacillati; phylum Actinomycetota; class Actinomycetes; order Kitasatosporales; family Streptomycetaceae; genus Streptomyces; species Streptomyces sp. NPDC032721. The sequence goes on along the minus strand of NZ_JBVIMX010000008.1, from coordinate 175,457 downwards.
GGCAGCATAGGCGCCTGAAGGGGCGGTTTCCGGTCGGGGCGGGTTGCGCCCCGACCAAAATATTACTCGTCAGTACACCCAGAGCGTTCCCCGTAAGCAAGCGCTTTGAACTGTGACCTTGCCAACGCTGTGTAATCGCCGACATGCGCCGCTTTCCGGGAACTCTCAGTCGCGCAGGGCGTTGAAGCGCCCCTGGTGGTACAGCAGTGGCCGGCCCTGGCCCGAGGGGTCTCCCTCGACGACCTGGGCGAGCACGATCCGATGGTCCCCGGCGGGCACCCGGGCCACCACCCGGCACACCAGCCACGCCAGTACGCCGTCCAGGACGGGCACCCCCTCGGGGCCCGTGTGCCACCGCGTCGGCGCGCCGAAGCGGTCCGCCCCGCTGCGCGCGAACGTCCCCGCCAGCTCCTCCTGGTGCTCCCCCAGGATGTGTACGCCGATGTGCTCGGCGTCCGCGAGCACGGGCCAGCTGGAGGAACCCGTACCCACACCGAAGGACACCAACGGGGGCTCCGCGGCAACGGAGTTGAGGGACGTGGCGGTGAAGCCGACCGGGCGTCCGTCACGGCCCGCGGCGGTGATCACGGCGACCCCCGCGGCGTGCCGGCGGAAGACCGAGCGGAGCAGATCGGGTGCGCCCTGCCGGGGCACGGTGCGTTCCGGGGCGAGGGTGGGCTGAAGCGTCATGGAATTGTCCTTCGGCGGGAGCGGAGGGTGCGGCTGAGGTGTCCGTGGCTGCTCAGACACCACGACAGCGCGCGCTCGCGTTGCGGGCCAGATCGACGTCGGCCCGCCCGTACAGAAGGAGTTCCGGGGGCATGACGTCACCCTGACGACAGGGGCCGCGCACCGTCAAGTGCGCACCGGGTCCCGGCCGGTAGGAGATTGATCACGTTGTGTCACGCGACGGCGCGCCCCAGGGCCGCGATGACGTCCACGCGGCGCGGCTGTCCGGCCGCCCGGCGCACGATGCGGCCGCCCGCGTCCAGGACGAGCACGGTCGGTGTACTGCTGATCCCCAGCTCCCGTACGAGGGCGAGGTGTTCCTCGGCGTCGATCTCGACGTGGGTGACGCCCTCCACCATCGCGGCCACCTCGGCGAGGATCCTGCGCGTGGCGCGGCAGGGCTGGCAGAACGCGCTGGAGAACTGGACGAGGGTCGCCCGCTCCCCCGGTTCGGCCCCGAGTTCGGCCGCTCCCAGCCGCCGTTCCCCTGCCCGTTCCCGTTCCCGTTCCCGTTCCGGCATATTTCACCCTCCCCTTACACACCGCTTGTCACAGTGTGCAGCGTGTCCCACGGTGTCGCGATTCCCGGCCATGCTGCCGGTGACGCGCGAGCGACAGCAGGTCAGGGCATGGATGGACATGGCATGACGTGATGAGAATCTCTCGTTCTGGGTACCCGGGGACTGGCTACTCGGCCGTACATGGGGCACGATCTGGCAGACGCCGAAAACCTACGGCAGCGTAACTTTCACCGGGAGAGCCCTCCCCGGGTAGAGAAGGGTCCCCGTCATGGCAGAACTCGTCTATCGGCCGGTCATCGGCGCCGCACGCACGCTCTTCAAGGCGCTCGACCTCAAGATCGACACTCAGGGTTCTGAGAACATCCCCCGCACCGGCGGGGCAGTGCTGGTCAGCAACCACATCAGTTACCTGGACTTCGTCTTCAACGGCCTCGCCGCGCTGCCGCAGAAGCGGCTGGTGCGCTTCATGGCCAAGGAGTCGGTCTTCCGGCACAAGATCTCGGGACCGCTGATGCGCGGTATGAAGCACATCCCGGTGGACCGCAAGCAGGGCGAGAACGCGTACAAGCACGCACTGGACTCGCTGCGTTCCGGCGAGATCATCGGTGTCTTCCCGGAGGCGACGATCTCCGAGTCGTTCACGCTGAAGAGCTTCAAGTCGGGCGCCGCCCGGCTCGCCCAGGAGGCCGGCGTACCGCTGATCCCGATGGCGGTCTGGGGCACCCAGCGCATCTGGACCAAGGGCAAGCCGCGCAACTTCGGCCGCAACCACTTCCCCGTCACGATCCGGGTGGGCAGGCCCGTGGAGGCCGGTGCGGACGAATACGCGGGCGCCATCACCCGGCGGCTGCGCGAGCGCGTGCAGGAGCTCCTGGAGGCCGCTCAGCGCGCCTATCCGGTGCGTCCCCGGGACGACAAGGACACCTGGTGGATCCCGGCCCACCTCGGCGGCACCGCGCCCACCCCGGCGCAGCTGCGCGAGGCGGGCTGAGCCCTCGGGCCGACCCCTCGGGTCAGTGGGCGAGGGCGTTGGGCAGCGCGTCCCAGAGCTGCGGCCGGTCCGCCGGCTCCTTGAGGACGCGCAGCACCTCCGGTTCGGGCGCGGCGTAGAGGACGGGATAGTCCACTTCGCCGCGCCCTTCCCGCGGTATCCAGGCCAGCCGCTCGCCGTCGAGCGAGAATTGCGCGTCCACCCCCGGTTTGTTCCCCCGGCAGTCCTGGCGGTGCCACGCGCCGTGGAACCGTACGGCCACCAGCCCGTGCACACAGTGGCCGCTCGCGCCGTCGTACTCCAGGCGCTGGTAGCAGAGCGCCGTCGGAATGTCCTCGGCGCGCAGCAGCGCCGCGAGCGCGTGCGCCTTGGCGTGGCAGATCCCGGTGCGCCGGGCGAGGACGTCGGAGGCGCGCCAGGTGACGGTCATATCGCCGGAGTCCGCCGAGTGCGGGATGGTGTCGCGGACGAATTCGTAGGCCGCGCGGGCGTATGCATATGAGTCCGAGGCGTCGGCGGCGAGGCGCGCGGCCGTCTCCCGTACCAGCGGATGGTGATGGTCGACGGCCTCGTCGGCCGCCAAGTAGGCGGACAGATCAGGGGTTTGCTGGATCAGTTCCATGGTCGGGGAGCATAGGAATGCGACCACCCGCGAGTCAATGACTTTACGGATGATCGCATACTTATGCAGCGAGAGGCAGGGTGGCGGTCAGCGCGCCATCTCCTCCTTGAGTGCCTGTACGAAGGCGTCCACGTCGTCCGCCGTGGTGTCGAACGCGCACATCCAGCGCACGTCGCCGGCCGCCTCGTCCCAGAAGTAGAAGCGGAAGCGCTTCTGGAGTCGTTCGCTCACGTCGTGCGGGAGCCGGGCGAAGACCGCGTTGGCCTGCACCTCGTAGAGGACCTCCACCCCGTCGACGCCGCGGACGCCCTCGGCGAGCCGCTGGGCCATCTCGTTGGAGTGCCGGGCGTTGCGCAGCCACAGGTCGCGGGCGAGCAGCGCTTCCAGCTGCACCGAGACGAAGCGCATCTTCGAGGCGAGCTGCATCGACGTCTTGCGCAGCCGCTTCATCGCCGTGGGCCGCACCGCGTCCGGGTTCAGGACGACGACGGCCTCACCGAAGAGCATGCCGTTCTTGGTGCCGCCGTACGACAGCATGTCGACGCCCACCGCGTTGGTGAAGGCGCGCATGGGGACGTCGAGGGAGGCCGCGGCGTTGGCGATGCGGGCGCCGTCGAGGTGGACCTTCATGCCGTGCTCGTGGGCGTGGTCGCAGATCGCGCGTATCTCGTCCGGTGTGTAGACCGTGCCGAGCTCGGTGTTCTGGGTGATCGAGACGACCTGGGGCATGGCCCGGTGCTCGTCGTCGAAGCCCCACGCCTGCCGGTCGATCAGCTCGGGGGTGAGCTTGCCGTCCGGCGTCGGTACGGTGAGCAGCTTCAGCCCGCCCATCCGCTCGGGCGCACCGCCCTCGTCGACGTTGATGTGCGCGCTCTCGGCGGCGATCACCGCACCCCAGCGGTCGGTCAGCGCCTGGAGGCAGACCACGTTGGCACCGGTGCCGTTGAAGACCGGGAACGCCTCGGCGGACGGGCCGAAGTGGCCCCGGACCACCTGCTGGAGGTGCGCGGTGTAGTCGTCCTCGCCGTAGGCGACCTGGTGGCCGCCGTTGGCGAGGGCGAGCGCGGCCAGGACCTCGGGGTGGGCGCCGGCGTAGTTGTCGCTGGCGAAGCCCCGTACCGCCGGGTCGTGGTGCCGGCGCGCGTCGGTCCTCGGCGGGTCGGCGGGGCCCTCCGTGGTCACGGAGGTGGTCGTCGTGGTCGTCACCGTGGTGGTCGTGGTCACGGCTTGGGGGTCAGCCACAGGCGCTGTCCATTCACTTCGGATGCGGGCTTGTCCCAGACCCCGGCGATGGCCTCGGCCAGCTCCGTGACGTCCGTGAAGCCCGCGAACTTCGCATTCGGGCGCTCGGCGCGCATCGCGTCGTGCACCAGTGCCTTGATCACCAGGATGGCAGCAGCGGTACGCGGCCCGTCCTCGCCCCCGGCCTTGCGGAAGGCGTCGCCCAGGGCCAGCGTCCACGCCTCGGCGGCGGCCTTGGAGGCGGCGTACGCGGCGTTCCCGGCGGTCGGCTTCGAGGCTCCGGCGGCGCTGATCAGCAGGTAGCGGCCCCGGTCGCTGCGCTCCAGGCCGCCCTGGAAGGCGAGCGAGGTGTGCTGCACCGTGCGGATCAGCAGCTTCTCCAGCAGGTCCCAGTCGGCGAGGTCGGTCTCCGCGAAGGACGCGGAGCCGCGCCAGCCGCCGACGAGGTGGATCATGCCGTCGATCCGGCCGAATTCCTTCTCGGTCTTGTCGGCCCAGGCGCGCGTCGCCTCCAGGTCGAGCAGGTCCACGGTGTCACCGGTGACGGTGGCCCCGCCGTGCGCGTACCTGGCGGCGTCCACGGCCTCCGCGAGACGGGCGGCGTCCGCGTCCGCCCCGACGACCGTGGCACCGGCCTCGGCGAGCCGCAGGAGGGTGGCGCGCCCCGCCGGCCCCGCCGCCCCCGCCACCGCGATGACGGCACCGTCCAGAGGGCCCTCGGGAGGGTTGGCTGCGTTCATGTCGGTCGCCTCCTCGGCGCGGGAGCTCATGCGGCCACCCGCTCGGCGCTCGCCGCGGTGATGCCCTTGGTGGAGGCGATCACGGTCTTGAGCTTCTTGGAAAGCGCCTCATAGAACATGCTCAGCGGAAACTCGTCAGGAAGCACGTCGTCGACCAGTTTCCGCGGCGGCAGCGACAGGTCCAGGGCGTCGGGGCCCTTGGCCCAGCGGGATCCCGGGTGCGGGGCGAGATAGGTCGAGACCAGGTCGTACGCGGCGAACCAGTGGACCAGCTTCGGCCGGTCGATGCCCGCCCGGTACAGGTCCTCGATCTCGCCGCAGAGCTGGTTGGTGACCTGCGGGGCCCGCTCCCAGTCGATCTTGAGGGTGTTGTCGGTCCAGCGCACCACGTCGTGCTTGTGCAGGTACGCGAAGAGGAGCTGGCCGCCGAGACCGTCGTAGTTGCGGACCCGCTCGCCGGTGACCGGGAAGCGGAACATCCGGTCGAAGAGCACCGCGTACTGCACGTCGCGGCCCTGCTTGACGCCGTCGGCCTCCAGCTTCACGGCCTCCTTGAAGGCGGTGAGGTCGCAGCGCAGCTCTTCGAGCCCGTACATCCAGAACGGCTGGCGCTGCTTGATCATGAAGGGGTCGAAGGGCAGGTCGCCGTGGCTGTGCGTGCGGTCGTGGACCATGTCCCACAGGACGAAGGCCTCCTGGCAGCGGTCCTGGTCGGCGACCATGGCCCGGATGTCCTCGGGGAGCTCGACACCGAGGATGTCCACGGCCGCCTCGGTGACCGCGCGGAAGCGGGCCGCTTCGCGGTCGCAGAAGATGCCGCCCCAGGTGAATCGTTCCGGCGCCTGGCGCACGGCGATGGTCTCGGGGAAGAGCACGGCGGAGTTGGTGTCGTAGCCCGAGGTGAAGTCCTCGAAGGTGATGCCGCAGAACAGCGGGTTGTCGTAGCGCGTGCGCTCCAGCTCCGCCAGCCACTCGGGCCACACCATGCGCAGCACGACGGCTTCGAGGTTGCGGTCCGGGTTGCCGTTCTGGGTGTACATCGGGAAGAGCACGAGGTGCTGGAGGCCGTCGGCGCGCGCGAGGGCGGGCTGGAAGGCGAGCAGCGAGTCGAGGAAGTCGGGGACGCCGAATCCGGCGTCGGCCCAGGCGCGGAGGTCGCTCGCGAGCGCCCGGTGGTACGCCTCGTCGTGCGGCAGCAGCGGGGAGAGCTCCCCGACCGCGGTGATCACCTGGTCGAGCGTGGCCCCGGCGAGGGCGCGCGTCGGGGCGCCGTCGGCGTCGAAGTCGATGGATCCGTCGGCGGACTGCCAGGGCCGGATCTCCTCGACGGAGCGCTTCAGCGCCGCCCACGCCGGGTGGTCGATCACCCGCGAGGCCTCGGCTATGGCTCCACCAGCAATGTCCTGCATCAGATTTTGCGTCATGTCACTTCCTCCACGGGAGAACCTCGCGTAAAGGAACCGTATCCATCTACGGTTCTTCCACACAAGAGGTCCGTGGGAAATTATCCTGTGGCACCCCCCAGATCACCGGAAGTCTTCCTGTCCGACACCCCGGTGGCGGCGATGGCTCCGGCGACGGCGGACATGGCGGCGCGGGAGTCCACCAGTGCTTCGGTGAACCCCAGGAACCCGTGGAACATCGCCGGGAAGTGCTCCTCGGCGACCTTCACCCCTGCTGCCCGCAATGCGGAGGCGTAAGCCCTCCCCTCGTCGCAGAGCGGGTCGCAGCCCGCCGTCAGCACGAGGGCGGGAGGCAGCCCGGCCGGGTCCGGGGCCCGCAGCGGGGAGGCGTACGGATGGCGGGCGTCGGGGCTCCCGGGCCCGGCGGGGCCGAGGTACTGCTCCCAGAACCACCGCATGTGAGCGGCCGTCAGGAAGTAGCCGGTGGCGTTGCGGCGGTACGAGTCGGTGTCCTGGGCGGCGTCGAGCACCGGGTAGAGCAGCACCTGCAGCGCGAGGTCCGGGCCGCCGCGCTCGCGGGCGATGCGGGCGGCGACGGTGGCGAGCGCGCCGCCCGCGCTGTCGCCCGCGACGACCAGGGCACCGGGATCGCCGCCCAGCTCGCCGAGGTGTCCGGCGGCCCAGAGCAGCGCCGCGTAGGCATCCTCGACGGCCGCCGGGAAGGGCGCCTCCGGGGCCAGCCGGTAATCCACGGAAACGACGGCCGCCCCCGCGTCGCGGCACAGCTTGCGCACGGTCGCATCGTGGGAGTCGAGCCCGCAGATGCTGAATCCGCCGCCGTGGAAGAAGACGACGGTGGGAAACGGGGCGGGCCGGTCGGGCAGATAAACCCTGACGGGCACGGGCGGCGCCCCCGCCGGACCGGGAACCGCCCGCTCCTCGACGAAGCCGACCGGCAGCGCCACCCGCCCGGCCCCCGGCGCAACGGCCAGAAGGCGACGCGCCTCGACGGCGTCGGTGACGGCGCCACCGAGATCGGGAAACGCCGCGGCAAGCAGGTCGACGAGGGGACGAGCGGCGGGGTCGAGGCGGTCGGGGGCGGCGGGTTGGTCGGGGGCGGCAGACGGAATGGGCCGGTGGGAGGCATCGGGCCGGTCGGGGGAAGCGGACGCAACGGGCCGGTCGGGGGCATCGGGCCGGTCGGGAGCGGCGTACCGGTCGGAGGCCGCAGGCCAGTCGGGGGCCGCGGACGCAACAGGCCGGTCGGAGACGGCAGGCCGGTCGGACGCCGCAGACGCAACAGACCGGTCGGGCTCGGCAGGCCGGTCGGAGGCCGCGGGCCGGTACGCGGTCACGGGGGTCACAGCTCCCTGAAGTGTGGGATGACCTTTTGGCCCCACTGACGCAGCGTCTCCAGGCAGGCTTCCTGCGGGACGGTGCCCATCTGGATCAGGCACATGATCTCGTCGGCGCCCGCGTCCCTGAGCCGTTCCACGTATGCGATGGCGTCGTCGGCGGTGCCGTAGGCGTGGTCGGGGTTGAAGGTGGCCGTCGAGTTCGGGCGTACCGGGATGTCGTGCTCGTGCAGGTGTGCCACCACCTGTTCGGCCGCCCTGCGCATCTCGGCCGCCTCGTCGGTGCCCTCCACGACCGCCTCGTCGGGGATGCCCGCGCCGCCGTACCAGTGGCCGATGGACTGGGCGAAGAAGCGCTGGCCCCGGATGCCGATGCTGCGGGCCCGCTCGCCGTCGTCCAGGACGATGGTGGGGCAGAGCACCGAGAAGTGGTCGTTGACGACGGTCGACACGAAGCGCGCGTCGCCCCGGGCCGCGCGCGCCGCGTCGTAGGTCTGCCGCATCCCGGCGATCGAGTCGGGTCCGGCGAAGCCCATCACCAGGGCGCCGACGCCCAGTTCGGCGGCCCGGGTGAGGGTTTCGGTACGGCTGCAGGCGAGGAAGAGCGGCGGGTGCGGGGTCTGCCGGGGGCGCGGCAGGATCGGGTGTGGATCGATGTCGATGAGCTCGCCGTGGTACTCCAGTTCGTCGTTCTGCCAGGCCTTGCCGATGATCCTCAGGCCCTCCTCGACCTCCTGGGCCGTACGGTCGCGGTCGACTCCGCACAGCGAGGTCTCCTGCTCGGTGCCGCCGCGCCCGGCACCGAGGTCGAGCCGTCCGCCGGAGAGCAGGTCGAGCATGGCGGCGCGCTCGGCCACCCGGGCGGGGTGGTTGAAGGCGAACGGCATGCAGACGACGCCGTGGCCGATCCGGATGGTCGAGGTCTTGGCGGCGACGTACGCGAGGAACACCTCGGGCGCGGACATGTGCGCGTACCACTTGAGGGAGTGGTGCTCGACGGCCCAGACCCGGTCGAAGCCCATCTGCTCGGCGAGTACGGCCTGTTCGACGCTGTCGCGGATGACCTGGCGCTCGCGCTCGGGGGTGGGGTCGGCCAACTGGGCCTCGAAGATGACTGAGAATTCCACGGCCCCTCCAGGGGGTTGATTTCCGTGCTCCGCCCTTACTTCAATTCGTCATATGACTAGTCGTCAGGTCCCGAAGAAGCAAGACGCACGACGCGACGGACCCGCCGCGATCCCCGAACTCCCGGCCACCGCCTGGGCGGTGCTCGGCCTGCTGTCCTTCCCCGGCGAGCGCACCGGGTACGAGCTGAAGAAGTGGGCGGACTCCTCGCTGCGCTTCTTCTACTTCTCGCCCGCGCTCAGCCAGATCTACGCCGAGCTGCGCAGACTGGAGTCCCTGGGGTACGTCACGTCGCGCCGCTCGGGCCCCGAGGAGCCGCGCACCAAACGGAGTTACGCGATCACCGGCGCGGGCCGCGAGGCGCTCACCGGGTGGGCCGACGGCACCGAGGACGTCGAGCCGCCCGTACTGAAGCACCCGCTCGTGCTGCGCGTCTGGCTCGGCCACCTCGCGGACCCCGACCGGCTGCGCGACCGGATTGCCTCCCATATCGCGCGTACGGAAGGGGAGTTGGCGGAAGTACGGGAGGCCCAGCGGCGGGCCGACGGGGTGGCGGACTGGGCGCACCCCCGGGTGGCGCTGCGCTGGGCGGAGCGCCAGCACCTCGCGGAACTGGAGCTGGCGCGGGCGATGCTCACGGACCTCACGGAACTCGCGGACCTCGCGGACCTCGCGGACCTCGCGGAACCGACGCCCCTCACCGCCCCCACGGACCCGCGCGCACTCCGTCAACTCCCGCCGCACACGCCCACGGACGGGTGACGGAGGCCCAACCGGGTCCCGTACGGCGGTAGGACGGTCCCACCCTGTCCTACGTACCGCCGCCACTCCCCCATGTACCTGGAGACGTCCCCCGTGAGCATGCGCGCCATTCTTCTCGCCGCCCTCGTCACCGCTCTGATCCTCGGAATCGCGAACATCCAGACCGAGGATTCCACTTCCGCACGTCAGCCGGGTTCCGTTGCGGAGGCCGGCCGCTAGGCTTCTCGCGAGTCCTCGCCGATAAGTTCCGAGTCGCTTTGAGCCGCCGTCGACGGAAGCGAGATCGCCTTGTCTTTCCTCACCATCGGTCATCGCGGAGTCATGGGTGTCGAACCCGAGAACACCCTGAGCTCCTTCCTCCACGCCCAGCAGGCGGGCATGGACGTCATCGAACTCGATCTGCACCTGAGCAAGGACGGCGCACTCGTCGTCATGCACGATCCCGACGTGGACCGCACCACCGACGGGCACGGCCCGATCGCCGGGATGACCCTCGCGGAGCTGCGCACCCTCGACGCCGGGAAGGGCCAGCGCATTCCGCTCTTCGAGGAAGTCCTGGACGCGGTCACCGCTCCGCTCCAGGCCGAGATCAAGGACGTGGCCGCCGCACAGGCACTGGCCGAGGTCATGCACCGGCGCGCACTGGTGGACCGCGTCGAGGTGCTGTCGTTCCACGACGAGGCGCTGGAGCGGATCTCGGCGCTGGTGCCCGGGGTGCGGACGGCCCTGGTCGCCCAGTTCTACGGTCCGGAGGTGGTCGAGCGGGCCCTGGCGGCGGGAGCCGGGGCCCTCGTGCTCGACCTGCAGCGGCTCACCCTGGAGACCGTCCACCTGGCGCACGCCGGGAAGCTGCGGGTGATCGGCTGGGTGGCGAACACCCCGGAGGAACTGCGGCTGGCCCACGCGCTGGAGCTGGACGGGGTGACCACCGACTTCCCGGAGATCCGCAGGACCGGCCGCTTCATGGCGTGAGGGTCGCGGAGCGGGCGAGCGGCGCCCGCCGGCCTCCGGTGCTCAGAGCTCCTTGGTGAGCAGCTCGAACTGGAGGTCGTCGCGCTGCGGGATGCCGAAGCGCTCGTCGCCGTACGGGAAGGGCGTCATCTGTCCCGTACGGCGGTAGCCCCGGCGCTCGTACCAGGCGATCAGCTCGTGCCGTACGGAGATCACGGTCATCCGCATCTCCCGGACCCCCCAGGTCTCCTGCGCCAGCCGCTCCGCCTCGGCGATGATCGCCTTGCCCAGTCCGCCGCCCTGGAGCCCGGGGCGTACCGCGAACATGCCGAAGAAGCCGGCCTCGCCCCGGTGTTCGATGCGGCAGCAGGCGATGAGCTCGCCGTCGCGCTCGACGGCGAGCAGGCGGCTGCCGGGGGCGGCGATGGCTTCGAGGACGCCTTCGGGGTCGGTCCGCTGGCCCTGGAGGATGTCCGCCTCGGTGGTCCATCCCGCGCGGCTGCTGTCGCCCCGGTAGGCCGATTCGACGAGTCCGGCCAGGGCCTGCGCGTCGCCCTCGGCGGCGTCACGGAAGACGAGTTCCCCGGAGACCGGGTGCGAAGTGGTGTTCATGGCGGTGTTTCCCTCTGCTGGTGCGGTGGCGGCTGTTGCTGTGGCGGCGGATGTGCGCACGGAAGATCCTGCGACCCTAACGCGGCTCCGCGCTCCCCCCGTGTGCCGTTGCGCATGCGTGCGCCCCGGGCAATGCGGGCATCGACTCCTCGACCTGTCGACAAGTCGTGGAGTACCCGAGCGGGGAGGGACGCCGTGCACGGAACGGCGATGTCCGGCTGGCTACTGGTGGCACTGTGCGGGCTGACGAGTGCCTACTGCCTGCTGCGGATGCGCAGCGGTCCCGAGGAGCAGCGCGGGGTGGCCCGCGGTGAGGCGCTGATGGGGTTCGGGATGGCCGTGATGGCGGTGCCCGCCGCCGTGTTCGCGCCGCCGGAGTGGAGCTGGGCGGTGTACGCGGTGGTGTTCGGCGGGGCGGCGCTGCGGGCGCTGTGGTGGGCGCGGGGCGCGGTCCTGCCGGGGCGCGGCCGTGGTGACGTGGCCGGGAACGGGGGTGAGTCGGCTGCGCACGCGCACCGGCTGCACCATCTTATCGGTTCCGTGGCGATGGTGTACATGGCGGTGGCCATGGCCCCGGGCGCGGGCGGCGGACACGTCGGTCACGCCGTCGCGGGCGGGGTTCCGCTGCTCACCGGGGCGCTGCTGGTCTATTACGCGGTGTACGTGCTGCGGGTGGGGGCGCGGCTGCTCCCCGTGCCGGCGGCGGCGACCTCCGCGGGAACCTCTGCGGGAGCCTCCGCGGGCGTGACCGGGACGGTGGCCTGGGGGGCGCGTCCGGAACTGGCGCTCGCCTGCCGTCTCGCGATGGCGCTGGGCATGCTGACGATGCTGCTCGCGCTCTGAGCCGCTCCCGTTTGAAACATGATCCACCGTGTCGTACGTCACTCCCGGTCCGCGTCCGTACCGCGGCCGGGGCCGCCCTCATAGGCTGGGGCCATGACGGTCTCCCTGGCGCTGCTGGTACTCGGCCTGCTGACCGCCCTCGTCGCTCCGCGGCTCCTCGCGGCGACGGACTGGCGGGAGCGGGAACCCGTGGTCGCGCTGTGGATGTGGCAGTGCGTGGTGGGCGGTGTCCTGCTGTGCTTCGCGCTCGCGATGACGTTCAGCGCGGCGGCCGCCTGGCAGCTGGTGCGCGGCCACGTCTTCGCCTCCGCACCGCACGGGGTCGTCGAGGCGTACGCCCTGAGCGCGGGCGGCCCGTGGGCCGCCGTGCTCGCGGTCGTCCTGGCGGGCTGCGGGGTGTGGACGGGTGCGATGCTGACCCGGGAGATCCACCGGTCGCGCACCCGGCGCAAGCAGCACCGCGCGGAACTGCTGGTACGCGCCCCGGCGTTGCCCGGCGAGGAGCCCGGCGAGGACCGCCTCGTGGTCCTGGAGGGAGAGCACCCGGACGCCAGGTGGCTGCCAGGCACCCCCGGCACCGAACCCCGGCTGGTCATCACCACGGCGGCGCTGCGCCGTCTCAAGGGCCGTCAGCTGGACGCGGTGGTCGCCCACGAGCAGGGACACGCGCGGGCCAGGCACGACTGGCTGCTGCACTGCTCGGGTGCGCTGGCCGAGGGCTTTCCCCGGATCCCGGTGTTCGCCGCGTTCCGCGACGAGATGCACCACCTGGTCGAGCTGGCCGCCGACGACATGGCGTCCAAGCGGCACGGCCGGCTGACGACGGCGCTCGCCCTGGTCGAACTGAACGAGCACCGTGGGGTGTTCGGACCTTCGTCGTCACCGGACGCGGGTCTTCCGCAGCGGGTGAACCGGCTGCTCTCCCCGGTGCCCCGGCTCAGTCCGGGCCGTCGGCTGCGGCTCACCGCGGCGTGTGCGCTGGTGCCCGTCGTACCGCTGGTGGTGGCATTCGTGCCGGGACTCAGCGCCCTCGGATAGCTTGATCCACCGCTGGTCGGCAAGTATCACCTCATGCGCTCCCCCGATTCCGGCCCGTCCTCCTCCCGTCCTCCCGGGCGTCCTTCCCGGCACCCCTCCCCCCGCTCGCCGTCGCCCGTGCTCCTCGCGGGTGCCGTGCTCACCGGACTGTTCGGCCTGCTGCTGGGCCTGGTCGCCGCCCGGTGGGCTCCGCTGCTCGCCCTCGACGGCGACCTCGCGAACAGCCTCCACCGGCTGGCCGTCGAGGAGCCGGGGCTGACGCAGGCCAACCGGATCTTCTCCGACTGGATCTGGGACCCCTGGACCATGCGTCTGGTGATCGCGGTGGTCTTCGTGTGGCTGCTGATGCGTGGCGAGCGGCTGATCGCGGGGTGGATCGCGGCGACGAGCCTGGCCGGTGCGCTGGTGCAGCAGTTCCTGAAGTGGGTGGTGGGGCGCGAGCGTCCGCTGTGGCCCGACCCGGTCGATTCCGCGCACTACGCCGCGTTCCCCTCCGGGCACGCGATGACGGCGACGGTCACCTTCGGTCTGCTGCTGTGGGTGCTGCGGCTGCACGGCAGGAGGGGCCCGGCGCGGATCGCGCTGCTGGTGGTGGGTGTGGTGTCGGCGCTGGGCGTGGGCCTCACCCGGATGTATCTGGGGGTGCACTGGTTCACCGACGTACTGGGCGGCTGGCTGCTCGGGGCCGCGCTGGTGCTGCTGGCCGCCGCCCTTTACGCGCACCGGACCGCAGCTCGGGAATGCTCGGCGCCATGACGATCAAAGCCGTGCTCTTCGATTTCTCCGGCACCCTGCTGCGCATCGAGTCGACCCGCTCCTGGCTGCGCGCGGTGGTCGCGGACCGCTCCCCTGGCCTGTCCCTGACCGAGGCCGAACTGGACGGGTACGCCGCCCTCCTGGAGGAGGCGGGCGCCCTGCCGGGCGGGGCCGATCCGCTGCGGATGCCGCCGGAACTGGCCGGACTGTGGGCGACCCGCGACGAGACCATGGAGCGGCACCGGGCCGCGTACACCGGCCTCTCCCGCCAGGTGGAGCTCCCGGACGACGCCCTGCACGACGAGCTGTACGAGCGCCACCGGACACCGGCCGCCTGGCAGCCCTACCCCGACGCCCGGGAGGTCCTTGAGTCGCTGCACGCGCGCGGGGTGGCGGTGGGCGTGGTGAGCAACATCGGCTGGGACCTTCGCCCGGTGTTCCGGGAGCACGGCCTCGACCGGTACGTCGACGCCTATGTCCTGTCGTACGAACACGGTGTCCAGAAGCCCGACCCCCGGCTGTTCCGCACGGCCTGCGAGGCACTGGGGCAGGATCCGGCCGGTGTCCTGATGGTGGGCGACGACCGGCGTGCCGACGGCGGGGCCGCCGCGCTGGGCTGCGCCGTGCACTTCGTGGACCACCTGCCGGTCGCGGAGCGCCCCGACGGGCTGCGCCCGGTGCTGGGCCTGCTCGGCTGAACCACAGCCTTGGGCGATCCCCCGCGTCGCCCAAGGCTGCAGCGCAGCACATCCGTCCCCGCCCTCACGAAGGGGGGACGGAACCGCGCTGAGTATATTGGCTCGGAGCCAGTCAACGCAGGAGTTACAGGATGTCCCCGCGCAGCGCATCGGTCAATGAAGAGTTGCGCCGCCGTTCCCGCGAGCGGATTCTGCAGGCGACGGTGGAGCTGGTGAGCGAACGTGGTTACGAGGCGACCACCCTGGGTGACATCGCGGACCGGGCCGGTTCGGCGCGCGGCCTGGTCTCGTACTACTTCCCCGGCAAGCGGCAGCTGCTGCAGTCCGCCGTGCACCGGCTGATGCACCGGACGATCCGCGAGGCGCTGGAGCGCGAACCGAGCCCGGCCGAGGGTCCACAGGTGCTCGCGCGGGCGGTGGACGCGGTGCTGGGGCTCGCGAACGAGCGTCCGGTACTGATGCGCACGCACATGGCGGGCATCCTCCAGGCCGAGGGTTTCGTGCAGTGCCCCGAGCAACGGCAGCTCGCGGAGGTGCTGAAGGGCGCAGTGCGGCGGTACGGGGCGCCGGACCCCGACTCCGCGTACCCGTTGCTGCGGGCACTGCTGATGGGGGCGGTCTTCGCGATGCTGCTGCCGGGGGCGGCGATGCCGCTCGCGGAGCTGCGGGCCGAGCTCTTCCAGCGGTACGGACTGGACTGGGAGATGGGGGTGCCGCCGGACGGGGCTCCGCCCGGCGGCACGGTCGCCGCGGGCACGCCGGGCCGGTGAGGAAGCCGGTTCAGCGGCGGTTGTGGCGGGGAGCCAGGTACCCCTCGTCGCGGGCGCCCGCGATGACCTTGAGGGACTTGCGGCGGCTGCGCCCGGTCGCGTACATCACCGCGAGCACCGGGTCCTTGCCCTCCTCCTGGGCCGCCCGGTAGGCCTCGGCTGCGACTCTGCGGCCGGCGCTGCCGCGCGGCCAGGAGGGGCGGGCCCGGCGCTTGCCCGGGGGCTCCTCGTCGAAGCCCGGGCCGCCGGCGCGGAAGCCGCGCGAGGACGTCGCACCGGCTGCGTACTGCTCGGCGACGACCCGGCAGGCGTCCTCCAGCGGGCCTTCGATCCAGTCGGCGAGTGCGGCGAAACCGTCCAGCGACAGCGGTGGTTCGGCCCGCATGTCCTCGACGGCGACCCGCCCCTCGAAGACCACGGCGAGCACGTCGATCCGGGCTCCGTCGGCGAAGGTCAGCCGTACGTTGAACCAGGGCGGAAGGATGTCGCGGCGCGGACCGGCGCCGCAGCCGGCCCCGTCGGGGTCGGCGGTCACGGTGCCGTGGCCCTGCAGTTCCCAGACAGGCCATACCGAAACCGCACCATTGGGTTCATAACGGGCAGTTGCGTCACAATAGGTACTTTCCGTCACATAGGGCAACGTAGCTTCACCCGCCCGCAGCGGCGCCACGGCACGCACGCGCCCTCACCACATGGCACTCCGTTAGCGCAGCACCCCCGGCACCCCTCCGTGGCACTCCCCCGAGCACCTCCCTGCCGCCCTCTGCCGCTGCCGCCGCAGCGGTGCGATGCTGGAGACCCCTGCGGGAGGGAGCTTCGCCGTGCTTCGCGTCGCAGTCGTCGGGTCGGGCCCCAGTGGGGTCTACACGGCCCAGGCCCTGGTCCAGCAGACGGTCGTGCCCGATGTCCGGGTGCACGTACTGGACCGGCTGCCGTGTCCGTACGGCCTGGTCAGGTACGGCGTCGCCCCCGACCACGAGAAGATCAAGTCCCTTCAGGGCACGCTCCGTACGGTCCTGGAGCACGAACGGGTCACCTTCGTGGGCAACATGGAGGCAGGTACGCCCGAACTGCCCGCCCACCGGCTGCTGGAGCTCTACCACGCGGTGGTCTACTGCGTCGGCGCCGCCACCGACCGACGGCTCGGCATTCCGGGCGAGGACCTGCCGGGCAGCTTCTCCGCCACCGAGTTCGTCTCCTGGTACAGCGCCCACCCTGACGCGGACCCGGGCGGCTTCGCGCTGGGGGTGCGGTCGGCGGTGGTGATCGGGGTCGGCAACGTGGCGGTGGACGTGGCGCGGGTACTGGCGCGCGGCGCCGGTGAGTTGCTGCCCACGGACGTGCCGCAGCCCGCCCTGGACCTGCTGTCGGGGTCGACGGTGCGCGAGGTGCACATGGTGGGGCGGCGCGGCCCCTCGCAGGCCAAGTTCACCACCAAGGAACTGCGCGAACTGGGCGCGCTGCCCCAGGCGTCGGTCTCGGTGGAACCGGCCGAACTCGCCCTGGATCCGGCGTACGTCGACCCCTCGGGACTGCCCACCGCGCTGCGCCGCAACGTGGAGGTGCTGCGCGGCTGGGCCGCCGCACCGCCGCCCCCGCGCGCACGCGTACTGCGGCTCCGCTTCCATCTGCGTCCCGTCGAACTCCTCGCCGGGGCGGGCCGGGTGGCCGCCGTACGGTTCGAGAGGACGGTGCCGGACGGGACGGGCGGGGTGCGCGGGACGGGATCGTACGAGGACATCGAGGCGCAGCTGGTGCTGCGTTCGGTCGGCTATCACGGGATGCCGGTGCCGGGGCTGCCGTTCGATCCGGCGCGCGGGACGGTGCCGCACGCGGCCGGGCGGGTGCTGCGGGAGGGTGCGCCCTCGCCCGGGGAGTACGTCGCGGGGTGGATCAAGCGGGGGCCCACGGGGGTGATCGGCACCAACCGGCCTTGCGCGAAGGAGACGGCGGGCTCGCTGCTCGCGGACGCGGCGGTGCTCGCCGAGCGCCGGGTCGCCGATGAACCCCTGGATGTCATGCGGGAGTTGGGGCTGTGTCCGGTGGAGTGGCCGGGGTGGCTGGCGATCGAGGCGGCGGAGTCCTCGCTCGGGGCCTCGCTGGGGCGGCGGTCCGTGAAGATCGCCGACTGGGCGGGGCTGCTGGCGGCGGCGCGCGGCGGGGTGAGCTGACCGGCTTCGGCGGCGGACGGGCTCCGGTTCGGCTGCGGGCGGACCGCCTCGGTTCAGTCGCGGGCGGCCTGCGACTCGGCTGCCTCCAGGACGGTTTCCAGTAGGCCGGGGAAGAGTTCTTCCAGGTCGTCGCCGCGCAGTTCGTTCAGCTTCGTGGTGCCCCGGTAGACCTGCCGGATGAGGCCGCTCTCGCGCAGGACGCGGAAGTGGTGGGTGCTGGTCGACTTGGTGACCGGCAGCCCGAAGGCCGAACAGGCGAGCTCGTCCTCCGCCGTGGCCAGTTCACGCACGATGCGCAGCCGCATGGGGTCGGACAGGGCGTGCAGCACTCCTTCCAGCCGGATGTCGGCGCGGGTGGGGTGGACGAGTTCGCGGCTGCCGGCTGCGGCGGCGGCGGCAGTGGCGGCGGTGGCGGCCATGACGGCCTCCCTTTTGCTCGGAGTACGGGCCCTTCGGCCTCGACGGCATTGTACGAGACCCCTCGTAGTTTGACAGGCGTCGTACTACGATGCTTATCGTACTACCGGCAACCGGCCCTCCGAGAACGGATTCCGCTGTGAGCAACCTCTTCACGCCCTTCACCCTGCGCGAGCTGACCATCCCGAACCGGATCTGGATGGCTCCCATGTGCCAGTACTCGGCCGCACCCGACGGACCCGGGGCGGGAGTTCCGTGCGACTGGCACTTCGCCCACTACGCGGCGCGGGCCGCCGGCGGCACCGGACTGATCCTCGTCGAGGCCACCGCGGTCAGCCCGGAGGGCCGGATCAGCCCGTACGACCTGGGCCTGTGGAACGAGACCCAGCAGGAGGCGTTCCGGCGCGTCACCACCTTCCTGAAGGGGCAGGGCACCGTCCCCGGGATCCAGCTCGGCCACGGTGGCCGCAAGGCGTCGACCGACCGGCCCTGGAAGGGCGGCGAGCCCGTGGGCCCCGAGGCGCACGGCTGGCAGCCGGTCGCCCCCAGCGCGGTGCCCTTCGCCGAGGGGCACCCGGTGCCCGAGTCGCTGAGCACCTCGGACATCGAGCGGATCGTCGGGCAGTTCGCGGACGCCGCGCGCCGGGCGCTCGAAGCGGGCTTCGAGGTGGTCGAGATCCACGGCGCCCACGGCTATCTGATCGGCGAGTTCCTCTCCCCGCACTCCAACCGGCGCACCGACGCCTACGGGGGCTCGTACGAGAACCGCACCCGGTTCCCGCTGGAAGTCGTGGACGCCGTGCGTGCGGTCTGGCCGCAGGAGAAGCCGCTGTTCTTCCGCATCTCCGCGACGGACTGGCTGGAGGACGGCGAGAGCGGGACGCCCGGCTGGACTGCGGACGAGACCGTCCGGTTCGCCGCGCAGCTCCACGAGCACGGTGTCGACCTGCTCGACGTCTCGACCGGCGGCAACGCCTCCGGGGTCCGCATCCCCACCGGGCCCGGGTACCAAGTGCCCTTCGCCGCCCGGGTGAAGAGCGAGACCTCGCTGCCCGTCGCCGCCGTCGGTCTCATCACCGAGGCGGCGCAGGCGGAGAAGATCCTCGCCAACGGGGAGGCCGATGCGGTGCTGCTGGGGCGGGAGTTGCTCCGTAACCCTTCCTTCGCGCGGCAGGCGGCGCGCGAGCTCGGGGCCGAGGTCCGGGTGCCGGACCAGTACCACCGGTCGGTCTGATCAGTAGCCGTGGGCCCTCGGCGGTCAGTCCTTGACGGCGAGCCGTTCCTCCTCGCGGGGCCGCTCCGCCGGGGTGGGCGCGGCGGTCCTGCGCAGGACGGTCAGCGCGATGAGGACGGCGGCGACCAGGAGCGCGGCACCGAGGGTGAAGGCGAACGCGTAACCCGCGCTCAGGGCGTCGGGCGCCGTGCTCGTGCCGGTGCGCTGCTGGGCCGCCGAGCCCAGGGCCGCGAGGCCGAGCGCGGCGCCGAGCTGGCGTGAACTGCCCAGCAGCCCCGAGGCCATGCCCGCCTCGTGGGCCGCGACACCGGCGGTCGCGAGGGAGACGACCGGCCCCAGGCAGAGCCCGAAGCCGATGCCGCCGAGCAGCGAGGGGCCCAGGACGTCCACGAGGAAGGTGCCGTCCGGGGTGATCGTGCCGAACCAGGCCAGCGCGAGCGCGGTCAGGACGCCGCCGCCGGCCAGCAGGACCCGGGGCGGGAACCGGTAGCCCAGCTTGATGGCGAGGACGGAGCCCCCGATCACTCCGAGGGCCATCGGCAGGAACATCACGCCGCTCGCCGCCGGGCCCGCGCCGAGTACCCGCTGGAGGTAGAGGGACATGAAGTAGAAGGACGAGGCCAGTGCCGCGCCGACGAGGAGGTTGAAGGCGTTGGCGCCGACCACCGCGCGGTTGGCGAACAGGCCGAGCCTGACCAGCGGTTCACGGGTGGTGGTCCGCTCCACCTGGAGGAAAGCGGCGAGCAGCGCGACGGCGAGGGCCAGGGTCACCAGAGTGACGGGCGAGGTCCACGCGTACTGGTCGGTGCGCACCACTCCGAACACCAGCAGGGTCATGCCCGCGGTGACCAGCACCCCGCCGAGCACGTCCGGCCGCCCGCCACGGGCCGCCGAAGGCCCGGCCGCGATGCCCCGCCGGGCCATGAGCAGCGCGCCTGCCGCCATCGGTACGTTCACGAACATCACCCACCGCCAGCTCGCGTACTCGGTGAGCACTCCGCCGATCAGGACGCCGAACGCGGCTCCGGCGGCGTTCGTCGCGCTCCACACCCCGAAGGCCTTCACCCGGGCCTTTCCGCTGGGGTAGGCCGAGGCCAGCAGGGCCAGTGCGGCCGGGGCCAGGATCGCGGCGCCGACGCCCTGGGCCGCGCGGGCGGCGACCAGATGGCCGGGTTCCTGGGCGAAGCCGCCCAGGAGCGAGGCGAGGCCGAACAGCCCGAGGCCGAACAGCAGCACCCGCTTGCGGCCGTAGGTGTCGGCCGCCTTGCCGCCCAGCAGGAGCAGCCCGCCGAAGGTGAGGGCGTACGCGTGGATCACCCAGGTCAGTCCCACCGCGCTGAAGCCGAGGCCCGCCGCGATCTGCGGAAGTCCCACGTTCACGACCGACAGGTCCAGCGACACCATGAACTGGACGACGGCCACCACGGCGAGCGTGAGTCCGGGACCGCGGCCCGCCTGTGATCCCCGTTGCTCCTTTCGCCTCTCGCCCGAACTCCCCGCGCGAATAGCCCTGTTGGCCATGGCATGACTCCGTCCCCGCTTCACGTCCCGACTTTCGGAACATGTTCCGAAAGTAGCATCACGGCAGGGCGCTGTGAATACGGGAAGGCGGAAATCGACACCCTTCACGGGGCGGGCAAGCCCGGGGCGGCATGATGGGGCCATGTCCCCCGCACCCGCATCGCAGGGCCGAACCGGCCGCCCGCCCCTGACCTCACGTGCGCAGATCCTGGTCGCGGCCCGCCGGCTCATCGACCGGGACGGCTGGGAGAAACTCACCATCCGCCGGCTGGCCACCGAGGTGGGCATCGGGGCGACGACCCTGTACCACCACATCCGGAACAAGGACGACCTGCTGGTCCTCCTGCTCAACGACTACCTCGGCCGGGTCGAGTACCCCGAACTGCCCGACGATCCGCGCGAACGCATCCTCGTCGCCGCCCTCATCACGCGCGACGTCCTCGCGGAGTGGCCCTGGGCGGTGGAGATCCTCACGGCCGACGGCTTCCTCGGACTGCTCGACGAGTCGGCGCTGTCGATGGTCGAAGTGATCCTGGCGGGGGCGCAGGACTACGGCTGCACGCCCGAGCAGTCGATCGAGTTCTTCCGCAACATCTGGTACTTCACCGTGGGCGAACTCCTCGTCCGCGCCCGCTCCCCGCACCGGAAGCCGGACGGGAAACTCCCCGTCTACCGCACCGGTTTCGACGCCTCGCAGGTGCCGCGGCTGGCGGGTGTCTACGAGCAGTGGGCCGTGGTGGCGGCGCGGGACACCTACGCCGAAGGGCTCCGCGCGTTCGTCGACGGGCTGCTGGCGCGGGCCGTCGCGGCGAACGGGCGGAGCTGATCCGGGCGGTCCCGGTCGTTCCGCGGAGCCGTCCCGGTCACCCGACGGTGAAGGGCTCCGTCGCACCGCTGAAGGGGCCGCCGGTGGCGCTGTCCCCGTGATAGCGCAGGCGGTAGGTGCCGGGCACCGGTCCGTACGGACCGTGCGGGCCGTCGGGAATCGTCCAGGTGACGGTGGCCGTCGAGGTGGTGCGGCCGGTGCGGGCCCAGCGGAAGGTGGTCGACCAGTCGCCGTCGTCGGCGACCCGGGTCCAGGTGCTGTCGCTGTCGTTGTCGCTGCCCGCTCCCCCGGGCTCGTTACGGCGTTCCACGGTGAGGTAAGTGCCGCCCCTGCGCAGGTCGTTGCCGGGGTGGGCGGCGACGAAGGTGGCGGTGACGCGTTCGCCGATGCGGGCGAAGGAGAGTACGTCGCCGTAGGCGCGGCCCTCGTGCGGTTCGTCGGGGGCCGGGGTGCGCTTGGCGATCCGGGCCTCGGGCAGCGGTTCGGGGGTGCCCCGGCGGACGGGCCGGCCCTCGCGCATCGCGGTGGCCAGGGTCGCGGCCGTCTGGCACAGCGCCGGGAGCTGCCACTTGCCGAAGAGCGTGCTGCCGCCCTCGTACTCCTGGGCCTCGTACTCCTCGGGCGTGGTGACGTAGTGGAAGTAGCCGTTGCTGTAGCTCGCGACGAGTACGTCGTCGAGGTCCGCGCCAACGATTCCGGCGACCGTACGGCGCAGTCGCAGGCCCGCGACGATGGTGACCTCGCCGGGGATGCCGAGGAGGTAGAGCCGGCCGACGCGCAGGAGCTGGACGGGAACGCGCTCCTGGACCATGGGCCGCAGCCGGTTGAGCGGGCCCGCGGGCAGGACCAGGGCCTTGGGGGCGTGGGCGGCGCGCAGGGCGGGCGAGAGTGCGTAGATCACCCGCTGGGAGAGGGCGTCCCAGACAGGGTTGCGGCCCTCCCGGAATCCGGCGAAGCCCTTGCCGTCGGCCCAGGCCCCCGCGAGGGCCGCCGCGCCGCCGACCGGCCTGCCGGTGCGGTGGGCGCGGCCGTCGCCGGTGAACTCGGGGCCGACCTCGGTACGGGAGAGGTCGATGTGGGTGATCCGGTGGTCGAGGGGACCGGTCAGCGGGGTGGCCGTGTCGAGGAGTTCGGTGGCCGACCGCTGCTGCCGGGAGCCGGTGATGCGGGTGTTCTCGTACTCGTCCTCGGTGGGCCCGCTGCCCGGGCGGAGATTGAGGTTCGGGGACATGTCACCGGCGTTGGTCTGGGCGAACGCGGTGATCAGGGGCGGGGGTTCGGCCGCCAGATAGTCGGCGCCGGCCTCCAGTCGTTCCCATGTGTAGGCGGCGTACCCCTTGTTGTCGCCGGTGATGAGGGTGTTGGTGTTGGTCATGCTGGTGTTGTGCACGGGGAACCAGTGCACCGCGCCTGCCAGTTGGCCCTCGCGCTCGATCCGCAGCAGGGTGGTGTGCGGGTCGACGGCCTGGGGGAAGTACGCGCGGTCGCGTTCGGGGTTGCGGTCGAAGGCGCGGCGGGAGCGGTTGGCGCTGGTGTCGTGGAGTTCGCCGTGGGCGAGGGAGAGCGCGGCGGGGGCGAGGTCGTCGAGGGCGGCGAGGGCGGCCTGGGTGATGCCGTCGACGATCGCGGCGAAGGTCTTGGGGCGGAAGCCGCCGGTGTTGCTGTTGTAGAGCGCGTGGTGGAAGTAGCCGCCGGGGCCGCAGTGGGTGTGGGTGGCGGTGATCATCACATTGGACTCGCTCCAGCCGTCCGGCAGCCGCCCCACCACCTCCTGGACGAGCCCGCCGGATATCAAGGGCAGGTCGCAGATCACCAGCAGCAGACGGCGGCCGCCCCCGGCCACGCCGTCGGCGGTTCCCCCGGTATTGCCTTCCGCCAGGGCGAAGGCACGCGCGCGCAGGCGCGTGTGGATGCCGGTGGTCTGCTGCTCGGCCTTGCCGTAACCGAGCATTCCGCACTCGGCGGCCTCCCCGGTGATGTCGGCGATGCCCCGGCCGGCCAGGTGACTCATGTGCGCTCGCTCTCCGATGCGGGTGGTACGGGTGGAACGGGTGTGGTGGACGAGGTGGGCGTGGCGGGTGCGGTGGGGGCCTTCGGTGCGGAGCGCTGGAGGAGATACCCCGCCGCGGCCGCCGCGAAGAACATCAATACCCCGTAGGTGGCCCCGGGGACGGCCATTTCACTGCTTCCGAGGATGCCGAGGGAGATGGTGATGGCCAGGGTGGTGTTGTGCAGGCCGATCTCCATGCAGGAGGCGACGGCCTGGCGGCGCTCCACCCGGAACAGCCGGGGCGCCCAGTAGCCGATGGACAGGCTGCACACCAGCAGCGCGGCCGAGACGGGGCCGACCTGGCCGAGGTAGGTGCCCAGGTTGTCGAGTTCCTGGGACGCCGCCCCGACGATGATCAGTACCAGCACGACCACCGAAGCGATCTTGACCGGCCGGTCGGCGCGCTCGGCGAAGCGCGGGGCGCGCGCCCTGACGTACATCCCGATCACGACCGGGATCAGCACGACCGCGAAGACCTGGAGGGTCTTGCCGAACTGGAGCCCCAGCGCGCTGTCGTCGCCCAGGAAGTACTGGGCGGAGAAGTTGAACACCAGGGGCAGGGTGATCACGGAGATCACCGAGTTCACGGCGGTGAGCGTGATGTTGAGGGCCACGTCGCCGCCGTAGAGGTGGCTGAAGAGGTTGGCCGTGGTGCCGCCGGGCGAGGCGGCGACCAGCATCATCCCGGTCGCCAGGACCGGTGACAGGTCGAAGGCGAGCACCAGGCCGAAGCAGACCGCGGGAAGCAGCAGCACCTGGCAGACCAGGGCCACGACGGTGGCCCTGGGATGGGCGAGCACCCGCCGGAAGTCGGCGGGGGTGAGCCCGAGCCCGAGTCCCAGCATGATGACGGCTAGCGCGAACGGCAGTGCTATGGCGGCGAAGCCCATGGCGGCGAGTCCCTGCTCTGGCGGTCCGGAGTACCTGGCGGTGGAACCGCGTTCCGGTCGGTGACCGGCGTACGCGTCATGGCGGGGGCGTAGGAGCGGACGTACGGGTGCGGGCGTACGGGTGCGGGCGTACGGGTGCGGGCGTACGAGCCTGTCAGTCGAAGAGGTCGGGGTCGGAGGCGGTGATCTGGTCGAGCAGCGGCTGGGCCTGGAACCAGCCCGCGAAGGAGCCGCCGAGCTGGCCGCGCGTGATCAGCGCGGTCTCGCGGTCGATGTGCTTCGGGGTGCCCGCGGCCATCGCGAGGAGTTGGGCCTGGCAGGAACGTTCCATGGTGATGAACCACCAGACGGCCTCGGCGACGGTGCCGCCGACGGTCAGCAGGCCGTGGTTCTGGAGGATGACCGCCTTGTACGAGGCGAGGGCCTTGCCGATCCGCTCGCCCTCCTCGGCGTCGCTGACCACGCCCCGGTAGTCGCTGTAGAGGCCGTGGTCCTCGAAGAACGCGCAGGCGTCCTGGGTGATCGGGTCCAGCGGGATGCCGAGGCTGGAGAAGGCCTTGCCGTGCAGGGAGTGCGAGTGCGCGGCGGCGATGGCGTCGGGGCGGGCCTGGTGGACGGCGGCGTGGATGACGAACGCGGCCCGGTTGACGGGGCGGTTGCCGTGCAGGAGTTTGCCCGCGTGGTCGACCAGGATCAGATCGGAGGCCTTGATCAGGCCGAACGCCATGCCGAACGGGTTCACCCAGAAGCGGTCGGGGTGCTCGGGGTCGCGGACGGTGATGTGTCCCGCCACGCCCTCCGAGAAGCCGAATTTGCCGAACAACCGGAATCCGGCGGCGAGTTGCTCCTTGCGGTACTGCCGCTCCTGCTCGACGGTGTCGAAGACCGGGGGCGTCGGGACGGAGGCACCGGGCGGCATGGGGCCCGCTGCGGCGGCGATGACCTGGTCCATGGTGGGTGACGTCACGGCTGACTCTCTTCGGCTCGGCGAAGCGGCGAATTGCCGGGTCGGCGAATTCGGCGTACCGACTGGATGGTTTCCAAGGGTGCGGGGGCTGTCAAGGAATTCGACGGGGAACGCGGGCGAGCACTGCGGAAGACCGCTTGGATAATCCCGGCTTACCGCCCTGACCTGGGCGAATGCCTGCTGCCGGGGCCATTGTCAGTGGTGGGGTGCAGACTGGCCGATACCTGGAGACAACGACGTCTGGGAGGTGTCGGCCATGTCCGACGTACTGCTCGCTGTAGGCACACGCAAGGGACTCTTCCTCGGCCGCAGGCGCGGCGGCGGGGAGTGGGAGTTCGACGGACCCCATTTCAACGCGCAGGCGGTGTACGCGGTGGGGATCGACCGGAGCGGTCCCGCGCCCCGGCTGCTGGTCGGCGGGGACAGCGCACACTGGGGCCCCTCGGTGTTCCACTCCGACGACCTCGGCGCGACGTGGACGGAGCCCGACAAACCGTCCGTCAAGTTCCCGAAGGACACCGGGGCTTCACTGGAGCGGGTGTGGCAGCTCCATCCGGCGGGCCCTTCCGCCCCCGGTGTGGTGTACGCGGGGACGGAGCCCGCCGCGCTGTACCGCTCCGAGGACAGGGGCGAGACCTTCGAGCTGGTCAGGCCGCTGTGGGAGCATCCGACGCGCTCCCAGTGGGAACCCGGCGGGGGCGGTGAGGCGGTGCACACCGTGGTGACCGATCCGCGCGACGCGGACTCGGTGCTGGTGGCGGTGTCGACGGCCGGGGTGTTCCGGTCCCGGGACGGCGGGGCGAGCTGGGCCCCGGCGAACAAGGGGGTGTCGGCGGTCTTCCTGCCGGACCCGAACCCGGAGTTCGGCCAGTGCGTGCACAAGGTCGCCCAGGACTGCGCCGACCCCGACCGGCTGTACCTGCAGAACCACTGGGGAGTCTTCCGCAGCGACAACGGGGGAACCCACTGGACGGACATCGGCGAGGGCCTGCCCTCGACCTTCGGCTTCTCGATGGCGGCGCACCCGCACCGGGGGGACACCGCGTACGTCTTCCCGATCACCGCGGACTCCGACCGGGTGCCCGCCGACCGCAAGTGCCGCGTCTACCGGACCTCGGACGCGGGCAAGAGCTGGCAGCCCCTGTCGGCGGGCCTGCCGCAGGAGGAGCACTTCGGCACGGTGCTGCGCGACGCCCTGTGCACGGACGACAACGACCCGGCGGGCGTCTACTTCGGCAACCGCAACGGCGAGGTGTTCGCGAGCGACGACGACGGCGACAACTGGCAGCAGCTCGCCTCGCACCTGCCGGACGTGCTGTGCGTAAGGGCGGCGGTGATCGGCTGAGCCGTCGCGGCGGCGGCTTTCCGCGTACGGAAGTCGCCGCCGGACGGGCCGGTTTCCCGGTGGGCTACGTGAAGGCCCGGTGCGCTACTTGATGGCCAGGGGGTTGATCGGCGAGCCCACCGCGCGGGTGAACTTCAGGGGCGACCCCGCGTAGAGGAACTCGTACCTGCCGTCGGCCGCGCAGGACGCCGCGAGGCCCTCCAGGTCGAGAATCTCCGCGAGGGTGACGCCCATGTCCCGGATCAGCACCATGTGCAGTTCGAACATGCCCGCCTTGTTCTCCCCCGGCACCACCTCGATGGCGTGGTTGTCCGCACCGACCACCGCGACGTCCCGCTCGCGCAGCCACTGGGCGCAGGCCAGGCCGAGGCCCGGCTCGGTGTCCATGAACGCCGTGGCGTCGCGGTCGGTGGTGAACTTCCGCCACCAGCCGGTGCGCAGCAGCAGGATGTCGCCCCGGCCCACCGTGACGCCGTGGGCCCGTTCGGCCTCCTCCAGGTCGGCCGGGGTGATCACGTGGCCGCCGGGCAGCCAGTCGACGCCGTTCAGCCCGGCGATGTCGAGCAGTACGCCACGGCCGGTGATGCCCCTGGCCTGGGTGTGGATGCCGCAGCGCTGGGCGCCCTTGCTGGTGACGTCCCGGCTGGGGTGGCCGTTGTAGAGCCGGCCGTCGTAGTGGATGTGGGCGAGTGCGTCGTACTGGCTGCCGGACTGGAGCGGCATGAAGACGTAGTCGTCCGCCCAGGTGAGGCCGCCGGGCAGGTCCTGCTCCTGGCCGCTCTCCGACATCAGCCGGATCGGGTTGACGCGGAACCCGCCGGGCTGCGGTCCTTCGGCATCGAGGGGGATGCCCAGGTCGAACACCTCACCGGTGCGGACCAGTTTGGCCGCCTCGACGATGTGCTCGGGGGTGATCAGGTTGGTGGTTCCGCGTTCGTCGTCCGCGCCCCAGCGGCCCCAGTTGCTGAGCCGGGCTCCCAGCGCGCGTACATCAGGCACTTCCCTGTCAGCGGTGGTGGCGGGGTCAGTCATGAGCAGACCTTTCGGTGGTACGGGGCTCCCGTGGAGCCGGGTCACTTCAGGCCGGCCAGATCGATGCCCCGGGTTTCCCGCATCGTCAGCGCCGCGACCGCGCTCAGCAGGCACAGCACGGTGACGTACAGGGTGAAGAGCCAGGGCAGGCCGGCGTTCTGCAGCAGTTGTCCGAGGTAGGGCGCGCTGCCGCCGAACACGGTGTTCGCCAGCGACGTCGCCATGCCTATCCCCCTGCTGCGGAAGCTGGTCGGGAGCATCTCCGAGACCAGGGCGGGGTAGATGGCGGCCATCATGGCCCAGAGCAGGATGGCCACCAGTTCCGAGGCGAACAGCGACCGCGGCTCGGATCCGACCATCAGCGTGATCGGGAAGGCCAGCACGGCACTGCCCAACGCGTAGCCGAGCGCCAGGGGCCTGCGCCCGTAGCGGTCGGAGAGGCGGCCCCAGAACGGCAGGCTCAACAGGCCGATGAACTGGGCCAGGAATCCCGCCGTGAAGGCCTGGTCCGCGGGCATCCCGTGCCGGGTCACGGCGTTGCCGACGCCGAAGACGATCCAGGAGTAGTACATGACGCCGATGCTCGCGGTGATGATCACGATGCGGAGCCCGGCGCCGATCAGCCTGCGCCTCGGCCAGGCCGCCCGCTCGGCCGCCCCGGTGCCGCCGTCCGACCGCCCTTCGAACACCTCGGTCTCCACGGCGGCGCGGCGCAGGTAGAGGGCGAAGACGCCGAGCAGCCCGCCGACCACGAAGGGCACCCGCCACCCCCACGAGGCGAGGGCCTGCGCGGGGAGCGCCGCCGTCAGGGCCGCGCCCAGGCCGGTGGCCAGCAGCGTGCCCGCGGACACCCCGGTGAAGACCGAGCTCGACCAGAGGCCGCGCCGGGCGGGCGGCGCCAGTTCCGACACGTACGCGAAGGCCGCCGCGGACTCGCCGCCGTGCCCGAGGCCCTGGGCGAGCCGGGCGAGGAGCAGGATCACCGAGGACCAGACGCCAATGCTGTCGTAGTCCGGCACCAGGCCGACGACCAGGCTGCTCGCCGCCGTCAGGAGCATCGTCGCGACGAGTACCGCCCGCCGCCCGATCCGGTCGGCCAGCGCGCCGAACAGGATGCCGCCGAGCGGGCGGGTGACGAAGCCGACCGCGAACACGGCGAACGTACTGAGCATCGCCGACAGCGGGTCGGAACCGTCGAAGAGCGCTGCCGCGAGGAAGGTGGCGAAGACCGCGTAGACGTTCCAGTCGTACCACTCCAGCGCGTTGCCCACGACGCTGGCGAAGAGCGACCTGCGCACCACTCGGCGGTCCTGCCCGGCACGCGGAGAGCCGGAACCGGAGTCGGAACAGGAGTCGGAAGCGGAAGCGGAATCTGGCAGCACGGGGTCGGAGACCTTCGCGTTCCGGCGGGTCATGTCAGCCCCGGCGGGTTCACGAGGGAGGTGGTGATCATCGACGATTCCAGCCCCCACTTGCGCATGATCCTCTGGTACGCGCCGCTGTCCATGAGCTGCTGGGTGGCGAGGTGGACGGCCTTCGTCAGCGGGGAGCCGGCCTTCAGCAGGAAGCCGATGTGCTCGTTGTAGATCTTGTTGACGTAGGTGAGCCGGTGCGGCTGGCGTTCGGCGGCGTACTGGAGGAAGACGCTGGACAGGACCAGGACGTCCATCTTGTTCTGGGACAGGGCCAGCATGCTGTCGGCGGTGCCCCGGTAGACGGCGACGCGGTAGTCCTCCTTGCCCTGCGCCGCGCACTTGGCCGCGTTGTTGTGCAGCAGCTCCTCGAAGCTGGTGCCCGCGTTGGTGCCGATGCGCAGTCCGCAGAGGTCGGACACCTGCCGGACCGGCGGCTGTTTGCGCTGGGAGCGCACCAGGAAGCCGAATCCGTCGTCGTAGTACGTGACGAAGTCGCTCTGCTTCTTGCGTTCCTCGGTCACCCCGAAGTTGCCCTGCCCGATGTCGTAACGGCCGGACCGGATCGCCGGGATGATCTGGTCGAAGGTGGCTTCCTCGCTCTCCATCCGCACCCCGAGCACCTTGCCCACCGCCTTCTGCAGGTCGATCTCGACACCGACCAGTTCCTCGGTGTCCTCCGTGTAGTAGCGGACCGGCGCGCTCCCCTTGGCGGCGGTGGCGACCTTGATGCGTCCGGACTCGCGGATTTCCGGGGGGAGTTGGGCCGCGATGGCGGCGACGCGCCGGACCTGGGACACCACGTCCTGCGAGGGGTCGACCTCGCCGGGCAGCCGGGATCCGGAGGTGCCGCACGCGGTCGCCGTCAGCAGGGCGCCCAGCGCGAGCGCCACACGGGCACGGATACGGATACGGATACGGATATGGGCACCGGCCCGCCAGGAGCGCACCCTGCTCATCCGCCCTCCCGGTCCGCAGGGGCGTGCTCCAGGACGCGGGACAGGAACTCCCTGGTCCTGGCTTCGCGCGGATCGCCGAGCACCTGCTCGGGCGGCCCGCTCTCGACGACCGCTCCGGCGTCCAGGAAGACGACCGTGTCGGCGGCCTGCCGGGCGAACGCCATCTCGTGGGTGACGACGACCATGGTCATCCCGCTGGCGGCGAGGTCGCGCATCACGTCCAGGACCTCGCCGACCAGTTCCGGGTCGAGGGCGCTGGTGGGCTCGTCGAAGAGCATCAGCTTCGGTTGCATCGCCAGGGCCCGGGCGATGGCGACGCGCTGCTGCTGGCCGCCGGAGAGCTCGCGCGGATACGCGTCCTGCCGCCCGGCGAGGCCGACCCGCGCCAGCAGTTCGCCCGCGGTGCGTACGGCGTCCTCCCGGGGCGACCTGCGCACCGCCGTCGGGGCTTCGGCCAGGTTCTCCAGCACCGTCATGTGCGGGAACAGGTTGAAGTTCTGGAACACCATGCCGATGTCGGCCCGGTGGCGGGCGACGGCGGACTCCTTGAGTTCGTGGAGCTTGCCGTTGCGGCGCCGGTGGCCGATCAGCCGTCCGTCGATCTCGACGGTGCCGGCCTCGATCCGCTCCAGTTGGTTCAGGCAGCGCAGCAAGGTGCTCTTGCCGGAGCCCGAGGGGCCGATGACACAGGTGACCTCGCCGCGCCGTACGTCCAGGTCGATGCCGTTCAGCACCGGGGCGGTGCCGTAACGCTTGGTCAGGCCGCGCACCCGGACCGTGTCGGACCGGGCCATGCCGGACTCGTTCACCGGGCCTCCTTCACGGACGCCCGGCGGACGCTGCCCCGGGCGTAGTGGCGTTCCACGTAGTACTGGACGGCGGACAGCACGCTCGTCACGACGACGTACCAGAGGGTGGCGACCACCAGCAGCGGGATGATCTGGTAGTTGCGGTTGTAGATGAGCTGGGTGGCGTAGAGGAGGTCCTCGACGGCCAGGACGCTCACCATGGAGGTCCCCTTCAACGTGCCGATCAGCATGTTTCCGGCGGCCGGGATGATCGACCGCATCGCCTGCGGCAGCACGATCCTGCGGAACGTACGGAACCTGCCCAGGCCGAGCGCCTGGGCGGCCTCCGTCTGACCGTGCTCCACGGAGAGCAGGCCGCCCCGGATGATCTCCGCGGCGTACGCGGCCTCGTGCAGTGTCAGTCCGATGAGCGCGGCTGCCGTGGGGCCGATCAGATTGACCATGTCGACGGTGGGCAACGCGGGCCCGCCGAAGGGCAGTCCGAACGTCAGCGTCGG
This sequence comes from Streptomyces sp. NPDC032721, assembly GCF_055579625.1. NCBI lineage: Bacteria > Bacillati > Actinomycetota > Actinomycetes > Kitasatosporales > Streptomycetaceae > Streptomyces > Streptomyces sp. NPDC032721. The sequence goes on along the minus strand of NZ_JBVIMX010000008.1, from coordinate 144,169 downwards.
GTAGAGCGCACCGATGTTGAACCAGAACAGCAGCTGTACGAGGAGCGGTGTGGAGCGGAAGAGCCAGACGTACCCCCAGCTCAGCGAGGCGAGCACCGGGTTGCGGGAGAGCCGCATGGTCGCGAGCACCGCGCCCAGCAGGAAGCCGATGACGACCGTCACGGCGGTCAGCCACAGCGTGAGGACGAGCCCGTCCAGCACGCTCTGGGCGGTGAAGTACCGCCACACCACGGGCCAGTCGAAGTTGCGGTTGGTGACCACCGACCGGCCCACCACGAAGAGGACCAGCAGGGCCGCCGCCACGGCCACCCAGCGTCCGTAGTGCCGCAGCGGGACGACCGGTTCGGGGACCTCCTGGGTCCGCGGCGGGGTGCGGGTGCCCAGCCCGCCGCTCATCGCGCCCTCACATCTGGCTCTGCCCCGGGCGCGGCGTCGGCCCCCGCGTCCGCCGTCTGCCGAGGTACCTCGGCAACAGCCCCCGCATCCTTGCCCCGCCCGGCGCGGCCCAGCAGCAGGATGACCAGCAGTGCGGCCAGTGAGGTGCCGACCAGCAGCCACATCGCGGCCTGTTCGCCCGCCGTGAAGAGGGAGTTGAGCAGGGTGTCGGCGTCCTTGCCGGTCACCGAGCCGTGCTCCTTCAGCAGGTCCACCGCCGCGTCGGGGTTGGTGACGGCCTCCTTGGTCCACGGGCCGGTCTCCACGCCCCGCGCGGTGAGGTCGTCCACCAGCGTGCCCTCGGCGGACGAGCGGTAGACCGTCATGCCCAGGGCGAGACCGACCGCCCCGCCGAAGTTGTGGAAGGTCCAGGTGGAGCCGACGGCGAGCCCGGCCATCCGGTCGGGCACCGACGAGAGCGCGGCCACCGCGGCCGGGCCCAGGACGAGCGCCCAGCCGACGCCCATCAGCGCGAACGAGAAGACGACGAAGCCGAGGTTGCTGTCGGGCTCCAGCAGCGACTGGCAGAACGCCGACAGTGCGAACGCCACGAAGCCCAGCGACAGCAGCGGCCTCGGCCCGACCCGCTCGACGAGCCGCCCCACGAACGGCGAGGCGATCGCCATCGTCGCCGTGGTCGGCAGCATCATCAGCCCGATGGTGAGTTCGCCGTAGCCCCGCACCCAGCTCAGGTACAACGGCATCAGGAACAGGGCGAGGGTGTAGAAGAACGCCAGCGCGAAGTCCGCCGACAGGGCGCTGACGAACAGCCGGTTGCGGAACAGTTCGAAGCGGATGATCGGGAACTCCGCCTTCCGCTCCACCAGCACGAACAGCACCAGCGCGACGACCCCGACGGCGAGCGGGCCGAGCACCTGCCAGGACCCCCACCCGAAGGTGTCGTTGAAGGTCAGGCCGAAGATCAGCCCGGACAGCGCGAGCCCGACCAGGACCAGCCCCGGCCAGTCGATCCGCGCCCCGTCCTCGCCGCCGCGCGACTCACGGACGCTGAACGCGCAGATCAGCAGCGCGAGGGCGGTCAGCGGCACGTTGATCCAGAACACCCAGTGCCAGTCCAGCCAGCCCACGATGAATCCGCCGAGCATCGGCCCGACCGCGAGACCGACGCCGTTGACGCCGAACAGCGCGCCGATGGCCCGGCCCCGCTGCTCCTCGGGGAAGGCGTCCGCGACGATGGTGCTGGAGCTGGTGTAGAGCACCGAACAGGCCGCGCCCTGGAGGAAGCGGAAGGCGATCAGCCACTCGATCTCCGAGGCCAGTCCCGCGCCGAGCGACGCGAGACCGAACAGGGCCGCCCCCGCGTAGAGCACCCGGCGCCTGCCGAACAGGTCGGAGAGCCTGCCCGCCGTCACCATGAACATGGACAGCGCCACGATGAAGATGTTGACGATCAGCTGGAGCTGCGCGACGTCCGCGTCCAGCTCCTCGCGGATGGCCGGCGCGGCCGTGTTCACGATCGTGAGATCGATACAGCCCAAGAAGCTCAGGGTGCTGACGCCGACCAGCACCCACCATTTCCGGTTGGTCTCAGTGATCACGCCGCCCCATTCCCACACACACGGTTGTTCTCTCGTTTCCTGTTGTCGTTGGCTTGTGCGCCGCTGCCGTTCACACGGGCGGCGCCGACGGGCCGGGCGCGTCGAGCGGGTCCAGCGCCTCCGCGAGGACCGGCCCGATCGCCTTGAGCGCCTGCGGCCGCATCAACTCGCCGTGCGGCCGGTGCACGTCGTGCTGCACGATGCGGCCGCCGACGTACGGTTCCCACTCCCGGTCGAGCGGCCTGACCTCCGGCACTCCGCCCGCCACCGGTCCGTCCGGCACCGACCGGAACAGCAGCAGGTCCCCGGCGTACCTGCTCGGCTCGAACTCCTGCCGCAGCCGGTAGTGGTGGCGTATGACGTCCACGAGGGCACGGAGTTCGCGCTGCGCGGGCAGTACTCCGGCCGGCGCGCCACCCGCCTGGACCGCCTCCGCGACGCCCTCGGGACCGGTCACCCCTGCCGGGAGTTCCGTCGCGTCCACGCCGACCGCCTCGCACAGCAGCCGCAGCACGTCGCGGTCGATGGGCTCGGCGTCCCTGTCGCGTACGGAGGGGCCGATGTCGACCACCGCGAGGAGGTCCACGCGCTCGCCCGCCGCTTCGAGTTGGGCGGCCATGGTGTGCGCGACGATGCCTCCGAAGGACCAGCCCAGCAGGCGGTAGGGACCGGCGGGCTGGACCGTGCGGATCTGCGCGAGGTAGTCCGCCGCGATCTCCGCGATCGAGGCGGGACGGGCCCCGGGCTCGGTGACGCCCCGGGCCTGGAGCGCGTACACCGGCCTGCGGCGGTCGACGTACGGCAGCAGCCCGGCGTAGGACCAGCCGAGGCCGCCCAGTGGGTGGACGCAGAAGAGCGGCGGCAGTTCGCCCTTGGCACGGAGCGGGAACAGCACGTCCAGCCCGTCGCCCTCGTCGTCGGAGCCGACCCGGCGGGCGAGCCCGGCAGGGGTCGGCGCCTCGAACAGCGCTCGTACGCCGAGCTCCGCACCGAACGCCGAGCGCACCTTCTCCACCAGCCGGGTGGCCAGCAGCGAGTGTCCGCCCAGGTCGAAGAAGTTGTCCTCCACACCGACCGAGGGCAGCCCGAGCACCTCCGCGAACAGGCCCGTCAGCACGTCCTCCACCAGGGTGCGCGGCCGCCGGGATTCGCCTCCGGTGTGGAACACGGGGGCGGGCAGCGCCTTGCGGTCGACCTTGCCGTTGGAGGTCATGGGCATGGTGTCGAGCACCACCACCGCCGCCGGAACCATGTAGTCGGGGAGCCGTCGCCGGGTGAACTCCCGGGCGGCGGCGCCGAGCGTCCCCACGTCACGGGAGGCGGCGGGGCTGTTGCTGAAGGAGGCCCGGTCTCCGACGGGGCGCGCGACGGTCACGACCACAGGCGCGACCACGGGCGCACCCGGCCCGTCCGGGGCGGTGCCCGCTGCCAGGTCCGAGGCGGTGCCCGCCGCCAGGAAGACCGCGTCGAACAGGTCGTCGCCCTCCGGTGACCACAGTGTCCGCACCGGCCGCCCGAGCCCCTCGCCCAGCAGGTGCAGGCTCTCCGGCGCCACCGTGCCGGCAGGCGGCCCGGCGGCGAGGGCGTGGCGGGCGTCGCCCGTCGGGCGTCCCTCTTCCAGCATCCGTACGGCACGGACGTCCGCCGCCAGCCGCCGGTTGGGCACTCCGGTGACCCGCACGGCCGACGGCAGCGCACGCAGCCGCCGCGCCAGCTCTTCCGCGGACCCCACGTCGTGGCCCCAGCGCAGCACGGGCAGCGACCCGGCCGGTACCGAGGGTGGGGCGGCGGTGTGCAGGACGACGTCGTAGCGGTAGCGGGACAGCTCGTTGTCGTACCAGCCCCGCTTGAGGGTGATGCCGGCGGCGGCGAACTCCGGCACGTCGTGGCTGAGGGCGGCGAAGAACTCGGGGGCGACCAGCAGTTCGTTCTCCCGCAGGGCCCGCTGTTCGACCGCGTGGCGTGCGCGGGCCGGTTCCGTCGCGTCGGTGAGGCGGTGCAGCTGGGTCGCCCCGTGGAAGGTGCGGGCCAGACGCAGGTTGCGTACGTCGCCGACGAAGACGGTGCCGCCCGGTGCGAGCAGGGACGTCACGTCGCGCAGGACCTCGGCGAGGTAGGCGCCGCTGGGGAAGTACTGGACGACGGAGTTCAGGACGACGGTGTCGAAGTGCCCCCTCGGCAGCGCGGAGAGGTCGTCGGCGGGCGCGGTGCGCAGCCGTACCCGGTCGCGGAGCGCGGGGTCGGCAGCGACCTTGGCGCCCAGCGCGCCGACGACCTCCTTCGAGAGGTCCGTGCCCCAGTACTCGTCGCACTCCCCCGCCAGCCGGGACAGCAGCAGGCCGCTGCCGACGCCGATCTCCAGGATCCGGCGAGGACGCAGCTCGGCGATGGCCCCGACGGTGCGGTCCAGCCATTCGGTCATCTCGTCCAGCGGGATGGGGGCTTCGTCGTAGCTGGAGTTCCAGCCGGAGAAGTCCGCGCCGAGGGTGTTGGTGTCCGCCGCCCGGTAGACGTCGTTCCAGATCTGCTCCCAGTCGCCGAGCTGCCGGGCGCGCAGTTCGTCCTCCGCCTCGGTGTCCTTGGCCGGTACGACGTAGCCGATGAGCTGCTGGGCCCCGGAGGCGTCGACGCGCGGCGCGACGACAGCACGGGCCACACCGGGGGAGGCGGCGAGCGCACTCTCGACCTCGCCGAGCTCGATGCGGAACCCACGCACCTTGACCTGGTCATCGCCACGCCCCAGGTATTCGATCGTGCCCTCGGCGGTCCAGCGCACGAGGTCACCGGTGCGGTACATCCGCTCACCGTCACCGAACGGATCCGGCAGGAAGCGCTCGGCCGTCAGCCCAGGACGGCCCAGATAGCCACGGGCCAGCCCCACCCCCGCCAGGTAGAGCTCACCGGGAACCCCCACCGGCACCAGCGAAAGCTCCGAATCCAGCACGTACGCACGGGTGTTGGGCAACGGCCGACCGATGGTGACCGGGCTGCCGGGGCTGACCTCGCCGCCCGTGGAGTAGATGGTGGTCTCGGTCGGCCCGTAGAGGTTGCTCAGCCGTACGCCGAGGGTGCAGAGGTCCTCGGCGAGCTCCCTGGGCAGCGCCTCGCCGCCGGTCAGCCCGGTGAGCCCGGTGAGGCTGGTGGGGGCCTCGCTCACCAGGGTCTTCCAGAGGGAGGGAGTGGCCTGGAGGTGTGTCACGTCGTGCGAGGTGATCTCCTTCGCCAGGGCCTGCGGGTCGCGTACGGTGTCGCGGTCGGCCAGGACCAGGGCGATGCCGCTGGTCAGCGGCAGCAGTAGCTCGACCGTCGCGATGTCGAAGGCGAAGGTGGTGATCGCCAGCCAGCGGTCGTCCTCGCCCAGGGCGAACCGGTCCGACAGCGCGGCGAGGAGGTTGTCGAGCGCCCGGTGCGGCAGGACCACACCCTTGGGGCGGCCCGTGGAGCCGGAGGTGTAGATGACGTACGCGGGCTGCTCGGGATGTACGGCGGGCCGGTCGGGGCGTACGTGAGGCCGCTGGGTCGCGGTGTCCGGATCGTCCAACAGGGTCCAGGACGCGCTGAGTTCGTCGAAGCGATCGGCGGTCCCCGTGGTGGAGAGCACCAGGGCGGGAGCCGCGTCGCCCAGTACGTACGCGACGCGTTCGGCCGGGTAGTCCGGGTCCACCGGAAGATACGCCCCACCCGCCTTCAGTACGGCGAGTACGGCGATCACCATGTCGACCGAACGCGGCAACACCAGCCCCACCACGGACTCCGGCCCCACACCACGCGCCACCAACAACCCCGCAAGACGCTCCGACGCAGCGTCCAACTCCCCGTACGACACCCGCCGATCACCGAACACCACCGCATCCGCACCCGGCACCCGAAGCGCCTGCGCCCGGAAACGATCCACCACCGACTCCTCCGGCGCCGGAACCACCGGCCCGTTCCACCCCACCAGCAACCACTCCCGCTCACCGTCGGCCAGCAGGTCGATCCGGTCGAGGGGGAGGTCGGGGGCGTCGACGGCGGCGCGCAGCAGTTGTTCGAGGCGGTCGGAGATCGACTCGGCGGTCTCCCGGTCGAAGACGTCCAGGTTGAACTCGATGTGTCCTTCGAGTCCCTGAGGGTCGCCGTCCTCGGTGCGGTGCTCGAAGAAGTGCAGCACCAGGTCGAACTTCGAGGTGCCGTTGTCGACCGGCAGCGGGGTCACGTCGAGGCCGGGCATGGTCAGCTCGCCCCGGGTGATCTGCCAGGCCAGGCTGACCTGGAAGAGCGGGTGGTGGGCGAGCGAGCGGGTCGGGTTGACGGCTTCCACGACCCGCTCGAAGGGAACGTCCTGGTGGGCGAAGGCGTCGAGGTCCGTCTCGCGGACCCGTGCCACCAGTTCGCGGAACGAGGGCCGGCCCGAGGTGTCGGCACGCAGCACCATGGTGTTGACGAAGAAGCCGACCAGGTCGTCCAACGCCTCGTCCAGCCGGCCCGCCGTGGGCCCTCCGACCGGAACGTCGTCCCCCGCGCCGAGCCGGGACAGTAGGGCGGCGAGTCCGGCGTGCACCACCATGAACAGGCTCGCGTCCGACGCTCGGGCCAACTCAGCGAGTTTGGCGTGCAGTTCGGAGTCGAACCGTACGGTGAAGGTCTCTCCCCTGTGCGACATGACGGCCGGGTGCGGCCGGTCGGTGGGCAGGTCGATGCGGTCGGGAAGTCCCGCCAACTGTTCGCGCCAGTAGTTGACTTGTTGTGAGGTGAGGCTGTTGTGGTCCTGCGGGTCGCCGAGGAGTTCGCGCTGCCAGAGCGCGTAGTCGGCGTACTGGACGGGCAGCGGGGCCCAGTCGGGTGCGTTCCCGGCCCGGCGGGCGGTGTACGCCGTCGCGAGGTCGCGCCACAGCTTCCCCATCGACCAACCGTCGCCGGTGATGTGATGCAGCATCAGGAGAAAGACGTACTGCGGTTCATCCCCTTCGATCTCGTACAGCCAGCCTCGTACGGGGAGTTCCTCGTCGAGCCGGAAGGCGTGGCGGGACGCCTCGCGCATCCTGGCGTCGAGGTCCTGCTCGCGCACGGTGCGGACGGTGACCTCGGGGCGGGCGGCTTCGCCGGTACGGATCTCCTGGCGCGGCACGCCGTCCACGTCGGGGAACACGGTGCGCAGGCTCTCGTGCCGTTCGACGACGTCACCCAGCGCGGCGGTGAGGGCCCGCACGTCGAGTTCGCCGGAGAGCCGGATCGCGGAGGAGATGTTGTACGTCGGGGACGGGCCCTCCACGCGGTACAGGAACCAGAGCCGGGCCTGCGCGAACGACAGCGGCAGCACGTCGGGGCGCGCGCCGCCGCGCAGTGCGGGCCTCGCGGTCCGGGCCCCGGACAGGCGCCGGGCGAGTGCCGCCACGGTGGGCGCCTCGAAGAGTTCCCTGAGGCCGAGTTCGAGGCCGAAGACGGAGCGGATCCGCGCGGCGAGCCGGGTGGCGGTGAGGGAGTGCCCGCCCAGGTCGAAGAAGCTCTCGTCGACGCTCACGTCGTCCAGTCCGAGCACCTGCCCGAACAGCCCGGCGACGACTTCCTCCACGGGCGTCCTGGGGCCGCCCGACGCACCACCGAACACGGGGGCGGGCAGGGCGCGCCGGTCGAGCTTGCCGTTGGGCGTCAGCGGCAGCTCGTCCAGGACGAGCACTGCGGCGGGCACCATGAATTCGGGCAGTCGGCCGCGCAGCCCGTCGCGCACGGCGGTCGGGTCCAGGGTCGTGTTCGTGTTCGGTACGACGTAGCCGATGAGCTGCTGGGCCCCGGAGGCGTCGACGCGCGGCGCGACGACGGCACGGGCCACACCGGGAGCTGCGGCGAGCGCACTCTCGACCTCACCCAGCTCGATCCGGAAGCCACGCACCTTGACCTGATCGTCCCCACGGCCCAGGTATTCGAGGGTCCCTTCGGCGGTCCAGCGGACCAGGTCACCGGTGCGGTACATCCGCTCGCCGTCACCGAACGGATCCGGCAGGAAGCGCTCGGCCGTCAGCCCGGGCCGCCCCAGATAGCCACGAGCCAGCCCCACCCCCGCCAGGTAGAGCTCACCGGGAACCCCCACCGGCACCAACGACAGCTCCGAATCCAGCACGTACGCACGGGTGTTGGGCAACGGCCGACCGATCGGCGGCACCTCCCAACTGTCCCAACCGTCGGCACCAGTTCCTTCGCCGCCGAGGTCGTCGCTCATGGTGGCGCACACGGTCGCCTCGGTGGGGCCGTAGATGTTGACGAGCCGACGGCCCTCGGCCCACGGGGCGAGGAGGCTCTTCGTGCTCGGCTCACCGGCGACGGACAGGGTGAGTCCGGCCGGGAGGCCGTCCGGCGGAACTGCGGCGAGCGCGGTCGGCGGCAGCTTCAGGTGCGTCACCCCGTACCGCCGTACGGTCTCGGTCAGCGCCGGCCCAGGCAGCAGCCGCTCCACCGGTGCGACGACCAGCGTCGCCCCCGAGCAGAGGGCCACGAACATGTCGGACACGGAGGCGTCGAAGCTGGGTGACGCGAACTGCAGCACGCGGCTGTCCGGGCCAACGTCGAGCCGTTCCGCCTGGGCGGTGATCAGGTTGGGCAGCCCCGCGTGCGGGACGACGACTCCCTTGGGACGGCCGGAGGAACCGGAGGTGTAGATGACGTACGCGGGATCCTGTGGCCGTATAGCGCGCTGCGTGCGCGCCAACCCACTATGAATCGCGTCAAGTTCGGAGAGCGTGTCGGGGTCGTCCAGGTTCAGCCACTCGTGCGGGTGCGCACCGCACTGCTGGGCGGGGCCGGTGGCGGAGAGGACGAGAGCGGGGGCCGCGTCGTCCAGCAGGTACGCGACGCGCTCGGCGGGGTAGTCCGGGTCCACCGGCAGGTACGCCCCACCCGCCTTCAGTACGGCGAGTACGGCGATCACCATGTCGACCGAACGCGGCAACACCAACCCCACCACGGACTCCGGCCCCACACCACGCGCCACCAACAACCCCGCGAGACGCTCCGATGCCGCGTCCAACTCCCCGTACGAAACCCGCCGATCACCGAACACCACCGCATCCCCACCGGGCACCCGCGACGCCTGCGCCCGGAAACGATCCACGACCGACTCCTCCGGCGCCGGAACCACCGGCCCGTTCCACCCCACCAGCAACCGGTCCCGCTCACCCTCGGCCAGCAGGTCGACGTCCGCCGGCGCGACAGACGCCGCGTCAGGGGAGGTGAGGGCCCGGACGATTCGGCGGAGCCGGTCCACGTGTGCGTCGACGGCGGCGCGGCCCCCGGCCGAGGTCAGTTCGACCAGTGCCGACGCCCCGTCGGCGAACGGCCGGACCACGACGGCCAGTTCGGCGCGGTCTCGCCCGGGCACCTGGTGGGCCGTCGCCTTGAGCGGTCCGAAACGCGCGGGGGCCGCGTCCGGGGCGCAGCGGACGGTCGCTCCGGTGAACTCTCCTGATCCGCCTCGCAGCGAGAGGTCGCGGGCGATGTCCTCACCCCGGTAACGCTGGTGTGCGCGGGCTTCGGCGGACCGCTCGGACACCTGTCGTACGAGACCGGCCAGGGTCGCGCCGGGCCGCAGGGACAGCCGGAGCGGCAGGATGTTGGCGGCGGGACCGGGCACGCGGTCGAGCGCTGCGCCGGAGCGCGCGGGCAGGGACAGGCCGACCACGAGGTCGCCGCTGCCGGTGAGCCGGTGCAGATAGCAGGCCAGGGCGGCGGTCACCAGGTCGACCGCGTCGTCGCCGGACACCTCGAACGTGCCGATGTACCAGGGCTCTTCGGGATCCGAGGCAGCCTCTGGCGGCCGTACGGGTTCGGGCAGGCCCGCCAACCGGTCGCGCCAGTAGCGCCGGTCGGCGTCCGAGGCCGGAGAGTTCCGGTACTCGTGGTCGCTGTCGACGAGCGTGCGCAGCGGGCCGAACGGCGTGGGAGACGCCTCGTGGCCCGTGGCGCGCGCGTACAGCTCGGCCACCCTGGCGGCGAGGAGCGACATGGCCCACTCGTCCATGACGAGGCGGTGCGGCCCCTGGTACAAGAGGGCCCTGGCCGGTCCGACGAGCAGCAACGCGAAGGAGAACGGGGGCTGCTGAGCGAGGTCCAGCGTCCGGTCAAGGTCCGCCCGCATCCAGGCACGGGCCGCGCGGAGCGGATCGGGCTCGGCACGGAGGTCGACGACGGGGAGGGTCCAGTCGGCGTCGTCCCACCGCCGGAGGATCCCGCCGACACCCTCCTCGCCTTCCCCGCCTTCCGTGAACCTGACGTGGAGCGGCTCCGCCTCGGCGACCGCTTCCCGGAGCGCCGACTCGAAGAGGCGGATGTCGAGGGCACCTTCGAGCTCCGTGTACTCGCCGATGCGCAGGCCGTGCCCTCCGGGGTTGAGTTGGTGCGCCAGCCACGCCTCGTGCTGGGCACGCGAAAGACTGAAACGTGCTTCTTGCGCGTCTTGAGCGGTCATTCGCATTTCCCGTCCCTGAAATCGGCGTGGCGAGGCCGCGCACCGCCGGTGCGGCGGTGCGCTGGGGATGTGGCGTTGGGGTTCCTGGGGGCTGGGGTCAGCTCCAGTAGACGAGCGGCCGGTCCTCACCGAGGTAGCCGATGAAGCTGCCTATCGTGATGCGGGTGGCGTCCTCCGACGGCCGTACGGCGTGGATCAGCCGGGGGTTCAGCAGCGCCAGGTCGCCCGGCTCGGGCTTCACCACCACGGTGGGTTCGGGGAGTTCGGCGCGGTCGATTCCGTAGGCGCGGTCGCCCACCCGGCGCTGGTACTCCTCCTCGTCGAGCTCGATGTCCCACATTTCGAGTTCACCGCCCACTTCGGGAATGTTCACGTAAATGTTGGTGGAGAGCTGCGCCTGCAAATGGGCTTGGTATCCCTCGGGCAGGAACCGTTCCACCCGGTCGCTGTGCGGTACGAGGTCCACGTTGTTCCCCTGGAAACGGCACACTCCGACGAAGCACTTCTCGCCGTTCACCCGCATGAGTTCCGCACCGGCTTTCCAGCGCTCGTCCAGCGCCAGCCGGAGTTCGTCCTCGGGGGAGGCGAAGGGAGCGAATATGCTCCGCAGCCTGGCCATCGCCGGGAGTGCCTCGTCGTGGTACTTGCGTCGTGTCGTCTCGTCGGTTATCTCGGAATAGGGGAACCCGATGCGCCAGAAGTCGCCGTCGACGGTGGATTGTTCGCGTGCACGATAGGAGGAGAGTTCGTCCTGTATCCGCTTCAGGCTCTCCGGGCTGCACCAGTTCTTCACCAGTACGGCGAAGTATTCCTTCTTGGCCACCGCGAGGATGTGCTCGTGCGAGAAGTCGTCCTTTGTCGTCAGCAGAACCCGATCCATGATTCTCCGCTCTCCTACGCGACCGGTTGAAGCACCTCAAGCAGTCAATAGGCAGGCACGGTCAACGGGAAAGTGATTCAGGGGTCAACTTCGTGAAATGGCAGTCAGATTGGTCAACTTGACCAGCCGCACCGCTGGTGAGCGCACCCCTGGGGCGGCTGGGGTCACACGCGACAGGGACGCGCGTACGAAAATCGGGCACCCGCTCTGGAGAGCGGGTGCCCGTATCGGTGGTGCCTGTCGGTGGTGCCTGTCGCTGGCGCGTGTGCGCTCAGCCCTCCAGGTGCGCCAGCCGGGACACTTCGAGCACGGAGCCGAGGAAGTCGTCGATCCTGTCCGCGATTTCACGGACGGCGGCGGTCCCGGCCGCGCGGTCCGCATCGTCACCGGTGCACAGGGCGGCCCCCGCGCCGCCGCCGGCCGCGTAGCGGCGCAGTTCGGCCGCCGCGTTGCGCAGGGTCAGCATGACCATGTTGATCAGCTTCTCCGGCTCCAGAGCGAACACCGGCTCCAGGACCTCGCGGGCGCCTTCCCAGTTGTTCAGCCGGAGCCTGGCCCGCATCAGGTCGACCCTGGCCAGCACGTCCACCGCGTAGAAGCTCTGGCCCGCCGGGAGCCGCTCGGCCCAGTCGAGCGCCGAGGTCAACTCGCGCAGCGCCCACTCGGGTTCGTTCAGCGTCAGCAGGGTGGCTCCGGCGAGGTAGCGCTGTCTGTCGTACTGGAGCGAGAAGAGGCCGATGCAGTTGCTGACGGCGTCGCCCTCCCCCGCGCTCTCCCACTCGCGCAGCGCCTCCACCGCCCGGTCGGCGAAACCGGCCGCCGCCCAGGACCTGGCGGCCATCAGCTTGAGGAAGACGTCGAGCCCGTCCCTGGAGGGCCAGGTCGTCCCGTCGACGGCGTGCTCGGCCGACTCGACGAAATTCCGCGACCAGTAGGACTGCCGGGCCTGCACCACGCGCACCCAGCGCCGCGCCTCGTTGTCGTCGGCGAGGTCCGCGAGGTCCCAGGCGGCGAGCGCCTGGTTGTACGCGGCGTGGCCGTCGCCGAGGTCGTCCGACATCCAGGCCAGCAGGGCGCAGGACTTGGCGCCCAAAGAGAGGAGCACGCGGCGCTGCGCCGGTTTCTGCCGCCCCTGGAGCAACCGCCCCAGCCGGTCCCGCAGCATCACCGCGCGGTAGACCAGCGAGCCAGGCGGTACGTGCAGATAGGAGCTGGAGATGGCGCTCAGCTCGCGCCCCAGCTGTTCCAGGGTCGAGTCGTCCGCGTTGGTCTCGGAGGCGTCCTCGACCAGCCGGGCCGAGCTGCACGAGTCCTTGACCAGCGGAGTGAGGCCGGGCGCGCTGGGTTCGAGCGGCACGGTCGCGGCCGGCGCGGCTCCGTTCGGGCGCGACTGTGGCCATACGGAAGCGATGTCGACCGTCTCCTTCAGGTGCTGTGACAGGACCTGGGCAACGGCTTCAGGAATCTCTCGGCGCGGATACGTACCGCGCAGCCAATGATAGGGAGCTTTGGCACTGACCGTGCCGTCACCGCAGAGCCGATTGATTTCGCGTGCGAGTCGTTCCGGCGACCAATTCAATCGTTCCAGGAAGCCTGCTAATCCTACAGCGCCAGCCATGGGATAGAACGTCACCCCTGTACATATCCCGATCCGAAAGTTCGCCGATTACGGTAACACGACGGGCAACCATAAAGCCACTCATTGTGACGGCAATGTTTCGTCATGAAACCATCGCAGGTAGCGGCCGTGCCAACCGTCCGCCCGAGGGCCCATCAGGTCCTGACAGGCCCTGCCGGGCGGAACGGTCGGCCCCCGACATGATCGGCACTGGCCATGTCCGGCCTCGCCGGTGCGCGATCACCCGGTATGCGATCACCGGGGCGGAATCACCCGCGCAGACTCAGCGGACGCATGTCATTCCAGTGCTCTTCCACATATGCCAGGCAATCCGCCTTCGAACCGGAGAATCCGGCCACTTGCCAACCCTGCGGAATCTCCCGGTCCACCGGCCAGACCGAGTACTGCTCCTCGTCGTTCCGAACGACGGAGTAGGTGCGCTGCTCATCTTCGGACATTCGATACCTCCGTGACGAATAAGCGAATTCCGGAAGCAGTTCGGCCGCCGGGACGAATAGCATAATGGCAGCCGAATAACCGCCCGTCCAGACTGCTTGGAATTCCCCGGAACCGCCATTTCATTCGCCGTGCCGAATGAACAGTCGCCGCACTTCCTACGGCAGTCGCCAGTCCACCGGTTGAACGCCCTGCCCGGCGAGGAGCTCATTGGCCCGGCTGAACGGCCGCGAGCCGAAGAAGCCCCGGTCGGCGGACATCGGGGAGGGATGCGCGGACTCGATCGCCGGAAGGTCTCCCAGCAGGGGCCGCAGATTGCGCGCGTCACGCCCCCACAGGATCGACACCAGCGGCTTCCCGCGCGCCACCAGGGCCCGGATCGCCTGCTCGGTGACCTCTTCCCAGCCCTTGCCCCGGTGCGCGGCGGGCTTGCGCGGAGCCGTCGTGAGCGCCCTGTTGAGCAGGAGGACGCCCTGCTGCGTCCAGGGGGTGAGGTCACCGTTGGAGGGCCTGGGGGTGCCGATGTCGTGGTGCATCTCCAGGAAGATGTTCTCCAGGCTGCCCGGGAGCTTCCGCACGTCCGGGGCCACCGCGAAGCTGAGCCCGATGGCCATTCCCGGCGTGGGATAGGGGTCCTGTCCGACGATCAGGACCCGTACGTCGTCGAAGGGCTGCTGAAACGCACGGAGCACGTTCGGGCCGGAGGGCAGGTACGTGCGGCCGGCCGCGATCTCGGCCCGAAGGAAGTCCCCCATGGCGGCGACTCGTTCGGCTACGGGTTCGAGAGCTCGCGCCCATCCGGGTTCGACAAGCTCGTGCATAGGTCGTGGTGCCATGATCGGTCACTCTACTGGGCTAAACGCGAGGTGGAGGCCCGGACCAACGGGGGTGCCATCGGGCGCTATTCTTCGTCGTCGTCCAGGGAGGGGAGCCCGTGCGTCCAGTGATCGATCCGCTCAGTTACGTCCTCGGGGTCGACTCCGGTGGGTCCGGCATCCGGTTCGCGCTGGCGCGCGCCGGGGACGGTGTGCTGTCGGGGGCGCCCGTGGTGTCCCGCGTCCCGGTGCGGACCGGGCCCGCCGGGATCGATGCCGGGCATCTCGCGGAGCAACTGGTGCCTGCGGCGAAGGAGTTGCTGGAGCGCGTCGGGGGCCGGGAGTTCGCCTCGGTGTGCGTGGGCGCGGCCGGGATGGCGACGCTCGGAGACGATCTGCGGGCGCGGCTGCCGGGCGTGCTGGAGCGGGAATTGGGTGTGCGGCGGCTGGCGCTGGCGGCGGACGGGGTCACGGCGTACGCCGGGGCGCTCGGGCTGCGGGCCGGGGCGGTGGTCGCCGCGGGCACCGGGCTGATCGGGCTGGGTACCGACCTGGTGGAGTGGCGCCGGGCGGACGGGTGGGGGCACCTGCTCGGTGACTGCGGGGGCGGGGCCTGGATCGGGCGAGCCGGTCTTGAGGCGGCGATGCGGGGGCACGACGGGCGGGCCGGGGGTTCTGCCGCACTGCTGGAGCGGCTGCGCGTGGTGTTCGGGGAACCGGCGGAGCTGCCGGGGCAGCTGTACCCGCGGCCGGACCGGGCCGCGCTGCTCGCGTCGTTCGCGCCCGAGGTGGCGGGGTGCGCCGCGGAGGATCCGGTGGCGGCGGCGATCCTGCGGGACGCCGCACGGCACATCGCCGAGACGGCTGCGGCGGTGTGCCCCGGTCCTGACGCGGGGCATGAGCCGGGGGAAGCCGAGGAGCCCGGGCAGGGCAAGGACACCGGGAAAGGCAGCGAGGCGGGTGCGGTGGCGCTCACCGGGGGGCTGCTGAAGCTGGGGGCACCGCTGCTCGGACCGCTCCGGGAGGAGATCGCGGTGCGGCTGCCGCACGCGCGGCTCGTGGCGGCGGCCGGGGACCCCCTGGACGGAGCGCTGGCGGTCGCTTCGGGAATCGCGAAGAGCGGTCCGTCATTTCCGTACGATTCGCACTTGTTGCACGTATCAGGACATCAAACCCGCTGAATTGCCGCGCATTCACCATCATTCAATGGATAAATCGGGACAGATACCTCTCGAATACACCCTCCCCGAACGCCCGCCCCCGCAAAGCCAGTAGCATGCGGCGCCATGAGCTCCCCCACTGGGCCCGCTTCCGGCCTGCCTGTACGAATGCCGCGCCCCCGCCAGCCCGGACGCCACCGTCGTCCGGAGCCTGTGGCGGCTCCCGAGGGCGCGCCCGCCCTTGTTCTCGCCGTTCCCGGCGAGCCGACCACCGCCACGCGCAGCCTGGCGGAAGAACTCCTCAGCATCGCCCGCTCCGAGCTGCCGGGCCTCGACGCCCGGATCGGCTACCTCGACGGTGACGACCAGGGCGAGTACCCGACGCTGGACGCCGTGCTCACGCACGCCGCCGCCGAGCGCACCGCCCGTTACGAGCTGGCCCTGGCCGCCGGACGTGAGGTGTCGGCGCCCGAGGGCCCCGTCGCCGTCGTGGTGCCGCTGCTGGCCGGTCCCGAGGCGTCCACGATGCGCCGCATACGGCAGGCACTCGTGGACAGCCACGCCGCCGCCGAACTGACCGACGTCCTCGGCCCGCACCCGCTGCTCGCCGAAGCCCTGCACGTACGCCTCTCCGAGGCCGGTCTGTCGCGTGCCGACCGCGCCCGGCTGTTCACGGTCGCCACGGCGGCCGACGGCATCGTGCTCGCCACCGTCGGCGGCGAGGAGGCCGTCCAGGCGGCCGGTATCACCGGCATGCTGCTGGCCGCGCGCCTCGCCGTCCCGGTGATGGCCGCGGCCCTCGACGAGGAGGGCTCGATCGCCTCCATCGCCGACCAGCTGCGCGGTTCGGGCTCCGCCAACCTGGCGCTCGCCCCGTACCTGATCGGCCCGGAGGTCGCCCCCGACCTGCTGGAGACGGCCGCGAAGGAGGCGGGCTGCGCGTTCGCCGAGCCGCTCGGCGCGTACCCCGCGATCGGCAAGCTGGTGCTGTCGCAGTACGCGACCGCGCTGGGCATCACGCCCCAGCAGCCGCAGGGCGCCCCGGTCCACTGACCGCGGTCGACCCGTACGAGGAAGGGCCCGCACCGGTTCGCCGGAGTGCGGGCCCTCTCTCGTACTCGCGTGCTCCCGCGCTCGCGTGTTCTCGTGCTCCCGCGCTCCCGTGCGCTCAGCCGAAGACCACGCAGGACGCGGCGGGGGCCTCGATCGAGCCCGCCCGGTGCGGGATCCCGGTCTCCGGGTCGATGTCGAACCAGGTGACGTCGCCGGAGCGCTCGTTGGCCGCGTACAGCCGGCGGCCCGCCGGGTCGAGGGCGAGGTCGCGCGGCCAGTGTCCGCCGCAGGGGACGGTGGTGCGCGGTGCGGGGCGCTCGCCGTCGGCGGAGAGGGAGAACACCGAGATGCTGTCGTGGCCCCGGTTGGCGACCCACAGGAAGCGTCCGTCGCGGGCGACGACGACCTCGGAGGCGTAGCTGGGGCCCTCGGTGCCCGCCGGGAGCAGGGGGACCTCCGAGAGGGGCGTGAGGGTGCCCGTGGCGGCGTCCCAGCGGCAGACGGTGAGGGTGGGCGTGAGTTCGGCCGCCACGTACGCGTGCGTGCCTGCGGGGTGGAAGGCGAGGTGGCGGGGGCCGCTGCCGGGGGTCAGGGCGGTTTCCGCGTGCACGGCGAGGGTGCCGGTGGTGGCGTTGAGCGCGCAGACCCGTACGGAGTCGGTGCCGAGGTCGACGCTCAGCACCCAGCGGCCCGTCGGGTCGGGCAGCACCTGGTGGGCGTGCGGCCCCTCCTGCCGGGACGCGTCCGGGCCGCTGCCCAGATGGTGCAGGACGCCGGAGGGCCCTTCGAGGGTGCCGTCGGCGTGCAGCGGCAGCACGGTGACGCTGCCGGAGCCGTAGTTCGCGGCGAGCAGGTGGCCGTCGGCGGTGGCGAGGTGGGTGGGCGAGCCGCCGCCGACCGGCACCGGCTCCCCCAGCGGGCGGGGCACCGCGTCGCTCACGTCGAACACGGCCGCCGCGCCGTCGTCCGTCTCGCTCACGGTGTAGAGCAGCCGGCCGTCGGCGGCGAGTGCCAGGTACGAGGGGTCGGCGACGGCGTCGGTCGCGCCGAGCGGGGTCAGGGCGCCGGTCAGCGGGTCCACGGCGGCGGCGATGACGCCCCGCCCGCCGGCCGAGGTGAACGAGCCGATGAAGGCCCGCTGGCCGCGTCCCTCCGACGCTCCTGCGGGCTGTGCTTCCGATGCCGTGCTGCTGCTCACCGTGCAGCCCCTTTCCGCGAGTTCGAGTGCGTGCCGGGGCCGACGGTAGCAGGGCGGTCTAGACCAAAGCCGGGGAGTCCGGCCCTCATGCGGGGGCCTCGCCCCTGGCCCGTACCAGTGCGTCGTCGTGGTGCGTGAACAGCGGGCTCAGTTCGGTGTTGTCGTACGTCCGGTGGAAGACCGGGGTGGCCGCGCCCGACATCGGCGGAACGATCCACGACCAGTCGGCGGCGACGTCGCGTCCCTTGGCCTCCTCGCGGTCGATGTGGGTGAGGAAGCGTTCCGCCTCGGTGTGGTGGTCGGCCATGGTGACGCCCGCGCGGTCGAAGGAGTGCAGCATGGCCCGGTTGAGCTCGACGAGCGCGCGGTCCTTCCAGAGGGAGCGGTCGTTGCCGGTGTCGAGGCCGAGGCGGTCGGCGAGGGGGCGCAGGAGGTTGTAGCGGTCGGTGTCGGCGAGGTTGCGGGCGCCTATCTCGGTGCCCATGTACCAGCCGTTGAAGGGGGCGCAGGGGTAGCAGATGCCGCCGATCTCCAGGCACATGTGGGAGATCGCGGGGACGGCGTGCCAGCGCAGGCCCCATTCCTGTGCCCAGGTGTCCTCGGGGTGCTCGATCGGCACTTCGAGTACGGCGTCGGCGGGCAGTTCGTACTGCCGGGGCTTGTCGTCGCTGCCCTGCACGATCAGGGGCAGTACGTCGAAGGGGCTGCCGGGACCGCCGGGCCAGCCGAGGCGGAGGGCGAGGTCGGTGAGACCGGTGTTGCGGGGGTCGCCGACGGTGGCGCCCTCCGGGGTGGTGTATCCGGCGTATCTGATGAGCTGTTCGTTCCAGATGCGAGGGCCGGGGCGGGCGGGGGTGTCCGGGGCGAAGATCGTGATCAGCGGGCGGATGCGGCCGTCGTTGCCCGCTTCGCGGAGGTGGTCGGCGCACTCGCGGGCGACGGTGTCGGCGTCGCTGATGTGGCGGCGGTCGCGGACGCGGAGAGAGTTCCAGTAGAGGCGGCCGATGCAGCGGTTGCTGTTGCGCCAGGCGACACGGGCGCCGAAGGCGAGTTCGCCGGGGGTGTGGCGGTAGGTGCCGGTGGCGTCGATCTCCGCGTGGACGGTGGTGAGGCGGGGGGTGGGGTCGCCGTGGGCGGGTTGTTCTCTGTGGTGGAGGCGGATGAAGTCTTCGGCGAGGTGGTGGAGGGTGGTGGGGGTGAGGGTGTAGGCGCGGTTGGGGGGATCGGTGGGGGTGGGGTGGCTTGGGTGGGGGGCCTGGCCCTGGCCCGGGCCCGGGCCCGAGTGGCTGGAGTGGGTGATAGGGCAGCGGGGGGTGGGGGGTTCGGGGGCGCGGTCGTGGCGGTCGGGGCCGCTGTGGGGGTGGGGCGGGGTGGGGCGGGGGTCGAAGGTGTGGCTCCGCCGGGGGCCGCCCCCTTGCCCGCCCGTTCCGCCCCCGGGGGGCGGCCCCGCCGCCCAAGGAGGCGGGGGTGTGGGCTGCCCCGCCGGCCGAGGGGGCGGGGCATCGCCCGCTGCCCAAGAGGGCTCGGCGGGGGCCGCCGCCCAAGGGGGCTGGGGTGCGGAGACGGGTATCGGGGTGGGGGGTTGAAGATCGTTTTGCATGGTGCTCGCATCCCCAGGCGTCGGCGGATCACGCGGGTCTTGGCCCGGAATTCCGTGTCCTGGGCCGTTCCCACCGCATGATGCCGCCGGGTTTACCCCCGATGTACGCCGATCACCCGGTTACGCGGGGACCAGCGGGGAGCGTGGAGAAGTGCGCAGGGGCGTGGCCAGTGCGGTGAGCGCCCCCTCCAGTTCGGTGAGGTGCGTCAGTGCGGCCTCGGCGCCGGGGTGGTGCCGTTGCGCCGGCATGAGGTTCAGCGGAACCGGTACGACGGCTTCCGCTGTGGCCCGCTCCCCCGCCGGGCCCGCCGGAACCAGCGCTTCCACCGCCGCCTCGACCCGTTCGCAGGCTGCGGTCAGCCGGGCGTCGTGCGAGGCGTCGGGGTCGGCGGCCACCTCGGCGAAGGCGCGGACCAGGCGGGCGCAGTCGTCGAGCAGCGCCACCACCTGACGGGCCCTGGCCTTGCGGGCGCGCAGCGGGCTGAGCGGGTGGAGCAGCGGAGCGAGGGTGAGCCGGACCCGGCCCAGGAGCAGTTCGAGTTCGGCGGCGCGCGGGGCGGGGTCGGCGTGCGCGTCCCCGGCGAGGCGGCGGGCGGCCTCGGTGGTGCACTGGCGGACGCAGTGCAGGGCCCGCTGGATCCACGCGTCGGTGGAGGAGTGCGTGGTGATGGGCAGGATCACGGCCACCGCGAGGGCGGCACCGAGTGCGCCGACGGCGGTCTCCTGGACGCGCAGCAGGAGCAGCCCCGGGTGGAGCACGCCGAGCAGCCCGTACAGCAGTCCCGCCATGACGGTGACGAAGAACATCATCCAGCTGTAGCTCGGACCCGCCGTGTAGAAGATGCCGAAGACGCACACCGCGACGAGGGCCGCCGTGGGCGCGGGCGCGCCGTGCAGCGGGACGGCGATCAGGAGCCCGGCCGCGATGCCGAGGACGGTGCCAAGCACCCGGCGGAAGCCGCGTACCAGGGTCTCGCCGCGCGAGGTGGTGTTGACGAAGATCCACCAGGCGGCGCCGACGGCCCAGTACCAGCGGTCCTGCGAGAGCAGCTGGCCGATGGCGAGGGCGAACGCGCAGGCGGCGGTGACCTGGAACGCCTGCCGGGTGGTCGGCCGGGCGAAGCCGAGTCCGGTCAGCGGGGCCGGTGCGGCGGGCGGCGGGGTGCGCTTCTCGATGCGCCACAGGCCGAAGCGGACCGTGGCCGCCACCGCGACGGCGAGGGCCACCGCCCCGTACAGCTCGGGGAGCTGCCCCGGGACGGCGTGCAGGAACTGGGTGACGAAGAACATCATGAAGCCGAACGTGCCGAGCGCGTGCCCGCGCGGGCCCCATCGCCTGGCGTACGCCCCTGCCAGGACCACGGCGAGGAAGCCCAGGTCACGCGGGAGCGGATGGTCGTGCAGCAGGGTTGCCAGGGCGAGGACGGGGAAGCCGGCGGCGGGCAGCAGTGCCGTGGTGAGGGCCTGGCCCCTGACGGTCGGGTCCTGGACGGTGAAGAGCGCGAGCAGCGCGGCGAGACCCCCGACGATGGACGCGGTCAGCGACATGCCGCACAGTTCGGCGACGGCGACCGCGCCGCCGATGCCGATGACGGCGCGGGTGGAGACCCGCAGGCGCAGCAGTCCGGGATCCGGTGCGTGGAACATCCTCTTCACAGCGGTAGCCCCGCCCCCTCGTGTCGTGTGCCTTGCGCGCCGTTGCTCGTGCCGCGCCCCTGTCCGTGGGCCTCGTGGGCATGGAAAAGGCGCCGCGGGCCGGGGTACGGCGACATCGCCGTACCGGCCGCTGCGCGGCGCCGTGCGAGGCAGCGATCAAGCAGTCAGTACCCAGAGGAAAGCATTAAGTGGGACAGTGGCTCAACTCGCACCGCGAGGACTGGGCCAATGGCCCAGTGCCGGGAAGCAGGACAGGACCACGAGGAGACCAACGGACCATGACCGTCGACGCACTCGACACCCGGATCCTCAGGCTGCTGATCGAGCAGCCGCGCACCAGCGTGCGCGAGTACGCCCGGATCCTGGGCATCGCACGCGGCACCCTCCAGGCGCGGCTCGACCGTCTGGAGCGGGAGGGCGTGATCACCGGAACGGGTCCTACCGTCTCCCCCGCCGCGCTCGGACACCCGGTGCTCGCCTTCGTCCACGTCGAGGTGACCCAGGGGTATCTGGACGAGGTGGGGGACGCGCTGTCCGAGGTGCCGGAGATCGTGGAGGCGTTCTCGATCACCGGTGGCGGGGATCTGCTGACGCGGGTGGTGGCGCGGGACGCGGGGCATCTGGAGGACGTGATCCAGCGGCTGATCCAGCTGCCCGGGGTGGTCAGGACGCGCACGGAAGTGGCGCTGCGGGAGCGGGTGCCGCACCGGCTGCTGCCGCTGGTGGAGGCGGTCGGGAGGGCGGCGGGGGCCCGTGGCGACGGTGCTCGGTGAGCGGTGAGCGGGATCCCGGACGCCGGTGGGCCAAGTTCCCGCGCTCCGATGTCCCAGACTGATCACATGAGCACTTCGCGCACCCTTTCGGTCATCTTCGATCTCGACGGCACGCTGGTGGACAGCGAGCCGAACTATTACGAGGCGGGGCGCAGGCTCCTCGCCCAGTACGGCGTGCCGGACTTCAGCTGGGAGGAGCACACCCGGTACATCGGGATCGGGACGCGCGAGACGCTGGAGTCCCTGCACGCGAAGTACGGGCTCGACGCGGACGTGGACACCCTGCTGGCCGAGAAGAACCGGCTCTACCTGGAGCTGGCCCGCGCCTCGACCGACGTGTTCCCGCAGATGCGGAGGCTGGTGGAGCGGCTGTACGCGGACGGGGTGCCGATGGCGGTGGCGTCGGGGTCGTCGCGGGCCGCGATCGAGGCGGTGCTCGCGGGCACCGGCCTGGACGCGCAGCTCGGCGAGGCGGCGGGCGGGGTGCTCGTGTCGGCGGAGGAGGTGGCGCACGGCAAGCCAGCGCCGGACGTGTTCCTGGCCGCCGCCGCCCGGCTGTCGGCGGAACCCGGCTACTGCGCGGTGTTCGAGGACGCGGCTCCCGGGGTGACGTCGGCGTTCGCGGCGGGGATGCGGTGCGCGGCGATTCCGTACGTACGGGGAAGCGAGAACGATCCGGCGTTCGGCACGGCGGACCTCCTCTTCCGGGGCGGGCACGCGGACTTCACGGCGGAGGCGGCGTACGTCTGGCTGGGGCTCTGACGGCGGCCGGACAGCACGGAGTCACGCACCTCGCAGCGATGGTCTGACGGCCACCGGTCACGGCTCCACCACGATCTGGCAGCGAAGTCCGCGCGTCCTGGAGGAACTGGGTCTGGTCCGGCGGACGCACGGGGTGCGTACCCGGTGGAGAGCGCGGGCTACGGGCCCCTCTGGCGTCCCGCACCGTGCGGCACGCGCCGCAGAAGGCCCGGATCGTCACCGACACCTCACTGCCGGCGAACGAGGCCCATCGGTATGCCCTGGTGGGGCCGCAGATCGTCCGCGCCCGACAGCGGACAGGGCCGTACCGCGGCGGGGCCCATAACGCGTGGCGTATGCCCTTCCGGGATGCCCTCAGTAGTCATGTCCACGCCCATACTCGCGTCGTACGTGTGAAGCACGTGTGGCGCACGGGTAAGGCCCTGCACACATTTGCACGTGCGGCAACGAGCAGCTCTCTCCCACCCCCACCCACGATCGGAGTGGACGTTGCAGCCCACCAGATGGACGGCCACCGTGGCAGCGCTGGCGCTGACCGCGGGCCTCGTGAGTACGCTCGCGGGCACCGCGGCCGCCGCGCAGCAGGAGCCGAAACCCGCCCCGTCCCCGCAGGCCGAACCGGCCGCGCGGGCGATCGCCGCGGCCGACCAGGCCGTGCGGAGCGGGTTCGACACCGCGGTCAACGCCGCGTCGGAAACGTATGAAAGACGCCTGGTCACACCCTGGGTGAAGAACCTCTACTCGGTGTCGTACGAGCGAAGATACCGAGGTCTGCCGGTCGTCGGCGGTGACGCGGTGGTCCTGGCGGACGGCGCGGGCAAGGTGCGCAGCCTCCAGTCGGCGACCTCGGACCGTATCGACGTGTCGATCACGCCCACGGTCAGTGCCGCACGGGCCGAGACCGTCTCCCGTGGCAAGCAGGTCAGGACCGACAAGGTCGACAGCAGCCGACTGGTCGTCAGGGTCAAGGACGGCAAGCAGACCCTCGCCTGGGAAACGGTGCTGACCGGCCGTCAGGCCAAGGCGCCGAGCAAGCTGCACGTCTTCGTGGACGCGCGGACCGGCAAGGTGGTCGACAGTTACGACGACGTGGTCGCGGGCACCGGCAACAGCAAGTGGAACGGCCCCAACCCGCTCACCATCGACACCACCAACTCGAACGGCACCTACTCGCTGCGCGACCCGAACCGCCCCGGCCTGAGCTGCGCGGACTACAACGGCGGCGTCTTCTCCAAGAGCACCGACACCTGGGGCAACGGCAACCCGACCTCCAAGGAGACCGGCTGCGTCGACCTCATGTTCGGCGCCCAGAAGCAGTGGGACATGCTGAGCCAGTGGCTCGGCCGCAACGGCGTCAACGGCCAGGGCCGCAGCTTCCCCGCCAAGGTAGGGCTGAACCAGCTCAACGCGTACTGGGACGGCAGCTCCGTCACCATCGGTCACAACAGCGCCAACGAGTGGATAGCCGGCGCGGACGTCGTCGCCCACGAGTACGGGCACGCCATCGACTCCAACACCCCCGGCGGCACCAGCGGCCAGGAGTCCGGGCTCGGCGAGGCGACCGGTGACATCTTCGGCGCACTGACCGAGGCGTACATGAACCAGCCGGCCCCCTACGACGTCCCCGACTTCACCGTCGGCGAGATGATCAACCTCCAGGGACGCGGCCCGATCCGGAACATGTACAACCCGTCCGCGGTCAACAACGACCCGTCCTGCTACAGCTCCTCGATCCCCGGCACCGAGACGCACGCCGCAGCGGGCCCGATGAACCACTGGTTCTACCTGCTCTCCGAGGGCACCAACCCCGGTGGCGGCAAGCCGAGTTCGAGCACCTGCAACCAGTCGACCCTGACGGGTGTCGGCATCCAGAACGCCGGCAAGATCTTCTACGGCGGAATGCTGCTCAAGACCAGCAGCATGTCGTACAAGAAGTACCGTACGGCGACGCTGAATTCGGCCAAGAACCTCGACCTGGCGACCTGCAACCTGTTCAACAAGACGAAAGCCGCCTGGGACGCGATCAGCGTGCCCGCCCAGCCGGGTGACCCGACCTGCACCCCCGACGGCCAGAACGCCGACTTCTCGATGGGGCTCAACCCCACCTCGGGCACGGTCCAGCAGGGCGCGTCGGTGAACACCACCGTCACCACCAACACCACCTCGGGCAACGCCCAGCAGGTGACGCTGACCGCGAGCGGGCTGCCCGCCGGGGTCACCGCGTCCTTCAACCCGGCCACCGTGCAGTCCGGCCAGTCCTCGACCCTGACGCTGTCCGCCACCGCCAACGCGGCCCCGGGCACCTCCACCATCACCGTCAAGGGCCAGGGCACCACGCTCTCCCACACGGTCGACTACTCACTGAACGTCGGCGGCACCACTCCCCCGACCGACCCGCCGAACATCAGCGTCGACAACGTCCGCGCGCACCTCACCCAGTTCAACACCATCGCCACCCAGAACGGCGGCAACCGCCGTGCGGGCAGCGCCGGTTACATCCAGTCCCTGGCGTATGTGAAGGGCAAGCTGCAGGCGGCGGGCTTCACCGTCACCGAGCAGAACTGCACCACCTGCACGTACCCCTCGAACAACCTGATCGCCGACTGGCCGGGCGGTCCCGCCGACCAGACGATCATGTTCGGCGCGCACCTCGACGGCGTCTCCGCGGGCCCCGGCATCAACGACAACGCCTCCGGCTCCGCGACGCTCCTGGAGAACGCGCTCGTCCTGGCCCAGAAGAACCCGACGATGACCAAGCACGTCCGGTTCGCCTGGTGGACGGACGAGGAGCAGGGCCTCAACGGCTCGGAGTTCTACGTCAACCGGCTCAGCGCGGCCGACCGTGCCGCCATCAAGGGCTACTACAACTTCGACATGGTCGGCTCGACCAACGCCGGCTACTTCATCAACAACGTCAACTCCACCACCTCGGCCCCGCTCAAGGCGTACTGGACCTCGCTGAACCTCGCCCCCGAGGAGAACGTCGAGGGCCAGGGCCGCAGTGACGACGCATCCTTCCAGGCGGTCGGCATCCCGACCTCCGGTTACGCGGCCGGCGCCAGCGCCCGCAAGACGGCGGCCCAGGCACAGAAGTGGGGCGGTACGGCGAACTCGGCGTACGACCCCTGCTACCACAGCGCCTGCGACACCACCAGCAACATCAACGCCACCGTCCTGGACCGCAGCGCCGACGGCGTCGCGCACGGCATCTGGAAGACCTCGGTCGGCACCGGCACCCCGTCCCGGGACTTCTCGGTCGGCGTCAACCCGGCCGCGGGCAGCGCCAACCCGGGCGGCAGCACCACCGCGACCGTCAACACCACCACGGTGAGCGGTGATCCGCAGCAGGTGGCGCTCTCGGTCTCCGGCGCGCCCTCGGGCGTCACCGCGACCGTCAGCCCGGCGACCGTGCAGTCCGGCAGCAACGCCACGCTCAACGTCCAGGTCGGTGCGGCCACCGCGCCGGGCACCTACACCCTGACCGTCACGGGCACCGGCACCGCCACCCGCAGCACCACGTACACCCTGACCGTCGGCGGCGGCACCGGCTGCACACCGCGCCAGCTGGTCACCAACGGCGGCTTCGAGAGCGGCAGCAGCGGCTGGACCGCGACCGAGGGCGTCATCACCACCCAGGCGGGCCAGCCGCCGCACGGCGGCAGCTACAAGGCGTGGCTGAACGGCTGGGGCTCCACCCACACCGACAGCGCCGCCCAGACGCTGACGATCCCGGCGGGCTGTGCCTCGTACAAGCTCTCCTTCTTCCTGCACATCGACACCGACGAGTACGAGAACGTCGTGTACGACCGGTTCACCGTCCAGGTCGGGAACAAGACACTCCAGACCTTCTCCAACGTGGACGCCAACACCGGCTACGCGGAGAAGACCTATGACCTCGCGCAGTTCGCGGGGCAGACCGTCACCCTGAAGTTCAACGGTACGGAGGACCAGTCCCTCCAGACCTCGTACGTGGTGGACGACGTCACCGTCCAGGTGAGCTGACCACCGGGACACCAGACGGCGCCCGCTCCGGCCTCACCGCCGGGGCGGGCGTCGCTGTATGTGGCCGAGGCGTGAGATCCGGCCAACTACCGGACCCAGAGGGGGTGTTGTGACGCAGGACACACCACAACTCCACCATTACTTAGGTAAGCCTAAGCTAAGTTGATCCACGTCGGCCTCCACTCAGGGGGCACTTCTTCCACAGGAGACGTACCCGGTATGTCCACGCTCACTCGTCACCTCCGCCGCACCGCCGCCACCGCCGTCGCCCTCGCCGCGGGCAGCACCCTCGCCCTCACCGCGACCACCACCGCGCACGCGGCGAAGCCCGCCGCCGGATCGACCGTGACCAGCGCGCAACTGACCGCCGGTCTCTACCAGTCCTCGTACTCCGAGCGGAACAACGTCCTGTGGACGACCGCTGCCGTGGGCCGCCCGCCGGTCACCAAGTCCTCGCTCATGAAGGTCGATCCGGGCACGCTCAAAGTGAAGGCCACCTACACCCCGCCGGTCACCGACCCCGCCACCGGCGCCGTCGAGGCCGTCTACGGTGTCGCCGTCGACGACGAGCACAACACCGTCTGGACGACCAACACCCGCAACAACTCGGTCTCCGTCTACAGCCAGCGCGACGGCAAGCACCTGGCCAGCCTGCCGAACGTGGCGCACGCCCGCGAGATCGTCGTCGACGAGCGGCACAACACGGTCTGGGCGAGCGGCTTCGGCGACGGCACCCTGGTCGCCTTCGACTCCCGTACGTTCAAGGAGAAGAAGCGCGTCACCGTCACCGGCTCGCAGCCCACCGGCCTGGCCCTCAACGAGCGCACCGGCACCGTCTACACCGCCGACCTCGGTGGCGACCGCATCATCGAGGTCTCCCCGTACGCCAAGGAGCCCCGCCTCATCCCCACCGGCGACGGCCCCATCTCGGTCGCCCTGTCCGCCGACGGCCGCACCGCGTACACCGCCGACCAGGCCGCGGGCACCCTCTCGGTGGTCGACCTGCGCAAGGGCGCGGTCACCGGGACCGTCCCGACGGGCGCGGGCGCGGTCTCCGTCGCCGCCGACGCGCGCACCGGCCGCGTCCTGGTCGCCAACCGCACCGCCGGCAACGTCACGGTCGTCGACCCGCGCAAGGGCGCCGTCGTCGAGACCCTCGCCACGGGCGCCAACCCGAACCACATCACCACCGTCCGCGGCACCGCCTTCGTCGTGGACAAGTCGGCCGTCGGCCCGGAGCGCCAGGACCAGGCGCACCGCATCCGCATCGGCCGCTGAGACGGCGGACCGGTGACCCGGCGGCCCAGGTCACCGGCTCCGCTGAACACCCGGGATGCCCGGGACCCGAGGTGACGGGTCCCGGGCATCCCTCATGTGCGGGCGCGTACGGGCACGTGGGTACGGCCGTACGTCCGTGGAGAGCCGAGGACGTCCGAGGGGCCCGGCGCGTTCCCGCACCGGGCCCCTCGGACGTCCTCGGCTTCCGCCGGGGATCAGCGGATCACGCGCCGCTCTCCCGCAGCATGTCCTCGCGCTCGACGTACTTCACGCGCTCACGGCCCTCGGCCGCGCCGAGCGCCTTCTCCGCCGCGTCGAGCTTGTACCAGCCCTCCCACGTGGTGAACCGGACGTTCCGCTCGCCGAGGAACGCCTCGACGTCCTCCGGTGCGGGCGCGGCCGGCTCGGGCAGCCGCCCGTTGGTGAAGTCGTCCAGCAGGTTCGCGACCGTCTCGTTGGCGTCGCCCTTGGTGTGCCCGATGAGGCCCACCGGACCGCGCCGGATCCACCCGGTCACGTACGTCGACGTCAGGTGCTCGCCGGACTCCTCGATGACCCGGCCGCCCTCGTCGGGAACGGTCCCCGACGCGACGTCCCAGGGCAGCTTCGGCAGCTCGTCCGAGAGGTAGCCGACGGCCCGGTAGACGGCGCCGAGCTCCCAGTCCTTGAACTCGCCGGTGCCCTTGACGTTGCCGGTGCCGTCCAGCGCGGTGCGCTCGGTGCGCAGCCCGACGACCCGGCCGTCCTCGCCCAGGATCTCCGACGGGTTCTCGAAGAAGTGCAGGAACAGCTTGTGCGGGCGGTCGCCGATGTCGCGGATCGCCCAGTTCTCCAGGGTCTTGGCGACCATGTCGGCCTGCTTGTTGCCGCGCCGGGTGGCGATGGAGCCCTCGTCGTAGTCGATGTCCTCGGGGTCGACGATGACCTCGATGTTCGGCGAGTGGTCGAGCTCGCGCAGCTCCATCGGGCTGAACTTGGCCTGCGCGGGACCGCGCCGCCCGAAGACGTGCACCTCCAGCGCCTTGTTGGCCTTGAGGCCCTCGTGGACGTTCGGCGGGATCTCGGTCGGCAGCAGCTCCTCGGCGGTCTTCGCGAGGATGCGCGCGACGTCGAGGGCGACGTTGCCGACGCCGAGCACGGCGACCTTCTCCGCCTCCAGCGGCCAGGTGCGCGGCACGTCGGGGTGCCCGTCGTACCAGGAGACGAAGTCGGCGGCGCCGTAGGAGCCGTCGAGATCGATGCCCTTGATGTCGAGGGCGCGGTCGGCGGTCGCACCGGTGGAGAAGATCACCGCGTCGTAGAACGAACGCAGGTCGTCGAGGCTGATGTCGCCCGGGTAGTCGACGTTGCCGAACAGCCGCACCTGGGGCTTGTCCAGCACCTGGTGCAGGGCGGTGATGATGCCCTTGATACGGGGGTGGTCGGGGGCGACGCCGTAACGGATCAGGCCGAACGGGGCCGGCATCCGCTCGAAGAGATCGATGGACACACCGGGTTCGACCGCCACCGCGGATTTCAGCAGCGCGTCGGCGGCATAGATACCGGCCGGACCGGCTCCGACAATCGCTACTCGCAGGGGGCGAGGCATGATCAGGTTCCCTTCGAGGAATGGCAAACGGAATCAGCCCGAAGCCTAAACTAAGGCAAACCTAAGTCAGTACCCGGGTCCGACCTATGACCTCATAAGTCATCCTTATGGGATCCCAAACCGGCACACGACATCGGCGGACGCGAAAAACCGACCGACGACGTGCAGGATCGACGGCTCACCGGAGTGTCGGCATGGGAAAGGTCAACGACCGCAGCGCACAGGCGAGGAGGTAGAGCGCGAGCACTGCGGTGGCTGCGGCTTCCGGTGTCGGTCCGGCGAGGTGGACATGGGCCGATTCGCTCCCGTCGTGGTGCGTGAGCATCATCCAGGCCATCGCGGCCATACCGGCCGCGTGGGGAAGCCGTTGTGCGAGCGTGTTCGCCCGGTGCGCCGGGTGGCGGCCCCCAGCTGTCACCAAAAACCACAGCGCGGCGGCCACGAAGAAGGCGGCTGTCGCCCCGAAGGGCAACAGCCGGACCGTACTCCAGGGCATCACCGCCATGGACAGCGCCATGACGGCGTGCAGGAGATGGTCCACCCGCTCACGGCGTCCGGCCCTCGTGGACCAGACGCCGTATCGCAGCCCGTGGGCCGCCAGAGGGACGAAGACGCCGGCTCAGGCCGAGGGGCGGGGGGCCCGCAGGTGCGCCCGCTCCGCAAGTTCCTTCTCATCGACCAGTTCCAGCATGGGCTTGCCCGGCGCGCACAGCATGACGACCACGAACCGGGTCCGGGCGTCGCTCAGCGCGTTGCCGTCCTGATAGTGGATCGCATCGCCACCGGGCTCCCAGAAGGTGCCGCCCGCCTCGACGACGCGCTCCGGTTCGCCTTCGAGCTCGAACCTGACCGCGCCCTCGACGACGTATCCGAAGGCGGGCCCGGAGTGGCGGTGCGGCGGGGTGCCCGGGTCGCCGGGCTCCCACTCGACGTGGACAGTCATCGCTGAGGCGCCCTCGGGGACGGTGAGCGGGCCGGCGTCCTGGAGCATCTGCGCGGCCTTCATCCAGCTCGCCGAGCCGTCCGGGTCGCCGTGGGTGGAGTGGTCGTGTGCTGACGTCTTCTCCGACACTGTGTTGCACCTTCCGTAGGTCTCGAACCGTTCGCCATGGGTGACCGGTCATGCGCCGGCTCTGTGACATCCATTGATGCCTTCTGCCCCGCGACACGTCATCGAGGAGATCCGCCGACGGGTGACGGGCGTTCGCACCGGTCGTCCTCGGCGAGCAGATGTCACAGGTTCCGCGTGTCACCGGTCATCCAGTAGTCAGAAATCTGGACGTCCACCGAGCACTGCAGAGCACACGACAACGGAGCCATGACGTGACCGAACGGATCCAGTTGCCCGACCTGTCGACCGAGAAGGACTTCGACGGGAACGTCTTCGCGCCCATCTACACGACCACCGTGACCGTCGACGGCGGTGCTGCCGCTCACGGAAGGGCCTCCGGGAAGGCGCGCTCGGCAGACGGCGCCCTCGACCTCGACCTGCGCATGCCCGCCGAACTGGGCGGTGACGGCCAGGGAACCAATCCCGAGCAGCTGTTCGCAGCGGGATTCGCAGCCTGCTACCACGGGGCTCTGAGCCTGGTGGCGCGGCAAGCGGCACTGGATCCCGATGCCCTCTCCGTGGCGGCAACCGTGGCCTTCGGGCGTGACCCGGACGACGGGGGCTATCTGCTGCACGTCGACCTGGAGGTGGAGTGGCCCGGTACGGACCCGGGGGTGGCCACCGCCCTGATGCGGAAGGCCGATTCGCTGTGCCCGTACGCACGGATGGCCTGGCAGGGCACACCGACGACCATCAAGCTCATCTCCTGACCGCAGCGCTGCCCGTCGGCCGACGTGGGACGCGACGGCGGGCCATTGAGGTGGTACAGCGGCACACCTTCCGTCCACGGCCCGTGTCACAAAGAAGGGCGAGGCCCGGTCGTCATGGGTGACCACTCCACAGCGATCGGAGCATTCGTGGCTGCCACCGAACAACGTCTTTCCACCACCGTCCTGGTGATCGGCACCGGCGGATCCGGGCTGCGGGCAGCGATCGAGCTGGCGGAAGCCGGCATCGATGTACTCGCCGTCGGCAAGCGGCCCAAGGAGGACACGCACACCTCGCTCGCCGCCGGAGGGATCAACGCGGCCCTGGCGACGATGGACGCCGAGGACAGCTGGCAGCAGCACGCCGCCGACACCCTCAAGGAGAGCTATCTCCTCGGCGATCCCCGCACCGCCCAGATCGTCACCCAGGGCGCCGCCCGGGGAATCGACGACCTGAAGCGCTACGGCATGAACTTCGCCAGGGAAGAGGACGGCCGTATCTCCCAGAGGTTCTTCGGCGCACACAAGTTCCGCCGCACCGCCTTCACGGGCGACTACACCGGCCTCGAAATCCAGCGCACGCTGATCCGCCGCGCGAGTCAGCTGAAGATCCCCGTGCTGGACAGCGTCTACATCACCCGCCTGCTGACGCACGACGGTGCCGTTTTCGGGGCCTACGGCTTCGACCTCACCAGTGGCACCCGCCACCTGATCCATGCGGACGCGGTCATCCTCGCGGCCGGCGGTCACACCCGGATCTGGCGGCGGACCTCTTCGCGGCGCGACGAGAACACCGGCGACTCGTTCCGCCTGGCGGTCGAGGCCGGGGCCCGCCTGCGCGACCCCGAACTCGTCCAGTTCCACCCTTCCGGGATCATCGAGCCGGAGAACGCCGCCGGCACCCTGGTCAGCGAGGCTGCCCGCGGTGAGGGCGGCTTCCTGCGCAACGCCCTGGGCGAGCGCTACATGAGCCGCTACGACCCGCAGCGCATGGAGCTCTCCACGCGGGACCGCGTCGCCCTCGCCTCGTACACCGAGATCAAGGAGGGGCGCGGCACCCCCAACGGCGGAGTCTGGCTCGACGTCTCCCACCTGCCCCGGCAGACCATCATGAGCCGCCTGCCGCGCGTCTATCAGACCCTCCTCGACCTCCAGATGCTCGACATCACCCGTGACCCCGTCGAGGTGGCGCCCACGGCGCACTACTCCATGGGCGGGGTCTGGGTCCGTCCCGAGGACCACAGCACCGACGTCCGCGGCCTGTACGTCATCGGCGAGGCCGCCAGCGGCCTTCACGGTGCCAACCGCCTCGGCGGGAACAGCCTCATCGAGCTGCTGGTCTACGGCCGGATCACGGCTCGGGCCGCCGCCGCGTACGCCGACTCGCTCACCGCTCAGCCCCGCTCCGCGGCGGCCACCCACCAGGCCCGCACCGAGATCGACGAACTGCTCGCCGCCGACGGGCCCGAGAACGTACGCGCCCTTCAGCGCGCCATCCGGAACCTGATGACTGAACACGCCGGCGTCGTCCGGGACGAGACGGGGCTGCGCACCGGCCTGGCGGAACTCGACACCGTGGAAAAGCGCATGACGAACGTCGGGGTCCACCCCGACATCGCCGGATTCCAGGACCTCGCCCACGCCTTCGACCTCAAGTCGGCCGCGCTCTCCGCCCGCGCCACCCTCGAAGCCGCGCTGGAGCGGCGTGAGACCCGTGGCTGTCACAACCGCAGCGACCACCCGGACATGGACCCGGAGCTCCGCGTCAACCTCGTCTGGTCGCCCGTCACCGGAGTCACCCGGGAGAGCATTCCGCCGATCCCTGACGAGATCGCCACGCTCATGGAGAGCATCTCCACCGAGGGAAAGCTCGTCGAATAGATCCGACGCGACCGTGATCCTCCTCTTCCGATCTTTCCGGCAGCTCCTCTGAACAAATAGTCCAGGTTTCCCGCAAACCTGTCACAGAACGAGCTCGCACCCGGTCTTTCTCAGTACAGGCGAAAACGCACCACTCCCTCTTCCGAAAAGGAAACTCATCATGAAGGTCGTAGTCATCGGCGGTACTGGACTGATCGGCTCGAAGCTGGTCGCCAAGCTCAACGAGCACGGTCACGAGGCCGTTGCGGCTGCCCCCAACACGGGCGTCAACACTCTGACGGGTGAGGGCCTGACCGAGGTACTGAACGGCGCCTCGGTCGTGGTCGACGTCTCCAACTCCCCCTCCTTCGAGGACGACGCCGTCATGGAGTTCTTCCGTACTTCGACCGCGAACCTCCTCAAGGCGGAGGCGAACGCCGGGGTTACCCACCACGTCGCACTTTCCGTGGTCGGTACGGAACGGCTCCAGGAAAGCGGCTACTTCCGGGCCAAGCAGGCGCAGGAGGAACTGATCAAGGCCTCCGGAATTCCGTACTCCATCGTCCACGCGACGCAGTTCTTCGAATTCATGAAGGGAATCGCCGCCGCGGCAACCGAGGGGGACACCGTCCGGCTGGCCCCGGTCAAGATCCAGCCCATCCAGTCGGACGACGTGGCCGCCACCGTCGGCCGTACGGCAGTCGGCACCCCGGTCAACGGCGTGGTGGAGGTGGCCGGCCCCGACACGTTCCAGCTGGACGAGCTGATCCGCAAGGGTCTGGCCGCCAAGAACGACCCGCGCAAGGTCGTGACCGACGTGCACGCCCCCTACTTCGGCGCCGAGTTGCAGGAGACCACGCTGCTGCCCGGCCCCGAGGCCCACCTCGCGGAGACCCGTTTCGCCGACTGGCTCGCACAGCAGCACTGAGTCGCCCGGCGCCGGCTCCGAGACACGGGCCGCCACCGGTGCGGGGCCTGTCGTCCGCACTGCGGAACGGCAGGCCCCTTTCCACGTGAACCACCTCGCCACGTCCGTCACAGAAAGGCTGTTCAGCATGTTCACGCAACGCGGTGAAATCGTTCGTCCGGGTCCCGACACGTACCCCGAGGTGACCGGTGACTACATCATCGACCCGGTCCACAGCACGGTCGGCTTCTCGGTCCGGCACGCCATGATCTCCAATGTCCGCGGGAGGTTCGACAAATTCGAGGGCCTCCTCATGCTCGACGGCTCCGACCCTTCCCGCTCGGAGGCCCATGTGAGCGTCCAGACCGAAAGCCTGGACACCGGAATACAGCAGCGCGACGCGCACCTGAGAGGGCCGGACTTTTTCGATTCGGCGGCCTTCCCTCTGATGGCTTTCCGTTCCGTCGGGATCGTCCCACTGGGCGACGACAGGTTCCGCCTTTCCGGGGACCTGCGGATCAAGGACGTCGAACTTCCTCTCGACATCGAGGTCACTTTCGGCGGCGCCGGCGAAGACGCCTATGGGAAATACCGCGTCGGCTTCGAAGGCACGGCCACCCTGCGGCGCTCGGACTGGGGACTCACCTGGAACACGGCGCTGGAAACCGGCGGTGTCCTCGTCAGTGACAAGGTCACCCTGGCCCTGGACATCTCCGCCGTGAGGAACGATCCGACAACAGCTGCCTGACGCACGGAATGCGTGGGGGCGGGTGAGGAACACCTCACCCGCCCCCACGGCGCTTTCACCCACTCGGGAATCTCGGGAATCTCTGGAACTCTGGAATCTCAGGAATCGTGATCACATGAGTCAGCCAATGTTCGCCTCCTGTGCCTGGTACCGGCCGATGCGCGCCCGCCACGCCGGCGAGGAGCATCGCAGCGCCACGGCACTGGAGTTGTTCTTCGACCTCTGCTTCGTCGCCGCCGTCGCCCAGGCGGCCTCCGCGTTCGAGCACGAGATCGCCGCGGGCCGGGCGGGGCACGGTCTGGTCGGCTACGCCCTCGTGTTCTTCGCGATCTGGTGGGCCTGGATGAACTTCACCTGGTTCGCCTCCGCCTACGACACCGACGACGTGCCCTACCGCCTGCTCCCGCTGGTCCAGATCACCGGCTCCCTGGTCCTGGCCGCCGGTACGCCCGCCGCCCTGGAGCACCAGGACTTCACGGTCATCACCTGGGGTTACGTCATCATGCGACTGGCCATGGTCAGCCAATGGCTGCGCGCCGCGTACACGGACAGGCAACGGCGCCGCTCCGCGCTCCGGTACGCCCTGGGCATCTTCGTACTGCAACTCGGCTGGCTGGTGCGCCTGTTGCTGCCCGATCACGGAGGCATCGTCTCGTTCACCGTCCTCGCCGCCCTGGAGCTCGCGGTGCCGGTCTGGGCCGAACGCGCTGCCCGGACCACCTGGCACCCGCATCACATCGCCGAGCGGTACGGCCTGTTCACGCTGATCGTGCTCGGCGAGTCCGTCACGGCCGCCGTCCTCGCCGTCCGCGCGGCCCTGGACGCCGAAGGGGAGCTCGCGCCCGTCCTCGGCGTCGCACTGGGCGGAGTGTTGACCGTCTTCGCCCTGTGGTGGCTGTACTTCGCCCAGGACGCGCCGCACCGCCTGGGCACCTCGACGACGGCCATGCTGTGGGGCTACGGCCACTACGTCGTGTTCGCCGCCGCGGCTGCCGTGGGCGCCGGCCTGGCCGTCAACGTCGCCCGTCTCTCCGGCCACAGCACCTTGACCGAAGCCCAGGCAGGGGCCGCCTACACGGTGCCCGTCGCCGCGTTCATCACCTGCGTGTGGCTCCTGCACCGGCGTACCGTACGGCTGTCCGCCGCAGCCGACGTGCTCCCCCCGGTCGCCGCCCTCGGCGTACTCGCCGCCACTTTCTCCACTGCCGCCGTGCTGTGCGCGGGCGTCGTGGCGGCCCTTCTGGTCGCTGTGTCCCTGGTCGTGGCGCGCCGGGAGGCCGATGAACTCTGAACTTGCGGCCGGTCAGCGTGGGCCAGGGCTCACGCCGCCGGTTCCGGCACGGCCGGAGGCGCTTGTACGGCCGGGGGCTTCCGGTGTACGGCCGGCGGCTTCCGGACCGTTCGGCGCCGTGCCGCGCGGCGTTCCGCCTCCGTCGTGCCGCCCCAGATGCCCTCGACGGGCTCCGCCGCGAGGGCGGCTGCGAGGCACTGCTTCCGTACGGGGCAGCGGCGGCAGACTTCCTTGGCCTCGTCCGCCTGTATCAGCGCGGAAGCACTGTTGAGCGTGCCGACCGGGAAGAAGAGCTCGGGGTCCTCGTATCGGCAGAGCGCCAGGTTGCGCCAGTACATGGAGCACCTCCTGTGGGGTGGGCGAATGCGTTCTCCTGTCAGTTGAGACCGGGCCGCGGGCGAAGGTGTGACAGCAGTTCCCACCCGCAAGTCACTGTCTGACACCGTGTGTCCTGTCGTACGGTACCTCGCCCGTACGTCACCGGCCGGGGCGGTTCCAGGCGAGCAGTTTGTCCGGGTTGAGGATCACCCACACCTGCACGACCAGGGAGCCGGCGATGTCGAGGGTGACGACCGCGGAAACCTGGTCGGCGTAGCGGGCGACGAGGCCGGTTGACCCGTTGACGGAGTGGGTGTGCAGGGTGGTGAGGGGATGCCGCGCGAGCAGCGTCAGCAAGCTGCGGGCGACCTGTTCGCCGCCGTGAACGGGCCGGGTCAGCGCGCGCACCCTGCCTCCGCCGTCGTAGAAGACGGTCGCGTCGGGGTCCAGTAGCGACGCCAGGCGGTCGGCGTCCTCGTCCACACAGGCCTGCCGCACCGCTCGGGCGATCTTGTCCTGCCGGCGTGGCGGCGTGGACTCGGACCTGCGGGCCCGCAGACTCTGGCGGGCCCGTTCCGCCAGTTCGGCGAACTCCGGTTCGGTCTGTCCTACGATGCCGGCGACCGCATGTGGCGCCATGCCGAACACGTCGTGGAGCACGAACGCCGCTCTCTGCGTCGGCGGCAGCTCGCCCAGTGCGCGAAGAGGCACCGCGTCGGCCGGGCCCTCTGGCGCGGCGGCAGCGAGCTCGTGGTTGTCGGGCCCGGCGTCCCCGGGCCCGACGTCCCCGGGGCCGGCCAGCCGTGCGAGGCAGATCCCGCCGACCACCTGGGTCAGCCATGCCCGGGGTTCGGTGACGCGGGCCCGCTCGGTGTCGGAGAGTCCGTACCACTGCCTGTACGCGTCGTTGATCACGCCCTCTCCGGCGATGCGGTTGCCCAGCATCCAGTGGGCAACCTCCAGCAGGTGCCGCCGTTCGTCGAGCAGCTCCACGATCGGCACGTGGTCATCGGCGTGATCCATCCCGCATCCTCCTCTCCAACGGCCCTCCGGGGAACGGCACGCTGTTCTCGTCATCTGTCGGCTTGTCAGCTAGACCGGACAGGAAGGAGAGTTGTGACACCGCGGAGGACAGGAGTAAAGGCATGGTGGGGACGGGATGGATCAGCCGATCGGCTCGGAACCCGCCGGCTGTTCGCTGTGCCTCGGCATGCCACTGGAGACGAAGGCCTCGCGCGGATGCTGGACCGAGGCGAGAGAGACGATGTCGCGGCCATAGAGGGCGGCGGTGATCCACACCGCGAGCACACGCACCTTGCGTTCCCAGGTCGGTACGGCCAGCACGTGGTAGCCGCGGTGCATCAGCCAGGCCGGGAAGCCTTTCACCACCAGGCGCCGGTACTGGAAGATGCCGCGCCCCAGTCCCAGCGTGGCCACCACGCCCAGGCTGTGGTGCGCGTAGTCGCTGGTGGGCCGGCCACGCAGTGCTGCCACGATGTTCTTCGCGAGGAGCTTGCCCTGGCGTACCGCGTGCTGTGCGTTGGGGACCGTGTGCGCGCCGGGCCGCCCGGATGCGAGGTCGGGCACCGAGGCGTCGTCGCCCGCGGCCCACGCGTCGGCCACCGCCTGCTCGTCCGTCCCGACGCGGAGGTCGGCGCGGACAGTCAGCAGGCCGCGCTCGTCGACCGGAAGGTCCGTGTGGTTGTGCACGATGGGGTTGGAAGCGTTGCCGGCCGCCCATACGAGGAGGCCGGAGTCGTACGCCTCACCGTTGGACAGCACGATGTGTCCGGCTTCCGCGGAGATCAGCTGGGTGTTCAGGTGCACCCGTGCGCCCCGCTTCTCCAGCGCACGCACCACGTACTCCCCCGGCCCGTCGCCCACTTCGGGCAGGATCCGGGCCCGGGCCTCGACCAGGTGGAAGACCGGTTCCTGCGGACCGATCTCCGGATAGTGCTTGAGCAGCGCGGCCGCCAGTGCCAGCAGCTCGCCGAACCCCTCGACGCCGGAGAAGCCGCCGCCGACGAAGGTGACGGTCATCAGCCTCCGGCGTTGGCTCCCGTGGGGAAGGGTCGCCGCGCGGTCGAACGAGGTCAGCAACCGGTCGCGGATCGCCACGGCTTCCTCGACGTGCTTGAGCCCGTACGCCTGTTCGCCGAGTCCCGGGATCGGGAACGTGCGGGTGACCGCCCCTGCCGTCACCACGAGCACGTCGTAGGCGAGGTCGATGTCGGGGCCGCTCTCCGGCCGGATGGTCACCGCGCGCTCACCGTGGCGGATCTCCGTGACCGTGCCTGCGACAAGGCGGGTCCGGCGGAGGTGACGCCGCAGCGACACCGCGGCGTGCCGGGCCTCCACCGAGCCCGCCAACACCTCTGGAAGGAAGGGCTGGTACGTCATGTACGGACGCGGGTCGACGACGGTGACCCGTGCTTCGTCCCTGCGCAACTTCTTCTCCAAGCCCCACGCGGTGTAGAAACCCGCGTAACCACCACCCACGATCACGATTTCACGCACGGTTTCCACCGCTCCTCTCGATTTCCCCTTAAGACCGGCCAGAGCCACCTGTTGTGACACGGTGCCGCACTGTCCCTGCCGACCGTGTCACACGAGAAACCTCCGGCCGATTCTTTCGGCAGCCGGGCGGTGTCCCGTACATCGCCTTCTGGCCGGGGAGATCACGATCGTCACCGTCCCCGCGCTGTTGGCGGAGCCGGACGTGCCCCTCGGTGTTTCCCTTCCGGAATGACGACAACTCCCCGGTGGCCCACAGGTCCCGGGGAGTTGTCGTGTGTTCGGCGTCGGTCGGCCCCGGGGGTCTCGCGTCAGTCGGTTCCGAGGGCCTTGCGCAGGACGTGGACGGCCTGTTCGACCGCTGCGCCCGACGCCCCGGTTCCCCGGACCGGGTTCAGCATCATGAAGTCGTGCAGGGTGGCGTTGTAGCGGATGCTCGTGGTCGGTACGCCGGCCTGGAGAAGCTTGCGCGCGTAGGCCTCGCCTTCGTCGCGCAGCACGTCGTTCTCGTCGACGACAACGAACGCCGGCGGCAGCCCGCGAAGGTCCTCCACCGTTGCACGCAGCGGGGACACGGTGATCTCGGCGCGTTCGGCGGGATCGGTGGTGTAGGCGTCCCAGAACCACTCCATGGCCTTCACCGTGAGGTGCGGGCCATGGGCGAAAGTTCGGTAGCTCTCGGTGTCCTGAGCCGCGTCGGTGACGGGGTAGTACAACGACTGATGCAGGAAGGTCACGTCTCCGCGCCGCTTGGCCAGGTGGGTGAGTGCGGCACTCATGTTGCCGCCGACGGAGTCGCCGGCGACCGCCAGACGCGAGGCGTCGAGGCCCTCCTCGGCTCCCTTGGCAGTGATCCACTGCGCGGTGGCGTACGCCTGCTCGACGGCGACGGGATACTTCGCCTCCGGGGACCGGTCGTACT
Source organism: Streptomyces sp. NPDC032721 (assembly GCF_055579625.1). Classification (NCBI taxonomy): domain Bacteria; kingdom Bacillati; phylum Actinomycetota; class Actinomycetes; order Kitasatosporales; family Streptomycetaceae; genus Streptomyces; species Streptomyces sp. NPDC032721. The sequence continues at coordinate 104,521 of NZ_JBVIMX010000008.1, read as the reverse complement.
CGACGAAGACCAGGGCTGCCCCGACGCCGACGGCGAGCTCGCGCACGAGGCGGTCGTGAGTACCGGCGTTGCCGAGGATCCAGCCTCCGCCGTGCATGTACAGGATCACGGGCAGTACCCCGGTGCTGCCGACGGGCTTGACGATGCGTACGCGGACCTCGCCGACTTCGGCGGGCACGGTGAGCCACTTCTCGTCCACGTCGGGCTTCTCGACAGGCTGTGCCTGCACGTCGTCGAGCAGCTTGCGGGCGCCCTCGACGCCGAGCTCATGGAGCAGCGGCGGCTTGGCGGTCGCGTCGGCGAAGTCCTGTGCGGCGGGTTCGAGAACGATGTCACTCACGAGATCCCCTTTCCGGGGCATGGGAGGCTTTCCACTCCATGTGACCGGGTGCCGGATCAGGGTGTGACACACCGTGGCAGTGAGCGGCGTGGTGGGATGCTCAGGTGGAGGTCCCCTCGGCAGGGGTCGGCAGCAGGACTCCGTCGACATACAGGTCCACGCGCTCGTTCTCGAACGCGGCCAGGCCCGCGACTCGCTGGGCCTGGATGGTCGGGAAGTCGTAGGTCCAGGCGATGTTCTCGTACCGGGCAGATCCGTTCACGAAGGACCAGTAGCCGCTTGTCCATCGTGTCCGAGTGCTGCAGCCGGGTCCAGTCGATGTGCGTACGGCCGAGGTAGTAGCGCGTCGGCATCCCGGTCTCGAACAGCTTCACGCAGTGCGGGGCCTCGGCCAGTACGACGCCGTCCAGTTCCACCCGGACGCTGCTGGAGGACGGCAGGGCGTCGACCCGGGAGTACGGGCTCCTGGGGTGTACGAACACCGGCTCGTCCTCCTCGAACCAGGAGTCCAGCGCCTCCCACGCGAAGCGCACCGTGCCGTGCAGGAGCTTCGGGGCGCCCTCGCCCCAGACCCATGCCGCGCCCGCGCGGACCTCGGAACCGACCGTCAGCGTGTGCCGGTGCGCGGGGCCGGCGCCGAACTGCGCCGTGTGCTTGTCGTCGTGGAGCACACCAATTCGGTGTCACACATCGCGGGGCGGCTCGGTCAGTCAGCTGTAGAGAGTTCCCTTGTGGAGAGGTTCCGTCATGGACGCGCGCATCAACTACTTCGGCAACGCCCTGGCCGGCAAGGTCATGAGGCACCTGAACTCGGTCGGCCAAGTGGTGCAGTCGGCTCTTCCGGGCGCCACGCAGGAACTGGTGAAGATTCGCGCCAGTCAGATCAACGGCTGCGGCTTCTGCACCGACATGCACACCAAGGACGCTCTCGCCGCAGGCGAGGAGCAGCAGCGTCTGAACCTGATCGCCGTATGGCGGGAGGCCACGGTGTTCAGTGAGGCCGAGCGGGCGGCGCTCGAACTGACGGAACAGGGCACCCGCCTCGCTGACGGTGCGAGCGGCGTCACTGACGAGGTATGGGCGAACGCCGCGAAGCACTACGACGAGGACCAGCTCGCCGCATTGATTTCGCTGGTGGCGGTCATCAACGCGTACAACCGCATCAACGTCATCAACCGGCAGCCCGCCGGAGGTTACAAGCCCGGCATGTTCGGCTGAGACACCGGCTCCGGCCACTGGTCGTCGACCGGTGCCTTGTGGTCAGGCAGGCCCCGCCCAGGGTTTCCCCGCATATCGCCGAACGGGGTTCGCATCTCCATGAAGTGAGCCCGGCAGCGCGCTGCCGGGCTCACCGCCGCATTCACCCACCCACGCCGGGGCCAACGGCCCCTGGATGGAGGAGTTCCAGATGAGAATTGTTGTCGCAGGCGCCACCGGCCTTATCGGCTCCAGAACCGTTGCCAGGCTCCGGGACCATGGAGCGGAGGTCGTACCCGTCTCCCGTGCGAATGGCGTCGATCTCGTCACCGGGCAGGGCCTGGAGCAGGCGTTGCACGGTGCGCGGGTTGTCGTGGACGTCACCGATGCGCCGTCGAGGGACCAGGCGGTGAGTACCGAGTTCTTCACCGTGGCGACCGGCAACCTCCTCCGGGCGGCAGGCGCAGCGGGTGTCGAGCACTACACGGCGCTGTCGGTGGTGGGCGTCGACCGTGTCGAATCGGGCTACTACCGCGCCAAGGCGGCACAGGAGGAGCTGGCGAGGCACTCCGGCATTCCCTGCTCCCTGGTTCGTGCCACACCGTTCTTCGAGTCGGTGGAGGCTGCCGCCACCGCGGGTGCCCGAGCGGACGGGGTACACGTTCCGCCGCTGCTGGTGCGGCCCGTGTCCACGGACGACGTCGCGGCGACGATCGCCCATGTCGCCGTAGGACTGCCCCTGTTCGGGGTGCTCGAAGCCGCCGGGCCCGAAGAGCTGCGGCTCGACGACCTCACCGCTGAACTGGTGACCGCGCTCGGCAGGACCGGCCGGGTCGTCGCCGACGCGCAGTTCCCGTTCTTCGGAGCGCTGGTCACGGAGCGCACTCTGCTTCCGGGCCCGGACGCCCACCTGGGGCACCACACGTTCTCCCAGTGGCTCAAGTCGCACTGACACCTCAGCGGCCGGGTGCCGGCCCGTGAACGCCGCGCCACCGGGTCCGTCGGCTGCGCCTACCACCGGTACGGCACCTCCCATGTCCGCGACCGCACTCCCACCCCATGCCGTGCCAGGAAGGCAGCCATGAGTGATCCGTCCCGGCCCACTGCGTCCTCTGCGCCCAGCGAGCTCGACCAGCTTCCCGACCTCGACCGCGAGGAGACCGCCGAATGAACGACCTGTACCCCGACGCCGAGGGGTGAGTTACCGCCGATGCGGCCGGCCCCGGTTCCGAGAGGAGCCGGGGCCGGCTGTGATTCACCCGTCTCACTGGTGTTGTACGAAGAAATCCGCAGCGGAGTCAGCGCACCTGACGGGCCGCGTCCTTGATGACGGCGGCCACCTTGCCAGGCTGCGAGACGCTCACCGCGTGTGACGCCCGGACCTCACTGATGTGCGCTCCGGCCCGCTCGGCCATGAACTTCTGCGCCTTCGGCGGGATGTTGAGGTCCTCCGTGGCGATCAGGACCCACGAAGGGATGGTCCTCCACGCGGGCTCTGCCGCACCCTCGGCTAGAGCCGCCTCGGTGACGGGCCGCTGCGTGACGGCCATCAGGTCAGTCTCGTCGCGGGGCACGTCCGCGGCGAACTGGCCCCGGAACTTACCGTTCTGGATGTAGAGGTCGGTTCCCCGGCTGCCGTCGGGAGGGGTGATCGGCACGGGGCGCAGCGCCTCGCCGAGGGTGCTGCCGGGGAATTTGCCCGACAGGTCGACCGCACTCTCGCCCTTCTCGGGAAGGAATGCGGCGAGGAAGACCAGAGCCTTGACGTTGGTGTTGCCGGTGGCGGCGTTGCTGATGACCGAGCCTCCGTAGGAGTGGCCCGCCAGGACGATCGGGCCCTTGATGCTGGTCAGAACGTCCTTGAGGTAGTCGGCATCACCGCTGAGGGAGCGCAGCGGGTTGGCGACCGCGACGACCGGATAGCCGTCGTGCCGAAGCTTCTTGACGACACCGTTCCAACTGGTGGAGTCGGCGAACGCACCATGGACCAGGACCACGGTCGGCCTGGGCTGCTGAGGGCGCGACGCAGGGGCGGCCTTGATCGCTGAGGCCGGGGCGGCCGTGGTGGCCAGCAGCCCCGCGAAGATGCTCACAGTGGCAAGTGCGGTGAGCGAGGTGCGCGTGCGGCCTTTGAGGGAGATCCGGTTCATCATGTCGCGATGCCTTTCGGGCGGGAGGTTCGGGGTCGGCCGCCCCTGCGGTCCTCGGGGGGCGGCCTGCACCCGAATGACAGGGGAAGGGCCCACGGTGTGACACAGCATTTCTGTCACAAGCAGGGGCAGCGGTCTGTCTTGCTGGGTATGTCCACTGCCGCAGCGACAGCTCCCACCCTCCCTACGCATGTTGACTCCTACGCCGTCACCGCGGAGTTCTACGACATCCTCCAGGCCCGCGAGGACGAGGTGCGCGTCCGTGACCTCTACGGTTCCGAGGTCGCGAAGGCACGTCTGGGGGTGCTGGACGTCGGTGCGGGCACGGGGCGCGTCACCCTGATGAGCCTGGCGGAGTCCCGGGCCGACATCCATGCCGTCGAGCCCGCCCGGGCCATGCGCACACCTTTGATGACCCGTCTCTCCGGCCTTCCGGCGGGGCTCCGGAACCGAGTGACCGTGTATCCGCACACGCTCGATGAGGCCACCCTGTACCGGGTGGCGGACGTGGCCGTGTGCCACAACACTGTCGCTTGTCTGCCTCCAGCTGCGCGCCACACCCTCTGGCCGGCGATCAGCGCGGCTCTGGTCCCGGGTGGATCACTACTGCTCGGTCTGCCGCCCGACCGCCTCCCCTCCCGGGAGGTCGTACGCGTCTTCCCTGAACGACGGATCGGCGGGCACCAGTACGGCGGGCGCATGGTGATGTCGGCGGCCGATGACCGTATCCAGGCGCGTGCGTGTTACTGGGTCCGCAAGGGGGAGCACGTACTGCGGGAGCACGCCGAGACGTTCTGGATGTGGCCCGCCACACGTGCCGAGATACTCGTTGACCTGGAGCGTCACGGGTTCGCTGTGCAGCCGTGGCACGGCGATGCGGCCGTACTGGCGGTGACTCGCAGGCGTTCGTGAACCAGCGCGGTGTGTCACGGCTCCCGGGGTTGTCCGGTCAATGCGAGTGGGGGGCCGGCCGCCTCCGCCCGGGTACCGATCGTGAAGAAGGATGCCTGATGCCCCAGATCCCCGACGAACACCATGACGCCGCCGCCACCAGTGTGTACCTGGCAGCGGAGTCCGCCGTGCTGGAGGCACGTATCCGTATGCTCCAGTCGACCCTGGACACGGTCGACGCGCGCATCCGGCAAACCTCCGCGAGGCTCCACCAGCTGTGTCACACGCCTCCCTCTCCCGCCACCGGGCAGCTTGTGCCCACGGACGCGCCGGACTGAGCACCACGTTCCTCCGGGCCGTTGCGTTTTCACCGGGACGGTGGCAACAATTGACTCACGGAGCTTCCGTCGAGGAACACACGTGTGGCCTTCTGGTTGCACTCGCGAGGAAGACCATGCTCCCGCATAGACTGTCCTGAAGTACCCATTTCGGCGTCCGGGCCGAGCGGCACCGCAGGTGAGCCGGCCCGGCGTGGCACGAAGGGGCGAGCATGAAAGGAAGTCATGGTCCCGGCAACTCGCGCGGCGCACAACATTGAGACCACTGCTGAGAGCCTCCAGGGGGATCTGGCCCGCCTGGAGCTCCAGAAGCACGCACTGGAGCGGGAGTTGGCCGCTGTTGTCGCCCATCTCGACTCCGTGCAGCGGGCCTTGGGCGCGATGGAGGTCCTGATGGCAGGGGCCGCGGACGCCCCGCCTCCCATGGTCGAGAAGGCTGCGGAAACCGCCACCGCCCCGGCTGCCCCGGAGGAATCGATCCGGGCGCGACGGCGACCGGGCACGCCGAAGCAGGCGAAGAAGCCCGGGAAGGCGAGGAAGCCCGGCAAGCCGGCTTCCTCCGTGGGAATCGGTGAGGAGGACCGGTCCTACGGCAAGTTGACCGAGCAAATCCTGGAGTACTTCGCGCAGGCCGGCGACGTGGACGCCCGGGCCCGTGACGTCGCGGCGGCGCTGGGCCGTGACGCCGACAGTGGCAGCATCAACGCGGTACGCAGCACGCTCGACCGTCTCGTCGGAGCTTCCCGGATCAGCCGGGCCGGCCGCGGACTCTACCGCGCCAAGTAGTCCCAGAAGCGCTCCAGCAGCGGCAGCACGTGCCCAGGACGCCGACTCGCGGGGGATCGAGCGGCGCCCTGGACGGCATCTGCCCGGCCCTGGCCGGGGATGCCGAAGTGTTCCTCTCGGCTGCACGGGGTACATCGCGGGGCCGGGAACACCGTGCTCACAGTATCAAGGAATGACACTGTCTCCGCGTGTGTGTCACACATTCCTTCGGGACACGGTCAATGGAGCACTGCTCGTTCCCCGTCCCCCCTAGGAGTCAGGGTGCTCTCCACCCAGTCGTCGCACATCGTCCGCAGCACGCTCCCGGCCGTGGGCGCCTCTCTCGGCACCATCACCGAGCTGTTCTACCACCGCATGTTCCAGGAACAGCCGGAACTGTTGCGGGGCTTGTTCAACCGCGCGAACCAGGCCAACGGCTCGCAACGCGAGGCCCTCGCGGGTGCTGTCGCGGCCTTCGCGACCGCCCTGGTGGACCGCCCGGGAGAGCGCCCCGACGCGATCCTCGGCCGTATTGCCAACAAGCACGCGTCCCTCGGCATCACCGCCGACCAGTACACCCTCGTGGCCCGCCATCTCCTCGGGGCCGTCGCCGAGGTTCTGGGCGACACTGTCACACCATCGGTGGCGGCGGCCTGGGACGAGGTGTACTGGCTCATGGCCAACGCCCTGATCGCCAGGGAAGCGCGCCTGTACGCCGAGGCCCACGTCGACGACGGCGCCGTCTGGCAGAGGATGGAGATCGCCGAGCGCCACGAGGAGACCCCGGACGCCGCCTCCTTCGTCCTGCGCCGCCCCGACGGGCTGCCCACCGGGCCGTTCGTCCCGGGCCAGTACGTCAGCGTTCGGGTCGAACTCCCCGACGGCGTGCGCCAGATACGTCAGTACAGCCTTTCCTCCGCTCCCGGCCGGAAGACGTGGCGCATCACCGTCAAGCGGGAACGCTCCGCGGATTCCCTCGTGCCCGAGGGGGAGGTTTCCTCCTGGCTGCACGCCCACGCCCGCCCCGGTGACACTCTCGACGTCTCCCTGCCCTTCGGCGACCTCCTGCTCCCGGGCGGCGACAGCCACCTGTTGCTGGCATCGGCCGGTATCGGCATCACTCCCATGCTCGCCATGCTGGAGCACCTGGTCGCCGAGACGCCGGAGCGCCCCGTCACCGTGGTGCACGCCGACCGCTCCCCCGCCCACCACGCCCACCGGCTCGAACTGGCCGAGCTCCTCAGCCGGCTCCCGCACTCCTCGCTGCACCTCTGGTACGAGGACACCGCCGGCCACCCGGAGGCCTCCGCGCCCCACGTCAACGAGGGCTGGGCCGACCTCAGCCGGCTGGCCCTGCCGACAGGGACGACCGCATTCCTGTGCGGGCCGCTGGCCTTCATGCAGATCGTCCGCACGGACCTGCTCACCCACGGACTCAGCCCCGCGGCCATCCACTACGAAGTCTTCGGCCCCGACCTGTGGCTCAGCAAGTGACGCACCCTCATGAGAAACCGCGCCCGTCACCTTCGCCCAGTGCCGCACGCAACCTGGTGCGCGAGGTAACGCCGAGCTTGGTGAACACCTTGCGCAGGTGCCATTCGACCGTACGAGGGCTGAGGAACAGCTCGGCACCGATCTCGGGGTTCGTCATGCCGTCGGCGGCCAGCCGGGCGATGTGCGCCTCCTTCGTCGTGAGGGCCTCCCGGCCGTCAGCCACCTGGGGGCGCACGGATTCGCCGGTGGCCAGGAGTTCCCGCCGGGCACGCTCGGCGAAGGCGGTGGCACCGAAACCGTGCAGCATCTCGTAGGCGGTGCGCAGGTGTTCTCGCGCCTCAGCATGCCGCTCCTGTCGGCGAAGCCATTCGCCGTACACCAAGTGGGTGCGGGCGAGGTAGACGTTGACCTTGCTGCGTTCGAGGTGCTGGATGGCCTCGCGGTACAGCGCGTCGGCGGACGGGCCGTCGCTGAGCAGTGCTCGCGAACGGGCCAGGATGCCCAGGGCCCAAGGTGTGTCCCAGGCCACGGCCCGTTCCTCGATCCGCCTCAGGGCCGAGCCCGCTGCGACGGCTGCGTCCGGGCCGTCGCAGCGGGCGCTCGCCTCGACCAGCTCGGCCAGGGAGAAACCGGAGACCGCCAGGTCTTCGTACTCTCCGGCGCTTTCCACGCTCTCCCGGGCTTCCTGGAACCGGCCCTGGCCGTTGAAAAGAACCGCGAGCAGATATGCGGCGAGGCCGATCGCCCGGCCCTCGCCCCAGGAGGACGCGAGGCGGCCCCCTGCCCTGATCGATTCGGCTGCCCCGGGGTCCTCACCACGCCAGGCCGTGAGCAGCAGGGGGGCATATCCGAGGGCCGAGTTGCCGGTCGTCCGCGTGAGGTCGGTGGCTTCGTCGATCAGTACGGAGGCAGCGTCGAACTCTCCGGTGTGCACGTGCACCGCGGCACGGTAGGACAGGGCCAGCGGAAGGACGTTCAGAGCTCCCGCTTCGCGAGCCGCACGGACCGCGTGCACGGTCAGTTCCCGCCACGACTCGTTGTCCCAGGTCTCGGCAGCGACCAGCCAGGTCAACCAGAGCCAGCGCATGACGTGATGGTGTTCGGCGGCACGCCTGAACTCCTGCAGCGCCTGCTTCAGAAGGGGCGCGGCCGCAGCGCACCCGGCGGTCCATCGCACGGCCAGACCGTCCAGCAGTATGTCCGCCGGTTGTGGAGGGTGCGGCCCACGTGGCGCCGCGCGAGCCGCCTCGGCCACCTCCCGCACTCCCACGGCTCCGTGGAGGCGGCCCGCGAAGACCGCGGCGCCAACTGCTTCGAGGTAGGCCTCCCGCGCCTGTTCGCCGTCGACTCCCTCCAGCTGCCGGGCCGCGTCGAGCAGCAGCGGCAGCGCCTCGCCGCCGCGTCTTCGCGCGAAGACGATCTGCGCGCGGAGCAGGGCCAGTCGTGCCCGCCGCAGTTCGTCCAGCGGGCCGTCCTCCGCCGCGGTGAGAACCTCAAGTGCCGCCTCGTTGGCACCGGCTTCGAACGTGACCTGCGCGGCGGCCAGCAACCTCGCTCCCCGGTCGGCCGGGTCGGGTGTGAGTTCAGCCGCGCGTCTCAAGAACGCGGCCGCTGCGGCGACTCCGCCGCGCGCCCGCGCCCGGTCGGACGAACGGCTCAGCTCCCCGGCCACGGCCTCGTCGGGTTCGAGAGTCGCGTACGCGCGATGCCAGGCTCGGCGGTCCAGGTCGAAACCGGGTGACGTGGCTTCCGCCAACGCCCGGTGCACTTTGCGTCGTTCGCCGGGATGGGCCGCCCGGTAGGTCGCCGAGCGCACCAGCGGATGCCGGAACCGCACCCGCGCCCCGAACTGGATCAGTCCCGCGGCCTCGGCCGCTTCCTCGGCCCGCGGTCCGATGCCCAGCAGTCCGGCGGCGCGCCTCAACAACGTGATGTCGCCGACCGGTTCGGCTGCGGCCACCAGGAGCAGCTGCTGCGCGCCGTCCGGCAGCTCTGCGACGCGTCGCAGGAAGCTCTGCTCGATCCGGCCGGTCAACGGCCACGTGTCAGGACGCCCGAACCCGCCTGCCACGTCCAGCGCGGTCAAGCCCCGCGTCAGTTCCTGCAACGCCAGGGGATTGCCACGGGTCTCGGCGATGATCCGGTCTCTGACCCGCTCGTCCAGCCGTCCGGGGACCGCCGCGTCGAGCAGCGCCCGTGCATCGTTGTCGCGCAGGCCCGTCACCACGAACTCCGGCAACCCCTCCAGGGGGTCCTCGCTCGAAGCGACGGACGTCGAGGTGCGTACGGCGAACACTGTCGCGATGCGCTCGGCGAGCAGCCGCCGGGCCACGAAGGCCAGCGTCTGCGCCGACACACGGTCGATCCACTGAGCATCGTCCACGACGCAGACGACCGGCTGTTCCTCGGCTGCCTCCGCCAACAGGCTGAGCGCCGCCAGCCCGACCATGAAACGGTCCGGCGCTGCCCCCTCGCGCAGACCGAAGGCAACAGCCAGGGCGTGCTGTTGGGGTTGCGGAAGCCGGTCGAGGTGCTTCAACAGGGGCATGCACAGCTGGTACAGCCCGGCGAAGGCCAACTCCCTCTCTGACTCGATGCCGGCCGCCCGCAGGACCTGACACCCCGTCGCGCTCCCGGCCAGGTACCCCATCAAGGCGGACTTGCCGACTCCGGCCTCGCCGCGCAGTACGAGCACCTGGCTGTGCCCCGCCCTGGCTCCGACAACGACCCGGTCCAGCGCCTCGCACTCGCCCCGTCGCCCGCGCAGGCCGTACCGAGGTGCGCCGCTGGACATTCATCACCACCGCGCAGATCAAGGGTGTCGGAATTTGATCATTTCGAGCTGTCCACATGATGCACCACCGCTTGTGGCCTGGACAATCCGCCGAATCAGCGGCGGTCCGAGGCCGACGGGCTCCGGATCCCGTGGGCACCCCCGGGGTCCCTGGCCCCGGGGCCAGGGTGTGGACCAGGCACTCCCCGGGGCGCCGTGGCGGGGCTCGGCGGGCGACGGTGGACACAGCTCACCAACGGTTGCCGCGAACGCACGGTGCCGACCGTGCGGCCTACGGGAACCAAGAACTTTTCACACTGTTCGAGTGGCATGAGGCACAGCGCGTCACACACGGTTTCCGGCCTTCCTTCGGGGCCGAACCGTGTGCCCAGAGGAACTGCTCGTCCGACGTCCCCGGACAACGGCGCCGCTCAGAGCTCTCCCACTCGTCAGAACGGAGACAGCAGGCTCATGCATCCCGACACATCCCACCCCAATGACACGCTGGATGAGGCCATTTCTGTCTTCGTGGAGCTCCGCCCACGTCTCTTCGGCATCGCGTACCGCGTCCTGGGCAGCACGGTCGAAGCCGAGGACGTGGTCCAGGAGGTGTGGCTGCGCTGGCAGAAGACCGACCGCTCAGCGGTGCTGAGCCCGGTGGCATTCCTGTCGAGCGCCACCACCAGGCTGGCCATCAACGTCGCTCAGTCCGCCCGGGTACGCCGCGAGACCTACATCGGCCCCTGGCTGCCCGAACCCGTCGACACCAGCAACGACCCGGAGGCCGGCGCCCAGCAGGCGGAGACCCTCGGGCTGGCGCTGCTCCTCGTACTGGAGAAGCTGCCCCCCACCGAGCGGGCCGCGTACATCCTGCGCGAGGCCTTCGACTACGCGTATTCCGACATCGCCGACATGCTCGGGCTCAGCGTGGTCAACGTACGGAAGATCGTCAGCAGAGCCCGCAAGCACCTTCTGGACGATCAGCGGAAGACCGTGGACGTGGCGGAGCACCGAAAGCTGCTGGAGGCATTCGTCGTCGCGGCGCGGACGGGAAACCTCCACTCCCTGGAGGCGTTCCTTGCCCCGGGACAACCCGTGCCCGGGGAAGCACACGAGCAGACCGGACCTGGTGCCCCTCGGACCGGGCCGGTGCTGCAGAGGGGCGATAAGGTGAACGCAGATCTGAGATGCAGCGCCGGTATCCCTGTCAGAAGGTGATCACCGGCCCGAGGACGCGCAGTCGGCGGGGACGGTATCCATGTCAAGTGAGTTTCCCCGGATACGACTTCACGGTCGGCAGACCGAGTGCAGGGTGCTGGACCGGCTCATCGCGAACGTGCAGGCAGGCCAGAGTTCCGTCCTGGTGGTGCGTGGTGAGGTGGGTATCGGCAAAACCGCGTTGCTCGATTACGCACGGGACAGCGCGGACGGATGCCGAGTGGCCAGGGCGGTGGGTGTCGAGTCCGAGATGGAACTCGCCTTCGGCGGCCTTCATCAGCTGTGTGCACCGTTCCTGGACCGTGTCGGCCGACTGCCCGCACCTCAACGCGACGCGCTCGGCACGGCGTTCGGCATGAGTGCGGGCACTCCGCCGGACCGCTTCCTCGTGGGACTCGCCGTGCTCAGCCTGCTCGCCGACGTAGCGTCGAAAGAGCCGCTGATCTGTGTGGTCGACGACGCCCAGTGGCTGGACGAAGTCACCGTGCAAACGCTCGCGTTCGTCGCCCGGCGTCTGCTCGCCGAGCAGATCGGGCTGGTACTCGCCGTGCGCGAGCCCTCACTCGCCTCGGAGTTGGCAGGGCTGCCGCAACTCACGGTGGAACCGTTGGGCGACAGCGACGCGCGTGCCCTGCTGGACTCGATGATTCCCGGACGGCTCGACGAGCGTGTCCAGAACCGCATCATCGCCGAAACACAGGGAAATCCGCTCGCCCTGCTGGAACTTCCCCAGGGGCTGTCCCCGGCGGAGCTGGCGGGTGGGTTCGGGCGGCCCGACGCGCGACCGCTGGCCAGCCAGATCGAGCAGAGCTTCCTCCGACGTATCCAGGCGCTGCCGCCCACAACACAGCAGTTGCTGCTCATCGCGGCGGCCGAGCCGGTGGGTGACGTCGGTCTGCTGGCCAGGGCGGCGGAGCTGCTGGGGGTCGAGGAGTCCGCCGTCTCACCCGCCGTGACAAGCGGGCTGATCGCCATCGGCACCCGGGTACGGTTCCGGCACCCCGTCGTGCGCTCGGCCGCATACCGGGTGGCGACCGCCGAAGCCCGCCAGCACGTGCACCGTGCTCTGGCCGACGCAACGGATCCCGCCGCGGATCCCGACCGCCGGGCCTGGCACTTGGCGAACGCCACAGGTGGTTCGGACGAGGCCGTGGCCGCGGAGCTGGAACGCTCGGCAGGCAGGGCCCAGGCGCGCGGCGGGATCGCCGCCGCGGCAGCATTCCTGGAGCGGGCAGCCGAGTTGACTCCCGACCCGCTGCTGCGCGGGGAGAGAACCCTGGCGGCCGCCCGGGCCAAGTACCAGGCGGGCGGATACGACACGGCGCGCGAACTCCTGGACGCCGCTGCCATCAGCCCCCTGGACGCACGCCAGCTCGCCCAGTCCGACCTGTTGCGCGGTCGGATCGCGTTCGCTTCCACGACCGCGGGCAACGCTCTGCCGCTCCTCCTCAAGGCGGCCGAGCGCCTTGAGCCGCTGGACCCGGCTCTGGCTCAGGAGACGTACCGCGACGCACTCAATGCCGCGCTCATCACCGACCGGCTGCCGAACGGTCTGCGGCTTCAGGACATCGCCAGGGCCGCACTCGCCTCGCCCGCGGGCCCCTCGTCGAAGGGCCAGACCCTCCTTCTGCGGGGCCTGGCCACCATGATCGTCGACGGATACGCGGCGGGCGCGCCCATGGTCCTGGAGGCGTTGAACACCTTGCGCACGGCGAAAATGTCCGTGGAGGAGAGCCTCGGCTGGTTCCCCCTCGCCGCCCGCATGGCTTTCAACGTCTGGGACTTCCCCAGCAACACAGAGCTCTCCACGAGGCTCGTCGACCTCGCTCGCGAAACAGGGGCGCTGTCGGTCCTGCCGTCCGCCCTGCTGCAACTGGTCTCCAACCGCGTACTGGCCGGCGAGCTCGACCACGCGGACACCTTGATCAAAGAGGCGCAGACCATCGGCGAAGCGACCAGCAGTCGCTACCTCGCCCACTATGTCTCCCTGGTGACCGAGCCATGGAGGGGTCAGGAAGCCTCGACCCTTCAGGCAATCGACGCGATGACCAGGGACGCGGACATGCACCAGGGCCGTCGGGGCCAGGTCCTCGGCTCCAGCCAGTGGGCGAAGGCTGTCCTGTACAACGGACTCGGTCGCTACGAGGAGGCGTACGCCGCAGCGGAGCAGGCTGCCGAGAACCTCCAGGAACTTGGTCTTGCCATCAGGGCGATGGTCGAACTGGTCGAGTCGGCCAGCCGTAGCGGCAGACCGGCCCAGGCCGCCGAAGCCGCCCACAGGATCGACGGGTTCGCGCAGGCCAGCGGCACGGACTGGGCCTTGGGCACCACGGCGATGGTGCGGGCCCAGACCAGCGAGGGGCCTGCCGCCGAAGCCCTCTATCAGGAGGCGGTCGAGCGCCTGGGCCGTACCCGGGTCCACCTCACCTACGCCCGCTCCCATTTGCTGTACGGGGAATGGCTGCGCCGGGAGAACCGTCGCATCGACGCACGTGAGCATCTCAGCGTTGCCTACAAGGCCCTCAGCCGAGTCGGGGCAGAGGGTTTCGCGGAGCGTGCCTGGCACGAGCTGCGCGCCACCGGTGCGACGACGGCCAAGCGCGCTCCCGACATGCGCACGGCGCTGACTGCTCAGGAGGCACAGATCGCGCGCCTCGCCGGTGACGGCATGACGAACCCCGAGATCGGGGCTCAGCTCTTCATCAGCCCCCACACCGTGGAATGGCATCTCCGCAAAGTGTTCGTGAAGCTGGGCATCGCATCCCGCAAACAGATCACAGGTGCGCTGCTCGAAGGCACGGCCGTCACAGCTTGACGGTGGGAGGTCCGACAGCACTGATTGTCACAACACTCGCGTCTCTCCGGTCAGTCCTGATGTAGCACACGTTCCCGCCCGGCACATGAGCTCCACCGCCGAGCGGCCTGTGACTGCAAGACGGCCTATAGAGACGGAAATGCTGTGTCTCCTCCCAGACTTCTGCGCACCGGCGTACTTCGCCCGCTCGCAGCCATCATGACGCTCTTCGCTTGCGTCTTCACCATCAGCGTGCCGCAGGCCGGCGCGGACACCCCGGACGGGACGACCAAAGTCCTGCGGCTGACGCTCGACACCGAGTACAACACCGATAACACTCAGCGGTATCAGGACGTCATCACGCAGCTCCGACAGGCTGCTGGACAGCTCTGGAAAACCGGCGATGTGTACCGGACCCAGACAGGACCTGCGGGACTCATCGCTCTTCGCATTCTGCAGGAAGACGGTAGGGAGCAGGTCACGCTCTACCTCAATCCGAACAACCTGTACATCGGAGGGTTCCGCACAAGGGACGGCAGGCTGTACGCGTTCAACGACTCGTCGCCCAATGTACGCAACGAGATGGCACGAGGTGGCCCGCTCAACACCCTGGACTTCGGCGGCAGTTACACCGAGCTCCGGCGTGTGATCAATCAGAGTGAGGGTTACGGGGAACCGCGGTACGCCAATCTGGGCGTCATGAGTGCGGCCGCGGAGAGTCTGGGTGGTGTACCCGACCGTTATTCCCGGAAAACAATTGCCATCCCCATGATGCTCTTCACCGGAGCGTTCTCCGAAGCTGCCCGATTCACTGTCTACCGCGACGCCTACAGCCATGTGATGAACGGGCACAACACCCTCCTGACGGAAATTTCCAACCACACGCTCCAGCAACTGCGGGCCCATTGGTCGGGACTTTCACGCTGGATGCAGGACGTCGCCAAAGGCCTCGATCCGGCCCCTTACCACATCAATCTGATCGGCACATTCCGCTACTACGGGGACGCCCACGTGTACCTGCGGACAGTCCTCGCCTCGTAACCGCGAAACCACAGGATCCGTCAGCCCTCAAAGATCGGAAGTCGCAGAAGATGTCAGCCTTCTCTCGCATGCTCTCAAGATCTCGCCGCGGAATGGTGCTCCTTCTGGGCATCCTGATGCTGATCCTCGGGACAGGCCCGGCTCCGGCCAGCGCAAATACGCCGAACAACACAAAGAAAACGATCAATCTCACCTTGGCCGAAAATAAACGTCGGGAAGACAACCAAGGTCGCTACAACGCGGCCATCACGGAAATCCGTATGGCAGCAGGCCTGGAAATGCGGCCGAACAGCAACATATGGCGGTCGATGGGAACGTCGGTGGCCGCCGGTCTCATCGAGGTCAACGTGTGGGACGAGGGGGGAACCCTTCTGATCTCCTTCTTCATGAACCCCCAGAATCTCTATATCGGAGGCTTCCGGGCACGCGGGCAGACATACCTCTTCGGAGATGCCTCCCCCAACATCAGAACTGAAGTCGCCCACCATTACGGTCCGGCCATCATTATGGCGCAACGGGGTTCATACGTACGACTTCTTCCCGAACTGACGGAAAACAACGGGCCGGGGGAACCCATGGTGATGAACATTGAGTCCCTCACCGGCGCTATGCGGCGCCTTAATGGCACCACCGGCGATGCCTCTGTAGTGAACAGGGAGCCCACACGGCGCAGCATCGCATCTGACATGATGCGACTGATCGGAATGTTCGCGGAAGGTGCCCGCTTTCCTCTCTTCCGCGACAATTTCGGCCGCGCCCTTGACCTCCCTCAGACCACTGTGATCACCCCGTTGCAGCAGAGGTTGCGCCTCAAGTGGGGAAAGATTTCCGACTGGGCACGCCAGTTCGACAGAAACCCCGGCGGCACTGCGCCCCTGGTTATTGAAGACGTGGCGACTTTCGTAACTTGGGCAGATATCGTGCGCTGGCTGCGTGTCGTGAACGGTAGAGCCCCGAATCAGTCTGTCTGACCACAGAGCTGATAGGTCCCTCTCGATGAGTAATTCGAGGGGGACTTCAGGTTCACGCATTCACGCAATCCGAACAGGAGAAAGCATCGTGTCCGTCAACACCGTTGCCCCCACCTTCTCAGGCCATGTCGCCATCATCACCGGGGCCGGCTCCGGCATCGGCCGGGCCACCGCGATCGCCTTCGCCGAGGCCGGCGCGCACGTACTGGGAGTGGGCCGCCGCGAGGAACCCTTGAAGGAGACAGCCGCGGCCCACGAGAACATCCATGTCATGGCCATCGACGTCTGCGAGGACGAAGCCCCCGCCAGGGTCGTCTCCCACGCGATCCAACAGTGGGGACGCGTCGACTACCTGATCAACAACGCCGGCGCCACAGCCGTCATGCCACTGTCGGAGACCGACAAGCAGACAGTCCTCGACATCTTGGCTCTCAATGTCGTCGCTCCGAGTCTGCTGGCTCATGAGGCCCTGCCTCACTTGCGCGCGACATCCGGAACAATCATCAACGTGTCCAGTACCTACGGCCACCGCCCTATGGCCGGTGGCGCCCACTATGCGGCCACGAAGGCGGCCGTTGAGCAGCTGACTCGCAGCTGGGCCCTCGAACTCGCCGCTGAGGGGGTTCGCGTCAACTCCGTTGCTCCTGGCCCCACCCGCACCGACGTGATGCTCCACGCCGGCCTCACCCCGGAGGCCGCCAACGACATGTACGCCTACGAACGGGACCGCATTCCCACGCACCACATCGCCTCCGCCGACGAGGTGGCCCACTGGATCCTGCGCATGGCAGAACCTGCCGGGCGCCATGCAACGGGTCAGGTGGTCACTGTCGACGGCGGGCTGGAACTCATCTGATCCCGCAGTAAGGACGATCTCGGTGTCGGCGCTCGTCTTCGTCGACACGCCTGCACGTCCTCACAACTGTCTGCGCGAAGTGACGCCGATCTTGCCGAAGATTTTCCGCAGGTGCCACTCCACAGTGCGGGGGCTGGACAGAAGCCGTGCACCGATCTCGGCGTTGGTCAGCCCCTCACGCACCAGCCTGACGATCTGTGTCTCTTTGGGGGTCAGGTTGTCCTCGTTGATTTCGGTGTGCCGGTGAACCGTATCGCCTGCGGCAGACAGCTCGCGGGCGGCACGCTGCGCGAAGCCGCGCATGCCCATGGACGTGAACTGTGCGTGTGCGATGCGCAGTTGCTTGCGAGCGGTGTCATGACGTCCCCTTGCACGCAGCCACTCGCCGTAGACGAGGTGGGCACGCGCTGCTTCTCCACGCAGGCGCGTACGGCCGAGAGCCTCAACCGCCTTGAGGT
Source organism: Streptomyces sp. NPDC032721 (assembly GCF_055579625.1). NCBI lineage: Bacteria > Bacillati > Actinomycetota > Actinomycetes > Kitasatosporales > Streptomycetaceae > Streptomyces > Streptomyces sp. NPDC032721. The sequence continues at coordinate 87,235 of NZ_JBVIMX010000008.1, read as the reverse complement.
AGTGGCGTTCCGCTTCCTCGGCCTCCGCACGGAACAGTGCGTACGAGCGGGCTTCGATGCCGATGGCCCAGTCCGTGCTGCTCGCCTGTGTCAGTTCGGTCAGTCGGTCCAAGGCGTCGGCGGCTTGTCCAGGTGTGCCGAGTTTGGCGTGGGCTTCGATGTACTCGACCAGGGACCACACCGGAATGCCCATTTCCAGTTGGCTGTATGCCCGGCTGACCATGCCGGCGGCCTCCGCTGCTTCCTCGAACCGGCCGAGACCGTTGTAGAGCAGCGAGCGCGCCCATCTGCTGACCATCGGGCCCACGCCTTCGCCCCGGTTCTCCACCCCTTCATCAGCCCGTCTGCTGAGCTCGATGCATTCCTCGTCCCGTCCCCTCCAAGCGGCGACGAAGAGTGCGCCGTAGATGGGGGCAGCCGTGCCCACCGCCTCGGCGACCGTCTGCACCTCCTCCGCAAGCGACGCGCCCTCAGCCAGTTCACCGTTGAGTACGTGCACCACACAGCGCATGGTCAGGGCGAAGGGCAGTGCGGTGGCCTGACCGGCCTCTCGCGCAAGGGTGAGATGCCGGTCCGCCAGTACAGACATCGTGTCGTGGTCCCACAGGCCCACGGCAGTGACGCAGATGAGCCAGAGCCAGCGCAGTCCGTCCTCCGCGGGCAGATCCGGTTCTGTGAACGCTTGCAATGCCCTACGAAGATCAGGCACGGCCACCGTGTGGCCCTCGATGATCCGTACCGCCAAGCCGTCGAGCAGGAGGTCCGTCGGACGGGGCGGGTGCGGGGCCGGCAGTGCCCGTGACGCTTTGGCCGCTTCGTACTGGCCGTCGTCGTAGGCCTGTGGGCCGGCGAATATCGCCGCGTTGACGACCTCCAGATACGTGTCCCTGGCCAGCGCCACGTCGTGGGCGGCGAGTTGCCCGGCAGCCTTCAGCAGGAGACCGGGTGCCTCACTTCCCCGGTTCGAGGTGAACGCGATGCGAGCGCGCGTCAAATCCACCTCGCCGCGTCGGCGTTCGTCGACGAAGCCCGTCTCGGCAAGGGCAAGCAGTCGCAGGGCGAGATCGGGGTTGCCCGCTTCGTGGCTCGCCCGTGCGGCGGCCAACGCCCGTTCCTGCCGACGGGCGGAGTCAGGGGTCAGTTCCACTGCACGCGCCAAGAAGGCAGCCGTCGCGGCGACTCCGCCCCGGGTCTCCGCCCGCCCTGCGGAGCGTACGAGTTCCGCGGCGACGGACTCGTCGGGACCGGGAGCACCGTGTGCGGCGTGCCAGGCCCGGCGATCAGGGTCGGCGTCCGCATCCGTGACGTCCGCCAGAACGCGATGGATACCGCGGCGTTGCTCCGGGGCGGCCGCCCAGTAGATGGCCGAGCGCACCATCGGGTGGAAGAAGCGCACGCGGTCACCGATCTCCACAAGGCCGGTTGCCACAGCGTCCGCGACAGCGTCGGCGGCGAGACCCATCTTGCCGACGGCTCGCCGGAGCAACGCCGGTTCGCCGGTGGGATCCACCGCTGCTGCCAGCAGGAACCCGCGCGCTTCTTCCGGTAGTCCGTCGATCCGCCGTACAAAGGCCTTCTGAATGCGATCCTCCACCGGCTGGGTACTCGGAAGGCCGAAGCCACCGGCCAGTTCCACCGGACCGGCCACCTTCGGTAGCTCCATCAGCGCGAGCGGGTTGCCCCTCGACTCGGCAAGGAATCGCCTCAGGACCCGCTCGTCCCACGGCCCCGGCAGCACAGACCGAAGAAGCGCTTCCGCTTCCTGGTCGGCCAGTCCCTCGACGGACAACTCCGGCACGCCGACGGGTTCCACGCCGGCAGCCGAGGCCACGTCCGGTACTCGCGCGGCGAAGACCAGGGCCACCGACTCGGCGAGGAGCCTCCTCGCGGTGAATGCGAGGGCCTGCATGGACGCACGGTCCAGCCATTGCGCGTCGTCCACGATGCACAGCAAGGGCTGGTCACGGGCAACCTCGGACAGCAGACCAAGGACGCCGAGAGCCACGAGGAAACCGTCGGGTGCACGCTTCGACCCCAGCCCCAGAGCCCCGCCGACGGCATCTCGCTGCCCGGGCGGAAGCCGGTCGAGCCGGTCCTCCATGGACGCGCATAGCTGATGCAGCCCGGCGTAGGGCAACTCCATGTCCGACTGCACACTGGTGACGTGGGCGATCCGAAATCCCCGCGCCTGCTCCCTCGTGTACTCAAGCAGTCGGCTCTTCCCCACCCCCGGCTCCCCCCGAAGCACCAGCACACGGCTCTCACCACCGCGCACGGCTTCCAGCAGTCCGTCCAGCAGCGCCCGTTCACGACTCCGTCCCAGGAGCGGCAGCCGTCGGCCGAAGGGCTCAGCCGCACCCGGTATGTCCGCCTCTCCCTGCGGGTCGTCCGACCTGCGAAGAGTAGGCAATTGCTTCGACTGCTGATGCCCAGCGGACACTTACGTACCTCCGTCGTGAAGCCAAGTTCCATTCTGCGACAACCGCGCTGGGGACGTGGCGAGCAGCGCGCCCTCGTCGCGCATCTTGTAGCCGGTGCTCAGGCAGTCGACGACGTTGCGGCCGGCAGGACATCCTCTCGGTCAGCCCAGGAAGCTCAGCCGGACCTTGCGGTTCGGGTTGTCGACGTTTGTGTCGACCAGGCAGACCGACTGCCAGGTGCCCAGCTCCAGGCGCCCCTCGATCACCGGCAGGGTGGCGTGCGGGGGAACCAGCGCCGGGAGTACGTGGTCGCGGCCGTGGCCCGGGCTGCCGTGGCGGTGCTGCCAGCGGTCGTCGGCCGGCAGGAGTGTGTGCAGGGCGGCGAGGAGGTCGTCGTCGCTGCCCGATCCCGTCTCCAGGACGGCGATGCCCGCGGTGGCGTGGGGGACGAAGATGTTGAGGAGTCCGTCGCGGCCGTCCGCCGCTTCGGCGAGGAAGTTCTCGCACTCGGACGTGAGGTCACAGACGGTTTCCGTCGATCCGGTCGTGAGGTGCAGGACGCGGGTGGTGAATGTGTCGGCCATATTTCCATGTTCGCGCACGGGGCCGGAAAACGCTTGCCTGGCGAGACGGGGCATCCGGATGGCGAGACTGCTGTTGACCGTGGTCCGACGCGCTCGCTACGTTCTGCGCCATGTTGCGTTCAGCTCTTCTCACCACGCGCGGTCACATCGACCTGCTGCGGGTGGCCTCGGCCGCGTGTCGCGCGGGCCGACGCGGCTGCTGACGCCCCTCTCTCTCGCTCTTCCTCCCGCTCTGCCTTCCACTCTCGCCCTCACCTCTGAGGCGTGCGCTCCGTCCTGCCGTGACGCGGTTGCCCGACTGCCGCCGCGCGTACGGGTGTTGAGGCACGCTTCCCTGCCCTTTCTGGAGATTCCGCCATGACCGTCAGCCATGCTCCGCCGGATATTTCGCCTTTGTCAGCAGATACGGAGGTGGAGCCGACGCCGCCTCCCGGCCCCGAACTGGAGCCCGTCGAGCCGCGCAGCGCCTCCAAGGGGTGGTTCCGCGCGGTGCCCCGGTGGGTGCGGCGCACCTTCGGGCCGTTGCTGCTGCTGGCGCTCTGGCAGGTGTTGAGCGCCGCCGGGGTGCTGCATCCCGATGTGCTCGCCTCGCCCGGCACGATCGCCCGGGTCGGCGGGCAGCTCATCGCGGAAGGTACCCTGCCCGACGCGATGCTGACGTCCCTTCAGCGGGTGGCCGTGGGACTGGTGCTGGGCGTCTTCGTGGGGGTGACGCTGGCGCTCCTCTCGGGGCTCTCGCGGCTCGGCGAGGATCTGGTCGACGCGAGCGTGCAGATGCTGCGGACCGTTCCGTGGGTCGGGCTGATTCCGCTGTTCATCATCTGGCTGGGCATCGGCGAGGCTCCGAAGGTGGCGCTCATCGCCCTGGGCGTGGCGTTCCACCTGTATCTGAACGTGTACGCCGGGATCCGGGGTGTCGATGCCCAACTCGTTGAAGCGGGCGAGGCGTTGGGGCTCGGCCGCTGGGGTCTCGTACGGCACGTGGTGCTGCCGGGGGCGCTGCCCGGAGCCATGACCGGGCTCAGGTACTCGCTCGCCACCGCCTGGCTGGCGCTGGTCTTCGGCGAGTCGATCAACGCCGATGCCGGAATCGGGTTCCTGATGAACCAGGCGCGGGAGTTCTTCCGTACCGACGTGATCGTGGTCTGCCTGGTCGTGTACGCCTTCCTCGGCCTGATCGCCGATGCCCTCGTCCGTCTCCTCGAAAGGCTGCTGCTGCAATGGCGACCGACCTTCACCGGCCAGTGAGCAAGACCTCCGGCGGTTCCGGCACGGCCGGGGTGTCCCCGGATGCGGTACGGGTGCAGGGGCTGACCCGTTCGTTCGGCGGGCGGCCCGTGATCGACGACCTCGAACTGACCCTGCGGCCGGGTGAGTTCACCGCGCTGCTCGGGCGGAGCGGGTGCGGGAAGTCCACCCTGCTGCGGGTGCTCGCGGGGCTCGACCGGGAGATCGAGGGGACCGTACTGGTGCCCAAGCGGCGGGCCGTGGCCTTTCAGGCGCCCCGGCTGATGCCGTGGAAGCGGGTGTGGCGCAATGTGCTGCTCGGGCTGCCGGGCGATCCGGGGCGGGAGGTGGCGGAGGCCGCGCTCAAGGAGGTCGGGCTTGAACACCGGTCGGCATCCTGGCCGAAGACGCTGTCCGGCGGCGAAGCCCAACGCGCTTCGCTGGCACGGGCGTTGGTGCGCGAGCCGGATCTGCTGCTGCTCGACGAGCCGTTCGGCGCGCTCGACGCACTGACCCGTATCAAGGCACAGCGTCTGGTGGCCGAGCTGTGGCAGCGGCGCGGCTGCGCGGTGCTGCTGGTCACCCATGACGTGGACGAGGCGCTGCTGCTCGCGGACCGGGCGCTGGTGATGCGCGACGGCGTCATCGCGCACGACGAGCGGATCGGCCTGGAGCGTCCGCGCTCGGTGGGCACCCCCGAGTTCGCCGCGCTGCGTGCGCGGCTGCTGGCCGAGCTGGGCGTGGACGAGTCCCTGCCGCACTCCGCGTGAACAGCTTCCTCAAGCCCTCTTCTCGCCTCTCGCAGAAAGAACTTCAGATGAAACGGCAGCTCCCGAAACAGCGTCTCCTGCCCGCCGCCCTGCTCCTCCCCCTCGCCCTGCTGCTCACCGCCTGCGGTGGCACCTCGTCCGCCGGCACCTCCGGATTCGGCGGCGGCGACACCGACGGATCCGGCGACGTCACCCTCAACGTCGGTGACCAGAAAGGTGGTTCGGAGGCGGTGCTGCGGGCCGCCGGGGAGCTGAAGAACCTTCCGTACAAGATCAAGTGGTCGACGTTCACCTCCGGGCCGCCCCTCCTGGAGGCGATCAACGCGAAGGCCGTGGACGTGGGCGGGGTGGGCAACACGCCGCCCGTGTTCGCCGCCGGATCGAAGTCGCGGATCAAGGTGATCGGCGCGTCGCACGGTTCGACGGCGGGCGAGACCCTCGTCGTACGGAAGGACTCGCCGCTGCGGAAGCCCGCCGATCTGAAGGGGAGGTCGGTCGCCGTCGCGCAGGGCAGCTCCGCGCACTACCTGCTCGTCGGCACGCTCAAGAAGGCGGGGCTGACTCTCGCCGACGTACAGCTGAAGTACCTCCAGCCGGCGGATGCGCTGGCCGCGTTCAGCCGGGGGAAGGTCGATGCCTGGGCGGTCTGGGACCCGTACACCTCGCAGGTGCTGCGGACCTCCGGGGCGCGGGTGCTGTCGGACGGGCGCGGGGTGACGAACGGCCTGTCGTTCACGGTCGCCGCGCCCGCCGCGCTGGAGGACCCGGCGAAGTCCAAGGCGCTCGCCGACTACCTCGACCGGCTGGAGCGGGCGCAGGCCTGGGTGTTCAAGCACCCCGACGAGTGGGCGAAGGTCTGGTCGAAGGAGACCGGGCTGCCGTACGAGGTGGCGCTGGACTCCGTGAAGCGGACGAACGGGACGCGGGTCCCGGTCGCCGTCGACGACGCGGCCGTCGCCTCGGAGCAGGCCATCGCCGACACCTTCGCCGAACTCAAGCTGATCCCGGGCAGGTTCGCCTTCAAGGACTTCGTCGACACCCGCTTCAACGGCGACCGCCCGCCGTCCGGCACCGCACCCCTCACCTACGGAAAGGCCTCCTGACCCATGAGCGTCCATCTGCACTGGTTCCTGCCCACCGGCGGCGACGGGCGCACCCTCGTCGACCGGCACGCCTACACGGACGGCGGGATCAGCCGCTCGCGCATCGCCCCGGTGAGCGGGGTGCGGCCACCCGACATCGACTACCTGATCCAGATCGCCAAGGCGGCCGAGCAGTTGGGCTTCGAGGCTGTCCTGACGCCGACCGGGACCTGGTGCGAGGACGCCTGGCTGACGACCGTGGCGCTCGCCCAGCACACGGAGCGGCTGAAGTTCCTGGTGGCGTTCCGGCCGGGGGTGATCTCGCCGACGCTGGCCGCGCACATGGCGGCGACGTACCAGCGGATCACCGGGGGCCGGCTGCTGCTGAACGTCGTCACGGGCGGCGACTCGGTGGAGCAGCGCCGCTTCGGCGACCATCTGGACCACGACCGCCGGTACGAGCGGACCTCGGAGTTCCTGTCGGTGGTGCGCGGGGCGTGGGGCGGCAGGCCGTACGACTTCGAGGGTGAGCACTACCGGATCGAGGGCGGGCTGACCGCCCTGCCGCCGGACCCGCTGCCGGAGATCTTCTTCGGCGGGTCGTCCCCGGCGGCCGGTCCGGTGGCCGCCGATCACGCCGATGTCTATCTGACCTGGGGCGAGCCGCCCGCGCAGGTGAAGCAGAAGATCGACTGGATACGGGAGCTGGCGGCCGAGCGGGGCCGTACGGTCAGGTTCGGCATCCGGCTGCACAGCATTTCGCGGGACTCGGCGCGCGAGGCCTGGGCGACGGCGGACCGGCTGCTCGACGACCTGAGCCCGTCCGCGATCACGGCGGCGCAGGAGGCGCTCGGCAGGAGCGAGTCGGTGGGTCAGCAGCGGATGCTGGCGCTGCACGGCGGCAAGCGGGAGGGTCTGGAGATCTCGCCCAACCTCTGGGCGGGCGTCGGTCTCGTACGGGGCGGGGCCGGGACGGCGCTGGTCGGCAGCCACTCGGACGTGGCGGACCGGATCGAGGAGTACCACGCGCTGGGCATCGAGCACTTCGTGCTGTCCGGGTATCCGCATCTGGAGGAGGCGTACTGGTTCGGGGAGGGGGTGCGGCCGGAGCTGGTGCGGAGGGGGCTGGTGGGGTCGGCTTAATTCGCGTTGGCCGGGTCGGGAAGATTTGCGATGCCGGGTCGGGAAGATCCACGCCCCTCACCCCGTTAGTAGAAACATGAACAACATCGGGGTGCGGGACGTGGACGTCGTGGTCATCGGCGCGGGGCAGGCCGGACTGTCCGCCGCGCACCATCTGCGCAGGTCGGGTCTGGTCCCGGAGCAGGACTTCGTCGTGCTCGACCATGCGCCGAGGCCGGGCGGCGCCTGGCAGTTCCGCTGGCCGTCGCTGACGTACGGCAAGGTGCACGGGATGCACTCGCTGCCCGGGATGGAGCTGACGGGGCTGCCGGATTCGGCTGCCGACCGCCCGTCCTCGGAGGTCATCGGGGAGTACTTCACGGCGTACGAGGAGACCTTCGACCTGCGCGTGCACCGGCCGGTGAACGTGACGGCCGTCCGGGAGGGCGAGGGCGGGCGCCTGCTGGTCGAGTCCTCGGAGGGGGTGTGGGCGGCGCGCGCCCTGATCAGCGCGACGGGCACCTGGGACCGGCCGTTCTGGCCGCGCTACCCGGGACAGGAGCTCTTCCGGGGGCGCCAGCTGCACACCGCGAACTACCCGGGGCCCGAGGAGTTCGCGGGACAGCGGGTCGTGGTGGTGGGCGGCGGTGCGTCCGGGACCCAGCACCTGATGGAGATCGCCCCGGTGGCGGCGGACACGACCTGGGTGACCCGTCGGCCGCCGGTCTTCCGGGAGGGCGAGTTCAACGAGGAGTGGGGCCGGGCCGCCGTGGCACGGGTCGAGGAGCGGGTACGGCTCGGGCTGCCGCCGGAGAGCGTGGTGTCGGTGACGGCGCTGCCGGTGAATGCGGCGATACGGGCGGCGCGGGAGAGCGGTGTGCTGGACCGGCTGCCGATGTTCGACCGGATCACCGAGCACGGCGTGGCCTGGGACGACGGGCGTGAGGTCGAGGCCGACGTCATTCTCTGGGCCACTGGTTTTCGCCCTGCTGTCGACCATCTGGCGCCGCTGCGGCTGCGGGAGCCGGGCGGGGGCATCCGTCTCACGGGGACGCGGGTGACGCGGGACGAGCGCATCCATTTGGTCGGGTACGGGCCTTCGGCCAGCACTATTGGGGCGAATCGGGCGGGGCGGGTGGCGGTGCGGGAGATTCGGGGGTACTTGGGGCGGGTGGGGACGGTGCCGCTGGGCGCGGTCCGGTAGAGGTCCGCGGGGGTGGGCGGGGGCGGAGGCTTGGCGGGGGCGGGGTGTTCGGCTCCGCCGGGGGCCGCCCCCTTGCCCGCCCGTTCCGCCCCCGGGGGGCAGCCCCGCCGCCCAAGGGGGCTCGGCGCGCGGGGCCGCCGCCCAAGGGGGCGGGGGCGGAGGCGGCCGCGCCGTCCGAGGGGGCGGGGCAGCGGGGAGTCAGTTGCTCGTGCTTGCTCGGAGTTTGTTGAACTCGGCGACGTTGCGTTTCTGGACCTCGTAGTCGTCCGTGAATCTGGTGTCGCCGGGCTTCACCGTCACGAAGTACAGCCAGTTGCCCGGTGTCGGGTTACGGGTCGCGCGCATCGCGTCCAGGCCCGGGTTGCCGATCGGGGTCGGGGGCAGGCCCTTGCGCTCGTAGGTGTTGTACGGGCTGTCGATGCGGGTGTCCTCGTGCGTCGTGTCCAAAGTGCTGCGGTTCATGGCGTAGTTGAGGGTCGAGTCCATCTGGAGCGGCATGCCCCGGGCCTCCCGGTTCGCGATCACCCTCGCGACCTTGCCCATGTCGACCGCCGTGTCGGCCTCCGCCTGGACGATGCTCGCGACGATGACGTCGCGGTGCACCTCGGGGCCGCTGCCCAACCGTTCGTTCGCCGTCTTGACCATGTACGCGAGCAGGCTCTCGGCCGTGGTGCCGTCCTTCACCGGGTAGGTCGCCGGGAAGAGGAAGCCCTCCGGATTGCCCTTGGCGCCGGCGGGCAGCGCCAGGTTCGCCGTGCCTGCCGCTTTCTTGGCGGTGCCGGGCGCGGCCCCCACCGCCTTGTCGACCGCCGCGTACACCTGCGAGGCGCGCCAGCCCTCCGGAACCGTGAGGGACTTGGCCTGTCCGCCCTTCTCCTGCTGCCACAGCAGCAGGAACAGCACGCCGACCGCCAGGGCGAGTACGGCGAGGACGAACACCAGCAGGCGCCGACCGCGTCGGGACCTGCGTCGCGTCGGCGGACGCGATGACTCCGGGGACTCGAACTCCATACCGGAACGCTAGCCGCACCGGCGCAAGGACAGCGGGACCCGGAGACCATCGTCACAGCGCCGCGAACACACGAACAGGGGATCGGGTGTTCGCTGGAACGCGTGATCCAGCCGGATTTCGTTGCTCAACTCCCTTGTGACGCACGATGCTTACGGTGCGCAAGCGACGGGCTGCAGACCGTGTTCGCGCAAGTCCCACACATGCACCTTGCACAAGGAGAACCCAAGTCATGAACCTCATCACCGACCTTCTCGCCGGCGCCTTCCACTTCCTGGGCTGGCTGGTCTGACCGAGGTAACGCCGCGGCGCCGCTTCTCCCCCGTCCCAGGGGAGGGGCGGCGTCGCCGCATGTGCGGGCGCACGCCCGCAGCGCCCGCCCCCGCCGCCCGCCGGTCAGGGGCCGACCGGCGCCAGCCGTGCGTCCCTGCGCACCAGTGCCGCATAGCGTCCGTCCCTGGCGAGCAGTTCCTCGTGCGTGCCGCGCTCCTCTATTCGGCCCGCGTCCAGCACCACGATCTGGTCCGCGTCACGGACGGTGGAGAGCCGGTGGGCGATGGTGATCGTCGTACGTCCGGCGGAGAGGGCGTCGATGGCCTGCTGCACCGCATGCTCGGTGCGTGTGTCGAGGGCGCTGGTGGCCTCGTCGAGGATGAGGACGGGCGGGTCGCGCAGGATCGTGCGGGCCAGGGCCAGGCGTTGCTTCTCGCCGCCGGAGAAGCGGTAGCCGCGCTCGCCGACGAGGGTGTCGTAGCCGTCGGGCAGTGAGGCGATGTGGTCGTGGATCTGGGCGGCCTCGGCGGCGGCGCGCAGTTCGTCGTCGGTGGCGTCCGGCTTGGCGAAGCGCAGGTTGTCGGCGACCGAGGCGTGGAAGAGGTAGGTCTCCTGGGAGACCACGCCGACCGTGCGGGCCAGTGAGTCGAAGTCCAGGTCTCGGACGTCGGTGCCGTCGAGGGTGACCCGGCCGCCGGTGACGTCGTACAGCCTGGGGACCAGGTAGCTCAGGGTGCTCTTGCCGGAGCCCGTCGGACCGACGACGGCGAGGCTGCCGCCCGCGGGCACGGTGAGGTCGATGCCGCGCAGGGTGGGGCCCGACTCCTCGTCGTACGCGAAGTCGACGTCCTCGAAGCGGACTTCGCCCTTGGGGGCGGTCAGGCGGACCGGTTCGTCGGGCTCGGTGATGTCCACCGGCAGGTCGAGGTACTCGAAGATCCGCTGGAACAGGGCGAGCGAGGTCTGCATCTGGACGCCGGTCGACAGCAGGCTGACGGCGGGGCGCAGCAGGCCCTGCTGGAGCGAGACGAAGGCGACGAGCGTGCCGAGGGAGACCACCGGCGCCCCCGCGTTCATGCTCAGGCCGGCGGCCCAGTAGATGACGGCGGGCATGGCGGCCATCACGATGCCGATGGTGGACATCCGCCAGCGGCCGGCCATGTTGGAGCGGATCTCCAGGTCGACGAGGCGCTCGGACTCCTCGGTGAAGTTCTTGGTGAGGGAGTCGGAGCGGCCCATGGTGCGGCCGAGCAGGATGCCGCTGACCGACAGGGACTCGGTGACCGTGGCCGACATGGCGGCCATCTGCTTCTGCCGCTTGGTGGTGATCTTCTTGCGCTCGTGGCCGACCTTGCGGCTGATCCACACGAAGACCGGCAGCAGGAGCAGCGAGACCAGGGTGAGCCGCCAGTCGAGCGCGAGCATGGCGACGACCGTGGCGACGACGGCGGTGAGGTTGGAGACCAGGGAGGTCGCCGTGGAGGTGACGGTGGCCTGCATGCCGCCGATGTCGTTGGCGATCCGCGACTGGACCTCGCCGGTGCGGGTCCTGGTGAAGAAGGCCAGCGGCATCCGCTGGAGCTGGGTGTAGACGGCCGTGCGCAGGTCGTGCATGACGCGCTGGCCGACCGTGGTCGATATCAGGGTCTGCAGGACGCCGAAGACGCTGGTGACGACCGCCGTGACGATCATGCCGGCGGCGAGCAGCGTCAGCAGCCCCGTACGGCCCTGGGGGATGGCGACGTCGAGGATCTCGCGCAGCAGGAACGGCGAGGCGACCCCGACCAGCGAGGAGGCGCCGACCAGCAGCACGACGACGGTGAGACGGCCCCGGTAGGGGCGGAACAGCCCGAGGATCCGCCGGATCTCGGCGGGCGGCTGCGCGACGCCCGGTTCTCGGGGCGGCGGTGTCCAGGACTTCTCTTCGGTGCGCATGGGCTCCTTCGGAGGGGTGAGGAAGCGAGACTTCGAGAGCTTAGTTCATTGTTACCTATACTCACAATGCACAAGGTCCTGTTATTGTTCCCGGCATGAGCAACACATCGGATTCCCGTGCCGACTCCCAGGCCGACACCGACGACGGCATGCTGGCCGAGCAGCTGCTGCGGCTGACCCGCCGCCTGCACCGCAGCCAGAAGCGCCAGATGGAGCCGATCGGCATCACCCCCGGCCAGGCCCGGCTGCTGCGCGTGCTCTCCCGCTACTCGCTGAACGAAGGCCCGCCGCCCCGAATGGCCGATCTGGCGCACGGCCTGGAGGTCGTCCCGCGCGCCGTGACCACCCTGGTCGACGCCCTGGAGGAGCAGGGCCGGGTCCGCCGGGTGCCCGATCCGGCCAACCGCCGCGTCATCCGGATCGAGCTCACCGACACCGGCCGCACCACTCTGCGCGCCCTGCGCAACGCGCGCCGTGACGCCGCAGAGGACATCCTTGCTCCATTGACCGCCGCGGACCGCGAGGTGCTCGGCGGACTGCTGTCCACCCTGGTCGACGGGGGTGCGCGCCCCTGCTGACCACCGTGGCCGGGCGGGGCCCGCTCCCCCGCCGGGCCACCGCCGGGCCCGCCCGGCGCGACCGCGAGAGGACCCCCGCCATGCCGCTCCTGGAGCCGAAGCCGGAGGCCCTGCGCCCGACCGCCGACCCGCACGGCCCGGCCGCCGAGCCCGCCCCCGACCGGGTGCCCGCCGCCCTGGCGCACGGCACTCCGGCACCGCTGCGCCGCGAGCTGACCGCGCTGCTGGGCGCCGACAAGGTGCTGTGGAAGGTCTCCGACCTGGTGCGGTACGCGGCGGACGCCAGCCCGTACCGGTTCGTGCCGCAGGTCGTGGTGGTGGCCGAGGACCTCGACGACATCTCCGCCGTCCTCTCCTACGCCCACGGCAAGGGCCGCGAAGTGGTCTTCCGGGCCGCCGGTACGTCGCTCAACGGCCAGGCCCAGGGCGAGGACATCCTGGTCGACGTACGCCGCCACTGGTCCGGCGTCGAGGTGCTGGACGGCGGCGCCCGCGCCCGCATCAAGCCGGGTACCACCGTCGCCCGCGCCAACGCCACGCTCGCCAGGTACGGGCGGGTGCTGGGCCCCGACCCGGCGAGCGCCATCGCGTGCACGATCGGCGGGGTGGTCGCCAACAACGCCTCGGGAATGGCCGCGGGCACCACCCGTAACAGCTATCGCACCCTGGCGTCCCTCACCTTCGTCCTGCCGACCGGCACCGTCGTCGACACGGCTGACCCGCGCGCCGACGAGGACCTCCGGCACGCCGAACCGGCGCTCTGCGAAGGACTGTTGGCGCTCAAGGCGGAGATCGAGGCGGATGCCGCTCTCGTCCGGCGGATCCGCGCCAAGTACGAGATCAAGAACACCAACGGCTACCGGCTCGACGCCTTCCTGGACGGCACGAGTCCCGTCGAGATCCTGCGCGGGCTGATGGTGGGCTCCGAGGGCACCTTCGGCTTCATCGCGGAGACCGTCTTCGACACGCTGCCGCTCGACCGCAGGCTCTCCTCCGCGCTGCTGTTCTTCCCGACCCTGTCGGCAGCGGCGGCGGCCGTCCCCCTCTTCAACGACGCGGGTGCGACGGCGGTCGAGCTGATGGACGGCAACACGCTGCGCGCCTCGGTCAGCGTCGCGGGCGTACCGCAGGACTGGGCCGAGCTGCCGAAGGAGACCACCGCACTCCTGGTGGAGTTCCGGGCGCCCGACGAAGCGGGCCAGGAGGCCTACGAGCGGGCGGCGGCCGAAACTCTCGACCGGCTCGAACTGGTCGCCCCCGTCGCCTCGGTGACCAACGCCTTCACCCGGGACGCGGCGGCCATCGGCGGCTACTGGAAGGCCCGCAAGGCGTTCGTCACCGCCGTCGGCGGCGCCCGCCCCTCCGGTACGACGCTGATCACCGAGGACTTCGCCGTACCCCCCTCCCGGCTGGCCGAGGCGTGCGAGGCGCTGCTCGCGCTCCAGGAGAAGCACGGCTTCGACGCGGCCGTCGCCGGGCACGCCGCGCACGGCAACCTCCACTTCCTGCTCGCCTTCGACGCGGGCGATGCCTCCGACGTCCGCAGGTACGCGGAGTTCATGGACGACTTCTGCCGGATGACGGTCGACCGCTTCGACGGCTCGCTCAAGGCGGAGCACGCCACCGGCCGCAACATCACCCCGTTCCTGGGGCTGGAATGGGGCCCGCGGGCCACCGAACTGATGTGGCGGACCAAGCAGCTCATCGACCCCGACGGCGTGCTCGCCCCGCGCATCGTCCTCAACCGCGACCCCGGCGCCCACCTGCTCGGCCTCAAGACCATCCCGCGCGTGGAGGCGGAGGCGGACCCCTGCATCGAGTGCGGCTTCTGCGAACCGACCTGCCCCAGCGGCGACCTGACCACCACACCCCGTCAGCGCATCGTGCTGCGGCGCGAGATGATGCGCCAGCCGTCCGGCTCCCTCGTCGGCGAGAACCTCCTCAAGTCGTACGGGTACGACGCCGTCGACACCTGCGCGGGCGACTCCACCTGCAAGATCGCCTGCCCGGTCGGCATCGACACCGGCGCCCTGATGAAGGACTTCCGGCACCGCAGGCACTCCCCGCGCGAGGAGCGCATCGCCGAGCTGACCGCGAGGAACTTCAAGGCCGTCGAGGCCTCCGCACGCCTGGCCGTCGCGGCGGCCGACAGGGTCGGCGACCGGCTCCTGTCCGCCGTGACCGGGCTGGCCCGGCGGGCGGTGCGCCCCGACCTGGTCCCGGAGTGGCTGCCGCAGATCCCGGGCGCGGCGCCCCGGAAACTGCCGGCCACCTCCCGCAAGGGTGCCTCGGCCGTCTACTACCCGGCCTGCGTCAACCGCATCTTCGGCGCCCCCGACGGCTACGAGGGCCCCTCGCTCCCGGAGGCGGTGGTCGCCCTGTCCGCGCGGGCCGGAAAGCCGGTGTGGATCCCCGGTGACGTGGCGGGCACCTGCTGCGCGACCATCTGGCACTCCAAGGGGTACGAGGCGGGCAACATCCTGATGGCCAACCGCATCGTGGAGGCCGCCTGGGGCTGGACGGCGGGCGGCGCGTTCCCGCTGGTGGTGGACGCCTCCTCCTGCACCCTGGGCATCGCGCACGAGGTGGTGCCGTACCTCACCGAAGAGAACCGGGAGCTGCACCGCGAACTCGACATCGTCGACTCGGTCGTCTGGGCCGCCGACGAACTGCTCCCGGAACTGACCGTGCTGCGCAGGGCGGGCTCCGCGGTGCTCCACCCGACCTGCTCCATGCGGCACCTGGGCGACGAGGCGCAGTTGCGCGAGGTGGCCGAGGCGTGCGCGGTGGAGGTGGTGGTGCCGGACGACGTACGGTGCTGCGCCTTCGCGGGCGACCGGGGCATGCTGCACAAGGAGCTGACCGACTCGGCCACGGCGCGCGAGGCGGCGGAGATCGCGGAGCGGGAGCAGGCGGCGGGCCGCGAGTACGACGCGTACCTCTCGGCGAACCGCATGTGCGAGGTCGGCATGGACCGTGCGACGGGCCGTTCCTACGCCTCCGTACTGCTGGAACTGGAGCGTGCGACCAGGCCGTAGCCGTCGCGGAAGTCCAAAAGTCCAAGGGTCCGTCACAGGAATCCTGTAGGCCCCCTTGCGCATCAACTGCCCCATCCTTCAGGGTCCTTGACGTGGTCTTTACCAGTCGCGGACGGAACACCCTCCTGGAGGCTCCATGAACGAGACAGCACCACAGGGCGACGACAACGTTTCCCCCGACCAGTCGAACCCCACGGACTCCACCCGCCGCTCCGTACTCAAGGCCGCCGGCGTCGCAGGAGCCGGCATCGGGCTCGGTACGTTCGGCACGGCAGCGGCCGCGCAGGCCGCCCAAGCCGGAGCAGGAGCAGGGGCAGGCGCAGAGTCCGGAGCCGGGGCCCCCGCCGCAGCGGCCCCCGCCGCCCCGCCCCGCCAGGGCAGAACCATGGCGAACGTCCCCTTCGAGCGCCGCTCCACCGTCCGCGTCGGCATCGTCGGCCTCGGCAACCGCGGCGACTCCATGATCGACCTCTATCTCGCCATTCCGAACGTCAAGGTCGTCGCCGTCTGCGACCCCGTCAAGGCCAAGTGCGAGAAGGCCGCGGCCAAGGTCGTCAAGGCGGGCCAGCCGGCCCCCGCGATCTACTCCAAGAACGAGGACGACTACCGCAACCTCTGCAAGCGCGGCGACATCGACTTCGTGTACGTCGCCACCCCGTGGGACTTCCACTACGACATGTGCAAGACCGCCATGCTCAACGGCAAGCACGTCGGCGTGGAGTGTCCGCTCGCCATGCGGCTGGAAGAGCTGTGGGACCTGGTCGACGTCTCGGAGCGCACCAGGCGCCACTGCATGCAGCTGGAGAACTGCTGTTACGGCAAGAACGAGATGCGCGTGCTGCGGATGGCGCACGCGGGCCTCTTCGGCGACCTCCTGCACGGTGCGGGCGCCTACAACCACGACCTGCGCGGCCTGATGTTCGACCCCGACTACTACGAGGGCCCCTGGCGCCGGCTGTGGCACACCCGGCTGCGCGGCGACCTCTACCCCAACCACGGCTTCGGCCCGGTCGGCAACTACATGGACGTCAACCGGGGCGACCGCGCGGTGAGCGTGGTCAGCGTGGGCTCCCCCGCACTCGGCCTGGCCGAGTACCGCGCGAAGCACATGCCGCCGGGCGACCCGAGCTGGAAGGAGTCGTACATCGAGAGCGACCGTACGATCAGCCTCGTCCAGACCGCCAAGGGCCGGGTCATCCGTCTGGAGCACGACGTCTCCACCCCGCACCCGTACAGCAGGATCAACAGCCTCGGCGGCACCCTCGGCGTCTTCGAGGACTACCCGGCGCGGATCTACCTGGAGCCGGCCAACACCAACGACCAGTGGGACGACTTCGGCAAGTACGCCGCCCAGTGGGACCACTGGCTGTGGAAGGAGCACTCCAACCCGCCCGGCGGCCACGGCGGCATGGACTACATCATGATCTTCCGGCTGATGCAGTGCATGCAGCTGGGTCTGGTCCCCGACTTCGACGTGTACGACGCCGCGACCTGGACCGCGCCGGTGCCGCTCAGCCACCTGTCGATCCGGGCCAAGGGCGCGCCGCAGCAGATACCGGACTTCACCCGGGGCGAGTGGAAGAAGGCCCGCCCTGGCGTCGACTCGAAGAAGCCGACCGCCTGACGCGCAGGTGAACCCAAGGGGGGCGGGCTCGGCGGAGCCCGCCCCCCCTCCGCGCGTCCTCAGCTCTTCAGGTACGCCCTGCCCTGTCGCTCACGCACCCGGACGTACCGCTGCCGTGGTCCCTGTGCAGCCAGATCCCGCCGCCCTTCGCCCAGTCGCTGCGCTTGTCGTCCTCGCGGTGGTCGGGGGTCCACCCCTTGACGCCCCGGCGGGGCGGCGGGAGTGGGAGCGGAGCCCCCGGTCCTCCACCAGCGTCCGTCAGCAGTGCCGCCGGTCCTCCACCAGCGTCCCCTGCACCGACTTCACGCTCCGGTCGTAGCAAGTGCCGTCGGAGCCGTACAGCCGGTAGCGCTCGCCGGTCGTGCCGACCGCGTGCCGCTGGTCGCGGGGCACGTTCGCGGTGTACGTCGCATCGCCCCGGTAGACGTCGTCGAACTGGCTGAACGCGGCGCGCCGCCCGTTCACCAGGGTCTGGGTGTCGGCCTTGTCGCCGAGGGAGAGCACGGTCCGCAGCCGGTCGGCCGCGCCGAGCGTGGTCGTGCCGTCCATCGTGTACGTGCGACGGGTCTCGACGGCCTTCGCCGGGCCGTGCTTGCCCCGGGTGGTGACCGTCTCGTCGTCCGTCCACTCGCCCTTGAGCGCGTCCAGGGACTCGCCGTCGGTCCAGCGGTGCACCGAGGTGTTGGTGAGGCTGCGCGCGACGGTGGTCTCGACGCGGCCGCGCGAGGTGTTCACGTATCCGGCCACGGTCAGCCGGTGTCCGCCACGTGTGTCGAGCCGGTGCTCCGAACCGGGCGTGTACTTGGTGGAGTTGACTGGCGTTCCCTCGGCGTGCCGGGTCAGTCCGCCGGTGACGACACGGCTGCCGTGGTCCTGCCAGACCAGCACGTTGACCGGGGTGCTCCAGCCGGTCTGGCCCGCCGGTACGCCGAGGACGCCGACCTCGACCTTGTGCGGACGGCCGTCGTTGAGGAGCCCGGCGAAGGGGGTCAGGTCGTACTGGATGGGCTTGATGTCCAGGGCGCGCGGGCCCGGGACCACGTACCAGAGGAAGGGGTTGGACCAGCCGCCGGTCCACACCGTGGGGAACGGCGCGGCGATCCCGGCCAGTTCGCCGTCGACCTTGATCTGGACCTCGCGGTACGGGCCGTCCGGCGTCTTGCAGGAGTACGGGGCCTGGGCCGGGACCGCGAGGTACCAGTACTCCTCGCAGCCGCCGCCGGAGCCCGTGGCGTACACCTCGGCGAGGATGCGACGCGAATTGCGGGGCGTGGTGAGGGAGTTGGCGTCGAGGCCCTGGAGGGTGAGGACGCGGTCGGGGGTGGCGGCGGGCTTGGTGCGGCCCTCGGCGGCGTAGAAGGTCAGGGTCGCCTTCACGTCGATGATTCCGGTGTACGTCTCGTCGACAACGTTGCCGATCAGCATTTCGACGCCCTGCGTACGGCGGAAGGTGTCGCTGTACCGGGTGACGTCCTTCTCCACGGACCAGGTGATGCCGTCCGGCGAGGGCTGCGGGGTGGACGTCCGCAGTACCTCGACTCCGCCGACGTGGACGTATCCGAGCCTGTCGTACTGGCGGCCCTTGACCTTGCCCTCAAGGCGCAGCACCACCTTGCTCCACCTGTCGCCGCACTTCGCGGGCGGGGTGTAGGTGCCCTTGTACGGGGTGAAGTCGCGGAACTGGGCCTCGCCCAGGGTGACTTCGCAGGAGCGGGTGTGCGGCTTGGCGACCGGTGGGGCGGCGGTCAGCGGGTCGTGCCAGTCGCTGCCGAACTCGGCGGGCGGCACCTCCCCGGCGGCAGGGTTCGCGGCGGCGGCAGGGCCAGCCCCGAAGAGCGCTCCGGCGGCCAGCACCAGGCCGCCGACCATGGACATGACTTTTCGTTGTCTCATGCGACAGGAGTGAAGCGCGGGACGGGCGGGAGCGCCAGGGGTTCCGGCGCGGGCACGCGGTGGATATTGGCGCGTTCCGGGCTGTCCCGGGCATAAATCGATTGCCCCGGCCGGGGTCGGAGCGCGAACCTTGCACGGTTTGCGCCACCCGTCGCGCAGTTCCCGCACCCCCGAGCCGTAGGGCCCCATGCAGATCAAAGACCTTCCGTATTCCGACCCCGGCGAACCCGATGTCCGCTCCGGGGGCCGTTTCCTGCTGTGGCTGGGCCGCAACCAGCTCGGCGGGCAGCTCAAGGCCGTCGGCTGGGGGCTGCTGCACCAGATCGGGGTGGCCGGGCTGCCGCTGGGGGTCGGCATCGCCGTGCAGGCGGTCGTCGACGGTTCCGGCAAGCGCCTCGCGCTGGCCGCCGGACTGCTGGCCCTGCTGGGGGTGGCGGTCGCGGTCGGCGACACCATGCTGCACCGCGTGGCGGTGACCAACTGGATCACCGCCGCCGCCCGGGTCCAGCAGCTGCTGGCCCGCAGGACCGCCGAGCTGGGCGCGGCCCTGACCCGGCGGGTCGCGGCGGGCGAGGTGGTGGCGGTGTCGACCGGCGATGTCGAGAAGATCGGCTGGTTCGTCGAGGCGCTGTCGCGGTTCGCGGCGGCCTTGATGACCCTGGTGATCGTCTGCGTCGGCCTGCTGTTCTACCAGCCCGCACTGGGCGTGGTCGTCGCGATCGGCGTCCCCGCGCTGGCACTCGCCGTGCTGCCGCTGCTGCCCAGGGCCACCCAGCGCGCCGACCTCCAGCGCGAGAAGGCGGGCCGGGCAACGGAGTTGGCGTCCGACACGGTCGCCGGACTGCGGGTGCTGCGCGGCATCGGCGGCGAGGAGCTGTTCCTCGGCCGCTACCGCGAGGCCTCCCAGGAGGTCAGGAAGGCCGCCGTCCGCAGTGCCCGGATGTGGGCGCTGATCGCGGCGGTGCAGGTGCTGCTGCCGGGACTGCTGTTGATCTCGGTGGTCTGGTACGGGGCGACGCTCGCCCTGGCCGGAACGGTGTCGGTCGGCGAACTGGTCACCGTCTACAGCGCGGTGACGCTCCTGATGTACCCGCTGCGCCACTTCGAGGAGATCGCGATGGCGTACTCCTTCTCCAGGCCGTCCGCGAAGCGCGCGGCCCGGGTGCTGGCCCTGCGCCGCACCGCACCCGGCGACGGGCTCGGGGCCGCGCAGTCGCCGACCGGTGACCTGTACGACCCGGTGACCGGACTGCTGGCCCCCGGCGGGGTGTTCACCGCCGTGGTGTGCGGCGACCCGGACGTGGCGGGCCGGCTGGCGGAGCGGCTCGGCGGGCATCCGGCGGGCGCCGAGGAGCGCGAGGACGGCGAGGGCCGCAAGGACAGCGAGGACAGCGAGGACAGCGAGGACGAGACGCGGAAGGTACGGTCCGTGCTGCTCGGCGGGGTCGCCCTCGACGAACTGCCGCTGGACGCCGCCCGCGCCAGTGTCCTCGTACAGGACAAGGATCCGGTGCTGCTGTCGGGCACCCTGCGCGAGCTGCTCGACGTGCCCGCCTCGGGGAAGGTGTCCGCCGAGGACGCCCTCGACGCCGCCCAGTGCACGGACGTACTGGCGGCCCTGGCGCAGGCGTCGGCCCAGAGCGACGGCGACCCGATGAACACCAGGATCACCGAGCGCGGCCGGTCGCTCTCCGGCGGTCAGCGCCAACGCCTCGCCCTGGCGCGCTCGTTGGTGACCGATCCGGAGGTACTGGTACTCGACGAGCCGACGTCCGCCGTCGACTCGCACACCGAAGCCCGGGTAGCAGCGGGTGTCCAACGGCTCAGGGCGGGTTCCACGACCGTCGTCCTGGCCTCCTCCCCGCTGCTGCTCGACCAAGCGGAACGCGTGGTCTTCCTCCACGACGGTGAGGTCGTGGCGGTCGGCGAGCACCGCGAACTGCTGCACACCGAGCCGCGCTACCGGGCGGTCGTCACCCGCGAGACGGACGAGGAAGCCGGGCAACAGGGCGCGGACGTGGTCAGGTTGAAGGAACTGGAAGAGATCGAGGAATCGGCATGAGCAGCGCCACCACAGGGGCCGGGAGGGCCACCGGATTCGGGGTGGCGCCCCCGGAGTACGACCCGGCGGCCCCCGAGTCCGCGACCACCCTGCCCGTCGGCAGTCCGGCGACCGTCAGGTCGTACGTGGGCGATCTGATGAGGCGTCACCGCACGGCGTTCCTCGTGCTCATCGCGCTGAACACCCTCGCGGTGGTGGCGTCGATGGCGGGACCGTACCTCCTCGGCCAGGTGATCGAGGACCTGACCGCAGGGGCGGCGGAACTCCATCTGGAGCGGGTGGCCGCCCTGTTCGCGGTGGCACTCGTCGTCCAGGCGGTCTTCGTGCGGCAGACCCGGCTGCGCGGGGCGATGCTCGGCGAGGAGATGCTCGCGGACCTGCGCGAGGACTTCCTCGTACGGTCGGTGGGCCTGCCGCCGGGCGTGCTGGAGCGGGCGGGCACCGGCGACCTGCTGTCGCGCATCACCACCGACATCGACCGGCTGGCCAACGCGATGCGCGAGGCGGTGCCGCAGCTGGCGATCGGTGTGGTGTGGGCGGCGCTGCTGATCGCCGGCCTCACCGCGACCGCGCCGCCGCTGGCGCTCGCGGTGGTCGTCGCGCTGCCGGTGCTGGTGGTGGGCTGCCGCTGGTACTTCAAGCGGGCGCCGTCGGCGTACCGCTCGGAGGCGGCGGGCTACGCGGCGGTCGCGGCCGTGCTCGCCGAGACGGTCGACGCGGGCCGCACCATCGAGGCGCACCGGCTCGGGGCGCGCCGGGTGGCGCTCTCGGAGCAGCGGGTCAAGGAGTGGACGGCGTGGGAGCGGTACACGATGTACCTGCGCACCGTGCTGTTCCCCGTCATCAACATCACCCACATCACCATCCTGTGCGCCTCGGTCGTCATCGGCGGAATCTTCGTCCTGGAAGGCTGGATGACGGTCGGTCAGCTGACCACGGGCGCGCTGCTGGCGCAGATGCTGGTCGATCCGGTGAACCTGATCCTCCGCTGGTACGACGAGCTGCAGGTGGCCCAGGTGTCCCTGGCACGGCTGGTCGGCGTACGGGACATCGAGCCGGACGCGGGTGACGCGGACGTGACGCCGGACGGGCGCCAACTGCGCTCGGACGACGTGCACTTCGGGTACCGCGAGGGCGTCGACGTACTGCACCAGGTGTCGCTGGACGTGGCGCCGGGGACCCGGGTCGCGCTCGTCGGCCCGTCCGGGGCGGGGAAGTCGACGCTGGGTCGGCTGATGGCGGGCATCTACGCGCCGCGTATCGGCGAACTGACGCTGGGCGGCGCCGAGTTGGCGGCGATGCCTGCGGAGAAGGTGCGGTCGCACGTCGCGCTGGTCAACCAGGAGCACCACGTCTTCGTGGGCTCGCTGCGGGACAACCTGCGGCTGGCCAGGTCCGGGGCCGAGGACGCCGCGCTGTGGGCGGCGCTCGGTGCCGTGGACGCGGACGGCTGGGCGCGAGCGCTGGAGGACGGTCTCGACACGGAGGTCGGCTCGGGCGGTTTCGCGCTGACCCCGGCGCAGGCGCAGCAGATCGCGCTGGCGCGGCTGGTGCTGGCGGATCCGCACACGCTGGTCCTCGACGAGGCCACGTCGCTGCTGGACCCGAGGGCGGCGCGCCATCTGGAACGGTCGCTGGCGAGGGTGCTGGAGGGCCGCACGGTGATCGCCATCGCCCACCGGCTGCACACGGCGCACGACGCCGATGTGATCGCGGTGGTGGAGGACGGCCGGATCGCGGAACTCGGCAGCCACGAGGAACTGGTGGCGGCGGACGGCGCGTACGCGGCCCTGTGGCGGTCCTGGCACGGGTAGGGCACACGGGCAGGTCACAGGAGCGCGAGGAACCCGGGCAACCCGTGCGTGCGGAAGTCCTCCGCGTCCCAGGTGTCCGGGCGGACGCCCGTACCGGCCCAGACGTACGTCCAGCCGTGCGTCCCGCCCTCCAGGGCGATCCGGCGCAGTGCGTACTCGGGTCCCTCGTAGTCGTCGAGGATCCGCCATTCGCGCACCGTCAGGTCCCGCAGGAGCAGGCCCTGCGTGACGCTCCCGGGGGCGGCCACCAGCCCGGGGTAGGGGCGCTGTTCCAGCGCGGCCGCCCGCCAGCCCGGCGCACGGGCGGCCACGCCGGACGGTGTCCGCCGGAGCAGCGCCCCCAGCACCTCCGGGAAGCGCAGCGTGCCGTACACGAAGAGCACGTCGGGGCGCCCGATCCGACCGGGCGTGTGCGGTTCGGGTGTGCGCGGTTCGGGTGTGCGCGGATCGGACGTGTACGGGTCAGACATGTGCGGATCGGGCATGTGCGGAGCCTCCCGGGGAACGGGGCCGAGGTGACCGCCATCCTGCCCGGCACACTCCCCGGCGTCAGCCCCCTCCTCGCGCACCGCGGCCCGGCCTCCCGGAATCGCACACCTCGCGCGCAGCCGCGTTCGCCGTGACCGAAGCTGCGACGAGGAGCCCGAGAACCGCGACGAGTCCGCACGCCGGGATGATCAGGACGGCCGGGTTCCGGCCGTCGGTCACCATCATCACCACCCCCAGCACCACCGAAACGGTTCCCGCCGCATGGGCCGTGCGGAAGGTTGCCGTCAGCAGGGGAGCCGATGCGGCGTGCCCCTTCTCCCACGCGGCGTCCGAGGCCATGGTGGCCCTGGTCCTGATGCCGACCGCGGAGTTCCGCTGGATGCCGCCGCTCGTGACCTGGTTCCTCAGATACCGAACCACCAGGCCCAGCGTGAACAGCCCCGCACCGAACACCAATCCCGCGGCCGGGTCCATGGCTCGTCCTCCAAGAACGTAGATGTCATCGGTACATGGTGGCGGCACGGACTCCCCTACTCCTCCTTCGCGAACTTCGCGAACCGCTCCAGCGCCTCCCCGATCGCCGCCCCCATCCCCTGCCCGCCCCGGTGTCCCGAGTCGTCGAAGATGCGGAGCTCCGCGCCCGGCCAGCGCTTCGCCAGTTCCCACGCCGTGTCCGGCGGCCCCGCGAAGTCGTGGCGGCCCTGCAGGAGCACCCCGGGGATCCCGGCCAGCCGCCCGGCGTCCCGCAGCAGTGCCCCCTCCTCCAGCCACGCCCCGTGCGCGAAGTAGTGCGACGCGATCCGCACCAGGGAGATCCGGCCGCGCTCCGGCCGGTCGCCGTAGACCTTGGTCGCCGTTCCGACCGGTTCGAGCCCGAGCACCGCGTCCTCCCAGGCGCACCAGTCCGCGACCGCCTTGTCCCGTACGGCCAGGTCGGTGCTGGAGGCCCGGCGCGCGTACGCGGCCACCGGATCATCGCGCTCCGCCTCCGGCAGGCCGCCCAGGAAACGGTCGTACGCCTCGGGGAAGAACCGGCCCGCTCCCCCGTACAGCCACGCCGTCTCCGAGCGGCGGGTCGTGGTGACCCCGGCCAGGACGATCTCCGTGACCCGCTCGGGGAACGCCTGCGCGTACGCCAGGATCAGGGTCGATCCCCACGATCCGCCGAACAGCAGCCACCGCTCGATCCCCAGGTGCGTGCGGAGCTTCTCCATGTCGGCGACCAGGTGGGCCGTGGTGTTGTGCTCCAGGCCGGTCGTCGGGTCCGCCACGTGCGGGGTGCTCTTCCCGCAGCCGCGCTGGTCGAAGAGGACCAGGCGGTAGCGGTCCGGGTCGAAGGACCTGCGGTTGCCCGGGCCGCTGC
Organism: Streptomyces sp. NPDC032721; assembly: GCF_055579625.1. Lineage (NCBI taxonomy): Bacteria > Bacillati > Actinomycetota > Actinomycetes > Kitasatosporales > Streptomycetaceae > Streptomyces > Streptomyces sp. NPDC032721. The sequence continues at coordinate 62,748 of NZ_JBVIMX010000008.1, read as the reverse complement.
CGGATCCGGGACCGCCGTGCACGACGGCGGCGGGCTTGCCGTCCGGGTTGCCGGAGACCTCCCAGTGGATGTGGTTGCCGTCGCCGACGTCGAGGAGACCTTGGTCGTACGGTTCGGTCATCGGGTACGGGTAGGGCATCGGCCGGGACCTCCGGGGGCGGGAAGGGGTGGGCCGGAGCTCGGGCCCGGACCACCGTACCGCCGCGGTTCCGGGCGATGCGGGGGTCCGGGCCTCCTCAGATGAAGTTGAGCGCCGCCGCCCCGCCCACTCCCCCGAGCAGCATGAACACCGGCATCAGCACCTTTATCTCCACCCAGCTGCCTGCCCGGAAGCGGATCGCCTTCGGCGGGCCGATCGGGTACCAGCGCTTGCGGCCGATCGGGATGGGCCACAGGATCGGGCAGCCCGAGACGGTCAGCGCGTCCCCGATGTCGTGCACCAGCGCGCCCAGCACGATCGGCAGGCCGAGCCACAGGTACTCCTGGCCCGGTGCGTCGAACAGCCAGCCCGCGCCGTTGCCCGGCTTGTCGAGCACCCCGGCCAGGATCCACGCGCTGGTCGCGCCGAGCAGCCACACCAGTACGTCGCTGGAGACCCGGGCGGCCCGCCACAGCAGGCCCTCCACCGCGAGCACCAGGTGGACGAAGAGGATGGCCAGCACCGCCCAGCGGCCGCCCCAGATCGCCGCCGCCGAACAGCCCGCGCCGATGCCGACCGCCCACACCCAGGTGTGGGTGAGGGTGCGGTGGCCGCCGTTGCGCCGGGGGTCGCCGGACATCCGGGTGGCCTTGTAGACGGCGTGCGAGAGTTTGTCGACGATCTCGCACAGGGCCCGCGAGATCGGGCCGAAGGCCCGCGAGATCGTCGCGGACTTGTGGTCGAGGTCGGGGGCGAGTGCCGCTCCCGCGCAGATCAGTGCGCCGACGACCAGGACGGGCCAGGGCATCGGGTGGCCCCAGGCCGCCGCGCCCGCGCCCACCCCCAGCCAGGCGGCCGCCCCGGACAGTGAGTGCGCCGGACCCATCATCGCCGTACCCGCTTCATCCTCGTTCGTACCCGCCTCATGCTCGTTCCCCGCCTCGTGCTCGTACTGGTGCCGGTGCCGGTGCTTGTGCCCGCGCTCGTGTCCGCCCCGTTGCCGTGTGGACCGCGGCGACGGCCACGGTGGTTCCCATTCCCCGCACCGGGCTGCCGAGTTGGCGCCGGGGCCGCGACGGGCTGACCCGTCACCCTATCCAGGATGATCTTGGCGTGGCCCTCCGGTTGCCCGATCCGTGACGACGCCAGGCAAGATGGGGGCGTGACCCTTATCGATCAGCTCCCGCCGAACGCCGACCCCGACACCCTCTTCGAGGCCTTCTCGTCCTGGGCCGAGGACCAGGGCATCACGCTCTACCCGGCGCAGGAAGAGGCGCTGATGGAGGTGGTCACCGGTGCGAATGTGATCTTGTCCACGCCGACCGGTTCCGGAAAGAGCCTGGTCGCGGCGGGTGCGCACTTCACGGCGCTGGCTCAGGACAAGGTCACCTTCTACACGGCGCCGATCAAGGCACTGGTGTCGGAGAAGTTCTTCGAGCTCGCCAAGCTGTTCGGTCACGAGAACGTCGGCATGCTCACCGGCGACGCCTCCGTGAACTCCGACGCCCCGGTCATCGCCTGCACCGCCGAGGTCCTCGCCTCGATCGCGCTGCGCGACGGCAAGGACGCCGACATCGGCCAGGTCGTGATGGACGAGTTCCACTTCTACGCGGAGGCGGACCGCGGCTGGGCCTGGCAGATCCCGATCCTGGAGCTGCCGCAGGCGCAGTTCATCCTGATGTCGGCGACGCTCGGCGACGTCTCGATGTTCGAGAAGGACCTCACCCGGCGCACCGGCCGCCCGACCGCGGTCGTCCGCTCGGCCACCCGTCCGGTCCCCCTCTCCTACGAGTACCGGATGACGCCGATCACCGAGACGCTCACCGAGCTGCTCGACACCCGGCAGTCCCCGGTCTACATCGTGCACTTCACGCAGGCGGCGGCCGTGGAGCGGGCGCAGTCGCTGATGAGCATCAACATGTGCACCAAGGAGGAGAAGGAGAAGATCGCCGATCTGATCGGCAACTTCCGCTTCACCACCAAGTTCGGCCAGAACCTGTCGCGTTACGTCCGCCACGGCATCGGGGTGCACCACGCGGGCATGCTGCCGAAGTACCGCCGCCTGGTGGAGAAGCTGGCGCAGGCCGGACTGCTGAAGGTCATCTGCGGTACGGACACACTCGGCGTCGGCGTCAACGTCCCCATCCGCACGGTGCTGTTCACCGCCCTCACCAAGTACGACGGCACGCGCGTGCGCACCCTGCGGGCCCGCGAGTTCCACCAGATCGCGGGCCGCGCGGGCCGGGCCGGCTTCGACACGGCCGGTTTCGTCGTCGCCCAGGCCCCCGAGCACGTCGTGGAGAACGAGAAGGCGCTCGCCAAGGCGGGCGACGACCCGAAGAAGCGCCGCAAGGTGGTCAGGAAGAAGGCTCCCGAGGGCTTCGTCGCCTGGTCCGAGACCACCTTCGACAAGCTGATCACCTCCGACCCGGAGCCGCTGACCAGCCGTTTCCGCGTCACCCATACCATGCTGCTGTCGGTGATCGCCCGTCCCGGCAACGCCTTCGAGGCGATGCGCCGCCTCCTTGAGGACAACCACGAGCCGCGCAAGGCGCAGCTGCGCCACATCCGCCGCGCCATCGCCATCTACCGCTCGCTGCTCGACGGCGGGGTCGTCGAGCGGCTCGACACGCCCGACGCCGAGGGCCGCATCGTCCGCCTGACGGTCGACCTCCAGCAGGACTTCGCCCTCAACCAGCCCCTGTCGACATTCGCGCTGGCCGCCTTCGACCTCCTGGACCCCGAGTCGCCGTCGTACGCGCTCGACATGGTCTCGGTCGTCGAGTCCACCCTCGACGACCCGCGCCAGATCCTGGGCGCACAGCAGAACAAGGCGCGCGGCGAGGCCATCGGCCAGATGAAGGCCGACGGCATGGAGTACGAGGAGCGGATGGAGCGCCTCCAGGAGGTCTCGTACCCCAAGCCCCTCGAAGAGCTCCTCTGGCACGCGTACAACGTCTACCGCAAGAGCCACCCGTGGGTCGGCGACCACCCGGTCTCCCCCAAGTCGGTCATCCGTGACATGTACGAACGGGCCATGACCTTCGCGGAGTTCACCTCGCACTACGAGCTGGCCCGCACCGAGGGCATCGTGCTGCGCTACCTGGCGAGCGCGTACAAGGCCCTGGAGCACACCATCCCCGACGACCTCAAGTCGGAGGACCTCCAGGACCTGATCGCCTGGCTGGGCGAGCTGGTCCGCCAGGTCGACTCCTCCCTGCTCGACGAGTGGGAGCAGCTGGCCAACCCCGAGATCGAGACGGCCGAGCAGGCGCAGGAGAAGGCCGACCAGGTCAAGCCGGTCACGGCCAACGCACGCGCCTTCCGCGTCCTGGTCCGCAACGCCATGTTCCGCCGCGTGGAACTGGCCGCCCTCGACAACGTCCACGCACTGGGCGAGCTGGACGCCGAGTCCGGCTGGGACGAGGACGCGTGGGGCGAGGCCATGGACGCGTACTGGGACGAGCACGACGACCTCGGTACGGGCCCGGACGCGCGCGGCCCCAAGCTCCTGATGATCGAGGAGGACACGGCACACGGACTGTGGCGGGTCCGGCAGGCGTTCGCCGACCCGGCGGGCGACCATGACTGGGGCATCAGCGCCGAGATCGACCTGGCGGCGTCCGACGAGGAAGCCCGGGCGGTCGTCCGGGTAACGTCCGTCGGCCAGCTCTAGAACCCGTACGCGAACCTGGGAGTCCACACCATGACGAATCCGGCCGAGAGACTCGTCGATCTGCTCGACCTGGAGCAGATCGAGGTCAATATCTTCCGCGGGGCCAGCCCCCAGGAACACCTCCAGCGTGTCTTCGGCGGCCAGGTCGCGGGCCAGGCCCTGGTCGCCGCGGGCCGCACCACCGAGGGCGACCGCCCCGTCCACTCCCTGCACGCGTACTTCCTGCGCCCCGGCCGCCCCGGGGTGCCGATCGTCTACCAGGTGGAGCGGGTGCGCGACGGCCGCTCCTTCACCACCCGCCGGGTCACCGCCGTCCAGCAGGGCCGCACGATCTTCAACCTGACTGCCTCCTTCCACAAGCCGGAGGACGGCGGCATCGAGCACCAGCTCCCGCCCCGCCGCGAGGTCCCGGACCCGGAGACCCTCCCCACGGTCGCCGAGGAGATCCGCGAACACCTGGGCGCCCTGCCCGAACAACTGGAACGCATGGCCCGCCGCCAGCCCTTCGACATCCGTTACGTCGACGGCCTGCGCTGGACCCGCGAGGAGATCGAGGGCGCGGAGCCGCGCAGCGCGGTGTGGATGCGCGCGGTCGGCCCGCTCGGCGACGACCAACTGGTCCACACGTGCGCACTGGCGTACGCGAGCGACACCACCCTCCTCGACGCGGTCCGCCTCCCCGTCGAACCCCTCTGGGGCTCCCGCAACTTCGACATCGCCTCCCTGGACCACGCGATGTGGTTCCACCGCCCGTTCCGTGCGGACGAGTGGTTCCTGTACGACCAGGAGTCCCCGATCGCCACGGGCGGCCGGGGCCTGGCCCGCGGCCGGATCTACGACCGCGAGGGACAGTTGCTGGTGTCGGTGGTCCAGGAGGGGCTGTTCCGGAAGCTGCCCGCTTGATCCGCATGCGCCTGGGCGCGCTGGGAGCGGCGGCGATCACCATCGCCGCCGCTCTCGGCATCCGGGCCGCCGGTTCGGGAGACTTCGCGAAGTACGCGGGGGACGCGCTGTACACGGTGTTGCTGTACGCGCTCGTGGTTGCGGCGGCACCCCGGATCCGCCCATGGCGCGCGGCGGCGCTCGCGCTGGGAATCAGCTGGGCGGTGGAATTCGCCCAGCTGACGCCGCTCCCCGCGGAGTTGAGCGCAAGGAGCACCCTCGCGCGACTGGCCCTCGGCTCGACCTTCAACGCCCCGGACCTGCTCTGGTACGCAGTCGGGGCGACCGCCGCCCTCGGCCTGCATACGCTGCTCCCCGGGGGCGCGGGGAACTGCGCGAGCAACCACCCACCGACCCGCGCGCGGTGAACCCCTGGCCCCGCGGAGCGGTTTAGGTGAAGGGGCGGGGAGGGGCACTGCCCGCCGCAGGCGCGACCCCGCCCGCGGGCCCGGTCGGCGGCGTGGTCGGCGGAGTGGTCGATAGGGCGCGGCTATTGGCGGCATACCCTAATCCGCCGTTGTGGGCGCCCCCTTCCTGCGCGAGTCTGGCCACGTTCTTCGAGAAACGGGCCGGCGCCGGCGCCGGCCCGGTCCAGCGAAGGGGAGGGCATGGCACCCGTTGTGGAGCGTAAAAGTCTCGCGGTCGCACAGCACCTGCGGCTCAATTTCATCGACGGGCAGTGGGTGGCCGCGGAGTCCGGGCAGACCCGGGAGAACGTCAATCCGGCCGACTTCGCCGATGTGATCGGCGAGTTCACCGAGTCCGGCGGGGTGGACGTCGACCACGCGGTCGACGCCGCGTCGGCCGCCCTCGCCTCCTGGCGCGGTCTCGGGCCCGTCAGGCGGGCTGCGTACCTCAGCGAGGCGCACCGCATCCTCGGTGAGCGCGCCGATGAGGTCGCCGCCGCCATCACCCGCGAGCAGGGCAAGCTCCTCGCCGAGGCCCGGGGCGAGGTCGAACGGGCGCGCGCGATACTGGAGTTCACCGCTGGGCAGGCCCGGCTGCTGGGCGGGGTGACGGCCCCGGCCGAGGAGGAGCGGACCTTCGCGTTCACCTTCCGCAAGGCGATCGGTGTCGTCGGGCTCATCGCCCCGTGGAACTTCCCGCTCGCCATCCCCATGTGGAAGGTGGCCCCCGCGCTGCTCGCCGGGTGCACCGCGATACTCAAGCCGTCGCCGCTCACCCCCCTTTCGTCCGCGCTGCTGGTGGAGGTCTTCCAGCAGGCGGGAGTGCCGGACGGGGTGCTCAACCTCGTCCAGGGCGATGTGGCGGCCGGTGAGGCGCTCGTCGCGAACCCCGCCGTGGCCGGTATCAGCTTCACCGGTTCGCTGGCCGTGGGCACCGCCATCCACCAGGGCGGAGCGCACCGACTGCTGCGTACGCAACTGGAGTTGGGCGGCAAGAACGCCGTCATCGTGTGCGACGACGCCGACCTCGACAAGGCCGTGGACGCGGTGGTCAAGGGGGCGTTCGGGCAGGCCGGGCAGCGGTGCAGTGCGACCAGCCGGGCCGTGGTCGACGTACGCGTACGGGACGAGTTCCTGGAGCGCCTGCTGCCGAGGCTCGCGAAGCTGCGGGTCGGCCCCGGCGACGATCCGGACGCGAGGATCTGCCCCGTGGTGAACACCGCCCGGCTCGACGCCGCGCTGGACGCCGTCGCGGGCGCCGTCCGCGACGGCGGGACGGTGCTGTGCGGCGGGGAGATGGAGGTCCGCGAGGACCTGCCCGAGGGCTGTTACGTGCAGCCGACCGTCGTACGGGTGGCGTGGGACAGCGAGTTGGCGCAGGAGGAGGTCTTCGGGCCCGTCCTCGCGGTGATCGACGCCGATGGCTTCGAGAATGCCATGGAGATCGCCAACTCGGTGAAGTACGGCATGTCCGGGACCATCTTCACCGCGTCCCAGTCGCGCGCCTTTGAGGCGATCGACCGCTTCGAGGCGGGCATGCTGCACGTCAACCGGCCCGGGGTGGGCGCGTACGCGCATCTGCCGCACGTCGGCTCGAAGGCCTCGCAGTACGGGCCGCCGGAGTGCTCGCCGGAGGTGTTCGACTTCTATACGGAGTGGCACTCGGCCTGCATCAGTTACTGAGTACCGGGTTCCGCCGCCTCCGCGAGTCTGCGCAGCAGCGGGGCCAGCGAGGTCACTGCGCGGGCCTCGCCCGGTGAGCCGGACCGACGACGCCCGGCCGTCGGTGGGGTCGGGTTCGCGGCACACCAGGCCCCGGTTCTCCAGCGCGACGACGGCCGCGGTGGCGGTGGGCTGCGAGCAGGGCACCTTGGCGGCCAGTTCGCCGATGCGCGCGGGACTCTTCTCATATCCAGGTGCCGCGGTCGTCGGGGCCGCGGCATTCCATGGTCTCGGTCATGGCGTCGACGACGTGCTGCTCGGCGCGCAGTTCACGGTCGTACGAGATCCATCCGCTGATTCCGCACATGCGGGGGCTCCTCCTGCATCCGGGCCGGCCCGCTTCAGGGCCAACCAGCTGTATCGGGCACCTATATTTCGAGGGTGCGTCCGGAGACGGCGGCCCGTCAACCGCCGGGCTGTCGGGGGAAGGGCGCGCGGGCCGGTATCGGCCGACTTTCGACCTGGTCCGCACGGCCGAGGAGAGCCGCACCTCAGGGCCGATCACGGGCCCCGTACGGTTCGTGCATACTTCCGCGCATGACGAACAGTTGGCCGAAACACCTCGACGTGGGCGCCGTGCGCTTCGCGCGCCCCACCGCCCACTACGACGAAGTCCTCGCCTTCTACCGCGACGACCTGGAGCTTCCCGTACTGGCGGCCTGGCGCGGCGACGAGGGGCACGACGGATACGACGGGGTCGTGCTCGGGCTGCCCGGCACCCCCGTGCACATGGAGATCACCCAGCACGGCAATCCGCCGCACATACCGGAGCCGCACCCGGAGAACCAGCTCGTGCTGTACCTGCGCGGACCCGAGGCCGTCGAGGCGGCCGTAGCCAGGCTGCGGGCGCGCGGACACGAACCGGTCGAGGCGGCCAACGCGTACTGGCCGGAACGGGGTTCGGTGCTCTTCGCGGATCCGGACGGCTGGCTCGTCGTCCTCGCGCCGTGGGTGTTCGGCGAGGACCCCGTACCGCAACCGAAGGGCTGACGGGAGAGGGCCGGGCCGGACCGCGAAGGCCGGGCCCCGGCGGTGGTCGACCACCGCCGGGGCCCGGCTCTTTGAGGGTCCGTCAGGCGGGGATTCAGCTGCTCGGGATCAGCTCCTGCGCCAGCCCGAACGACAGCGTCATCCCCGCCCCGCCCACCCCGTTGACGACGGTGACGCCCGGCTCCGGGTTCACCACGAGCTCGGTGCGGCCGTCGCGCAGGGACGGGTAGAAGCCGACCCAGCGCTCGGTGATCTCCGGCTTCGGGAGCTTGGCGAAGGTGCCCAGGTAGTCCAGGACGGCCCGGTTGATCTCCTCGCTCTCGAACGGGTCGAGGGTCCTGGCGTACGCGTGGCTGTCGCCGATGGTGAGGCGGCCGTCGGCGGTCTGGGAGAGCAGGACGTGGATGCCGTTCTCCCGGTGGAAGGGGTACTGCTCCCCCATCCGGTTCGCCAGCTCGGTGCGCGAGGTGCAGTCGTCGAAGGCCGCGTAGTGCAGCAGGGTGAGGCCGCCGCAGAGCATCGGGCCGAGCTCCCACCCGTCGGGCTGGGCGCCGGTGCGCATCATCTGGAGCTTGCAGCGGACGATGCCGGCCTCGGAGAACACCTCGGGGTAGAGGGTCTCGAAGTCGTTGCCGCTGCACACGAAGACGTTGTCCACCCGCCAGTCGCCCGCGGTGGTCGACACGGTGGGCAGGTCGATGCCGCGCACCGTGGTGCCGAAGCGGATGTCGACCCCGTACTCGCTGATCAGGTACTCGGCGACGGCCGGTATCGCGCGGCGCGGGTCCACATTCAGCTCGGTAGGGCTCCACATCGCGGCGAGCAGTCCGTCCTCGACGGCGGTGGAGCTGCGCTCCAGCGCCTCCTGCGCGGTGATCATTTTGGTGCCGTTGGCGCGGGCCGGCTCGGTGATGTCGACGAACTCCTCCAGGACCGCGACCTCGTCGGGGTGGTGGGCGAGGTGGAGGGAGCCGGTGGGCGCGGCCCACAGTCCGGTCTTCTCCGAGATCTCCTGCCATACGGCACGGCTGCGCAGTCCCCGGTCGTACATGGCGCCGCGCTGCTGTCCGACGGACCAGATCATGCCGAAGTTGCGGATGGAGGCGCCCACCGCGTAGTCGTCGCGCTCGAACAGGACGACCTTGTCACCCCGCTTGGCGGCGGCGAGCGCGTGGGCGAGCCCGACGATGCCGCCTCCGACAATCGCGGTGTCGGCACGGTTGACGGCTGCGCTGACCACTGTGTTCCTGACAGACATGCGGGGTCCCCTTCTCAAGACGTACGACAGGTACAAGATCAATTCGGGGTGTATACGGGGCGGCTGCGGGGCGGCGCCCGCGCGAACGCCGCCCCACACGCGAGTTGACTCCCCGTGCTGCTAGGCGGCCCTCGGCACCCTGTTCCAGTGCGGCACCATCAGCGCTCCGGCCAGCAGCGCGGCCACCGCGAAGAGGGTGAACAGGACGCCGCCGGACAGGAACCCGGGCAGCAGCCCGCCCAGGATGGCGCCGACCGAGCCGCAGCCGTTGACCAGCCCGGCGGCCGTACCGGCACCCTTGGCGCTGCCGAAGTCGACCGCTGCCACGCAGGAGATCATCGCGTCGGCGGCGTACACCGAGACCCCGATGACGGCCAGTACGGCGATCATGACGCCGACGCTGCCGGTCGCGGTGAGCGGCATGAACAGGGCCAGCGCCGCAGTCAGGATGCCCAGCGCGATGACGCAGGCGGGCGCCCGGCGTGACGTGAAGACGTGGTCGGAGACCCAGCCGATGATGATCGGCGCGACGACTCCGGCGACCCCGAAGGCGACCGGGATGAGTGTGGCGCCCGCCTTGTCGATCTCGGGGATGCGCTCGGCGACGATCACCGGGCCCCAGAGCAGGATCGCGTACCTGGCCGGCTTGAGCAGGAAGTAGCACAGGCCCAGGGTGAGGACCATGCGGTCGCGGAGGGTCTCATGGTAGAGAGCGAGGCCGGTGAGCTGCTCCTCCTCGGCGTCCCCGGCGGCCGGAACGACGGCGTTCGGGTCGTGGTCCGGGTCCTGGAGCCCCACGTCCTTGGGCGAGTTGCGCTGGAAGAGCAGGAAGAGGCCGAGTACGACGGCGAGGGTCGCGGCACCGGCGAAGAAGGCCGCCTGCCAGCTGTCGAACACCGAGTACGCCATCCAGCCGAGGAACGGCGGGGCGGCCAGGCCGCCGAAGGCGTAGTTGGTGCTCCACAGCCCCAGGACGCGCCCGCGCTCCTTGACGGTGAAGAAGTTGCCCATGTTCTTGCAGAGCGGCGCCCAGCCCGCGGACTGGGAGAGGCCCTGGAGGACCATGGCCCCGCCGAAGACGATGACAGCGCTGCTGAGCCCCATCAGACAGGCGGCGACGATCGCCCCGATCATGCCGCCGATGACGACGACGCGCGGCCCGAACCGGTCGGCCCACATGCCCCACAGGAACTGTCCCGCCGCATAGGCGGCGAGGTAGATGGAGTCGATGACTCCCAGGACCCCTTTGGTGAGAACGGTGTTGACGGCCGGGTCGTCCAGGATGCCCAGCTTGGCGACGGAGAAGGCCTGCCGTACGAAGTAGAAACCGGCGTACGCGACCCAGGTGATCGCGAAGATCTGCCAGCGCCAGCGCGAGGCGCGGGCGGAGCCGAGGACCGGGTTGACCTGGTCCAGCGCTTCTCGGGTGGTGATGGTCTGTGGTGCCTGTGTGGCCTGTGGTGTCTCTTGCGTTCCTTGCGTTCCTTGCTGTGGTACGAGGTCGGCCATGGCGGCGGCGTCCTGTCCTCGACGTGCACGGGTAGGTGGGTGAGCGGTGGTACGGGCACGGCGCGGCCCCGGCGCGCGCCCAGGCAGGCGCACCGGGGCCGGATCAGTGGGGTACTGCGGAGGAGGTCCTGCGGCGGCGGAGGTCAGCCGGTGAGGGAGCGGCCCGCCGCGAGGGCGGTGCCGACCCAGTACGCGTCGAAGTTGCGCAGCCGGTGTCCGGCGGGCAGCTCGACGGGGGCGTTCACCAGGAACGGCACCTTCTGCTCGGTGAGGCCGCCGTGCGAGCGCAGCGGCTCCTTGAAGCCCGAGATGTCGTGGCGCGAGGGCGTCGTACCGAGGGCGGTGTTACGGGTCGCGATGACGACGACGTCGCCGATCCGGTCGCCCGGCAGCTCGAACCGCTCGCAGGCCTCCTCGCGGGTGAGGACGGTGTCGACGCCGTCGATCGCGGCGACCTCGGCGACGAGCGCCGCGATGTCGGCGCCGTCCGGCAGGTGCACGGTGGCGTACGAGCCGAGCGCACCGTGGTGGACGGTGTAGGGGTCGGTGATCGGGAGGATCACACGGGAGGTGCCCTCGCCGAGCTTCCGGTCGAAAAAGTCCTGGAGGAAGACCACCTGGGCGACGCCGTCGGCGTCGGACTTGGCGTTCATGCCGTGGTCGGCGGTGACGACGAGGACCGCGCCGAGGGCGTCGATCTTCTCGAAGTAGCCGTCGAGCATGCCGTAGAAGTCGTTGGCGACGGGCGAGCCGGGGGCGTGCTTGTGCTGGATGTAGTCGGTGAGCGACAGGTACATCAGCTGCGGGGCGTCCTTTTCCAGGACGTCGGCACCGGCGGCCATGACCAGTTCGCTCAGCTCGGCGCTGTACACGGACGGCAGTTCCATACCGACGCGCTCCAGGACCTTGGTGATGCCGTTGTCCTCGTCGGTGACCTGGTCGGCCTTCTCGGCGGAGAAGTTGATGCCGTCGAGAAGGCCGCGGCCGAGGAGCCGGCGCAGCTTGTCCTTGGCGGTGATGCAGACGACCTTGGCACCCGCCCGGGAGAACTCCGAGAAGATGGTCGGCACCCGCAGCAGTTCCGGGGCGTTCATCATGATCTCGGTGCCGGACTCGGTGTCGTAGAAGTAGTTGCCGCAGATGCCGTGCACGGCCGGCGGCTGCCCGGTGGCGATGGAGATGTTGTTGGGGTTGGTGAACGACGGCATCGTGCAGTCGCCGCGCAGATCGGCGCCCCGCTCCAGCATCTTCTCCAGGAACGGCATCCGCCCGTCGGCGATGGCCCGCTCGTGGTAGGCGTCCTCGCTGCCGTCGATGCAGACCACGACGACGGGCCGCCGGGGCCACGGGTAGTCGCGGCCGTTGACCTGAAGCTGCTCCATGTACGGATCCACCTCTGTGTGTCGAAGTCGCGGGGCGGTGGCTGCCGCCCCGTGTGACATAGGTAGCACCCGGCGCACGGGGTCCAGAACCTCTCGGATTGCTATAGCGGCCATAGCCGTATTCAGGCCACCGCGACCCCTCCCCATCCGGCCGGATCGCGGTTAGGCTCACCGCGCGCACAGTTGATCAAGGGGGGCACATGGAGCTCAACCTCCACCGGCTGTGGATCTTCATGCAGGTAGTGGAGCACCAGGGCTTCTCCGCGGCGGCCGGCAAGCTCTACATGAGCCAGCCGTCGGTCTCCAACCAAGTGCGCCGCCTGGAACAGTCGTTGCGCGTCACCCTCATCGACCGCTCCGGCGCCCGGACCCGCCCGACGGCGGAGGGCGAGGTGCTCGCCGAGTACGGCAAGCGGGTCTTCCTGCTCGCCGAGGAAGCCGTCGCCGCGGTGCAGCAGGTCAGCGGTCTGGCCTCGGGCAGGCTGCTGGTCGGCGGTACGACGACGGTGGGCACCTATCTGCTGCCCCCGCTGCTCGCCCGCTACCAGCGGGAACACCCGGGCATCATCTGCGACATCTTCGTCGGCAACAACGAGGCGGTACTGGAACGGCTGCTGGGCGGCGGCATCGGCGTCGCCGTCGTCGCCGGCACCCCGACCGCGAACCAGCTCGTCGTGGAGACCGTCCTCGACGAACGGCTGGTGGTGGTCGCCTCCCCCTCGCACCCGCTGGCCGGTTCCGCCGACGTGCACCCGAGGGACCTGCGCGCTTCCCGCTTCCTGCTGCGCGAGCCGGGCTCGCAGACCCGCGAGCTGCAGGAACAGGTCCTGGGGGACTGGGAGTTGGCGGACGTTCCGCACGGTGACGTGTGGGGTCCCGAGGCAGTGAAGCAGTGCGTGGCGGCCGGGCTCGGGATCACCCTGATCTCGGAGCACGCGGTGGTGGACGACGTACGCTCCGGGGCCCTGGTCGTGGTCCCGGTGACCCCCGCCCCGCGCTCGCGCCCGGTGAACCTGGTCCGCCGCCGCGACCGCCTGCTCTCCCCTGCGGAGCGCGCCTTCATGACCCTGCTCCGCGAGATAGGCAGCTGGCCGCGCGAACTTCCGCACGGGTAGCGGTGGTTGGGTCCTTGGCGCCACCCCCGGTGAAGGGCATCCCGACGGCCCCGGTGGCAGTGGCGACGATAGGATTCAAGGAGCATTACATGATGACGTGCCGGGATCTGGGGGAACCGTGACCGCCCGAGAGCTGAAGTTCCGCAAACTCACCGCCGATCTGCGGCGCGGCATCCAGGACGGCACCTGGCCGCCCGGCAGCAAGCTCCCCACCGAGCGGGCGCTGGCCACCGAGACGGGTCTGTCGGTGACGACGGTCAGACGGGCCTACGAGGACCTGGTCGCCCAGGGGATGGTCGAACGGCGGCAGGGCGCGGGCACGTTCGCCCTCGGCCGTGTCCCCGGAGTCCCGCACCACCGGCGGGTGATCGGCGTCCTGGTCCCGGACACGACGCTCTACTATCCCCGGGTCATCCAGGGCATCCAGGAGGTCCTGGCGGAGGCGGGCGCCCAGTTCGTGCTGGCTTGCTCGCACTACGACCGCCGTACGGAGGACAGCGCGCTCGCCGAACTCCTGCTGTCCGGTGTGCACGGTCTCCTCCTGGTGCCGGGCCTGCACGTCGAGGGCGATCCGGCCCGCCGTGCGGAGGAGCTCCTCGCGCTGCCCGTCCCCGCCGTCCTGGTCGAACGGCGGCTCACGGCTGCGGGCCCCGGCGACCCGACCGAGCACGTCTGCACGGACCACGAGGGCGGCGCGTACGACGCGGTCCGCCACCTGCGCACCCTCGGCCACTCCCGCCTCGGCCTGGTGGTCCGTACGGACGCGGCGACGGCGGCCCCCATCCGGGCCGGATTCGCCCGCGCGGTACGGGACTTCGGGCTGGACACACCGGTGTACGACACGGCCCGGATGGACGAGTGGGACCCGGCGAGGGCGGACGGGTCGGTGGCGTCCCTGGTCGCGGGCAGTGTCACCGGCGCCCTGTGCTTCGGCGACCGCGAGGCGGCCCTGGTCCAGTCGGCCGCCCGCCGGGCCGGTCTCCGTACCCCCGACGACCTGGCCCTGGTCAGCTACGACAACGAGTTCGCGGACGTCGCGGAGATCCCCCTCACCGCGGTCTCGCCGCCCAAGTTCCAGGTGGGCCGGCTGGCCGCCCAGATCCTGCTGCGCCGTCTGGCGGAGGGCGACGCGTCCCCGCTCCACCAGGTGCAGTTGAGGCCGAACCTGGTGATCCGGGCGTCCTGCGGGGCACGGCTGGAGAAGCCGCCGGAAAACTGAGCCAGGTGGGGCCCGGCTCCCCCGCTCACCTCCCGGTCAGCGCGGTGGCGATGCGCCGGGCGACGATCCGGTGGGTGACCCGCATGGCCAGGTCCTCCAGTTCGGCCCGGCCGTCCTCGCCGTCGTACCTGCCGAGCGCCACGACCGCGGCCTCCGCCACCTCGGGGGCGGCCGGCGCCCCGCTCGGCAGGGCGGTCAGCGCGGTGTCGGCGAGCCGGGACAGGGAGGACGCCGTGCCGGGGGCGGGCGGCAGGAGCGGCAGCAGCCAGGCCAGACCGCGCAGGGCCTGGGAGTTGTACGGGTCCACGCGGTGGGCGAAGTCGATGTCGTGGTGCAGATGGGTGCGGAGCGGGACCGGCCGGGGCAGGCCGACGAGGTCGAACCAGCCGCACAGCCGGTGGCGCACCTCCTCGGGGCCGACCCCGGCGATCAGCTCGCGGGCGGTACGGGTCCACTTCGGCGAAGGGGCGCGGGCGGTGAGCGGGGCCCGGTGGGCCATCAGCCGGTGCCACGGCTCGGCGTCCGACGCCAGGTCCTTCAGCGCCCGGTCGGCCCACGGTTCGCCGGGGTTGAGCACGAGGCCCGGGAGTACGGCGATCGCCTCGCGCAGCGCGGGCTCGGCGTGCCGGTCGAGGGCGGTGCGCCGGAACACCGCCAGCACGTCGGGTCCTGGCGGCCGTCCGGCGGCCAGCTCCGCCGTCAGCAGCTCCCAGTCGCGGTTGCCGGACACGATCGTGAACCGGCCGGCCAGGTGAGCGAGCCTGGCCTGCCGCTCGGCCGCGAGCAGCCCCGGGTCGAGCCCGCGGACCACACCGCTCGCCACCACCAGGAGTTCGGCGCGCAGGTAGTCCGCGTCCCGCCCGAACTGCTCGAAGGTGTGCGGGCCCGTGTCCCGCACCGTGGGCAGCTGGTCGGCCCATATCCGTCCCAGCGCGAGCCGGTCGGCGTCGGGGAGCGCGCGCAGCAGCTCCATGTTGGCCTCGCCGGGTCCGGTCATGGACCCGTTGCGGCAGGCCGCCCTGATCACCGCGTGCGCGAGTCCGGTCAGGTCGCCCCGCCCGGCCAGCTCCCGGTACCCGGCGGCCTGCTCCACCAGAACCTGGGGGTCACTCAGCCATCTGCTCATGCTCCCGAGCGTAGGAGGCACCACTGACAATGCGCTGACAATGCCCCCGCGCACCGCGATAACTCATCTATTGCTCACTGATTGCTCATTGTGGGACGGCTCGTCCGCGACCAGAATCAGCCCGGCACCGCCCCGTCCGTACACGCCGTACCACCCCTGGGAGACCCCCATGACCGCCGCTGCCCACGTCACCGCCGAGATCGCCTCGCAGCCCGCCTGCTGGTCCCGGGCGGCCGAACTCGCCGCCGTGGTCGCCGGGCACGGGCTGCCGCAGCCCGGCGAGCGGGTCGCCGTCGTCGGCTGCGGAACCTCCTTCTACATGGCCCGCGCCTACGCCGTGCTGCGCGAGCGCGCGGGCCACGGCGAGACCGACGCGTACGCCGCCTCGGAGGCCGCGCTCGGCCGCCCGTACGACCGGATCGTCGCCATCACCCGCTCCGGTACGACGACGGAGGTGCTGGCCCTCCTCGAAGAGGTGTCGGGGCGCATCCCGGCGCTCGTCCTGACCGGCGTGCCGGAGGGGCCGGTCGCCAGGCACGCGGACGCCGTCGTGGACCTCTCCTTCGCCGACGAGCGGTCCGTCGTGCAGACCCGGTTCGCCACGACCGCGCTCCAACTCCTGCGCGCGGGGCTCGGGTTCGACCTCACCGCCTCGATCACGGACGGTGAGCTCGCGGTGGAGGAGCCGCTGCCGGGGCTCTGGCTGGACCGCGGCCAGTTCACCTTCCTGGGCCGGGGCTGGACGGTCGGCCTGGCCGACGAGGCGGCGCTCAAGCTGCGGGAGGCCGCGCGGGCGTGGACCGAGTCGTACCCGGCGATGGAGTACCGGCACGGCCCGATCAGCATCAGCGACGGGAACAGCCTGGTCTGGTCGTTCGGCGAGCCGCCGGCCGGTCTGGGCGACGAAGTGGCCGCCACCGGCGCCCTGTTCAGCGCGGACGCGCTCGACCCGGTGGCCTCGCTGGTACGTGCGCAGCGGCTCGCGGTGGAACTGGCCGCGCGCCGCCGCATGAACCCCGACCGCCCGCGCAACCTCTCCCGCTCGGTGATCCTCACCGGGGCCGCGGCCTGATTGTCGGTGGGTCGCGTTAGCCTGCGGTCTCGGGACATTTGATGCTCCCGAGCAACCGAGGAGGACACAGCGCATGAGCCTGTACGACATCCCGCTGCGCACCCTGGCCGGCGAGCCGACCAGCCTGGCCGCCCACAAGGGCAAGGCGGTCCTGGTCGTGAACGTCGCGTCCAGGTGCGGCCTGACGCCGCAGTACACCGGCCTTGAGGAGCTCCAGAAGACGTACGCGGACCGGGGGTTCACCGTCCTCGGCGTGCCGTGCAACCAGTTCGCGGGCCAGGAGCCCGGGAGCGCGGAGGAGATCGCGGAGTTCTGCTCGGCGAGCTACGGGGTCTCCTTCCCGCTCCTGGAGAAGATCGAGGTCAACGGCGAGCACCGGCACCCGCTGTACGCGGAGCTGACGTCGTTCGCGGACGCGGAGGGCGAGTCCGGGGACGTCCAGTGGAACTTCGAGAAGTTCCTCGTCTCCCCCGCCGGTGAGACCGTCGGCCGCTTCCGGCCGCGTACGGAGCCGGGGGACACGGTGGTCGTCGCGGCGATCGAGGCGCAGCTGCCGAAGGCGTGAGAGGGCGAGCGGGGGGGGGGGGGGGGGGGGGGGGGCAACAACAACCCCCCCCCCCCCCCCCCCCCCCCCCCCCCCCCCCCCCCCCCCCCCCCCCCCCCCCCCCCCCCCCCCCCCCCCCCCCCT